>DIWY01000004.1 GCA_002435915.1 Christensenella sp. UBA6094 | reverse complement strand
TCCTTTTTTTGTGTTGAGTTTAAATTATACCTACTAAATGCCACCTAATTAGGTTGCACAAAAAGACCTTTTATGGTTAAATAATGTAGGTACGATTTCGATATTAAAATATTGAATTTCTATATAAACATATTTTTAAACACTGATTCTAATGTAAGTAGATTAAAAAATACAGATTAAAGGTGAAGATATGGATTTTAACGAGCAATATAACTTATGGCTTAACACATTAAAAAATGTAGATGAGAAATCATATAATGAAATGGTTTCTATGAACGAAACCGAGAAGATGGAAGCATTTTCGTTACCTCTTGAATTTGGCACTGGTGGACTTAGAGGAATAATGGGCATTGGTCCTTCTAGGATGAATATTTACACAATTGAACGCGTTACTCAAGGATTTGCTAAGACAATTATTAATAGTGGCAGAGAGAAAAGCTGTGCTATTGCATATGATACTAGGTATAATTCTGAATTGTTTGCAAAAACTGCAGCACTAGTACTTGCCGCTAATGGAATTAAGGTGCATTTGTTTTCAAGACCGGCACCAACACCGTTTTTAAGCTATACAATAAGAAAACTATCTATCTCATTTGGCATAGTAATTACAGCATCTCATAATCCAAAAGAATATAATGGGTATAAGGCATACGACTATAGAGGCGTGCAACTTAGTAGTGATTTGGCAAACGAAACTACAAATAATATTAATGAAACAGAAATGTTTACAGCAAAAAAATTGCCAATGGATGAGCTTAAAGGCTCAGAACTTATAACATTTCATTTTGAAGACATACTTGAAGAATATTTAAAAGACTTGGTTAAGCAGTTGCCTAATTTAAAACTGACGCAAAACGAAGGTAAAAGACTTAGAATTGTATACTCTGCATTACATGGAACTGGTGCTGAACCAGTTAAGGCAGTGCTTAATATGCAAGGATTTCCGAAAGTATCTTATGTTCAGGTTAATCCAGACTCAAACTTTGGTGGACTAAAAACGCCTAATCCTGAAACAGCAGTAGCATATGAAGTCGCACTTAAGAAAGCCGATGAAATAGATGCGCACATAATATTTGCGACGGATCCTGATGCAGATAGGATTGGAGTTCAAATTAAAACTGAGAATGGATACGTTGCTCTAACTTCAAATCAAATGGCAGCTTTAATACTCGATTATCTTATTAGCATAAAAAAAGAAACAGGGGAAGCATATAACCAAAATGATTACGTTCTTAGTACAATAGTATCTGGACAACAAGCACTTGTAATAGCAAGAGAAAATGGTTTGTGCACAAAAGAATTATTGACTGGTTTTAAATATATTGGCGACGAAGCAGAACAGCTGAAAAAACTAGGCAAGAAATTTATATTTGGTTATGAGGAAAGCTACGGTTTATTAGCAGGCGATATGTGTAGAGATAAGGATGCTGTAGGTTCAGCAGCGCTAATATGTGAGATGGCTCTTTATTATCAGCTAAATGGCACGTGTATATATAACAAGCTTACTGAGCTAAATGACAAGTATGGTTATTTTTATGAAGATGTATATAGTCTGAATATAAGTCCATTGGGCTTTTCAGATAAAATAAAAAGCATAATGGGTATGTTCAGGAAAGATGTTAAAGCAATTGGCTCTTTTAAAATTACTTCTATAGAAGATTATTTATTGCAAAAGAGAGATGAAATTGAAGTAGATGTATCCGAGATGGATGAACTACCAATCAGTGATGTACTGAAATTTTATTTCGAAGATGGCACTTGGCTTGCTGTCAGACCATCAGGAACAGAGCCCAAAATCAAATTTTACTTTGCAGTAAACGGCAAAACGCAAGATGAAGCCAAAGATAAATATAATGCTTTTAAAAAAGAGCTCGATATCTTTTTGAAAAACTTATAGATCAGCAAAAATTATAAAGCCTAGAGGTACTCTGTATTAACAAAAGCCTCTAGGCTATTTTTAAAAAGCGAGTATTAAATGAACATTTTTGTTAATATCTAATGACAGTAATTCATCATAAATAAGTGAAATATAATGAAAATATTTAAAACATTATTGACAGAAAGAGGGAATACATATATAGTTAGTTACGGCACTAATTAACTAATGTACAGGTGATGAAATGATAGAAAAATTGATATCCGTGTTTTTCATAATTGGTTTAGTAATGTTCTTTATTTGGGGAAGTAAGACGCTTGCAGTTGTGCTCGGGTTTACTATTATTTTGTCCTATGCGTGCATGCTGTTTTTGGAATACGCAGGCAAGAAAAGCTCTAAAAAAGAAAAAGCAAAAATTGATAATGAAATTAAGTAACAACGGGTAAACAGAGGTGAGAAAATGCAAAGAAAACTAGAAGATGATAGAACGATTTATCAGCAAATAGCTAAGACAATCGAAGATGATATATTAAAATCCGCGTTAAAAGAAAATGATGTAGTTCCTTCAACCAACCAATTAGCTAAGTTTTATACAATAAACCCTGCAACGGCTGCAAAAGGGGTTAATATGCTAGTTGAGGACGGAGTGCTATACAAAAAGCGTGGGCTTGGTATGTATGTTAGCAAAGGTGCTAAAGAAACAATAATGAAAAAGCGAAAACAATCGTTTTACCAGGATTTACTTATAAATGTACTTATAGAAGCAGAGTATTTGCATATCTCAAAGGAAGAATTAGCGGATATGATTTTAAATAATAGCATCACAAATAATTAACTTGATTAAGGAGATAAGCATATGGAACAAATAGTGCTTAAAACGAAAAGCTTAAATAAAAGATTCGGCAAGAAAATGGCGATCGAAGATTTTACTATTGAGCTTGAAGCAGGTAAAATCTACGGTCTTCTTGGCAGAAATGGTGCAGGAAAGACCACACTTTTAAAGATGATAAGCGGACTAATATTACCTACGGATGGGGATATAGAAGTTTTTGGAAGCAATCCCTTTGAGAATACGGCAGTGCTAGAGAAGGTATGTATAGTACTTGAAACACAACTATGGGAGCCTACAGAAAAATTAGCTAACATTCTAAAAATATGCTCAGAAGTATATCCAAAATGGGATCAGGAATATGCGGAATTATTACTTAAAAAATTCAATTTGGATAAAAGCAAAAAGATAAAGCAATTATCAAGAGGAATGGTCTCTGCGGCTTTTATAATTGTAGGGCTTGCAGCCAAAACACCTCTTACAATATTTGATGAGCCAACTCTAGGGTTAGATGCAGCAGTACGTGAGACGTTTTATAACGAATTGATAAACGAAGCACAAGAAGGTGAAAGAACGTTCATTCTAAGCACACATCTTATTGAAGAAGTTCATAGGCTTTTTGAAGAAGTAATTATAATTGATACTGGTAAGTTAAGAACATATCAACCGCTAGAAAAATTACGACAGAGTGGCTATTATGTATCAGGTAAAGAAGACGACGTAAAAGCAGCAGTTGAAGGACTAAATGTAATTGAGATGCAAAGGCTGGGTTCACTAGCTGTTTGTACTGTAATTGGAGATAAGAAGGATGCCATTGGAAAACCTGGCATAGAAATAGAGCCAATATCACTTCAAAAACTTTTTGTGCATATGACAGAGCATAACAAGGAGGAAAACAGCAATGAACTTTAGAATAAAACCTTTTGTATTAAGCGGGATAAATTGGGGCAAAACAGGGATGCGTACTTTTCTTCTTATATACGGGGGGATTAGCCTTGTGTCGATAGCATTTCTATATAATTTGATTGCAGCACGTTCTGGAACAGAAAGCCTCTCTTATAGCATGAATTATTTTAGCACATTTATGATAATGATATTAATTAACGGTATAGTCATGGGTGCTTCAAAGCATCAGTATGATGTATGGTTAACACTTGGAATGACAAGAAAAGAAATTATAGTAGGTTATATAGTAAAATTCGCAATAATGTCAGGGTTTGTAATAATAGCATATTTAGGTATGACATATGGCTTGGCGCTAGTACAGAGTATTCTTTTTAAAACAGACTTTAATAGTATTGTAAATACTGAGTCGCTTTTTACGCTCTATAGTCTTAATCCATTAACTTTTGTATTTGCAGCGTTCTTTATGACATTCTCAACATGCGCAATGGGATTTATAACAGGAATTGTATTTAGCAGATGGAAAAAAATCGCATTTGCGTTAATCCTTCTGTGTGGAGCACTATTCTTTTTAGCAACAACTAATTTAATAAACGACCCAATGGGTACATTAAATTTAATACGTATTGTATTTAAACCAGTCGAGATGTTTATTAATTACTATCTAGGAGATCACAATGCGGTTACAATAGGCATAAACAATTTGATTATTTCCGTTTCTTTAATGGCAGTAGGATACTTATTTACAATTAAACGTATTGCTAGAATAAATTAGTATATTGACAATAATAATTATGGCAGATACAATATAAGCAGATTAGTTTAGAGATGAGATTAGAATAGCTTTATTGAGATGAGAAGGGCCATGTTATTAGATATTTGCAGCCAGGCTTTTGTCCTGGCTGTTTTTTTATACCTTTCTCTCCGACTAATTTAAAAAAGCAATAAATTTTGGGAGGATATTATGAAAAAACTACTAAGGAATTATAAAGCGGGTATATCACTTTTACTCGTTAGTGCAATGGTACTTATAAGCGGATGTACTAGCACGGCAGCATCAACATCTACACCTGCAGCGACAGCTACTATTAATACTGCAAATCTACCACTTATCGGTATTACACAAATAGCAGACCATCCTGCACTTGATACTTGCAGAGAAGGCGTTATTGCAGCACTAGAGGCAGCAGGATACAAAGATGGCGTAAATGTACGCATTGAATACAAGAGCGCTCAGGGCGAAGTAAACAATGCAATAACAATTGCGCAAGATTTTGTGGCAAAAAAAGCTGTAGTAATTATTGCAATAGCTACACCTTCTGCTCAGGCAGCACTAACGGAAACTAAAAAAGCGGGAATTCCACTAGTTTTCTGTGCGGTATCAGATCCAGTAGCTGCAGGACTAGCTAAGGACTTAACAACAGGAGTAACCGGAGTAACAGGCACAAGCGATAAATTACCTATAAAAGATCAGCTACAATTAATAACAAAGCTAACACCAAGCGTTAAAAAAATAGGCATACTACACAATACAGCTGAAGCAAACTCAGACTCACAACTTGCTGAAGCAAAAGCATTAGCGCCTCAGTTCGGATTTGAAATAGTTGATAAAGGTGTTACAAATTCATCTGAAGTGGCAACTGCTGTAGATAGTTTATTACCTAATGTTGATTGTATATACAATCTTACTGATAACTTAATTGTAACTTCACTACCACTTGTATTAAGCAAAGCAAATGCAGCTAATAAACCTGTATATGGTTCGGAAGATAGCCAAGTAACAAATGGTAGCTTAGCATCAGTAGGTATTAATTATTTAGAACTAGGCAAAGTAACTGGTAATATGGTCGTTCAAATACTTAAGGGCGAAAAAGCTGAGAGTATAAAAATAATTACACAAGAAGGCAAGACTGTAACAATAAACGAAACGACAGCAACTAAGCTAAAAGTAACAATACCAGCGGACATTAAAGCAAGCGCAACAATGGTAAAATAAGAGGAGAAATATGGACGTACTCATTAGCGGCATAATAACACAAGGTTTTATATACGGCATCATGTCGATGGGTGTAATAGTAACATATTTAGTACTGGATTTTCCTGATATGACAGTAGACGGCAGCTTCCCTTTAGGGGCGGCTGTCGCTGCTTCATTATTACTATCTGGAGTGAATCCATGGCTGTGTTGCATTGCAGCTTTTTTTGCAGGTACTTTAGCAGGAACAGTCACAGGGATATTACACGTAAAATTGCATATAAAAAATCTTTTGTCAGGCATAATTACGATGACAGCGCTTTATTCAATAAACTTACACTTAACAGGCAAGCCAAATCTGTTTTTAGGTAATGCGGTGACGATATTTACATTTGAAAACGGTTTGTTTGCAGGGATACCTTCGTCTATTGCAACACTGATTGTTGCGTTTTTGATTGCAATGGTTATAAAATTTGCTCTGGATTGGTTTATGAAGACAAAAAAAGGTTTTCTCGTTCGCACAGTAGGAGATAACCCGCAACTTGTTGCATCTTTAGGCCAAAATATTGGAGCGGTTAAGATAATAGCGCTTGCAATTGCAAACGGATTTGCGGCACTAGCAGGTGCAGTAATATGTCAGTACCAGCAGTTTTTTGATATATCAATGGGACTTGGAACTATCGTAATGGGACTTGTAGCTGTAATAATCGGCAAAACAGTATTTGGACGTATAAGGCTTATTCAATTATCGACAATTGCTATACTTGGAACAATAATATATAGAGCAACAATAGCAATTGCACTAAACATAGGTTTTGAGTCCATAGATTTAAAACTTATAACAGCAGTTGTGTTTGTAATTGCGCTCGTTCTAAGCAGCAGCGAAATAAAAGAAAGTATCGTAAGGTTATTTAAGGTGAAAAACAATGCTTGAGCTTAATAATATAAAAAAGACATTTAATAAGGGAACACCAAACGAGTTCATCCTATACGATGGTCTTAGTTTAAAAGCTGAGGTAGGTGACCACATTGTTGTAGTAGGCAGTAATGGTTCGGGAAAATCTACGCTTTTAAATGTTATAGCTGGAAGTGTATATGTGGATAGTGGCTCAGTGGTGCTAAACAAAATCGACGTAACAAACAAGAAAGAGTATATTCGTGCACAGGATATTGGGCGAGTTTTCCAAGACCCAAAGATGGGCACGTGCTCAACAATGACTATAATGGAGAACATGTCTCTTGCTTATAACAAAGGAAATAAGTATGGCATGGAGGCAGGTCTTTTAAAGCATAAAAGAGAGATGTTTAAAGATATGCTGAGGCAACTTGGAATATCTTTAGAAGAAAAGATGGAAACAAAAGCAGGAGCGCTTTCTGGTGGACAGCGTCAAGCACTTGCGCTACTTATGGCAACTATGGGTAACCCAAAACTATTGCTATTGGATGAGCATGCAGCTGCATTGGATCCAAAAACATCAGCAATAGTATTAGATTTAACAGAATCATTTATGACAAAAGATATGACGAGCATAATGGTAACGCATAATTTAGCTGATGCATTAGCTCATGGTAATAGATTATTAATGCTCCATAAAGGAAAAGTGCTTTTGGACATTAAGGGCGAAGAAAAAAAGAAAATGACCATCGAAGCGTTAATACACATGTTTTCTAAAGAAGAAGATGTATTCACAGATACAATGCTATTTTAAAAAATGCATATAAAAAAGAGAGGTTTTGCCTCTCTTTTGTTTTGGGTAATAAATCTTAAAAATCTAAAAATGCTGTTGGCTGTGCGTCACTTGGCATAAATAGTCCGCCTCTTGGAGAAAGTGACAGGACACCTGCCATTGCTCCATCGGGTGAACAAGAACGCTTAAATTGACCTGCAAAAAATCTGCTTACAAAGGTTTTCAGATAAGTGTGAATATGGTCTTTAGTATACTCAGGGAATGTAGTGATAGCTATCTGTAAAATTTCTTTTGGAGACATACGCCCTATAATAAAATAGTACAAGAAGAAGTCGTGTATCTCATATGGCCCAAGTATATCTTCAGTCTTTTGTGTTATATGGTTATTATTATCAGCATTATTAACAAGCTCAGGTGATACTGGAGTATTTAATATATCAATCAGCACTTGCTTTAAAGCTACATCAGACTGTTGTGCGACATGATCTATAATAAGTCTTATTACTGTCTTTGGGATAGATGCATTTGGCGAATACATTGCCATTTGATCTCCATTATACGTAGAGAAACCCAATGCTTCTTCGGAAAGATCGCCTGTGCCTATCATAAGAGCATTTATCATGTTCGAATAGTCCATAAGTATTTGGGTGCGTTCTCTAGCTTGTGCGTTTTCATATGCCGTATCCGGGCGACCATCATGCCCGATATCTTTAAAGTGACTCATGCACGCTTCTTTAATACTTATCTCTTTTTTGGTAACACCTAATGCGTCAATTAAATCTACTGCATTATTTTTAGTAGTTTTGGATGTGCCAAACCCAGGCATTGTTATAGCACATATATCTTTAATATTAAACCCAGCTTTTTTATACGCATGAACAAGCGCTACAAGGCTTAATGTAGAATCAAGACCGCCAGATATACCCAAAACAGTCTTTTGAGTGCCAATGTGAGACATGCGCTTTAAGATGCCGGTTGCTTGAATATTTAGTATTTCTTCAATGACAATTGCACGCCCAGCAGCATCTTTTGGCATATACGGGCAACGCTTGATTGCTTCTAATTCTTGCGATGAGATTATAATCTCTGACTTAATGACAGAGTTTGGAAGTGCAACTTCGCCTATTAACAGGCTACCGTTTAATTCATAACGCTGTGATACAAAATTTGCTTCGTTTGCAATGATCTTGCATTGGCCTGAGAAAGCATAATCTGTAGTGGATTCTGTGCAAGATGCATTTGACAATAAAATAACGGGCATTTGTGCTTTGTTTTTTGGCTCAAATGATGTAAAATATTGAGTATCAGTGGGTGAAGGCAGACAGAATGGGTTTAATATTATATGTGCATCTGTGTTAAGCACATCCGTTATTGCTCCTACTGCAACCTGCAATACGATATCATCTTGTATTGTAAAAGAGCTATCAATAATGTACTGTTTGCCGTTTATATCTAGCGAACTTGGCAGAGAATAAGAGAAAGCTCTTTCGTGAGCGTAGCTTGTCATTTTGTTTTTAGCAAAAACACTGACGATATTGCCTTTATATAAAGCGAGTGAGCAATTATAAACACTGCCACCATTAAATATGGGCAGTCCCACGAATATAAACATATCTAACTCACATGTTGCTTGAGTTAAACTAACAAGTGCTTTTAAGCAAGAATCTGCTAAAGAAACATTATAAAATAAATCTTGGCATGTATATGCGCTTAAAGATAATTCCGGAGTCAGGAGTATTTTTGCGCCTGACATAGCTGCCTTTTTTGCAGCATTTTCTATAGAAGATGCATTAAAGAATGGATCTGCTACTTTTGTTTGCGGGGACGCTATTGCAAGCTTTATATTATTACGCATAGTAAGCCTCCTTTGCTTTTTATATTATTATAAGTCCAACTAGTGAAAAACATCAACAAATATTGAGGTATTAGATGACTATATTAGAAATTATTGAGAATTTATTAAAAGCTTTTACTGCTATAGTAGGACTATACATGCTTTTTAGAGGCGTATTTGGGATAAGAAGGTACGTAGACAAAATTAACCTTGATAAGCATTGCCCTCAAAAAAGGTTTGCACTTGTTATACCTGCAAGGAATGAGCAGAATGTAATAGCGAATTTAATAAGAAATCTTAGGTTTATTGATTATCCGAACGAGCTATATGATATATTCGTTATTGCAGATAACTGCGATGATGATACGGCAAAAGTTGCTAGAGAAGCGGGTGCTATAGTTTTTGAGCGCAATGAACCGGATAAGCGAAGCAAGGGGTATGCACTAAAGTTTTTTATCAGCAGATTAAGAACCTATGAAAAGGAATATGATGCTATAGGAGTGTTTGATGCAGATAACCTTGTAAAACCGTGCTTTTTAAAACGTATGGATGCTGAATTATGTCAGGGACACATAATGCTCCAAGGCTATAAAGATATAAAAAACCCGTATGATACATGGGTAACGCAGTGCTATGCAATCTTCAATTGGCAGCTTGACAGATTCTATCATTTGCCAAGAGGCAGAGCAAACATAGGGACATTATTAAATGGCAGCGGATTCATTATTGCAACTGACTATTTATTTAAATATGGATGGGAAACTAACAGCCTTGTGGAAGATCTTGAGTATGCAATACACGGCGTACTAAGAGGTGTAGGTGTTAAATGGGTACATGGTGCTATTGTTTATGATGAACAACCATTGGAATTTTCTACATCTTGGACCCAAAGGAAAAGATGGATGGCAGGTATATGGTATTGTACTAGGCATTATTCACTGAAGCTTTTTGCATACGCTATTAAGAATTTAAATTTAGGCGCTTTTGATGTTGGTATGTATACATGTATGTTCTTATCCGGAATAATAGGTATGACGGTTTGCATTTGGGACTTTATTAATATCTGGATAGCAAGCGGTGTATGGCCAGCGACACAGTTTTTATTATGGGCAGCTTTTAT
The DNA here is from genome assembly GCA_002435915.1 of Christensenella sp. UBA6094. Classification (GTDB taxonomy): domain Bacteria; phylum Bacillota; class Clostridia; order Christensenellales; family UBA6094; genus UBA6094. Next base: position 685,090 of record DIWY01000004.1, on the reverse strand, counting down.
AGCAATAGTAGTGCAGATAGCATTTGCATTTGCAGTAGTACATTCAGAAGGAAAAGACATGAAAAAATGTATACCAGGGTGCTTATTGTGTCCGTTATTTAATGCAACAACAGTACTTTTAAGCGCTAGAGCAATAATAATGCCAAATGCTACTTGGGTTCCGATAAAACACACAAGAAACATAGACTTAGGCTATATAATTGATCAAGAAGATAAAAAATAAAAAATATCCATATTGTCGAAGGAGGAATACAATTGAGAAGGATAGGTATACTAACAGGCGGTGGGGATTGCCCTGGACTTAATGCAGTAATAAGAGGCGTAACGGAAAAGGCATACGCAAATGGAGTAGAAGTTTATGGACTTTATGGCGGCTGGAAGGGCGCTATAGAAGGTAATGGTAAATTACTTACACTAGATGATGTCGATGGCATACAGACCATTGGTGGCACGATACTGGAATCTTCAAGAACAAATGTAATGAAGGTTGAAAGAGGACCAGAGCGAGTTAAAGAAACAATGGAAAAGCTAGGACTAGAAGGCATTGTGGCTATAGGCGGAGACGATACATTAGGTGTTGCAAATAAGCTAACAAAAATGGGTATGAACATGATAGGCGTTCCAAAGACAATTGACAACGATCTATCTAGCACTGACTATACATTTGGCTTTGATACAGCTTCAAACATTTGTATGGAAGCAATTGATAGATTACACACGACAGCTAAATCACACGCAAGATGTGTTATTGTGGAAATAATGGGAAGACACACAGGCTGGATTGCTATTCAAGCCGGTCTTGCAGGAGATGCGCATATATCGCTTATACCTGAGTTCCCTATGAGCGTAGATCAAATATGCGGCATTCTAGAGAAGAGGAAAGCTACTGGTAAGAGGTATCACATTATAGCAGTTGCTGAAGGCTTTGAAATAGACGGAGCCGAAGATGACGATTTAGGCGTTGATGCTTTTGGTAATAAACTACTTCTTAACAAAGAAATAGGTAAAACATTAGCTGAAATAATTGAGAAAAAGACTGGTATAGAAACTCGTTCCGTAATACTAGGGCATCTGCAAAGAGGCGGCGCTCCATCTTCTTTTGATAGGGTTCTAGGCTTAAGACTGGGAATAAAAGCAGGAGAGCTTGCGGTTAACAAACAGTACGGTAACATGGTTGCACTATCAAGCACTGAGATAATAGTTACTGACCTTGAAAAGGCAGTAACAGAACGTAAAGAAGTACCGAAGAGTCTTTACGAGTGTTCTCAGCTTCTTTACAAAAAATACGAATAATAAAAAAACGAAAAGCACGGGTAACCGTGCTTTTTTTTGTTTGCTAAAATTATGTTTCTATGAACCAACGCGTATTCTCGAAAAACAGTTGTACTTTTTTTCCTGCTACAATGCACGTATACCTGATACCTTCTCCACCAGCTTTTAGGCTTGCAGCTTGGCGGACATCAAGTATCTTAGCAATCGTAAAGCTTCTGTCATCCTGCCAGATGAGCTCTTTAGGTATCAAAGAGCCTTCTTTTGTGTAACGCACATCCATGTCAATATACGTTTTACCCATGTAACTGCCTCCTTTAAGTAGTATTATCTTAATTGGATTATTAGTTGAATTATTTTTTGTTCCGCGGAGATGGAAGAGAGTGAGTAATTTTTTTATCTATTGGGCTATGCTGTAATTCTGTATCTCTAAGCTCTATTGCTCTATGGATGATGTGGTGCCCAAAACGGCCTCGTATGTCATCTATTTTGCGCTCTAATATATCATTCTTATAATCTTTTTCGCCGGTAGTATCAAACATAGAAAGCTGAGTAAAATCTTCATGCTCTGGAATAAGGCCAGTTATACGCATACCAAGAGAGCGCACGGGCACTTTTAAAGAGTAGTTATTATTAAATAGCTCCATGCATGCATCTATCATAGAAGCGGAGGTGCTACTGTAATTAGACAGAGTGCATTGGCGTTCCATTATATCTAAGTTATTTGAGCGTATGTGTATTTGCAGTACATTGCCTTTCAAGCCATGCTTCCTAAGCCTATAGGCTACGCTTTCGCATAATACATAAAATACTTGTTTTATATCGTCTTTGCTAGTGAGGTCACGTGGAGTAGTTACACTATTGCCAACGCTCTTTGTATCTGAGAGCTCATCAAATAGCGCTACAGGTGATGTATCTTGCCCAAGAGCATATGTGTGTACTACCTGTCCCCATTTGCCTAAAACGTCCTTTAAAAGCTCAACGGGTGCATTTGCAATATCACCTATTGTAAAAATATTGAGGTTATTAAGTTTGCGTTTGGTGGCTTTACCAACATAGAGCATATCATCGGCAGGCAAAGGCCATACTATATCTCTGTAATTCTCTTTTGTAATAAGAGTTATTGCATCAGGCTTTTTCATGTCACTGCCAAGTTTTGCAAATATTTTATTAAAAGAAACGCCTATAGATATAGTTATGCCTAGTTCTTCTTTAACTGTGAGTCGTATTTCGTCAGCTATTTCTGCTGCTTTTGAAAGAGTATCAGCTTTAGCGGTTATATCAAGCCAGCACTCGTCTATGCCGAAGCTCTCGAGTCTTGTAGCATAGCGCAAATATATATCGCGTGCCAAAGTGGAAAAGTGCACGTACTGTTCCATATGAGGAGGTAGCACAATAAGACCGGGACATTTTTGCTTTGCTTGCCATAGTGCTTCACCTGTTTTTACTCCTTTTGTTTTGGCAGGCATATTTTTAGCGAGGATTATGCCATGCCTTGATTTTGTGCTTCCACCAACAGCAACGGGTTTGTCTTTGAGATCGGGCCTATACAGACATTCAACAGAAGCAAAAAAATTATTCAGGTCGCAGTGTAATATGGATCTCAAGATAAGCACCTCCAACATGAACGTTTGTTCGTTTATTATTATATGCTGATGCTCGCATAATTACAATGGTGAATTTTTCAAAAAAATCACTGTTTTATTGGACGTAAATAGGAAAATTATATATAATTAAGAGGCTAATACGAAAGAGAAGGTGTAGATACTTTGAAAGTAAGAAAAGCAATTATTCCAGCAGCAGGATTGGGCACAAGGTTTTTGCCAGCAACGAAGGCGCAACCAAAGGAAATGCTGCCTATAGTAGATAAGCCAACAATACAGTTTATAATCGAGGAAGCAATAGCAGCGGGAATTGAAGATATAATCATAATAACAGGAAGATATAAAAGAGCCATTGAAGATCACTTTGATAAATCACTTGAGCTTGAGATGGAACTTAGAAGCAAAGGCAAAATGGATCTGCTAGAGATAGTAGAAAACATTTCAAACATGGCAAACGTTAACTATGTACGCCAGAAAGAAGCTAAAGGTTTAGGCCACGCAATAAGTTGTGCAAGAGCGTTTATTGGCGACGAACCCTTCGCTGTTTTGCTTGGCGACGATGTAGTTTATGGAGAAAAACCTGCAATAAAGCAGCTTATTGATGTATATGAAAGCTGCAATAAGTCAGTACTAGGCGTTATGCAGGTGCCGAAAGAGGATACGGACAAATACGGTATAGTATCAACTAAAGCAAAAATAAGTGATAGACTTTATGAGGTTTCAGGGTTGGTTGAGAAGCCATCAGTTGACAAGGCTCCTTCAAATATAGCTATAGTTGGCAGATATATAATAAATCCTGAGATATTTGACATACTCGACAATACAAAGCCTGGTAAAGGCGGAGAGATACAGCTCACTGATGCACTTGGAACGCTTTTAAAACAACAGGGCATGGTTGCATGTGAGTTTGAAGGATTAAGATATGATGTTGGTGATAAGTTAGGCTTTTTAAAAGCAACCGTGGAATTTGCGCTAAGAAGAGACGATTTAGGTCCTGAATTTTCTCAATACTTAAAGCAGCTAGACATAAGCAAATTCAGGTAACCAACATTTTTCACATATGAAGGGAAGTATTTATGTCTATATTATTTAAAAATGCAACAGTTATAGCGGCACAAGACGGCAATAGTGTTTTATACAATACCAATGTGCTTATTGATCAAAATAAAATAGCTTATGTAGGCAAAGAAGATAAGCAAGCTGATAGAGTTATTGATGCAAGCAATAAGCTAATCATGCCTGGGTTTATAAACACACATACCCATGTGCCTATGGTGCTTTTTAGAAGCTATGCCGATGATATGGTGCTGTTTGACTGGCTTAGTACAATTTGGCCTCTTGAAGAAAAAATGGATGCTGAAATAATTACAGCAGGGGCAATGCTCGCTTATGCTGAGATGATAAGAACTGGTACGACCTGCTTTTTGGATATGTACAATTTTGAAGAAGAGATCGCACAGGCATGCGTTGAAGTAGGCCTTAGAGGAGTGCTTTCAAGAGGGCTCGTTGGAGATGTGAAAGATGGAATGCCTAAACTTCAAGAAAATATAGACTTATTTAACAAATGGAATGGCTACAAAGATGGACTAATAAAGGTAGCTTTTGCTCCTCATGCAGAGTACACCTCAACAAAAGAGTTCATAGCGCAGTGTGTTAAAACGACAAAAGAGCTTAACTCACCTATGCATATACATATAAGCGAAACAAAGAAGGAACATGAAGAGTGTATAGAAAGACATGGCAAGACACCGGTTCAGTATTTTAACGATTTAGGTGCTCTTGATACAGGCTTGCTTGCTGCTCATTGCGTTTATGTAACAGAAGAAGATATGGATATATTGGCACAGAAGAAAGCAACAGTTATGCATAACCCTGCAAGCAATCTAAAACTTGCTAGCGGTTTTGCTCCAGTGCAAAAAATGATGGAAAAGGGCATAAATATCTCGCTTGGTACGGATGGAGCTTCAAGTAATAACAACCTTGACATGCACAAAGAGATATTGCTCGCATCAATAATGCATAAAGGCTATAGTGGAGATCCTACTTTGCTATCACCATCACAAGCATTAAAAATGGCAACCGTGAACGGTGCAAAGGCTTTAGGATATGATAACCTTGGAATGATAAAAGAAGGATATAAGGCTGATGTAATAATGATAGATCTTGATAAACCTAGATATTATCCGAGAAACAACATAGAAAGCCTTATCGTTTATGCAGGCAATTCGGATGATGTTTGCCTAACAATGGTAGACGGAGAAATATTATACGAAAATGGTAATTATAATACATTGGATATAGATAAAGTAAATAAAGCGGCACAACAGGCTCTTGACAAGCTTACAAGCAAGTCCTAGATCTATTTCTCCATAAAACGACAATTGACGCTAATAGTGATATACTATAGTATTAGAGAATGGATTTACGTGAAAAGGTGGGGTTTACTGAATGTTATATAAAAAGATTATTTTTGCAGCCTTCGCTGTATTTGTGTTATTTGGGATTACTGGATGTGGGCAAAATGGAGCTAGCACTGCTGAATCAAATGTGCCTCAAGCGACAGATGGTTCTTATTCAGGTGGAAAGCAAGCAGAAGATGTTAATCTTAAAAGTATAGATGTAAAAACAGAAGGCGACGATACAATCGTATCTTTATCTTTTGTTAAAGGATCAAGGAACAGTGGAGAAGGGGACGAGAGTAGCATAGATTATACTCCTACATATAAAGCATATTTGCAAGCAGATCATGCGAGATTTGTTGTAGAAATTCCTGATCTTCAATGGTGGGATTTTGAAAGAGATACGCAGTATACTACAGAGTCACTTGCTAACACTAAACTAAAAGGAATGTTTGGTTTGGCGACGTACAACGAACGTCCTTATCAATTATATCTGCAGCTAGATGCTGATTCAATTGTAACAGTAAATGAAAAAGCCAATACAATTACATTAAGATTTTCACCTAAACAAACAGATTCAAAAGAAAAATATTATGTAGTAGCAAATTCTTTTTATGAATACAAAGACGGAAACATCACACAATCTTATGAACTAACGCCAACTTTATGTAGTGATTTAAATCATAAAGTACTTATCTCAAAAGCATTTGATAGCCAAAGCGATGCTCAAGCATTAAAAACAAAAATTCTTAATGAACTGGGCGTAATAATAAATGATGAAGATATAAAAGTTGTTAAACTAAAAACGGAAGTTTTGCCTACCTTTGATTTTACTAAAGATGAGATGGCAATTTACGATGTAGCAGTACTTGCTAAAGTTGGAAGCGCACAAAAACAAAAAGTTGAAGTAACTATACCTGGTGGTTATTATGTTGCAAAGTCGCCTGATGCTACTCAGCTTTTGTATAAAAAGCGTGTTGACGTTGAAGACAAAAGTAGTCAAAGTAGTGGCCAATTAGAAGAATTGTGGCTAATAAATGATACTACAAATACAAAAGAGAAAATTGGAGACGAGTATAATGGCATTTATAGTGCTAAGTACTCGAGTGATGGAAGTAAAGTAGCATTCTTGGATATTGATCTTGATAGCGATTTCTCATCTTCTGAACTTTATGTTTATAATTTCAGTACAAAAGAACTTAGAAACCTTAGTGAAGAAGGACTTGGAAATGTAACAACGTACGTCTGGGGCGATAGCAATACATTGTACACAGTCAGTCAACTTGGTCTTTCTGAGACAGCTCAACTTCTTAAGTGCGACTTAACAAAGTCATCTGAAGACATGGTAAGCTCTATTAAAGATCAGCAAGTTACTCCAAACTATGATGGTGGACTTGTATATGCAAACGGAAAATTATATTTGCGTGATATAGATGCAGCAACCGAAGAGTTTATTATATATGAGATAGATCCATCCGGCGCTGATTGGGTTAAAATTGCAAGCGGTGTTGCATTTGATGTTTCTGCTGATGGCAAATATATGTTCGTAGAATCTTATGTCGCCGATACACAAGCAGAAGGCGATAATGTGAGCGATAACTATTCGGATAATGAGGTTCCTCTAACAGATATAACAATTATTGATCTTTCTAATAAACAGACAAAGAAAATAGTATCTAGTAAGAGCGTATACAAAGCGGGCTGGATAGATAACGATAATTTGTTCTACGTTGTAAATCAGGATAGCGCTGAGGCGACATTCCCTTATATACTAAAAACAATAAACAAGGATGGGAATAGCACAAGTGATGTGTGCCAACTCTCTGGATATAATATACAGCCCACAGGAGTGCAGGATACATACTACCTGATGGACAGCAAAGAGATAACCGATGGGCAGTTAAAATACGTGACGTACACCATTAAAAAAGAAGACTTAGATAAATAAAAAAAAGCCGATTTTATATCGGCTTTTTTTATTTTTGTGTTTATATTTATTTGTAAATGTTTATAATTAAATTGAAAGTCAGAGAAAGTCAAACTAACTATAAGGAGGCGAATTTATGTCAGTAAGTGATACTATAGAACTATTTATAATAGACTCGCTTAAAAATGAAAACGAAATAAATGTTCAGAGAAATGAATTGGCAAACTTTTTTGGTTGTTCGCCTTCTCAAATAAACTATGTGTTGCAAACAAGGTTTTCAGTAAGCAGAGGATATGTTATTAGTTCGAGAAAAGGCGGTGGAGGCTACGTTAAAATCATACGCCTTAGTATGCAAGATAATGACGATATAATAGATTTAATCACATGTAAAATTGGTGAAAGCATAACTGCAAAAGAAGCTAAAGATATAGTGATCAGATTAGCAGATGTTGGGCATATAAATAAAAGAGAAAGATTAATAATACAGGCGGCTGTTTCTGACAAAGCTTTTATAGATGCATACAATAAGGATGCAGTAAGAGCAAATACATTAAAAGCAGTATTAATAGAATTGCTAAGTTGGGGGTAATGAAATGAAATGTGATATATGTAAAAAAAATGATGCGACAATACATCAGACAATAATCGTTAACGGAAATAAAGAGGAAATGCATTTTTGCGAAGAATGTGCTCAAAAAGGTGTTGTCGGTTTTAATAAAGCGTTTTCAATGGAAGACTTTTTTGGTGCGTTTTTAGGTAAAGAGGTTAAAACGATTGAGCCAACATGTAAAAGCTGCGGTATGACGATAGAACAGCTGAAGAAGACAGGTAGACTTGGCTGTGAGGATTGCTACAATGAGCTAAGACAATATATATTGCCAGTTATACAAAATGTACATGGGCGCACTACACATGTAGGCAAAACTCCTTATGGAGATTTTTCAGAGACTATAGAAGCTTTTGATAAAAAAGGGCCTACAGAAGTAATGGATGAGGCAAAAACACTAAGCGTTGAGCTTAAACAGGCAATAGAAAAGGAAGATTATGAAAGCGCAGCAATAATTAGAGATAGAATTAAAGTAATTAAGGAATTAGAACAAGCAAAAGGAGAATAAGCTTATGGAAAATAACAGAAGCGTTGTCGTTTCAACACGAATAAGACTTGCACGTAATGTTTCTACAGTGCCTTTTTTACAAAACATGGATGAAAAAGCCGCTAGAGATGTAATTGACAATGTATACGATGCAATTGGCAAAGGCTATGAGCTTATTGAACTTAAAAATATAAGCGCAGTAGATAAGCAAATATTAGTGGAACAGCATCTAATAAGCCCAGATCTTTTAAAGTCTAAATGGGGTGCGCTTATACTAAATAAAGAACGCACTATAAGCATCATGCTAAATGAAGAAGATCATATAAGGATGCAGTGTATATTGCCAGGGCTTGCATTTAGTGAGGCGTATGCAAAAATAGATGAGCTTGATAAAAAGATAGAAAGCATGCTCAAGTATGCATACGATAGTCAATTCGGGTATCTAACAGCCTGCCCGACGAATGTTGGCACTGGTATGAGGGCGAGTGTAATGATGCATCTACCAGCGCTTACCATGCAGGGACGCATGACGGATGTAATAAGAGCTCTTAGTAAGTTTGGACTTACTGTACGTGGACTTTATGGCGAAGGCAGTGAGGCACTTGGCAATATGTATCAGTTATCAAACCAAGTGACACTAGGCGTAAGCGAAAAAGAGATAATAAACACTATTGATAATAGCGCACTGCACCTAGCAAACATGGAGGCAGATACAGCAAAAGCGATATACGCTAAAAACAAGATAGAAACTGAAGATAGGTTGTATAGATCATATGGCATATTTAAAAATGCACATAAACTCGATTCAAAAGAGATGATGAGCCTTTTATCTGATATATGGCTAGCAGTATCTTTAGGGCTACTATCGGGCATAACATATGATGAGCTGTACGAACTAATGATTAAAGCACAGCCAGCCGCAATACTTAAAAAAGCTGGTGGAGAAATAAATATTTTAGAAAGAGATTATATAAGAGCTAAAATGGTTAGAGAAGCAACGAAAGATATAACATATAGCTAAAGATAATATATTTGAGGTGAATAAGAATGGATTATTTTGCAAGATTTACAGAGGGAGCTCAAAAAACATTAGTAGGAGCTCAACAAGAAGCTCGAACTTTAGGGTTTAACTATGTAGGCACAGAGCATGTGCTACTAGGTTTATTAAAATATGGAGATGGGCCAGCAAAGAGTTTGCTTGTAGCAAATGGTGTTACATCAGAAGGTGTACAAAACATACTCGATAAAATAATAGGCAAAGGCGATTTTATGTTTGATGAAACCTTTGGATATACCCCTAGAACAAAGAAAATACTAGAACAAAGCATATACGAAGCTAGAAACTTAGGTCACTCATATGTAGGAGTTGAGCATATCCTGCTAGCGCTACTTAGCGAGACAGACTGTGTCGCTACTAAAATAATAGAAGAGCTTGGTGGTAATGCTGAAGTTCTAAAGCAGAGTATTTACGATATGTTTTCCGGCCAGCCAAAAGGACAAACTCAAGGACAAACTGTTTCTGAAGATACGCCAACACTTAATAAGTATGGTAAAGATCTGACAGCGAAAGCTAAAAACGCAGAACTAGATCCTGTTATTGGTAGAGATAAAGAAGTAGATAGAATTATACAGATTTTATCAAGAAGAACAAAGAATAATCCTGTTCTTATTGGTGATCCTGGAGTTGGTAAGTCGGCAATTGTAGAAGGACTTGCTCAAAGAATAGAACAAGGAAATGTGCCAGAGCTACTTGTGGGCAAACGTGTAGTATCGCTTGATCTAGCGGGTATGCTGGCGGGCACAAAATACAGAGGCGAATTCGAAGAGCGTATTAAAGCAGCACTTGATGAGATGCAAAAAGCAGGCAACGTAATATTGTTTATAGATGAATTGCATACAATAATAGGTGCTGGTGCTTCTGAGGGTGCTGTAGATGCGGCTAACATATTAAAGCCAGCACTTGCTCGTGGAGAGATACAAGTAGTCGGAGCTACAACGCTTGACGAATACAAAAAACATATAGAAAAAGATGCGGCACTAGAAAGACGTTTCCAACCAGTAGTTGTTGGCGAGCCAAGTGCAGAAGAGGCCGTTGCCATTTTAAAAGGTCTTAGAGATAGGTATGAAGCGCATCATAAAGTTGAGATAACAGACGAAGCAATAGAGGCGGCTGTAAAGCTATCAAAGAGGTATATAGCAGATAGATATTTGCCAGATAAAGCTATTGATGTAATGGACGAAGCAGCCAGCAGAACGAGAATAAACAGCTACATTATGCCTCCAGATCTTAAGGATATGGAAATGCAGCTTGATAAGTTAGCTAGCGAAAAAGAAGAAGCTATTGCTAACCAGAACTTTGAAAAAGCGGCACAGGTTCGTGATAAAGAAAAAAGCATTAAGGAAGATATGGAAAAAGCTAAGCTGGAGTGGAACAATAATAGATCAAAAAACAATAGCAAAGTTACAGAAATCGAAATAGCTAAAATAGTAAGCGATTGGACTGGAGTGCCGGTTGTACAACTTACAGAAGATGAGTCCAAAAGGCTACTTAAGCTTGAAAACGAACTGCATAGCAGAGTAGTAGGTCAAGAAGAGGCTGTTGAAGCTGTAGCTAGAGCTATAAGGCGTGCTAGCGTTGGGCTAAAAGACGAGAAAAAGCCAATCGGTTCGTTCATGTTTTTAGGGCCAACAGGTGTCGGTAAAACGGAACTATCAAAAGCACTTGCAGCATCGCTATTCGATGATGAGAATGCTCTAATACGTGTTGATATGTCCGAATACATGGAGAAACATGCAGTTGCAAAACTAGTAGGTTCACCACCAGGGTATGTTGGGTATGACGAGGGCGGTCAATTAACTGAAAAGATACGTAGGAAACCCTACAGCGTTATATTGTTTGATGAGATTGAGAAAGCACATCCTGATGTATTTAATATGCTACTTCAGATAATGGACGATGGAAGACTGACGGATTCAAAAGGCAGAACAGTTAGCTTTGCAAACACGGTGCTAATTATGACATCTAACGTTGGCGCAAGCACAATAGCAAATAAAAAGAGCGTCGGCTTTTCGGGAGATAGTGCTAAGCAAAAAGATGCTGACTATGCCGATATGAAATCTAGAACGATGGAAGAGCTAAAACGCACATTCAGACCTGAGTTTTTAAATAGGCTTGATGACGTGATAGTATTCCATGCTCTAACCGAAGCTCAAACAAGAGAAATAGTAGATCTTATGCTTAAAGGCGTACAGAAGATGCTACTAGAAAAAGGCATTAATTTAACTGTAACAGGTCCTGCTAAAGATTATTTGGCTAAAGAAGGGTTTGATCCACTATACGGTGCAAGACCACTAAGAAGAGCTATACAGCAGAAAGTTGAAGATACTCTTTCGGAAGAAATTTTAGCAGGCAACATAAACCTAGGTGATAACGTTGAAGCGTACATTAAAGACGGTAAACTTTCACTGAAAAAAGCATAATATAATATTAAGCCTCACTATTTTGTGGGGCTTATTGTTTTTAATTTAAAAACACATTACAATAATAATTGAATGGGGGCGGCAACTATGAAAAACAAAGAGCAGTATACAAATCTTAACGGTAGAGAGATTGTTCACAAAGGGGACGAAAGAATAGAGTTCAAAGGTCAGTTGGATTCATTTAGGGCTTTACTTGCCTACGTGCGTCACTTACTTGCAGAAGATAAAGGCTTATATGACAATTTGGGCGAAGTTGAAAAAGTATGCTTAGATATTATGGTTGCTGATACTGGTGGTAAAAAACTAGAGGGGTTAAAAATATTTGGCTATGACAAAGCAAGCCTTACAGAAGTTTCGAACTACCCTGAAAAGCATTTAGGAGTTAGTCATTTTTTGCCTGATGGAAGCTCGGATTTAAACTTAATTTTGCTTAATATGTTAAGAACGGAAGTAAGAAGCGTTGAGAGATGCGCTTGCAGAGCATTTAAAAATGATGACGATAAAGAGCCAATTATCGAAACGCTCAATAGACTCTCCAGCGCAATATATATACTAATGCTAAAGTGTCAGGGAGGAAGCAAGTAGTGAAAGTCGGAATGTCGACAGCGAGTTTTTTTCCTTGGGATACAATGCATAGTATTGAAGAGATGGCTAAAATGGGCGTTACTACTTGTGAAGTGTTCTTTAATACTTACAGCGAGTACAAACAGGGGTTTATTGAACAGCTAAAGCGAGCAACAGAAGCAAATGGCATAAAAGTGCACTCTGTGCATGCAATGACTACGCAGTTTGAACCTCAGCTTTTTACTAGCCACGATAACCAATACAATGATGCACTAAATGTGTTTTTAAAAGTTGCAGATGCTGCGGAAATGCTGGATGCAAAGTTCTATACATTCCACGGGCAAGCTTTTTACAAAAGAAGGGCACATAATAACTATGAACGTGTTGCTGAGAGACTTTTTGTGCTTACACAGCAGCTAAAAGAGAGAGAACTTAATCTAAGCCTTGAAAATGTATATTGGGCTACTTTTAATGAACCTTCTAAGCTTGCTGAAATAAAGAAACACAATGAGCTGAACGATTTATACTATACACTTGATATAAAACAAGCGGCGCAGTCAAACTATGATACGATTGAGTATATACAAGCTATGGGCAGCAAGATAAGCACAGTTCATTTATGCGACTATGTACAAAAAGATTCATATATAGATACATGTCTGCCAGGCAAAGGTGAGGTGGATTTTTCGCTTTTGAAAAAGGAGATTGAGAGTGTGTGCGCCGCACCTGAATATATAGTTGAAGTGTACAAAGGCGATTATGAGAATATTGACGAGCTAAAAAACAGCACAATTTATTTGGAGAACATAATAAAGTGAGGGATAATATGAGCCATTTTTTTGCATACCTATCTAGAATGAGACATATTAAAAGATGGGGACTTATGAAAAACGTAAGCGTTGAAGATATAGAACAGCATAGTTTTCAAGTTGCTATGATAGCGCATGGACTTGCAGTGATTGGAAACAAACGCTTTAACAAAAACTATGATGCAAATAAAATATGTACACTTGGTATGTTTCATGAGGTAAGCGAAGTGATAACAGGCGACCTTGCTACGCCAATTAAATATTTTAACCCAGAGATAAACACTGCGTATAAAAAGATAGAAGCAGTTGCTACAAAAAAGCTCTTGTATATGCTGCCAGAAGATATGCAGGATGTTTACGAGCCGCTACTAGATAGAGATGAAAAGAGTGAGGAGTGGAAGCTTGTTAAGGCTGCTGATAAAATAAGCGCTTATATTAAATGCATGGAAGAGATAAAGGCTGGAAATAAAGAGTTCGTGAAAGCAACAGATACCATAAAAAAGGCTATAGATGATATGAATATTGAAGAAGTGAAGTGTTTCATGGAAGAATTCATGCCTAGCTTCAGCCTTACACTTGATGAGCTAGATTAAATAACGTAGCTTAATATTTGGAAAAAATTAGAAGACAGTTATATGCTTAATTGCGTTGGCTGGCTTTTTTTATATAATTATTATAGAAATTCTATCTGGACGTTCTTTGATCATGAAGGTGACGTAACTCTACTTTCCTCATTTTTTTGATGAGACCAGATTTCTTTAAATAAATATAGCTTACTATACAGGAAAGAAGTGCTCCTAACGTATCCATTATTATATCAGACATTGTATCTATAAGCCCTGTTATACCAGGTTCTTTCCAGAGTTGCATATCTGCGCCAAATGTGCGATCGCAACTAAACTCAAGTATCTCCCATACTGCGCCACTTGCAACCGCAAAACAAAAGCTGAAGAATATGAGCATGATTGGAGAAATTTGATCTAGCCGTCTTGAATTTTTGTAAAGGCTCAGTATAAATGAGAAGCAAGCTATTGCTAATGCAAGTCCCGAAAAACTATGCAAAATTGTATCCCAGCAAGGAATTCTATTGTAAAAATCGCCATAATCGCCTAGTACTAATGCTGCAAATACAAACAAAGCAACGGTTATTGAAAAGGTAGGAGGTAATTTAAGATGGTACCATCTTTCAATTGTATATGGTAAGAATGTAAGGGTGAATGCAAAGAATGAGGATGTGGTATTAAACCAGTTGCCTAATTTAATTGACATAATGAAAGCAAAAATCGCAGCAGTTCGGACTGAAAAAATAATTATTTTACAAATCGTAGACTTTCTCATAAAATCTTCCTTAGAACAAAAATATTACACGCAATAAAAACTCTGTAAAATATGTATTGCGTGTAATATAGATTATCCACAAAATCATGGAAGTATGAAAATTTATTTAATATTAAGGACAAAAGCTTGTATGAAAACATGTCAAACTTAGAATGAGCAATTTAATAAATAGGTAGTCTTTAATGACTTAGCGAATAGAAAACATGCAATAAGTTTAATAAGAAAAAAGCTATATTGTTGGGTTTATAGGCTGCCTTTTTTGAACATCTTATTAAAATTATAATCCCCGACTTTCTGTATTTTGCAATTTTATTTTTCTCATCTTGTTAAGTAGATTGGCTCTTTTTAAATACGTATAACCTATTATACAGGAAAGCAAGGCACCAGCTGTGTCCATTATAAGATCTGTCATAGTATCTATTAGACCAGCGTTTCCGCCTAATTGCCACCTTTGCATATCAGTGCCAAATATAGTATCACTACTGAACTCTAGTATCTCCCAAAGGGCACCGCACGCAATAGAAAAACAAAAGCTGAACAATATTAACATGCCGGGAGATAGATGACCAAGCTGTGTGGGGCTGTGATATAGCCATAACATAGTAGAAAAAACTGCCATAGAAAGTGCGAACCCAGAAAAACTATGTAGCATATTATCCCACCATGGGAATTTTACATAAAAATCGCCATACTCGCCTAAAACCAACGACGCAAACACAAACAAGATTATTGTTATTGTAAAGGCGGTAGGTAGTTGTATATGGTTGCGCCTTTCAAACACTACTGGCAAAATTGTTATTAGAAACGCCCATAATGCAGAGACGGCATTAAACCAACTTCCGAGCTTAATTGACATGGCAAAAGCAAAAATTGCGGACATTTGAACGATAACAGTTATAGCTGTAGATGCTATGGATTTTTTCATAATTACTCCTAGTAGATAAAAATATTACACACAAAATATTATACAACTAATATGTTTATGTGTAATATATAACTTCAAAAATTCTGCAATATTACTATTTATCAATTATAAAAGAAGGGATTTTATTAAAATCAATTTCTTCTAGAGGTTTAATTAGCAGAACACGGATATAGCCTCTGTCAGTCGTTGTTGAATGGACGATATAACCTAAATTCAAATAAAACCGTATGAGAGGAACATTATGCGCTGTTGTATGAAGAGCGATACATTTTACGCCTTCGTTAAGACAATAGTCTTCGGCTTTATGCATAATAAGAGTACCATAACCACGTTTTCTGCATTTAGGTAATATGCATACACGTCCGATATAAGCAAAGTCTCCTTGGATATCGCATTTTAACGAGCCTACTGGTTTATCTTCATCAAGCAGTATTAATGCTTTATTAGCGTCAACTACCTTTTGAACATCTTCGAGAGTATCCTTAAGAGCAGGAGCAATGCCGGTGTTATTCATATATTTTGTGTAATCTAAAAATGATTCTCTTATCATTGAGTAGATATCTTTAGCTTCTTCTGGTTTTGCAAATCTAATTGTAAGTGAGTTGTTCATAGTTGCTCCTTATACCTCTTTACCCATTACAAGTACCATGACTGCTTTTTGCGCATGCAACCTATTTTCTGCTTCGTCAAAGACATAAGACTTAGGTCCTTCGATTACACTGTCTGTGACTTCTTCGTTCCTGTGTGCAGGTAGACAGTGTAGGAATATTGCATCATCTTTAGCTTGGCTAAAGAGTTCGTCATTAACTTGGTATGGTAAAAAGTTCTTTTTCTTTTGTTCTGCTTGAGCTTCTTGACCCATACTTGCCCAAACATCTGTGTATACAACATCTGCTCCAGCTACAGCAGTAACAGGATCGTTAATTATCTCAACTACGCAGCCGTTTTGCTCTGCTATCTTTTTAGTAGCAGCAGTAATTGCGCTATCTGGCTCAAAACCTTTCGGGCATCCGATAGCAATATTCATCCCAAGCTTTGAACATATGATCATAAGCGAATGAGCTACATTGTTGCCATCACCAACATAAGTTAGCTTTAGACCTGCAAAATGTTTCTTTTGTTCGTATACTGTTAGCATATCAGCTAGAGCTTGGCAAGGATGGTACATGTCCGTTAGACCGTTTACAACAGGGATAGATCCCGTTGCAGCAAGTTCTTCAACATCCTTTTGAGCAAAAGTCCTTATCATAATAAGGTCACACATACGTGAGAGTACGCGGGACATATCCTTAACTGGCTCGCGTTTGCCGAGTCCAACGTCTTTATCATCTAAAAATAATGACATACCGCCTAGCTCATACATACCAACTTCAAAAGATACACGTGTACGAGTGCTTTGCTTTGAGAAGATCATAGCCATTTTTTTGTTTTTAAGCACTTCGTGAGGGATACCTGCTTTTTGCTGTTCTTTTAAAATAACAGCTGTTTTTAGCACTTGAAGTATATCGTCTGTATCATAATCCAATAGTGTAAGAAGATTTTTATGTGCAAACTTCTTCACTGGAGTGTAATTCTTTAAATCCATTTTATTCACCTCATATTAGTATTTAATTATTTAGGGAGCAAGTATTGTATTGCTCCCATGTTTAAGATCATTGAGTTGTTTTATTATTCTTATAGTGCTGAGAATATTTCATCTAAGCATACCATCAAGCCGTCTATATGCTTTTTCTCAATTATTAGAGGAGGAACAAACCTTAAAGCATTCGTGCCTGCTGTAGTAATGATATAACCTTTTTTCAGCGCTGCTTTTTTAATGTCGGCAGGCATTATACTACTATTCATTTCCATACCTAGGAGTAAACCTTTACCACGAACTTCAAGGCATATATCACTATGCTTTTTTGCTAATACTTCAAGTTGCTCTTTTAAATACTCACCCATTTTAGCACCTTTTTCGATTAGGCCATTA
Source organism: Christensenella sp. UBA6094 (assembly GCA_002435915.1). Classification (GTDB taxonomy): domain Bacteria; phylum Bacillota; class Clostridia; order Christensenellales; family UBA6094; genus UBA6094. The sequence continues at coordinate 667,709 of DIWY01000004.1, read as the reverse complement.
TCTATCATTTCTTTTAGAACAGCGTTGCCAGCACAGCATGCTAAGCTATTGCCACCAAAAGTTGAGCCATGATCGCCAGGAGAGAAAGCTTCTGAAATGTGAGTTTTAGTCATTATTGCGCCTATTGGCATACCGTTTCCAAGTGCTTTTGCAGTTGTAGCGATATCTGGGTCAACGCCATAGTTCATATAGCAAAACAGCTTTCCAGTTCTACCCATTCCAGTTTGTACTTCGTCAAGTATTAGAAGTATGTCGTTTTCTTTGCATAGTTTTACTACACCATCAATGTAAGATTGATCAGCAACAATAACTCCGCCTTCGCCTTGAATTAGCTCTAACATTACAGCGCATGTAGTATCTGTAATAGTAGCTTTTAGAGCGTCTAGATCATTAAAAGGAACATATTCAAAGGATGGAACAACAGGCTGATAAGGCTCATGGTATTTTGGTTGTCCTGTTGCGAATGCAGCTGCAAGTGTTCTACCATGGAAAGAATTAGTAGCAGTAATTATAGTGTATTTCTGCTGACCTTTCTTATAATAGTACATTCTTGCAAGTTTAATTGCTCCTTCGTTTGCTTCTGCGCCACTATTTGAGAAAAAAACTTTTTCCATATTTGCGTTTTCGCATAGCTTTTTAGCAAGCTGTGCTTGTGGTTCATTGTAAAAATAGTTTGAGTAGTGCATAACATTTCTTACTTGCTCGCACATAGCGTCGCAAAACGCTTTATGGTTATAACCAAGGCTATTTACTGCTATTCCTGCAAGAAAATCTGTGTAAGCCTTGCCTGTGCTATCATATAGAGTGCAACCTTCGCCATGAGAAAACATGACAGGAAGTCTATCTCCAAAAACACCCATAAAATATTCTTTGTCCAGTGCCATTACTTCTTGTAATTCCATTTCAAAAACCTCCTTATATATAAATTAATTATTTGTATACCATTGTACCTATGCCTTTGTCTGTAAATATCTCAAGAAGGATAGGATGGGGTATTGTGCCATCAAGAATGTGCGTTCTATTTACACCTTGCTCTATTCCTTTAATGCATCCTTGCACTTTTGGGATCATTCCGCCTTCTATAATACCGCTTTTAATTAGCTCGTGTATTCTCTCAACGCTTATTTCACTAATCAGAGTTTTTTCGTCGGCTCTGTCGGTTCTTATTCCGTCGACATCTGTTAGAAATATAAGCTTTTCAGCTTGCAGTGTTGAAGCTATTTCACCAGCTACTATGTCAGCGTTTATATTGTAGCTTTGTCCGTCTTCGTCAACTCCAATGGGAGCTATTACAGGGATGTATTCATCATCGCTTAAAAGCTCAAGTAGTCTTTTTTCAATATGAACTATTTCGCCTACATAACCAAGATCTACGCCGTTTACTGGTTCAGCCTTTTTGCACTGGATCATTTTTGAATCCAGCCCGCAAAGACCTACTGCTTTTGCGCCAAGATTATTTAGTTTTGATACTATACTTTTATTTATCTTACCGGTTAATACCATCTGAACAACTTCTATACTCGCTTTGTCAGTTACACGTAAACCGTTAACAAATGATGTTTCAATGTTCAATTTATTTAGCATGTTGTTGATATCTGGACCACCGCCATGAACGAGGATAGGATTAACACCAACGTATTTTAGCAGTGTAACGTCTTGTAGTATTTTTTCGGTTAGTTCGTCGTTTAGCATTGCATTGCCGCCAAATTTTATAACGACGCGTTTTCCGCTTAATTTTTGTATATAAGGTAACGCCTCTATTAGTATGTCAGCTTTTAAATAAAGCTCTTCTTTGTCTTGCATGATGATCCTCCAAAATAAAAAAATTTATACATAAGAGCCTATATTAGTAAGCCCCGTGTTTTCATTTAAACCCATAATAATATTCATATTCTGAACCGCTTGCCCGCTAGCACCTTTTACTAAGTTGTCTAAGCAGCTGACTATTATTATTCTGTTTAATCTTTTATCTATAACGTAACCAATATGGCAAGAGTTTGAGTTCTGTACATGTTTGAGCTCTGGTAGTTTGCCTTCACTACAAACATAAACAAACTGCTCATTTCCGTAAGCTTCTTCATAACATTTTGCTATATCACTGCCGTCTGCTCCATTTAGGTCTGCATAAATCGTGCATAATATTCCTCTGTTAATAGGAAGAAGGTGAGGAGTGAATGATAAAGTAATTTTATTATCGCTTGCTTTACTTAACTGCTCTTCTATTTCACTTGTGTGTCTATGCGTTGCAACACCATATGCTTTAAAGCTACCGTAAACTTCGCAAAAGCTGAAAGGTATGCTTGCTTTTCTACCAGCACCAGTGACACCTGATTTTGCGTCAATAATGATATGATCGCTTTTTATCAGTCCGCTTTTTATCAGTGGATATAGTGGCAATATTGAATTTGTCGTATAGCAACCCGAGTTTGCAATAAGGTCAGCTGATTTTATTTTGTCTCTATTTATTTCACATAAACCATATACGCCTTTTTTTAAAAGATCAGGACATTTATGCTTTAGGTTATACCAGCTTTCGTATGTCTCTAAATCGTCGTATCTAAAATCTCCGCTAAGGTCAATTATCTTTACGCCTTTACCGTATAGATCGCTAACGATTGAAGCGGAAACACCATGCGGAGTGCATAGAAATACTACATCGCTATCCTTTAGCAAAATGTCTGAATTATAGTCCTCAAGTACTATTTCGCCACAAAGAGAAAAGTTCTCATATACATCTAACAGCCTTTTTCCACTGAATGATTGGGAAGTTGCATGCTTTATTACAACCTCACTATGATTGCTAAGAATGGATAAAAGCTCTATCCCTGCATACCCTGTGGCACCAATTACACTAACATTTATCATATATATACACCTCTTAATTAATAATTATACATATAAAAGTATAAAAATACAATAATAAAATTAAGAAATTGGTAAATTATTTTTAATACAAAAATGAGAATAATGTGACATTGAAAAGCGCAAGTTAAGTAAAGAAAGTTAAAAGGGTGTGACTTATGAAAAAAAGTATTATTGGGGCAGCTATAATAGCGGTTTGCGGACTTATCTGCGTACTTATATTTACAACGAAAAACCAAGATATTGCAGTAATAAAGCCAGAGCATAGAGAGATAAAAAACGAAATCGAGCTTTCTGGCAAGGTTCAAGCTAACAATATATTCGTGGTAAAAAATACGGAGACTGCTGAAATAAAGTATGTTTATGTAAAAGTGGGAGATACAGTTAAAAAAGGAGATACACTTTATACACTAGATGATGGCGGGCTGGAAGATCAGCTAGAGCAACTTAAAAACGCACAAAATGAATTGCAGAATTCAACCGATGCTAGTGCGATACTAGAAAATGCACAGCAAGGTATGGATTACGGAGCATTTAATAATGCAATCGAGAAAGCAAAGACTGAGCAAACCGCACAGGCATCTACAACTACAGCAAGCCAAATAAGTACGCAAATTGCTCAAATAGAAAAGCAATTGGAAGCCAAAAAAATAAGAAGCTCGATTGATGGTACAGTTGTTGCTATGGAAGCTAAAGAAGGAGAAATAGCTTTTATTGGTCAGCAGAGCGCAACGATTGCGGATATTACGGATAAATATGTAACGGCTTATGTGATGCAGCAAGATTATAATAGCGTCAAAGAAGGCATGGAGGTTACACTGCAAGACGAACAAACAGGACTTAATATAGTAGGAACAGTCACATACAAAGATTATTTAGCAAAAGTAACTACGGAAACAGATGCTGTATCGCAATATAAAATAGAAATTTCGCCTAAGGAAAGTATAAGCAATGCAATAGGAAGCAACGTGTCTGTTTTTATATGCATTGAAAAAAGAGAGAACACTATTAGTCTCCCATTAACTTGTGTACAAAAAGATAGTGAAAGCACTTACGTTTATGTTAAAGAGAATGGAAAGATAAAAAAGAGGACTGTAGTAACAGGGTTAAGAGATGATAACTATATCGAAATACTAAGTGGAATAAACGAAAACACTTTCGTTGTAAGCGATCCGGCCACGTATGCGCAGGAGGAAAATTGATGATTGAAACAGTGGACCTAAAAAAAACATACATTGCAAGAAATAAAGAAGTATATGCATTAAACGGAATAAATCTACAGGTAGATAAAGGAGATTTTGTATCAATTATGGGTCCATCTGGCAGCGGCAAATCAACACTACTTAGCATATTAGGGTGCTTGGATAATGCTTGCCAAGGTAGTTACTATTTAAACGGGATAGATGTAAAGAGATTAAAAGACAGAAAAAGAGCACAGCTAAGAAATAGTGTTATTGGATTTGTATTTCAATCTTTTTTTCTTATGCCGCGCTTAAGCGCTGCTGAGAACATTGAGCTGCCGATGCTATATTACGGTCTTACACCGAAAGAACGGCATAAAAGAGCGCAGTGGCTACTAGAGTGTGTTTCGCTTTCTGATAGAGCTAATCATCTGCCAAGTGAGCTTTCGGGTGGGCAGTGCCAAAGAATAGCTATTGCCAGAGCGTTAGCTAATGATCCTGAGCTCATTTTAGCAGATGAACCTACAGGTAATTTGGATCAGGAAGCATCTTCAGTTGTGCTGGATATGTTTTCAGTATTAAACGAGCAAGGTAAAACAGTAGTGCTAATTACTCATGATGGAACAATTGCAAAAAAAGCAAAAAGATCACTTGTAATTCGAAACGGCATAATTAATAACGCATAATATTGGAGATGAAAGAATGCTGGAGCATATTAATATGGCATTTAATAATATAACAAATAGGCCTATGCGGGCCTTTCTTACTATGCTAGGCATTGTAATAGGAATAGGCGCGATGGTATCCGTTTTTAGCATTGGGCAAGGCGGAACCGTTGAGATGAACAAAAAACTGCAAAAATTCGGTGTAAATAGGATTTGGGTGTATACAGGCAAATATCGAAAGACAGAGAGCGTATTAAAACTTAGCGATGCAACGTTACTTGAAAATAGCATATCTGATGCTCAGTACGTTACACCTTCTACATATAAGAATGTATATCTAGAAAAAGGAAATCAATCTTTATACACTCAGCTAAGTTGTACTGATGATTCACTTATACATATAGAAGATATTAATATTAACTGGGGAAGATTTTTAAGCGAGAATGACGTGCTCTATTCAAAAAAAGTAGTCGTAATAGATGAAAACTTAGCAAACAAACTGTTTTTGGGGCCGACAGATGCTATAGGTCAGAATATATATATTCTAGGCAACTCATATAAAGTAATTGGAGTGGAGCATGGAGCTGCCGTAAAACAATCTGCGGCTGAGTATAAAGCGTATATCCCAGTAACTACATACGCAAGCAGTTGGGGTAGTTCAACAATAGATGAAATTACTCTAACGACTTCAGACGCAAAAAAACTTGACGAAGTATCTGACGAAGCTATAGCAGTGCTAGGCCAAAAATATGGAACGACGCAAATGTTCGATACATATAATCTAGCAAAGGAACTAAGTATCGCAGATGGAATACTGGGGCTTTTCAGCAACATAATACTTTCTGTAGCTATCGTGGCGCTTGTAGCTGGAGGTATAGGTATAATGAATATTATGCTTGTAACTGTTAGCGAACGAAGGCAGGAGATAGGAATAATGAAAGCCCTTGGAGCCTCAAGCGGTCAGATAATGCTTCAATTTCTGCTGGAGGCTGGAATAATAGGAATATTTGGAGGGATTGGCGGTATACTTTCGGGCGTTATATTTGCTTATGTATTTTACTTTTTTTCTGGAGTAATGCCAGTTTTCTCTACTTCAGTGCTTATTTTATCTGCACTGTTTGCAATATTTATAGGCGTTTTTTTCGGAATGTACCCAGCTTACAAAGCTTGTAAGCTAGAACCAGCAGAAGCTTTGAAATCAATATGAGCGTGGTAGTTGAAATATCCTAAACGCTGTGATACTATATGGTTAAGTGTTTAGCGGGCTATTTGCTAACAACTGTATTTCAGAGAGCAGCCATTTGGTGAAAGGTTGCATATGGTTTAGCGATTCCCACCCGTCAGCTTCCTTTTAGGCGTTTTGCATACGTTATAATGCTTTTGAGATAGCGCAATCTGTGCTAATTAAGGTGGTACCGCGATGCCGTCGCCCTTATATGTGTATAAGGCGATGGTTTTTTTGTATTTTAGGAGGAAAAATGAGTAATAAATTATTTACAGCAAAAATATTTGCATTGGCAGGAGTAGCACTTTTAATCTCAGCCATTGCATTGATTATTCAAGGACAGCCAATGAGTGCTGGAACATGGGCTATAGCATCAATTTTGTTTTTAGTTGGTGCCTATATAAAATACAAAAGCTTTAAAGATAGAGGCGACAATTTACCAAAATATTAATTTATAATTTTCGGGAGGAAAGTATCATGGCAAAGAAGAACGAAGAATTTGTAACACATATAACCTCAAGGGATGAGGACTTTTCAAGATGGTACACGGACGTTATCATGCAAACAGACCTTGTGGATTATTCTGATGTAAAAGGTTGCATGGTTATTAAACCATATGGTTATGCAATATGGGAGCTTATTCAAAAAGAATTGGATGCAAGGTTCAAAGCAACTGGGCATAAGAATGCTTATTTTCCACTGCTTATACCAGAAAGCTTATTAAAAAAAGAAGAAGAGCATGTAGAAGGGTTTGCACCAGAAGTTGCTTGGGTAACAATGGGCGGCAATGAAGTGCTGGCTGAAAGACTCGCAATAAGACCAACATCAGAAACGATAATATGCTCAATGTATTCAAAATGGGTGCAGTCGTATAGAGATCTACCGCTACTGCTAAACCAATGGTGCAACGTTGTTAGATGGGAAAAAAGCACAAGACCTTTCTTACGCACATCAGAGTTTTTATGGCAAGAAGGGCATACGGTTCACGCTACTGAGGAAGATGCTCAAAATGAAACGATGAAGATGCTTGGAGTGTACGAGGAGTTTGCATATAATGTGCTTGCTATACCTGTTGTCACTGGGCAAAAGAGCGAAAAAGAAAAGTTCGCAGGCGCCGAAAGAACATATACTATGGAAGCTCTTATGCAAGATGGTAAAGCACTTCAGATGGGTACATCGCATAATCTTGGCCAGCATTTTGCAAAAGTATACGACATTAAGTTTTTGGATAAAGACGGCCAGCTAAAATACGCATATCAGACAAGTTGGGGCGTTTCCACACGTATGATTGGTGGCATAATAATGGTGCATGGAGACGAGCGTGGGCTAATGCTACCTCCTAAAATAGCACCTATTCAAGTCATGGTACTTCCAATTGCTCAGCATAAAGAAGGAGTAATTGAGAAGGCGCAAGAACTTTGTGATATTCTTATTGCAAAAGGTCTTAGAGTAGAGCTTGACGATAGAGATACAGTTAGTGCTGGGTTTAAGTTTAACGAGTGCGAACTAAAGGGTATACCTGTTCGTATAGAAATTGGACCAAGAGATATAGAAAATGGAGTGTGTATCGTAGTAAGAAGAGATACGCTTGAAAAACAGACAATAGAATTAACTAATATTGGTGAAGAGATAGATAAAATATTAGCAGAAGTGCACAATGGCATATTGAAAAAAGCAACTGAAATGAGAGATAGTAAAACGTTTTTGGCTAAAGACTATAGTGAATTTAAAGACGCAATTGAAAACAAAAAAGGTTTTGTTAAAGCGATGTGGTGCGGCGAAACTGAATGTGAATTACAGATAAAAGAAGAGACCGGCGCCACAACTAGATGTATGCCTTTTGAACAAGAGAATTTAGGTAATGTATGTGTTCATTGCGGTAAGCCTGCTAAAAAAATGGTCTATTATGCAAAAGCATATTAAAAAATCTTACACTAAAAATTAATAAGGCAACGAGAAATACTCGTTGCCTTTTTAGTATATACTTATTTTCAATGGGTATAGTCAATAATTTTTATTTCATCACCCAAAGCGCTTGAAATACATTCCTTCATCTTTTTGGCAAATGGACAAGGATAACCAATAGGATTCCCACGAGTTATGCAAGAGGATAAGACGATTGTATCGGCACCTCTTTTAACCATTTCTTTAGCACGAAGTATTGATTTTTTCCCTGGGCATCCGCCACATGAAATCATTCCAATAATTTCAATATCTTCTACAATTCCTTCGAAGGCACCCTGCCTATCACGAATCATTTTAAAATCTATTGTTCCAGGACAGTAATCTTCTGTTTGCATACACCGGATAATTCCAATTTTCATATAAAAAATCCTCCAAATAATTTAAATTATTGATATGAGCGATAGTGATGACTAAAAAATTAAAGCGAGAAATTTACCATTTTTCAGTATGTACTCTGCTAGCGTCATATCTATTTGGGTCAGGTCTTTCTTCTGCGGGGTACCCAAGCGATATCAAACCAAAAGGAACTACATCATTAGGAATATCACATATGTCTGCTAATTCTTTTACTCTATCACTGCTAGGATAAACACCCAGCCAAACAGATCCAATTCCAAGAGATGTTGCTGCAAGTAAGATGTTCTCGGTGCATGCACCCAGATCTTGAGGAAAGAACATTTTCTGTATTTCACTCGTTTGTCCTGCACACACAACGATAACTACATTTGCAGTCCTTAGCATTCTTGAATAGGGATGCACTTTCATAATCTTATTCATAGTGTCTTTACTGCGAACAACAATGAAATGCCAAGGCTGATTATTTTTGGCAGATGGTGCATACATGCCTGCTTTTAGTAAAGTTTCTATCGTAGCATCATCGATTTGCTTATCTGTATATGCGCGTATGCTTCTTCTAGTGAAAATAATATTTAATGTTTCATTCATATTAATTTCTCCTGATACCATTGCTCATTGTGTATTTTAGATGCATCGAATCTTTCGGGATCTGGTTTTTCTTCTGCTGGATATCCAAGAGCTACAACGCCAATTGGGAACACATCTTTTGGTAACTTGAAAGATTTGGTGATGCCGTCTACAAGCTGCTCGTTAGGATAAACGCCAAGCCATACTGAACCAACACCGAGACCATATGCTGCTAGCATTAGGTTTTGGATAGATGCTCCACAATCCTGTTGAAAATATCTTTTAGCAGCATCTGATTCAACTAGAGCGCAGACAATTACAGCCGCATTTGCTTGTTCAAGTAGTGTGTTATAAGGTTGAACTTGCTGTATTTTTTGTAGATTTTCAGGGTTTCGAACTACTATAAATCTCCATTCCTGAGAATTCCTAGCTGTTGGAGCGTACATTGCAGCTTTTAAAATAGTGTTCATTGTGTCCTCGGATATTTCTTTATCAGTGTAAGCTCTGATGCTTCGTCTTTTCAAAATTGCGTTTATGATATCGTTCATATTTAATGCTCCTTTAATATTTATTAGTTATATTATACCATTACTATCAAAACCAAAACGTATTTATTAGATATATCGAAAAAATGCAAAACACTTAGCATTATTAATCAAAATCCAACATATTTATCTTATAATTGCCTATTTGGTTAAAATTGTAGTTGCCTTAAATGCTAATTTCCATTATAATTCTAATGATGCTCAAGGCTCTGTACATGAGATTATGGCTATTTTTAGCAATGTATAATCCTGATATATAATAATACAATGCATTTAACCAGCGCAATGAATCAGGTGTTGGTTTAGTGCTTTGTGCTCATTAACAATGAGTTTCTGCTGCTTTTGCAGTGGTAATAGATTAGCAATAATATTTTATTGGGAGGTTTTTTAAAGAATGGACTTCAACATACTGATGTTCGTGCCTACGATATGTTCTGTTTTAGCATTATTGTTTGCAGCTTATACAGCGCAAAAAGTAATGAAAGAGGACGAAGGCAACGACACAATGAAAGAGATAGCATTAGCTATTAGGACAGGAGCAAATGCTTACCTAAGAAGGCAGTACAAAGGCGTAGCAAAATTCTTCGTAGTTATGTTCTTTATACTACTTGGACTGTCATTTACTGGACTATTAACAATATTCGTACCGTTTTCATTTTTAACAGGCGGATTCTTCTCAGCTCTATCAGGATTTATTGGCATGAGAATCGCAACAGCTGCTAACTCTCGTACAGCTAACGCAGCAAGCCATAGCTTAAACAAAGGTCTTAGAGTAGCTTTTTCAAGCGGAACAGTTATGGGTATGGTTGTTGTAGGTCTTGCATTATTAGATCTTGGTAACTGGTATTTCTTCCTTAATTGGTTCTACTCAGCACTTCCAGATGCACAAAAAGTCGTTAGCATATCTACTGTATTACTGACATATGGTATTGGTGCTAGCTCAATGGCATTGTTTGCTCGTGTAGGCGGCGGTATCTTCACAAAAGCTGCTGACGTAGGAGCTGACCTTGTTGGTAAAGTAGAAGCTGGTATCCCAGAAGACGATCCAAGAAACCCTGCTGTTATAGCTGACAATGTTGGTGATAACGTAGGCGACGTTGCTGGTATGGGCGCAGATCTTTATGAATCATATGTTGGTTCTATTGTATCTTCAGCTACACTTGCAGTTGCTGCTGGTCTTGGAGTAAAAGGTCTATTGTTCCCATTACTCTTAGCTGGCGTAGGTATTCTAGCATCAATCGTAGGAACATTCTTTATTAAAACAAAAGAGAATGCTAGCCAAAGATCACTTCTTGGTGCACTAAGACGTGGTACATATCTAAGTGCTGCAATCGTAATTGTTGCTGCATACTTCCTAGTTATAAATATACTTGGACAAGAATATTTAGGATTATACTTCTCAGTAATAAGTGGACTTATTGCAGGCGTTCTAATAGGTTACTTTACTGAGTACTTTACTTCAGATACATATAAGCCAACTCAAAACTTGGCTAAAACAACAAGCACAGGCGCTGCAACAGTTATTATTGGCGGATTATCGCTTGGTATGATGTCAACAGCTGTTCCTGTAATAATCGTTGGTGTTTCAGTAATGGCAAGCTTCTTTGTAGCTGGCGGTACTGCTAACTATAACATGGGACTATTTGGAATAGGTATCTCAGCTGTTGGTATGTTATCAACACTAGGTATTACTCTTGCAACAGACGCTTATGGCCCTGTAGCAGATAATGCTGGTGGTATTGCTGAGATGGCTGGGCTTAATCACGAAGTTCGTGAAAGAACAGATGCACTTGATTCTCTAGGTAATACAACAGCTGCAACAGGAAAAGGTTTTGCAATTGGTTCAGCTGCTCTAACAGCTCTTGCATTAATCGTTGCTTTCCAACAACAGATTCAGACAATAGCTACAGGGATGGGCAAACCTGACATATTCAACCTATCAATACTAAATCCTCCGGTACTTATTGGATTATTTATAGGCGCAATGCTCCCTTATGTATTCGCTGCAATGACAATGAGTTCTGTTGGTAAAGCTGCACAACTTATAGTTGTTGAAGTACGTAGACAGTTTAAAGAAATTGCTGGTCTTATGGAAGGTACAGGCAAACCTGACTATGCTGCATGCGTAGACATTTGCACACGTAGCGCACAAAAAGAAATGGTAATGCCTGCATTACTTGCTATAGCAGCTCCACTTGTTGTAGGATTCCTACTTGGTGTAAACGGCGTAGCAGGTATGCTCGCAGGAACTACTATTTCAGGCTTTATACTAGCTGTAATGATGGCTAATGCTGGTGGAGCTTGGGATAATGCTAAAAAGTACATTGAAGCAGGCAACTTGGGCGGCAAAGGCTCAGATGCACATAAAGCTGCTGTTGTTGGTGATACAGTAGGTGATCCTTTCAAGGATACTTCTGGACCATCAATCAATATACTAATAAAGCTAATATCTACAGTTTCAATAGTATTCGGCGCATTAATACTTAACATAGCATTGATGTAATTAAAATAAAAAAAGGCTGGCATTGCCAGTCTTTTTTTATTGCCTTTTTTCTACATTGAATGAAAGTGCGAAAAAATGTATAATGTACAAAGGTCACTTAAAGGAGTACGTATGAAGAGGATAATTACATTAGTTGCATTAATAGGTATAATGTTTTCTGTTACAGGATGCGCTAAAGCAACAGAAGTTTATTCTGGTACCATCTTTACCATGGATACTTATGTAACTATGAAGATTTATAGTAAAGACAAGCCTGAAGAAATTTATAATAAATGCGTTGAAAAAATTAATGAGCTAGCAGAAAGATATGACGTTTTTTCTGAAGATAGCTATTTGAATAAACTTAATACCACAGGAAGCACTGAAAAAGCAGGAGGCATCGACAGCGTTATTATTAATGTGCTCAAACTAGCAAAAACAACTGACTACAATTTTAACCCAGCTATATTTCCAGCATCACAGATATGGGAACAAGAAAGGGTTAGCGAAGAACCTAAAGTTCCAGAAAAAGCAGTTATTGCTGCGGCACTTAAAAAAACCTCAATGAATAATGTTCAATATAATGAGAGCACAAGTGAAATCATACTAAAAGACGGTGCAAAAATTGATCTTGGTGGTGCAGTTAAAGGATATGCAACTGATGAGATAAATAAAATACTCGAGCAAAGCAATGCAGAAAGCGCAGTAATTGATCTTGGCGGCAATGTTTTAGTATACGGTAAACCAGTTCAAAGTAATAACTGGACGATAGCAATAAGAGCGCCAAGAGATAATTCTCTAGGATACTTTGCAACACTTTCGCTTGCTCAAACATGCTCTGTAGTTACCTCTGGCGATTATGAACGATATTTCGAAGTGGATGGAGTGAGATACCACCATATAATAGATCCAACTACGGGCTACCCATCTGATACTGGATTGATAAGCGTAACAATTATCAGCAAAAACTCTTTGAAAGCGGACGTTTACTCTACAGCAGTATTCGTAATGGGGCTTGAAAAAGGCATGGCATTTGTGAAGAATGACAACGAGGTTGAAGCTGTATTTGTAACTACAGATAAAAAAGTTTATACCACGGATGGAATAAAAGATAAGATATTTATTGAAGATAAGGATTATACATTGCAGTGAAAAAGTGGGATTATATAATATTTGTATTCATAGCTGTTCTTAGCGTTGCCTGTTTTGTTTTTGTGCAGTCGTACACAAGCGAAAGAGGTAGTGTGGTTGTGATAGAACTAAATGGACAAATAGTTAAACAACTGAGTTTGAATGAGGATACAAGTTATGTTGTAGGGTTAATGAACGAAACTGAGGATTATAATGAAATTGTAATAAAAGACGGATATGTAAGAGTAATTGAGTCAAACTGCAGAGATCAAATATGCGTAAATACACCAGCAATAAGTCAAGTTGGGCAGAGTATTATATGTCTGCCTCATAGGCTTGTAGTCCGAATTGATGGCTATAACCAGAAGATAGATGGGGTGTCGAGATGAGTAAACGCGTTTCAAAGCTGACTCTTTTAGCTATCATCATCTCTATGGCTCTTGTTACTCACTATATAGAGAGTTTGCTTCCGTCGCTATTCCCTTTTGCTCCAGGTGTAAAACTTGGGCTTGCTAATATATTTACACTTTTTACTATAACTGTAATTGGGTATAAAGAAGGGCTTGTCGTAGCTGTTCTCAGATGCGTTTTAGCTACATTTATTGGAACTCCACTTAGTACACTTTTATTTTCTCTTACAGGAGCAATCTGCGCATACATTGCAATGTCGCTTGTACTATCTTTATCTCGTGGTGGAGTATCGTATATTGGCATCAGCGTGTTAGGTTCGTGCTTCCATAACATTGGTCAGATAGTTGCTGCTGGGCTAATATTAAACAGTGTGTATATCGTTTCATATTTGCCTGTCTTAATAATAATGTCGTTGCCAACAGGGTTATTTATTGGGTATTGCACATATTATGCTACCAAAGCGCTCTATGCTTCAAGAGCTCTTTGTCAATTCTTAGATGCTGGTGGACAGAACAAATTCGAGACAAACTATAATAAGCTAAAGCTTAGGAGTAAAGCATGAGTGATCTAACAGAACATTATATGCAAGAAGCATTAATAGAAGCGAGAAAAGCATACAGCCTTGATGAAGCGCCAGTAGGAGCTGTCATTGTGAAAAACGGAATTATAATAGCAAGAGCGCATAACATGAAAGAAACCTTAAAAGATGCTACAGCGCATGCAGAAATTATTGCGATAAGGCAAGCGGAAGAAGCGGTAGGAGCATGGCGGCTTACAGATTGCCGCTTGTACGTAACGCTCGAACCTTGTCCAATGTGTGCTGGTGCTATAATAAACAGCAGAATAAGCGAGCTGCATTTTGGCGCATATGATCCAAAAGCGGGTTGCTGTGGAAGTGTAATTAATCTAACAGAAAAGGGCATGTTTAACCATAAAAATATTATTGTTACAGGTGGAATATTGCAGGAAAGCTGCTCAAATATCTTATCTAAGTATTTCAAACAAAAAAGAAGTAAAAGCGTTTAACTAAGTAGTTTAAAAGCCTTGCTATATAGTAAGGCTTTTTTGTTTGGACATAAACCATTCACCATAACTTGACAAATTTCATATTATATAGTGTAGAAGCATGTAGATTAAAAGGTAAATATGTAGTAATTGATTAATATAGATTATTTAGGAGGATAGCGATGTTTGAATATATTAAACCTTCTGGGCTGACTTTTCCGACATTAGTAAAAAGAACGAGTACTACAACAATAGTACTCCACCATTCGGGAACAACTAGCGCAACACTAAAATCAATGCATGAGTACCATCTTTCAAAAGGCATGAATGGTCTTGCTTATAATATTGTTGTATATAAAGATGGGACAGTATATTGGGGTAGAGGACTGGATATTGTGGGTGGACACACAAGCGATACTAAGGTCAATAAAGTATCAGTAGGAATATGCGCCATTGGAAATTTCGAAACTGAAACAATGGGCGATGTCCAAAAAGATATGCTATCGCGTGTGATAATAGACTTATTAGCATACTATCCAAGCATAAAAGTAATTGAAGGGCATAAGCAAGTTACAAGCACGGATTGTCCTGGTAAAAATTTTCCCTTAGCACAAATGATAGCGCTTCAAAATGGGTCAATTAGTACTGGTGGCAGTAATACAGGTGGTAACACTGGTTCAAGTGGTTCTTCTGATTTGTTGAAGGAAGGGCAAAGTGGCGCTAAAATTACACAGCTTCAAAGCCAACTAAAGAGTATTGGGTATAGCCTAGGAGAAGTTGATGGAATATTTGGCCCAAAGACAAAGGCAGCTGTTGTCGCTTTCCAAAAAGCCATGGGTGTTGAAACGGATGGAATAGTTGGTCCTATAACTATAGGAGCTCTTAATCAAGTAATAGCAAAACCAACATTAAAAGATAGATCAAAAGGTTTTGCTGTACGCCAGCTTCAAAATCTGTTAACAAAGCGCGGATTTAGTCTAGGTGCAGTTGATGGGATATTTGGCCCGAAGACAGAAGCTGCAGTCAAAAAATTTCAGACAGCAAGCAAAATAGGAATCGATGGCATTGTAGGAGTGCAGACATGGGGAGCGCTTTACAAATAAACTACATTTAATTTAAAAGAACATGGCATCTGCTATTTATAATAACTAGTAGATGCCATCTGTATGTAATATATTTTTGTGTACTTACTTAAAATTAGCACAATTTTACAGTATAATAGGGCTAAGGAGTGATATTATGCGATTATTGGTTGCTGAAGATGATAAAGCTATTGCAATGGGGCTGGAATACTCACTAAATTGTGAAGGGTATCAGGTATGCCTTGTTGGTAGTGTATCTGAAGCGCTAAAAGCTATACAGCTACAGTCATTTGATTTGGCTCTTTTGGATATATCATTGCCTGACGGTAACGGCTATGAAATATGCAGAAATATAAAGTCTAACGGAGATGTACCTGTAATATTTTTAACAGCTCTCGATGATGAAGTGAATGTTGTATTAGGGCTTGATATAGGAGCAGACGACTATATAATTAAGCCGTTTAGAGTCAGAGAGCTATTATCACGAATAAAAACCGTGCTAAGAAGATACGGAACAAACAATAAAGTATTTATCAGAGTAGGCAATATAAGCATTAATACATCAAAGGCATGTGTGAATAAAAATGGGCAGGAGATATTTTTGACAGCGCTTGAATATAAACTTTTGCTAACGCTTTTGCATAGCGATGGTGCAATTCTTTCAAGAGGGCAGTTGCTTGAAGGGATATGGGATATTGCTGGTGACTTTGTAAACGATAACACACTTACTGTTTATATAAAAAGACTAAGAGATAAGCTTGAGGATGACCCAGCTAATCCGGAAATAATAAAAACAGTACGCGGACTGGGATATAGGATTGGTAAGATAGATGAGAATTAGAAAAAATCCAGAAGTAAATAAACTGTATTTATTTTTTGCAATCGTTTTAGTTGCGGTCATTTCATTTAGCATTTATCAAAGTATGTACATACTAAATAAGTACGAGCAGATTCTATATAATAATGATGCTGAAATAATTAGTTCACTTAAAGATAATCCTGATGCTGAAATAAAGGTGATAAAAGTAATAAGTGGCAAGGCAGATGTAAATGCTGAAGATGGCAAAGTAATTCTAAGTCAATATGGCGTTCAGCAAAATGATATAAAAAACCTTAGCAATGAGCTTTATACTAATGCGTTTCTTATATCGTTGCCAGGCATATTGGCATTTGTATTGCTTTTGATTTGCTGTGTTTATTTTATAGACAAGCAGTATAAAAGAATAAACGAGATAACTGCATATTCGCAGCGCGTACTTCAAAAAGACTATTCTCTTGATATACGAGAAAATGTCGAAGGCGACATAAGCAACCTGAAAAATGAGATATACAAACTTACGGTTATGCTAAGAGAGCAGTCAGAACAGCAAACAGAAGATAATAAGAGGCTAGCTACAGCGCTTTCGGATGTATCGCATCAACTTAAAACGCCGATGACTTCTCTTTTTGTAATGACTGATCTAATAAAGCAAGATAATATCCCAAAAGAAAAAAAGCAAGAGTTTATGGATACTATACAAAATCAACTAGAGCGTATAAATTGGCTTGTTTCTTCACTTCTTACACTCTCGAAGCTTGATGCACAAGCCATAAAAATGAAAAGAGAACAGCATAGTATGGCTGAGCTGATTAAGGCTGCTCTTGAACCAGTATTAATTCCAGCTGAACTAAAAGAGATAGACATTAACATAGAAAATATTGATGCGCATTTTATTGGCGATTTTTATTGGAGCCGGGAGGCGCTTGTAAACATACTGAAGAACTGTATAGAGCATACTAATGCTCATGGCAAGATTGACATAAGCTTTGAGGAGAATAGACTTTATACTGAGCTTAGAATAAAAGATAACGGTGAAGGCATTTCAAAAGAAGAACTAAAGCATATTTTCAAACGGTTTTACAAAGGAGAAAACGCAGGCGAAGGTAGCGTTGGAATAGGGCTTGCAATGGCAAAGGCAATATTTTTAGAACAAGACGGGGATATTGTTTGCAATAGTAAGGAAAACGTTGGTACAGAATTTATTATTAAATGGCCAAAGTGAAAGTGACTAAACTGTAATAATAGTAGTCACGCCTGTGTCATATAGGGTTGTTATGATATAAGCAAATGATATAGGAGGATATTTTATGAAAATTCTACAAGTTGACCATTTAAGCAAGTCTTATGGCACCGGCGAAGCAAAGGTTATGGCGCTGGATGACGTTTCTTTTTCAGTTGATAAAGGCGAGTTCGTAGCGATAATAGGACCATCGGGCAGTGGTAAATCGACATTATTGCACATTTTGGGAGGGGTAGATAAGCCGACTTCTGGTAATGTGTATATTGATGGTGTTGATATTTATTCGTTAAACGAATCTAAGCTTGCTATATTTAGACGTAGGCAAATAGGCCTTATCTATCAATTCTACAACCTCATACCAGTTCTAAACGTTAGCGAGAATATAACGTTGCCATTGGAGCTTGACGGGCAAATGACACCAAAAACTAGACTTAACGAAATAGTAAAAACGCTTGGACTATCAGATAGACTTAAGCATTTGCCAAATGAGCTATCCGGCGGACAACAACAGAGGGTATCTATTGGAAGAGCACTTATTAACAATCCTGCAATAGTACTTGCGGATGAACCTACTGGCAACCTTGATAGCACAAACTCAAAAGAAATCATGGAACTTTTAAAGGCATCTAACAAGAAATACAACCAAACTCTTATTGTAATAACACATGATGAAAACATTGCGCTTCAGGCGGATAGGATAATCTCAATACATGACGGCAAAATCCAAATGAACGAGGTGGCTAGTTGTGAACGTCTTATCTAAGCTAACTAAGAGGCACCTTAAGTTAAACAAAAAGAGAACGATTGTATCGATTATAGGAATAGCATTATCTACTGCACTAATTTTTGCGGTTTCAATATCCGTGTTGTCTTTCAGGGATCTAGCAATGAGAGCTGCGATTGATTCATCTGGAAACTTTGAAGCAAAATTTGCTGATGTGCAGCTTGCTAATACAAAATACATTGAGGATAACAGCAACACAAAAGAAGTTATGTATTCTAAAACGCTTGGTATATCGAAACTAAACGTTGATGCAAAAGCTAGCAAGCAGTATATAGAAGTAACTGCTTATGATGGTAAGGCATTTGAGAATTACCCCTGCGCACTTAAAGAAGGTACACTGCCAAAAGACAGCAGTGAAATAGTAATAAGCGAAAACATAAACCCTAAAACTGGTTTGAATTATAAAGTGGGTGATAAACTAACACTTAATATTGGTACAAGAGATAATGCTCAGGATACAACTCTTAGTAACGTAACTAAAAAAATATATACAATAACAGGTATTCTTAAAGCAGACTATACTGAAAGAAGCTACTCAGATACATTTTCGGCATTTACGTATCTTGATAAAAGTGGGCTAAATACAACTGATACAGTAACCGTTGGAGTTACATTCAAGAACTTGGCAGCAATGAAGACAAGCGTTAATGAGATGTCAACTGGCGCAAATGCGAAGAATATTGCGTATAATAACACGCTATTAACATGGTCGGGTTATTCATCTCATGATAATGCAAACACATTTTTATATGCAATAGCTGCAGTAGTAATTGCACTCATAATAATTGGGTCTGTAGCAGTTATATATAACGCATTTGCTATATCTGTAAACGAAAGAAAGAAACAGTTTGGTATTCTTGCAAGCGTTGGAGCAACATCCAAGCAGATAAAGAAAATGGTCTTTCAAGAAAGTGCAATTATGGGAGCTATTGGTATACCATTAGGACTTGTAATTGGCTATCTTGGAATGTTTGTAACGTTTTCTCTTATAAATGGTTTTTACTTCTTTGGCGAAAGCTTTAATATGCAAAATGCGAATTTTAATGTAATAATATCTCCTATAATCTTGACAATTACATTAGTAATTCTAATAGTAACAATATTAATATCTGCATATATTCCAGCAAAAAGAGCTGCAAAAGTTACGCCTCTTGAAGCGATAAGATTAACAAATGATATTAAAATGTCTAGAAAAAAACTAAGGACATCAAGACTAACACAAAAATTGTTTGGAATAGAAGGCATTATTGCACTAAAGAATCTTAAACGAAACAGGAAAAGGTATAGAACCACAATATTCTCGCTGTTTATAAGTATAGTATTGTTCATATCTTTTAGCACAATAATCCTGTATGCATTTGATTTAAGCGATCAACAACTGGGAACTTCTGATTATGATTTTGCATTCAGCGTTGGAGGAAACGGACTTAGTGAAGCTGATCAGCTAGATGTTATTAATAAAGCTGTCAAACTTGAAGGTGCAGGTGAATACTGGATTTACCGGTCGGTTGATGCAGAAGCTACAACAGGGCTTAGTAATGACTATAAGGCGAAGTTTAAAAAGTCAGCTAGTAGCACTAACACTGATATAAGCTTGAATGTCAGCATCGTAGAGATGCAAGATGAAGCATTTGCGAATTACGCAAAAGAAGTTGGAGTAGATACAAACGCATTTTCAAAAGGTGGAATAAGTGGTATTTTGGTTAACAAGATGATAAATGGCAATAGCTTTATCAAACCTGTTGATTTAACTGCAAATTCTGATCTGAACTTAGAAATTATTTCAGATAAACAAACAAATAACATTAAACTGCAACTAGCGGCAGTTACAGATAAGGCACCAGTTGCTTATGGATACTCAAGGGAACAAGTTTATGTGATCGTTCCCAAAAGCAGTATGAAGAATCTGCTTGCAGTAGATAACAAAATAGATATATCGGGCTATATGGGCTACTTAAAAGCGACGGACAGCGCTACATACGCTGCTAAAATTGAAGATCTCAAAAAGGCGAATACAGTTGGAACTTTATACTATACAGATGTAAAAGCCATGATAAAATCAATGCAGGCAATAAAACTGTTTATGTCAATATTCCTTTATGGGTTTATCGTAATAATAACGCTTATTGGAGTCACGAATGTATTTAATACAATAAATACAAATATCCAACTGAGGCGAAAAGAGTTTGCCATGCTAAAATCCGTAGGGCTAACGCCTAAGGGCTTTAATAAAATGCTCTATTATGAAAGTATATTCTATGGATTAAAGGCACTGCTTTATGGTTTGCCTGTAGGGATAGGATTATCATACCTTATGTATTATATCTTTGGGGGAGTAGGAGTATTTAGCTTTGTACTACCATGGAATTCGATCATAATATGCATTGTAGCTGTTTTCTTTATAGTGTATATGACTATGCTTTATGCGGGATCAAAAATTAAAAAAGAAAATATTATGGATGCTTTAGTTAGTGATATAATATAAAAACATAAAAAAAGAGCCTATATAAGGCTCTTTTTTTATTTGCAAATAATACAAAATATATTATTGACTATTCTGGTCAGTAGTGCTAAACTCAAATTGACTGGATGAGTCAATGACTCAGATGCATAGGAAGAAGGACATTAAGTGTTTGGTAAATTTGAACGCCTTACAGAAGAAAAACAAAAGCGAATAATAAACGCTGCTATAAAAGAATTTGCCACTAAAGGATATAAGCTTGCTTCAACAGATACTATTGCAAAAGAGGCGGATATATCAAAAGGAGCATTATTCAACTATTTTGTAAATAAAAAAGAGATGTTTAAATACATATTTGAGTATGCGCTTAATATAACTTTAGTTGATTTTTTCGATAAGGTAGATCTTAATGAAAAGGACGTAATAAAAAGATATAAAAAGGCAATTCTTGTTAAACTTAGTTTAATGCAGATATATCCAGATATATTTGACTTTATGACTAATGTAACGATTGAAGATAATATAGAGATTAAACCATTTATTGATGAAAAGATAAAAGAAATATCAAAAGACAGCTATAGTAAGATATTTGTTGATATTGATGTAAGTGTTTTTAAAGAAGGAATAGATGCACAAAAAGCAATTAGTATAATTATGTGGACTCTAGAAGGATACTCACACCAACTGCTTGAAACGTATAAAAGAATGAATATTTCGCTAAAAGAATTAGAGTTAGAAAAGATATTTAAAGAATTAGACGAATATCTTAGTATATTAAAGCAATGCTTATATAAGTAGGGAGGACGACAGAGATGATAAAAGTAATAGAAATTAACAATCTAACAAAGAACTACGGAAAATCAAGAGGAATAGTCGATGTTTCATTTGATGTTATGGAGGGTGAGATATACGGGTTTATTGGGCCAAATGGCGCCGGAAAATCGACCACAATACGTACATTACTATCTCTAATTTATCCAACAAGTGGTAGTGCGAAAATATTTGGGCTAGATTGCGTAAAAGATGCGGCCACAATTAAAAAAGATATTGGCTATCTGCCTTCAGAAGTGTTCTATTATGATGGCATGAAGGTAAAAGATCTTCTAAACTATTCAGCTTCTTTTTATAATAAGGATTGCAGTAAACGCATAAAAGAATTAACAGATATTATGGAACTGGATGTGAATAAGAAGATAGACGATCTATCTTTTGGTAATAAGAAGAAGGTTGGGATCGTGCAAGGGCTACTGCACGAACCAAAGCTTATTATACTTGATGAGCCAACTAGCGGACTTGATCCACTAATGCAACAAAAGTTTTTTCAGCTTCTCAAAGAAGAAAACGAAAAAGGTGCTACAATTCTTTTCTCTTCGCATATTCTAAGTGAGGTTCAAAGACTATGCTCAAAGCTGGCTATAATAAAAGAAGGCAAAATAATAAAGATAGAAACAATGAGCTCGATTAATGATAATAACTACAAGAAATTTAAAGTCGAGGCGGCAGATGAAATAGGTGAAGACTATTTCGGAATTAAAGGTGTAACCGACCTAGTTATAAAAGGCAACGAAGCAAGCTTTTTATACAAAGGCGATATAAATGCTGTGATGCAAAAAGTTGCAGGACTAAAAATAGTAAATATAAGCGTTATAGAACCTGATCTTGAGGAGATATTCTTGCATTACTACGAAAAGGAGGCATAAATAATGAATATGTATATCCATGAGTTAAAAGCAGGCAAAAGATCGACCATAATTTGGACGGTAACGCTTTTGGCAATATTAATTCTATATATGTCTTTTTACACGATGATAAAGAATGATGCAGATGCATTTGTAAAAATAATGGAGGGCGTATCTCCGGTAATAAGGCAAGCACTTGGTATTGCGATCAACCAGATAACTTCTCCATTAGGATATTACTCGTTTGTTTTTAGTTTCATATTGTTTT
This sequence comes from Christensenella sp. UBA6094, assembly GCA_002435915.1. GTDB lineage: Bacteria > Bacillota > Clostridia > Christensenellales > UBA6094 > UBA6094. Next base: position 644,979 of record DIWY01000004.1, on the reverse strand, counting down.
TAGGTGCGCTTCAAGGGATGAATACGGGCGTAAATATAATATCCAAAGAAGTAAGAGATAAGACGGCTGACTTTCTACTTACAAAACCTAAGACTAGAGTAAGCATAATAACAGCTAAATTGCTAGCAGGGCTTACATGTATTCTAATAACAGGTGTGATTTATATCATTATGTCAGCAATAGCTATGTCCTTGTTTACAGGTGAAACCTATAATATGACTGCGCTGATACTTATTTCAACGACATTGCTAATAACTGAGCTGATCTTCTATACATTAGGTTTTTTAACAGCAGTAATATTTCCAAAGATTAAATCTGTTATTTCGGTTTCTCTACCAGTAGTTTTTGCGTTCTATTTTGCAGGACTTATGGCATCAATAACTGGAGATGAATTGTATAGGGACTTATCAATATTTAAGTACTTTAATCCAATGTACATCATTTTAAATTCAAGTTATGAAACAAAATACTTGATGCTTAGTGTTGCAATAATAATCGTCGGCTTTGCTTTAAGCTATGTGATCTATAGCAAAAAAGACGTTCATGCTGTTTGAGGAGGGATATTATGAATATATTTAAAAGAGAAATGCGAGCTAATCTAAAGTCGCTTATAGTATGGAGCCTTTCTATGGTGATGCTAATTGGAGCTGGTATGGGCAAATTTTCATCCACATCAGGCGCATCAGCAGAAATGACTGAGCTCATTTCAAGCCTTCCTAACTCATTAAAAGCAATGTTTGGATTTGGCAATTTTGATCTATCAAAAGCCATAGGTTTTTATGCGATATTGTATTTATATATTATAGTTATGGGGGCAATACATGCGGCAATGCTGGGCGCAGGAATAATTTCTAAAGAAGAAAGAGATAAGACGACTGAGTTTTTAATAGTAAAACCAATCAAAAGACACACAATCATCACAAATAAAATGCTAGCTGCATTTGTTAACGTTATTATATTAAACGTCATCACATTCAGTGTTTCGTATAAAATGGTGTCTATGTTCACGCTAGACGCAAGCCTCTTTGGGCAGATAGGTATGATGATGTTTGGATTGTTTATGATACAGCTCATATTCTTAACAATTGGAGCAGCATTTGCGGCTATTAATAGAAACTCCAAAAAAGCACCAGTGCTAGCAACAAGCACGATATTAATTGCCTATTTTCTAAATATGGCGGTACAGCTTAGCGGTAATTTATCGTTTTTAAAATACTTTACACCATTTCAATATTTCACAGCTGATAGCATTTTAAATGAAGGTACAATTAGTATAGGCTATGTAGTATTGTCAATTATCATAATGGTAGGAATGCTAACTGTTACGTATTCAAGATATGAAAAACGAGACTTAATGGTATAAAAACTTGGGGGAAAGATGAACGACAGGCAAAAAGCTCTAAAAAAGCTTAATGAACTAAATATTCCATACGAATTAATCGAGCATAAAGCAGCCTTTAAAGTTGGAGAAATGGACGATTTAGATATAAAAAACAAAGATGATATAGTAAAAAATCTATTTCTTCGTGATGCTAAAGGCGGCAGCATTTTCTAGTGGTTTTAGGGAAAGACAAAAAAGCTGATTTAAAAGAGCTACGCAAGCAACTTGGGAGCAGTGCATTAAGTTTTGCATCAGAACAAAGGCTTGAGAAATACTTAATGCTTAGTAAAGGCTCAGTATCGCCTCTTGGAATAATAAACGATACTAATCGTGAGGTTGAAGTAGCTTTTGATGTAGAGCTTACAACAAAAGAAATACTTGGCATTCACCCAAACGATAATACAGCGACAGTGCTTTTGTCGTTTGCAGATCTAAAAAAAGTAATCGAGATTAACGGAAATACTATTAAATATGTAACTGTATAAATGATTTAAAAGAAAGAGCGAAGATTTTATATTCGCTCTTTTTGTGTGCTTATAAGTTACTGTGTAAATTTAATTTGCAATATTATTTGATTTTTTGTTATATTAAATATACATTTTTTGTTTTGATGTTGTATACTATTATTATTCGGCACTTAAGCAAATTAACGAGTAGAAATATGGACAACCTAATATAAGTAAATTAAATTGGAGGGGTAACTATGGATCTTATTTTGTACAACGCAAGAATAAGAACAATGGACAACCAGATACCTTTTGCATCAGCGTTAGCAGTAAAGAATGGCATTATAATTAAAGTTGGTGTGAACGAAGAAATTTTATCTCTAAAAACACCAGAAACAAAACTAATTGACGCAGAAGGTAAGCTAGTTTTGCCTGGGTTTAATGATACTCACATGCATTGTATTCAGACGGCATTTAGTGACAATGGGATTATGCTTTTTGGAACAAAGTCCATAACTGATTTGAAAGAAAGAATAAGTAGCTTTATTGACCAAAGAGATATAGAGGCAGGAACGTGGGTCTACGGCTGGGGTTGGAACCAAGACGAGTTTGATAAGCCGGTTTTTCCAACTCGTAAAGAGCTTGATGAGGTATCCACTGATTGCCCAATAGCTATATCTAGAGCTTGCGGACATATAGTAGCATGCAATACAAAAGCACTTGAAATAGTAGGCTGTTTGCATAATGTTCCTAAGCTTGATGGCGGAGAAATTGAAGTAGACGAAAATGGTGTCCCTACAGGAATATTAAAAGAGAGACCTGCAATAACCTTACTTAAAAAATACTATGCATCTGCAGATAAAGATAAAATAAAAGAATACATATTACAAGTTCAAAATGGGTTAAGTCAGCAGGGCGTAACCTCAGTCCAGACAGATGATTTTTCGTCTTTTGATCTTTCCTACGAAGAGATTATTAAAGCGTATAAAGAGCTTGCAGAGGAAGGAAAGTTGCCTGTTAGAGTGTATCAGCAATGTAGCTTACCTACCATTGACATGCTTGATGATTTTATAGATAAAGGCTATCCAAAAGCTGAATACACTTCGTTCTATAGGTTAGGACCATTAAAGCTTATTGGCGATGGTTCTTTAGGCGCGCGTACTGCATATCTTGCTGAGGATTATCACGATGCTCCTGGCACAAGAGGTATACCAGTACTATCGCAAGATCAACTTAATGAGCTGATACTAAGAGCTCACAAAGCTGGCATGCAAACTGCAGTTCATGCAATTGGTGACGGAACAATGGATATGGTTATAACGGCAGTTGAAAAGGCTATGCTTGAATATCCTAGACTAGATCCACGCCATGGAATTGTGCATTGCCAAATTACGGATATGCCTCTTCTTGAAAGATATAGTAAGCTAAATATTTTAGCTTACATACAGCCAGTATTCTTGGATTATGACATGCATATAGTTGAACCTAGAGTTGGTAAAGAGAAAGCAAGTACTAGCTATGCGTTTAATACGATGGTGCAGATGGGTCTACATGCTTCGTTTGGAACAGACTGCCCTGTTGAGCGCTATGACGCTATTGCAAACATATACCATGCCGTTACTAGAAAAGATAAAAGTGGGTTCCCTAAGGGCGGATTTATGCCTGAGGAACGCATGAGTGTATATGATGCAGTTAAGTGCTACACAATTAATTCTGCGTATAATTCGTACGAAGAAGATGTAAAAGGAACTCTTAGCGTTGGCAAATATGGGGACATGGTTGTACTTTCTGAAGATATTTTCGAGATAGAACCAGACGAGATACTAAACGCTAGCGTACTAATGACTATTGTAAACGGCAAAGTAGTATACAAAGCATAATAAGCGTTAGATACTAAAAACACATATATTATAGATCAATGCGGATTTTATCTGTGTTGATCTTTTTTTAAAATGTGATAAACTGTATGTACTTATTCTCAATAATTTGGGTATATAGGCATTAATACAACAGAATTAATATTGATTTAGTTTATAACATAGGAGAAAAAGAATGAATGTTATTTTAGGAATAGATATCGGAGGCTCTACAACAAAAATAGTAGGGTACTGGGAAAATGGCGAAAGAATTGGTGCGCTTCAGGTTAAAGCGACTGACCAAATTACATCGCTGTATGGCGCTATTGGAAACTTCACAAGCACTAATAATATTTCTATTAAGGCTGTATCACAAATCATCATCACTGGAGTAGGTGCATCGTTTGTTTCAGGAGACATCTATGATATTCCTACACGTAGAGTAGATGAATTTAAGGCGATTGGTATTGGTGGGCTTGCTCTTTCGGGCAAAAAAGAAGCAATCGTAGTAAGTATGGGAACAGGAACAGCTTATGTGCGTGCAACAGTTGATAGCGTTGTACATATCGGTGGAAGTGGCGTTGGTGGTGGAACGCTGATTGGATTATCAGAAAAACTACTTAAAGAAAACAACTTTGATATGATAAATCAACTAGCTAAGGACGGTAATCTATTGAATGTCGATCTAACAATTCAAGACATAAGCAAAGATGTGATACCAAACTTGCCACCAGACACGACGGCATCTAATTTCGGTAAAATAAAAAGCCTTGCTACAACATCTGATTTAGCGTTAGGACTTATTAATATGGTTTTTCAAACCATCGGAATGCTGGCCGTTTTTGCATGCAGAAATGACAGTATTAAAGACGTGGTGCTAATAGGCGCATTAACAGAGATACCGCAAGCAGAGGAGCTTTTTAGTATCTTCAAAAACCTCTACAATATTGAGTTTACTATCCCGGAAAATGCAATTTATGCAACTGCAATAGGTGCGGCATTGCAATATGTTAAGAATTGAGAATTATATAGTTAGTAATAATAAAAAGGAGTCTAAGCATATTGCTTAGACTCCTTTAATAATATGTGGTTACTATTTTTTGTATTTCTTCACTCTGTTATCATCAATAACTCCGCTAAAATTCATACCATAAGCGAAGTCATATTTGTTGCCTAATTCATCTGTATATGGAGTCATGTCGTGCGGGACATCTTCAAATTGTGCTTCAACTGTTTCCATATCACTTGGCATCTGGAATGGAAGTAGGGCTGAAGGTTCGTGGTTGCCAATTAAAATATCCATAATAACTTGAGTAGTAGCACCGAAGTCAGCAAGAATGCCATCTACAAGTGGCTCGAACTCGGCCACGATTGTCGGATTAGTCAGGTTCATGCTTACAATAACAGGCTTTGTTCCCATCGCTACTTTTGTTTCTAGTATTATATCTAAATCAGCTGAGTTGGTTGGAATATTTGTTTTCCCAAAATAGCTACGGTCATTGCTACTCTCAAGCGGATCGCCACCTGCAATGCTTACTTTGCGTGCTGTAGTTGCGGTGTATGGGCGGTACTGCAATGAAATCGGCAAATAACCTTCTTCTTTGGAATAGCCCATCGTTTTGGGCGATTCAATAAACACAAGCGCAAAGTCTGCTTCTGATGGCGTTTGCGTAACATTGAAATACTTTTCTACAATTTTCTTATCCACAGGATCTTTTTCTTGGGCAGGGATGACATTACCAAACCAGTCTTTGCCTTCTTTTAGTCTGCGCTTTGGTATATAAACTGTTTGCTTCGATTTAAGCGGAAGTAACTGGTTTTTATTTTTTAGCATGATGATAGACTTCAGTTGTGCATTATAGCCTTTTTCCATAAATGTAGGATTGCCGACAAGCTGATCTGACTCTTGTGGATCAACATATGGGTTTTCAAATAGACCTGTTCTAAAGATATTGCGAAGTAGACGTTTTGCACTTTGCTCAAAACGCTGCCTCATGAAACTTTCACCGTGCTCTAAAACGCCTTTTTCAAATGCTTCGATAACAGGCTTGGAGTCATTATTGCCACCGTACTGATCAACGCCTGCCATTAGTGCTTTATAGTGGCGGTCAGCAATAGTCTCTGTTTCAACACCCCAGCATTTTCCTGATCTGAAAGAATCCAATTTATGATTATCATGCGTTATATTCCAGTCCGTACAAACAACACCGTCATAATTGTATTTTTCGCGCAGTAGGTCATGGATGATGTATTTACTGAACGAATTTCCGACGTTCTCACCATACACCGTGTCTTGATTATAGCTGATGGTATAGTAGGGCATAACTGCGCTTGCCATCTTTGTTTTGCTGTCTAGCTTAAATGCTCCTTGGGTAAATGGTAGAAGGTGCTCTTCAAAATTATCACCTGGATACACAGCGTACTTGCCACAACCATAGTGCGCATCGCGCCCACCTTCGCCAGAACCGCCACCAGGGAAATGCTTAACCATTGCGTTGACACTTTCATATCCCCAGCCGTCAGCTATCTCTTTGTTGCCGTCTGAAGTTTGAAATCCATCGCAATATGCTTTAGCTAGATCTGCGCTGAGTTTGCTGTCTTCACCAAAAGTACCATTAAAGCGCATCCAGCGTGGTTCGGTTGCCATATCTATCTGTGGAGATAGAGCAGTTGCTATGCCTAACGCACGGTATTCTTTAGCTGCAATTTCTCCGAATTCATTAACTAAGTTTGGATCAAAGGTGGCAGCCAGCCCAAGTGGTTCTGGCCATTTAGAAATATCACCACCTGCACCTGCATTAAATTCTGTGTTAGCTTTTGAAGCGTGCCTTGGGTCACTGCTAATATTTACAGGGATGCCAAAGCCTATGCCTTCAACAAACGCTTGAACATTATTATTCCAAATGGCTGCTACTTCTGCATTTTCTACAACTGTAACAAGAATGTGTCTAAGCGCATCGTTCTTTAAGAAAAGCTTCTGCTGATCACTTAAATCGCTAACAAGCGCATCACTTTCTTTTAAAGGTTTACCGTCATATGTACCTTTGAAAAGGCCGCCAAAACCTTCAGTACTGCTTGTTACAGATTGATGAGCACTATAGAGCATCAAGCCTGCAATCTCTTTTATGGATAATCTGCTTGCTAAATCAGTCACTCTATCCTCTAATGGTAAGCGCCAATCTGCATACGGATATAAAACACCGTCTTTTTTATAATCTTTAAATGCGAATCCATCATCTTCTATAATTCCTATACCAGAAGATTTAGAAAAAGCAATCGTTTTGCCACCGTGATTTTCTACGATATAGTAACCATCTTTTGGTGTAATTGAATATTTCTTCATAGTACAAACTCCTTAAAATTGATTGGAAAGCGATGAAACATGATAATAAAAAAAGTGTATTTAATAGATCTAATTATATCATATATACAAAAACTGCCATATCATCATTATGAAAATGTGACAGTTTTTATTGAGATAATTCTTGATTAATTTCAAACTCCATAAAACCAACAGTAAAGGGCAAAAAATCATAGTTAACTGTTCCGGTATGGAAAAATCCGTTAGCACAATACCATTGTTTTAGCTTTGCGTTTTCTTCAATGATTCCGATGCAGAGTTTAGTTGCACCTAACTCTTTTGCTTTTGATTTAGAAAAATCTAATAGTACTTTTCCATATCCAAAGTGCCTATATTGGGGTAATACAGTTACCTTTTCAAGTTCATATTGAGCATCTTTTTTCTCTAACTGCATAAAGCCTATCATTTGATTTTCAGCATATAAACCATAAAGCAGGTTGCCCTTTTCTTTATCGGAAATTAATTTATTAACTTTAATAAAAGCGCCATTTGTTGGACAGTTATTAATAGTTAAGCCAAAATCTTTTGCAACAGTAGCAAAGCCTTGCCTAATCACTCTTGCAGCTTGTTCTAAATCACTATATAAAAGCTCTTTTATTATATATGCAACCATAACTCATTTCTCTAACAAATTAATTATTTCTTATCCAAAGTATACCTTAAAGAAAAAACTGTTTCTAGTCTAAGTATTAGTTTTATTTCGATAGCATAAGCAAACTAAATGATTTAAAGTAAAATTAATTAGTCATTACCATAAATTTCAATGATTGCCCTAAAACCCATACATATGAATAATTACAGCGATTTTATAACATCGACTCAAATTAATATATCTATTAAAATGAAATAATCTCTAAATTATTATTCGTTTTTATTTGAAATTTGGTGGTGATGGTGGTAAATTGATACTATAATATATTAAGCAGTATGTAGAAATAGTTAACTATAAGATTAGTTATATTTCTGCGTAGAAATTCAATAATAAATTAAGTGGGGATGAAGATATGAAAGAGGGACAGACGGAAAAGTGTAATTGCCAGACGGAACTAGGTAACTGTAGCACAATTGTTGTAGGTAAAAATGCTTCAAAAACCGGAAAAGTAATTGTAGGGCATAATGAGGACGATCTTGATGTAGTAGTACTCCCATATGCTGTACCAAGAATGAAGCATAAACCTGATGAAGTTATTTATTTGGAAGATGGAAAAGCTATAATCCCACAAGTGGAAGAAACATATGCATACTATTGGTCAGAAATGCGTGCTAGCACATGGCGAGTTTCTTTCAGTGATACGTTTGTTAATGAAATGGGTGTAGCGATAACAAGCAACAGCTGTAACCCTTGCAAGGAATCAACTATTAATCCACAAGATGGAGATATTGGTTACGGTATTCGTAGAATACTTGCAGAGAGAGCAAAAACTGCTAGAGATGGCGTAGAACTTGCAATAAGCTTAATCGAAAAGTATGGTTATTTCCAATGCAGATCGTATTCGATAAGTGATGTGAACGAAGGCTGGGTACTTCAAATTGCTAAAGGCAAACATTATGTTGCTAGAAGAATTGGGGATGACGAGGTATATTTCATTCCAAACTGGTATACGATTCATAATGTGGATTTTAAAGATACTGAGCATAAGAACTGGTATTTCTCTGATGACCTAGTAAGCTTTGCTATGGAGAATAATTGGTATACACCTGCTGTAGCTGGTGATTACAGCGATTTCGATTTTGCTAAAGCTTATAGTGGAGATAATGATAAGTCGTATAATATTCTTCGTGCAACTAATGGATGGAGATTCCTTCTTTTAGAAGAACCTACTGATAATAGAATCTTCTCGGCTAAACTAAATAGAAAGCTTGGCTTGGAAGATGTTAAAGGATTGCTTCGTTTCCATTATACAGGGACACCTGATGATGTTACTGAAGATTATAATATCAATCCTCATTCTGATAAGCACTGGACAATTTGCAACCATAGAACTGCAGAAGCTTGTGTAATAGAGCTTAACGAAAATCCAGCACTAACATGCGTTTGGCGTACTACACTAAACCCTTGCACAACACCTTTTGTTCCATGGTATGTTGGAAACACTAAAGTACCAGAAGGCTATAACTGGTATACTCCAATAGCTGGGCAATCCACTCATTTCCACACACCTGCATCGGATAATGAGTTTAATCCTGCTTGGGCATTTTGGACATTCCAAACAATGCAGTATTTTGCGGATTTTGATTATAAAAATACCCATAGCGTAATACAAAATTCTGTTAAGGAATTAGAAGCAAAATGGGAAGGTGAGCAAAGCTTAGTTCACAAAACATACTTAGAGCTATTAGCAAAGAATCCTGTTTTGGCTACAGAGTATATTACAGGCTATACAAATACACAGGCAGAGACTGCTTTGAACTGGGCTAAAAACATGATAAAACAACTAGGCGAAGCAAAAGCTATGGAGAACTTCGCATGGGAACCAAAGGAATAAAATACTGGTAAATTATGATTAACAAAAGCCCGCTAAACATTTATTTAGCGGGCTTTTTATTATTAGTTAATTCTATGTCGAATTTTATTTTGTGAACTTGAAAGAGGCTGCCATTTCTTCAGCTATTGGTTCAATTGTTGCAAGCTCATCTCCAGCTATAACATAACGAACGATATATCCATACCCATTTGCTGTATAATAGCTTTTATAATAATATGTTACGCCATTAGCTTGACCTTGGTATTTCATTGCAGTAAAAGAATAACCGTTTATCGTTGTAGCAGATGGAGCTTCGTAAACACAATCATCGCGTATGCGTTTAACGTATTTTATCATTTCGTCAACATACCCTTTTTGTGTTTGGTCAGAATAATTTGATTTATAAAGCTCAACATAAAAAGTTGTTTGAGTTCCTTTGTAAGGCCTAAATACTGCACCATAAGCCGTACTTGGATCTATAACAACCCAAGTGCTTGGGTAATTAATAGTGAATTGATGTTTGTCACTTGTGAATGTTTTCCATTCAAAGTTACTAGAAGTTGTTTCTTTTGGTGTTGGTGTCGCAGTATTTGTTATCGTATTTGTTTGTTGAGCAGAGCTTGTAGGAACACTACTGCTTGCGGTGGGTGATCCTGAGCAACCAGAAAATAATGTGGAAAGAACCAGCGCTGCTGTTAACAATACCAAATATCTTTTTTTAATCAAAACATTTTCCTCCCTTAATTAGATATCCTACATTAAATATATAGGTATTAAGGTATATAAATAATCACCCATATGGGTGAAACGGTGTGTAAATCAATAAAATCCTGTGCTTTTTCAATTCTGCTGCTAGTAAAGAGAGCAAATATATGAATTTAATCACTAAATCATTAGTCGATTTTTTTATAGAATAAACGAATATTTGCACGTCTTATAAAATATACTACAAAAAATTATAAAATCTATACTATGGAACGAAAATATATTTGAAAGTAGTAATTGTGATATAGATAATCTTTATATATTAGTTTTTTATAAACATAACATTATTTCTAATAATTATACAGCACGAAAAATCTAAACATCTAACAATAGCTGGATAATAACGAAGAGCACGTGTGTTTTCGGACGTGAAAACTGTGAATTTATGCATAGAAATATATAGATTGTTCAAATTGTAATGTACGTATATTCGCTATAATTTTACATAATGCATTTGATATTTTACAGAAATTATGGTAAAATACGAACGAATATAAATATTATGTCAATATAATTAACGTAAATTACTTTAAATTTTTTCAGATCATATTAGATTTAAGTAGCAGCGCCTACAATTATTAAATGCAATTATACTAAAGTCTATGTCTAGTTTGTTGGGAGCATTTTAAGTTTTTCTTTTTTATATTGGCGAATGAATCGAAAAAATATAGAATGGGGAGTTTTCTGATGGACAAGTTTTTTAAGTTGCAGGAAAATGGAACGAAAACATCAACTGAGATCATAGCTGGTTTTACTACGTTCTTCGCAATGTCGTATATCATCTTTGTTAACCCTGCAATGCTATCGCAAACGGGTATGCCTTGGGGAGCGGTATTTTTAGCAACGATCATCGCTTCGGCAGTAGGTACTTTGGTTATGGGGTTATTTGCTAATGTGCCTTACGCTCTTGCACCAGGTATGGGACTTAATGCATTTTTCGTTTACACTGTTTGCTTTGGTTTGAATTTCACATGGCAACAAGCTCTAGCAATGGTTTTCGTCTGTGGTATAGTAAACGTTATAATAACCGTAACAAAAATTCGTAAGCAAATAATAAAATCAATTCCAGCTGGACTGCAAAATGCAATTGGCGGTGGTATTGGTATTTTCATTGCTTACATCGGTATCAAAAATGCCGGACTTTTGCAGTTTACATCCGACCCAGGTAACAACATTATCTTAAGTGGCGGTACTGTTATTTCTGACTCAAACACAGTTCCAGCCTTAGTAACATTAAATAATCCAGCTGTTATTCTTGCGCTAATCGGTCTTGCTTTAATTATTATCTTATTGGTATTAAAGGTAAAAGGAGCAATACTAATAGGTATAATTGCAACAACTATTCTTGGTATTCCTATGGGTGTAGTTGATACTTCTACCATAGGTGTTACAGCAGGAATCAGCTCAGCATTTGCTGATTTGGGTACAACATTTGGTGCCGCTTTTGGCAGTCAAGGTATGGGATCATTGTTTGCTGATTCAGCTAAAATCCCTCTTGTCCTGATGACAATATTTGCATTTAGTTTATCTGATACTTTCGATACCATAGGCACTTTCATAGGTACAGGCCGCAGAACTGGTATTTTCAGTGCTGAAGATGAAAAAGCTATGGAAAGTAGCACAGGCTTTAAGTCAAAAATGGATAAAGCTCTTTTTGCAGATTCAATTGCAACTTCTATAGGCGCTTTACTTGGTACTTCAAATACAACAACATACGTTGAGAGTGCAGCGGGTATAGGCGTAGGCGGACGTACTGGACTAACAAGCGTTGTTACAGCATTATTGTTCATAGCTTCGATATTCTTAGCTCCTGTTGCAGGTATGGTTCCATCCGCAGCAACAGCTCCAGCACTTATCGTTGTTGGCATAATGATGATGGCTTCATTTAAGGAAATTGCATGGGACGATTTGGACGAAGCTATCCCAGCATTCTTTGCAGGTGTATTTATGGCTTTCTGCTACAGTATTTCTTATGGTATCGCAGCTGGATTCATATTCTACTGCGTTGTTAAGATCTGCAAAAACCAATTCAAAGAGATTCATCCAATTTTAGTTATATCAACATTACTCTTTATTGCAAATTTCGTTATACTTGCATTCATTTAAGTAACGTATATACATTAATACGATTGTTTAATAACATAAAAGTCCACTTAAGGGTGGGCTTTTATTTCGCACTAAAATAGAAATGGATGACAGAGTAGTATTAATAGCTAGAATATAAAATAACCGTTTCATAGTATAGTTTTTGCTAATTTAGTAACGTTGATTTTACTTGACTAGCCGTATATACTGTTCACATATGATTTTATACAACTGTTGTTTAGTTTAAAAGGAGAAATATATGGCGAAGTCACCAATTCAAAACGAGCTTGATCCTAAAGAGGGTTTTTGGGTGTACCAAAAAAGAGTAATTAGTATTGTATCCATTATTATATTCTTAATAGTTATGATAGCGTTGTTTTGGTTTGTTGGTCGCCCAATGATTAAATTCATATCAGAACCTTCAAAATATCGAGAATGGGTAGATTCAAATGGATTTGTAGGCAAATTAGCTTTTGTAGGTATGATGGCCTTGCAAATAATAGTCGCAATCATCCCTGGTGAACCTTTAGAGATCGCTGCTGGTTACACATTTGGGATATGGGAGGGAACCTTCCTGTGTTTGGTGGGAGCAGTAATAGGAAGCGCAATCGTCTTTCTATTTGTTCGGTATCTTGGCATGAAAGCTGTAGAAGCGTTCTTCCCAAAAGAAAAAATTGAATCTCTGAAATTTTTACATAATACAAAAAAGCTGAACTTGACTGTATTTATACTATTTTTTATTCCAGGAACTCCAAAAGATATAATGACTTACTTCATTGGGCTTACTAATATGAAACTTTCTACGTGGCTACTTATAACTTCCACAGCTAGAATTCCATCCATTATTACCTCTACAATTGGTGGAGATGCGCTCGGACTCGAAAACTACAATTTTGCCATTTGGGTATTCGCAATTACCACAATTGTCAGTATTGCAGGCTTGATTATCTATAGAAAGATAAGTGTTGATAATCCGAAAAAGAAGGACGAAGAAAGCTAATAAAGACTTTGATTGTTATTTTTAGCTAGCATATTTAAATGATTATTAAGAAATAAAAAAGCCTTAAACAATAATGTTTTAAGGCTTTTTTATTTTGTTAGTAAACGAACAATTTCTTGTTTTATATTTGTTTTCATCTCTACTAATTCTTTAATAGAAGGTTCGTTTTTCGTATCATACATTATTTCATGAGGAAGTTTCCATACAGGACCTTGCGACGGAGTATCGCCAGAAATGCGTGGAAATATGTGCCAGTGCATATGTGTAGCATTGCCAGTGCCAAGCAATTCATAATTTAGTTTTTCTGGTTTGAAAACATTGTATACTGCTTCAGCAACCAAGGCCATCTCATCCAAAAATTTATGTTTAAATTCTTTATTTAATAAATGTAGTTCTTCGGTATGTTGTTTGCATAAAAATAATGTGTATCCTTTAAAATGCTGATGGTCACCGACTACAACATACCCAGTTTCAAGTTCGATAACAAAATATGGATTAGTACCATTTTTAATCATTTCAATTCTGTCGCAGACTATACAATTCATCAAATTACCTTCGCCCATTTTTTAGATTCATGAATGGAATTATTGTATAGTAAACTATCGCGATTGTAAACCAACTATATGCATCGTGAAATACAAGTAACATATCAATACGAGAAAAGATAAGTTTGTGCCACGTAAAAAACCGTGTGTAGGTCAAATACTACATACGGCTTTTTCTTATTGGCGGAAGAGGTGGGATTCGAACCCACGTGCCCTTGCGGACAACTTGATTTCGAGTGTTCGAGTGTAATTGGACTTTAACAGAAAGTAGAAGAAAATAAGTGTAGATAAAATCCCCCGAAAACCTTGTGGATGCAGGGTTTTCGGGGGATTTTTTTGATTTTGCCGCGAGCTGTAAGCAAAATTCGAATAACTTTAAAAAAACCGTTTTCAGACCCGTTTTGGATAGAACTCGGATAGAACCGCCGAAATTTCTATCAAACCAAAACTTAAAAACTGTTTCACTACTTGTCGTTGACAACTTCAGGAAAGTGAGTGAAGCATATGAATTTTAACGAATACTATAATTCAAAGAGTGACCATTATCCCGAATATGTCACTCGTAAAGAAATGGCTGTTATCTTGGGTGTTTGTGAATCCAAAGCCTATAATCTCGAAAAGCACGGGCGGATTCCTTATCAGTATGCAAGCACATTTGATGGAAGACGGCAAAAGATTAAGATTTCCGACATCTTGCTTTATCAATATGAGCAGATATGCTTTAATGGATCAGAAAATGAGTACGTTGAGGCTCTGCGCTGCTATTTTGAAAAACAATTAAAAGAATATCCCGATTTGCTTTTTGTATCTGATGTAAGGCGGTTTACTGGATATGTTAAAACGACCGTGAATAATTGGATTGTACGCAATGAGTTGAAAGCCCTTTGTTATAAAAATCAACGTATAAAATCACCACAGCGCGGCAAGGGAACGCTTATAACCAAAGAAGCCTTTATAGATTTTCTTATAAGCCCATATTACCGGAATATAGCACGAAAATCTAACTTGCATAAAGAGCAAGCGCAGGAATGTCAATGTCTTTTTATCAGCTTTTTATCGAAGAGAGGTGTTCAAAGTGTCTGATTACAGCTTTTTAGTGAAAAGCTACCCTGCAAACGTAACAAAAGACCAATTTTATAAAATATGCCACATCAGCAAAAACACAGCGAAATATTACCTTGACAACGGCTTTATTCCATGTGTTGTTTCAAATAAAAAGACCCGCAGATATAAAATTAAAATAGGGGATATTGTTTCGTTTTTAGAAAATAGGGACAAAAATCCAGAAAGGTATTATCTACCAAAGCATTTTGACAATCCATTCCTGCGGGGGGAACACCGTCAACACAAAAAACAACCGCGTAACGGGAACTATAAAAATTGTTATAAACTCAAATCCATAAGCGAGATAAAAGACTATCTGCATTACCTTGAACAGCAATTTATAGATTATCCCGATATGATGACCGCACAGCAGCTTCGTCAGATTACAGGTCATTCCATCCAAGTTATCACCTCTTGGTGTAAGGATGATAAAGTCAGATATATTCAACATCATGGTACATACCTCATTCAGAAAAAAAGTATTATTAGTTACTTACATAACCGCGAATCAATATAATTAATGAAATAAAAGCCGCTTGTTCTTTTTAGAGTAAGCGACTTTTTCATTTTCGCACATTTGCCGTCTTGTGTTTCCTTAAATATAATGAAAGCGTAAGGAGGATGTTTTATGAAAAGAATAAAAATATTTATGACTGAAACAGAATGGCGGTTTGTCATACATAGCCTGAACGCGCTCAAGACCAAGCTGCACAATGAGGGGCAGTACACCGACACGGTGGATGAAGCGTTGTTAAAGGTTATGAACGCCCGTGTTAAGCGGATAAAGGTTGCGGGGTGACGGCGATGGAATCTGATACTTTTGAAAAAGCCTATGCCGATTTCATAGACTGCCGCGAATATGATCAAGCGCAGAACGCACTGTTCGATATGGTACGCATATCCTTTAAAGCCGGATGGCAGGCCGCAGGCGGCAATCCCCCGGAACCGCAGCGCGTTATCGAGCTTGTTCCCAAGAAGCCCCGCAAATAACCGTCTAAATAACGGAATACATAGAGAGAAGTCGTTTGTTCTTTTTAGAGCAAGCGGCTTTTTTCATTTCCTCCCGGTTTTTCGTACATAGCCGTTTCTGCCTCATCATGGACGGGAGTGGCTAAATACATGAAAAGGAGGAACCCGCTATGTCAGAATTGCAACGGCAATCAAAGGGTTGCCGCGTCATAGCGATATGCAATCAAAAAGGCGGCGTGACTAAAACTACCACAACGGCTAACCTCGGTATTGGGCTTGCCATGCAAGGAAAAAAGGTGCTTTTGGTGGACGCAGACCCGCAGGGCGATTTAACCACCGCTTTAGGCTGGCCGGACAATGAAAACCTGTCTGTCACCCTTGCCAATGTCATGGAAAAGATTATACACGACGAGGACTTTGAGCATTTCGACGGTATTCTGCACCATACAGAGGGAGTTGACCTGCTGCCGTCCAGCATTGAGCTTTCCGGCATGGAAATGACCCTTGTAAACGCCATGAGCCGCGAATTCACCCTGAAGGAGTATCTTGACCGTATTAAACATGAGTATGATTACGTCATTATTGACTGTATGCCGAGTTTAGGTATGATCACGATCAATGCTCTTGCTGCCGCCGATAGCGTAATAGTTCCCGTGCAGGCGCAGTATCTCCCCGCCAAAGGCATGACTCAGCTCATGAAAACCATCGGCAAAGTAAAAAAGCAAATTAACCCCGCCTTAAAAGTGGATGGCGTTTTATTAACCCTTGCCGATATGCGGACGAATCTTGCGAGGGCTACGGCGGACATCCTGCGGCAGCAGTACGGAAATGTGCTGAAAATCTATAAGACGCAGATTCCCGTTGCCGTAAAAGCTGCTGAAATCAGCGCCGCCGGACAGAGCATTTATGCTTATGACAAAGGAAGCAAAATCGCACAGGCATATGCCGATTTCACGAAGGAGGTGCTTGCAGATGGCGAAAGAATTAAATCTAAAGCTGCCATCAGCCGATGACCTCTTTTCCACACAGGAGGAACGGGACGATGCCAAACGTGAAAAGGTAATGGATATTCTACTTTCCGAGATTGACAGTTTCCCCGACCATCCGTTTTTGGTAAAAATGGATGAATCCATGCAGGCAATGACCGACAGCGTGAAAACCTTTGGAATACAAACCCCTGCCGTTGTAAGGCAAAAAGAGGATGGTCGGTATGAGCTAATCAGCGGACACCGCCGCAAAATGGCGTGTGAGCTTGCGGGGCTAGAAGCCTTGCCCTGTATTGTTCGCCAAATGAGCCGGGATGAAGCCATAATCGCTATGGTGGACAGCAATTTACAGCGCGAAACTATTTTGCCGAGTGAAAAAGCTAAATCATATAAGATGAGGCTTGATGCTATGAAAAGGCAAGCAGGCAGACCAGCCCAAGAAAATTATTCCCCAGTGGGGAATAATTTAACGGCAAAGACTTCAAGTGCCGAATTAGCTGAGATTGTTGGAGAAAGCAAAAATCAAATCTTCCGATATGTCCGCTTAAACGACCTTATCCCCGAAGTTCTGCAAATGGTGGACAACGACAAGATCGCCATGCGCCCTGCCGTGGAGCTATCCTACCTGCCGAAAGAAGAACAGCAAGCTCTGCTGGTGACAATCGAAAGCGAAGATTGCACCCCTTCCCATGTGCAGGCAATGAAAATGCGGAAATTTTCGGAGGAGGGACGGCTGAATGAGGATGTTATCCTGTCCATCATGGCCGAAGAAAAACCGAATCAAGTCGAGCAATTTAAGCTGCCAAAGGAAAAAATCAGCCGGTTCTTTGCGCCGGGGACGCCCACGCAGAAGATCGAAGAAACCATCGTGAAGGCACTTGAACTGTATCGTCAGCGTGAAAAACAACGAAATAACGACGCACGTTAAATTCGCCATCCAAGGGGGAATTCTGTCCTTTTTGCTCTATTATCCGGTTTCCGACAGGGCTTTACTTCTTCCCCCCCTCTCCACACCTCACCCCCTAACTTCATACCAGCAGACCAGCCGAAAAAGAGAAATCTTTTCCGGCTTTTTTTATTGTCTGAAAACACCGGAAAGGAGGCGGTTTCCATGTAGCCATGTGTATTGAGAATTCAAAACTCAGGAAAGGAGGTCAGTCTGATTTATGCAGCTCAGTGTGAAAATCCACAAGGTTTTTGAAGACAAAGGGGCGATGAAAGCCATTGCCAGCGTCACGCTTGATGAACTGTTCGCGGTTCACGGCGTAAAGGTCATTGAAAGCGAAAAAGGTAGGTTCGCAGCCATGCCCAATGAAGTTTTCAAAGATAAAGACGGCAACGATGTTCACCGCGATATTTTCCATCCCATTTCTTCTTCGGCTCGTAAGCTCATGGAAGAAGCCGTTCTCACAGTATACGAAACCACCATAAAAAAATCGGCTGAATAAGCCCAAATCAAAGAAAGATGAGGTAAATCCAATGAAAAATCTGTTTAACAAAATGAAAAACAAGGTTCGTTCCTCTGTTTCCTGCGTTCAGTCCACCATCGAGTGCAAAAAGGCGGAGGGGTACGTCGATTCTGGCGTCAAGATTCTCATCGCCGTAGTCATCGGCGCGCTGCTGCTGGCTGGCCTGTATGCACTTTTCAACACCAACATCATTCCGACGCTTACCACCAAAATCAACGGGCTGTTCAATTACAAACCCTAAACCACTCCCTTTAAAATAAAGAAAGATGAGGTAATTTCAATGAGAAATTTATTCAACAAAATGAAAAACAAGGTTCGTTCCACTGCCGTCTGCGTTCAGTCCACCATCGAATGCAAAAAGGCGGAGGGGTATGTGGATTCCGGCGTCAAGATTCTCATCGCCGTAGTCATCGGCGCGCTGCTGTTGGCTGGCTTGTATGCCCTGTTCAACACCAACATCATCCCGACACTCGGCAACAAGATCACCAGCCTGTTCAGCTATTCCGGTTCTTAATTTGAAGATCGCGGCGGGATGTTGTAAATCTATCCCGCCGCATTTCTTTTTCGGGAGGTTATCTATGAATACAATGCTCGTTCGCCCCATTCTTCCTACAATGCCGATATTGCCGCCTAAAATTCCGGCTGAAACGGCTATGTTGATTTTTCATGCGCTGTCATTCCTCATGCTAGCGGGTATCGCCGCTTTTCTAATAAGCCTGTACGCCGCAAAACGATGGAAAGGCGATAAGACGAAAACGGCACTTGCCTTTGTTTTGATTACAGTTTCGATTACTTTTCTGCTGATCTGTTTTTTTGGCTTTGCTGTGAGTACGGTCAAGGGCATATTCCTGTGCCTTATCCTCCTGTTCGCCTCATATAGCGACATCAGGACGAGAGAAGCCAATGATTATCTTCACATTATGATCGCACTCACAGCATTCATCGGCAGAGAACCATCAGACATTCCAGCCATGTTATTGTCAGGTATTTTAATTATGCTTCCTATGCTTATGCCCGTGATTATCTGTAAGGGAAAAGTCATCGGCGGCGCGGATGTGAAGCTGGCCGTTGCTTGCGCCTTCCTGCTCGGAATTGGGCGCGGTTTTGCCGGGCTTATGACCGGGTTGACAATTGGCGTTTTTGTAAATCTAATCGTGCAAATGCGAAAAAACAAAGCGGAGGGCTTTCCGCTGATACCATATCTGGCTGCTGGATTCATGGCGGCCTATTTTATTTAGGAGGTCATAAAAAATATGAAAAACAGAACAGTTATCGGAATCATCTGTATGCTTCTTGCGGTGGCGGTCACATTCGGCGTAGCTCCCATCGTAAACCGTCTGACGAGCGACACCACATCTGTTATTCGGCTTTCACAGGATGTAAAGCAAGGCGCTCAGATCACGGACGGGCAGATTGAAACGGTTGAAGTGAAAACCGACACGCTCCCGGCCGGCATCATTACGCAGAAATCAGCGGTTGTCGGGAAATATGCCGCTTCCAACCTTTATATCGGTGACTATTTCACCGCAGCCAAGCTGACCGATGAAGCCAATACAGCGGAGGATGTATTCGCTTCCCTCGACGGCAGCAAGGTCGCCGTCAGTATTACAATAGATACCTTCGCCGCAGGGCTGTCCGGCAAACTATGTAATGGTGATATTATCAGTGTAATTGTAACGGATAAGGACAGCGGCACAACAACAATCCCCGGCGAACTAAAATATCTTAAAGTGATTACGACCACCACAGCCGGAGGAATTGATAAGGATTCTATTGTTAAAAACGATGACGGCAGCTATGAGCTACCGTCCACTGTTACGGTGCTGGTAAGCACGGAGCAGGCAAAGCTGCTTGCAAAATATGAAGAAAATTCCACCATGCAGACCGCCCTTGTTTATCGCGGGGACAGCGCGACAGCGCAAAAGTTTCTCAACACACAGGACGAATACCTGAAAAAAGCCGGAGGTGCGGTCAATGAGTAAGATGATTGCCTTTTGCGGCTCTCCCGAAAGCGGAAAAACAACAGCTTCCCTTAAAGTGGCACAGGAGCTTTACTATGATAAGAAGGGTTCTGTCGTTTTTCTATCCCCGGACATGAGCGTTCCGGTTATGGCGTTCATCTTCCCGCACTCCAAGGATTCGGACTTATTCTCCATTGGAAAGGCTTTGGATAAAACCGACATCTATAAAGAGGATGTGCTGAAACAGCTTGTTCCGGTGAAAACCATGCGCAACTTCGGCTTTTTCGGCTATAAAGCCGGAGAAAACAAATTCAGCTATCCGCGTCCCACCGAGGATAAGATTATGGCGCTGTTCCGTGCGATGAAGGAAATTGCAGATTATGTGATTGTTGACTGCGTAAGCGACGCAGACGATCTCATTTCCCGTATGGCGGTAAACGAAGCCGACAGTGTGATACAAATGATTACGCCCGATTTAAAATGCATGGCGTATTATGCCTCTCAGTCGGGAATGTTTGAAAGCGCTGCGGATCGCGGCTTCAAGGTGCTGTGTATCCGGGACAGGGATTTATACCTGCCGAAAGAGGAAGTAATCAGCCACTTCAAAAATGTACAGTTCACGCTCCCGTACAGCCGTCCTTTGAAACAGCAGGTCATTACCGGCACCCTTTCGGAGCGCCTTGCGGACAGCAAATACCGGAAACAGATAGCGGCGATTGCAAAGAAGGTGGTGTAATGAGCCAATCCATTGCATTCGTTCCGCTTTTGCAGTCTGTTCAGGAATATATCTCTGGGCACTATGCGGCGGCGCTGACCGAAAGCTCCAAGTTTCCTCAATTAAAAACCTATATAGAAAAGTATCTGAGGGATAAGGGCTATACGGTGGAGGGCTTATCCTTTAAAGATTTGACGGATAAGCTCTATTGTGAAATGGCGGAATACTCCGTGCTGACAAAATACCTCGGCCGGGACGAAATTGAGGAAATCAACATCAACGGCTGGGATGATATTGCCGTCACTTATGTGGACGGACGTATTGAGAAAGTCGCCGAGCATTTTTACAACCCGCAACACGCCATCGACATAGTGAAGCGGCTCCTGCACCATTCGGGCATGATCATCGACAACGCCACACCCATGTCGCAGGGACATCTGCCGGGCAATACAAGAATTACCGCCTTAAAGGAACCTCTTGTGGATGATGACCGCGGCATCAGCGTGTCAATCCGTCTGCTGCACCCGTCCCGCGTCAACCGTCAGGAACTGGTTCGCGGCGGCAACTCCACGCAGAAGATGATTGATTTTCTGTGTATGTGCATCAGATACGGCGTTTCCTTTGTAGTTGCCGGAGCGACCTCATCGGGCAAAACAACCTTCTTAAACGCTCTGCTGACTTCCGTGCCGGACAATAAGCGTATTTTTACGATTGAATCCGGCTCCCGAGAGTTGTCGCTGCTGCGGGTAAAGGACGGTCAGATCATCAACAATGTGGTTCATACGCTGTCCCGTCCCTCTGACAATCCGACTTATGACATTACGCAGGAGGACTTGGTTGTCGCATCCCTGCGATTCAACCCGGACATTGTGGTCGTCGGGGAAATGCGCGATGTGGAAGCCTATTCCGCAGTGGAAGCGTCATTGACCGGACATACCGTCGTATCCACCATCCATGCGTCGGCGGCAGAAGCCGCCCATATGCGTTTGGCTCTGCTTTGTCAAAAACGATTCCCGATCAATTTCCAAACTTCTCTTATGCAGGCGGGACAGGCGTTTCCGCTTGTTGTGTACGCACACAAGCTGGAGGATAACTCCAGAAAAATCATGGATATTTCCGAGTGCGTCATTACGCAGGGCGGTGAACGGGAGTATCGAACCTTGTTCCGATACAACATTACAAACAATGAACTTGCAGGAGATACCTACAAAATTGAAGGATACTTTGAACAGCCGGAACTGATGAGCGACAATCTCCGGCGTAAACTCATGCAGTACGGCGTTCCGCAGAGTACGCTGAACAAATTTATTGTGAAGGGAGCTGACTACGCTTGATTTTCTCTATTATATCCTCTGTTCTGATCATATTGGCGATAGCCTTTCTAATGAAGCTGACGCCGGAGCAGATAGCGGATGATCTGATGAATATCATTACCCCAAACGACAGCCTGCGCGATAAAGCCCGAAACCTGCGCGGCAACAAGAAAAAACATCTGCTGTATAAAAAGCTGATGGGTATCAAGACCGCGCTGGACGCGACCGGGAAAACGAAGCAGTTCACGCTTGTCTGCTTTGCCGCTTTGGTGCTTTTTACGGGCGGTGCGATTCTTTCCGTCCTGATTGACAATCTGTTTCTGCTGCCGGTGCTGTCGGTTGCATTTGCCCTGCTGCCGTTCTTCTACACGGCAAACACCCTGTCCTATTACGAAAAGCATACCAAGGAGGAACTGGAAACCACGCTGTCCATCATTACGACTTCATATATCCGAAGCGACGATATTCTTTCGGCTGTGCGGGAAAACATCGTCTATATCCGTCCTCCGCTGCGCGAGGTGTTTCAGGCATTCTTAGGTGATATATCGGCAGTGTCCTCCAACACAAAACGGGCGCTGTTGATTCTCCGTGACAAAATTGACGATGAAATATTCCGGGAATGGTGTGATGTGTTGATCCAGTGTCAGGATGACCGGGTTCTTAAAGACACCTTGCAGCCCGTGGTGTCAAAGCTGACCGATGTTCGCATTGTCAATAGCGAATTGCAAACCATGCTGTCGTCTGTTCGCAATGAATATTGGATGATGGTGGCCTTGGTTGTCGGCAATATTCCGCTTCTCTATTTTTTGAATCGGGAATGGTTCAATACGCTGCTGTTCCAGACGCCGGGTAAAATTGTACTCGGTATCTGCGGTGCTGTCATTCTCGTTACGGCTTTGTTTATGCAAAGGTTTACGAAGCCGATTGAGTACAGGAGGTGATGTGAAATGTTACAGGCTATTGCCGGTGTGCTGTGCGGCATAGGAGCGTTTTTTATGCTTGCCGATTATAAGCACATTCCGTATATGAAAACCTCAAAGGCGGTTTTGAACCTGTCTAAAAAACAAAAAGCAAAGTCCAGCGGGCTTGATGTGTGGCTCAAAGGAATCGCCACATGGCTGTCAAAGCATATCCATATGGGCGAGTTCAAGCGGATTGGGCTGGAAGCCGACCTTAAAACCGCGCATATGGACATTACACCGGAAATGTTTAAAGCAAACGCCATCATAAAGGCGGCGATTGTAGGCGTCTTTGCCGTGCCGGTGCTGTTTATCTTTCCTCTGCTTTGTCCGGTCATCCTGTTTATGGCGGTGTTCCTTTACAGCCGTGAGGTGAAAAGCGTCAGCATACGAATCCGCAATAAAAGGAATCGGATTGAATATGAGCTGCCCCGTCTGGTTTTTACCATTGATAAAACTCTAAAGCATAACCGCGATGTACTCTATATGCTCGAATCCTATGCGGCGAACGCCGGAACGGAATTAAAACATGAGCTGGACATTACCGTCGCGGATATGAGAAGCGCCAACTATGAAGCGGCGCTGACCCGGCTGGAGGCGCGTGTCGGCTCCGCTATGATGAGCGATGTATGCCGTGGGCTGATCAGTGTTCTGCGCGGTGATGATACCGCGATATATTGGGCATCGCTACTGCTGAAATTCAACGATATTCAGCGCCAGCAACTACGGCTCAAGGCGCAGAAGGTTCCGCGCAAGGTGAAGCGGCTGTCCATGTGTCTGCTGTTTTGCTTTATGTTGATTTATATCGTGGTCATTTTAGCTCAGATCATGTCGTCCCTCGGCATTTTATTTAATTAAGGGGGTACGAAGATATGATAAAAAAACTTATGCGTTCAAAACGCGGCGAAGGGTATATAGATACCGCCGTCAGCGTCGTTGTATTTGTCATGATTCTTGTAGTGGCTATCAATATTTTCAGCTTTATCACACTCAAGCAGGAAATGGATCAGATCGCGGAGGAACTGATTGAAACGGCGACCTACTCCGGTTCGTTTGAGGGCGATTTCTGGAGCAGGGATTCCGAGCTGCTAAATCAGTATTACTATTACGGCATTTATACCTCTGCCGAAAAGTATTACAATTCCACTTATGGCCGCGTTCAGCTTGGCGATACCATGACCGTAAAAATTGACGTACAAACCTATCTGAAAGGTCTTGGCGTTTTTAAGATTCCGGTTACAGTTTCGGTCACACGGTCAGGTATTTCGGAAAAATATTGGAAGTAGGTGGTGAATGATGCAAAGGCTTAGAAACAAGCAGGGTGAAGGATATATATTCCCCTGTGTGATTATTGTGGTGGTCTGTATGATTCTATCGGTTGTTATATTCTTTGCTTCCGCTGTTTCAATGGTGCGGATCACAGAGGAAAACACCAAAATCGTGCTGGACAGCTTCATCATGAAAAACTCCACTCAAATATACAATTCTATTAAGCAGGGCAACGATTATACCGAAGCGCTTGACCGTAATGTATATATCGATGATCTTTGTAGATTTTGCACCCTTGAAAAAGGAAGTATGTACCTGTATGCTTATAATGAAGATAGAAGTCTGAAATACCAAATGACTTATCCGGTCATTACCTTTCGAAAAGAAAACACATTGAAGGTTCAGCTTCATTACACGCTCTATGTTCCAATTTGGTTTGACGGTAAAATAGCGCGGTACGTGATCATTCCCGTTACGGTAGATTCCTCGTTCAACGAAAAATTTTAGGAGGTGTTATTCTTGAAAAAGCTGTTAAAAAATAAAAGACTGCTTGCGATAATCGGCGGCGTAGCCGCTTTGCTTCTCGTTATATCGGTTATATTCACGCTGACTCCTAACAATAAGCTCCCCGTTTCCGATCCTGTCCTAGAATCGACCGTTTCGGATACCGGCCAGAGCATTGTAGTGGAAAAACCGGACAACACAGATTCATCCGATGTCACAGACGGCACCTCAGTCAGTGAAATTATTGACGAAGGTAGTGCGTTAAAGCCAAATGAAAGCATTCCGAATTCTACCACAGGCAAAAATACAGGTGATAAAGCGCAGGAAACCGTTTCTCCTGTGAAGGAGGCTGATCCTCCAAAGAATCCGGAAGAAAACAACAACAACGGCGGCGGTATTCAGATTGGCGGCGGTGATAAGAATACGGAATACAATTGCGGTTCCCAAAACCATCATTGTGCAAACCCGGATACCCACGCTTAT
The DNA here is from genome assembly GCA_002435915.1 of Christensenella sp. UBA6094. GTDB lineage: Bacteria > Bacillota > Clostridia > Christensenellales > UBA6094 > UBA6094. Next base: position 619,343 of record DIWY01000004.1, on the reverse strand, counting down.
ATTTTAAATTTAGAACAAGAAGGTTGTCCGTATTGCTGTTCCCATAGCTGCGCCAGCTTTTACGCGTTGGACGAATGGGGCAACACCTGTTACACGCCAAGCAAATGCCCTCAGTATGATAAAACGATGGACGCGGCGGAGTATTGTCAGGTGTGCGGCAGGAAAAACGGGAACGGTGATAACAATACCTGTCAGAAATGGATTATTGATTTTACCTGTCCCATATGCGGGGAACTGGTAAAAGCTAACGAGTGTCATACCCATTAAATAAGAATAGCGGCACAAAGGCTCGGATGAAAATTCCGGGTCTTTTTTTATGCCGTGGAAAGGGAACAAAGATGAAAAATAAACTTTTCAAATGGCTTTCGGCGCTGCTGATTGTCTGTTTTGTCATTTCCGGTCTGTCCCTGAACGCCTTTGCCCTTGAATGGGACGGCAGCTCATCGGGAGGAGGTGGCGGCGGTTCTCCCGCAGGCCCGAATGGTTATGCGGTGCGAACGACGGATGATAACTGTTTGGGCTACCGTTTCAGCGTAGTGGATAAGAGCGGAAACACCAAAGGCGGCAAAGTGATTGATGTGTTTCGCAATACCTCCTACGGGAATATGGAATACAGTTCGGCGTACAAATTTAATACCAAATACAATAAAAAGCAGTTGATAAACAATCAAAACAGCGGCTTTGGCACCAATAAAAACACAAGCAACTGCTACAAGGAAGCGGATATGGGGTTTGCTTCCTCTCTGCCAACACCGGGCGGCATGAATAGCTGGCAGTCCAATCATAACAACCTGAATCGTATTTTGTCTAACCTGGGTGTCGGGAGTGTCAGCAATCTTAAAAATGGCGATAAAGTGCTTGTGGAGCCGTTATATGACGTCCGTTTGCAGGGAACCTATCACAGCGTCACCACAACGGAGTTAGCCATCTACGGAAAATACATTCTTGGAGTAAACAGCGACGGCGGTTCAAGCTCCACAAGTGCTTCATGGGGCTTCATTTCGAGTTATACCAATAAACATTATCCGAACTCACTGTTTACACCTGACGGTCAGGGCTTGTGGTCGGGCGTTGGAACATTGACAACAAGAGCAACCTTTTATACGATCATCAATTCCGGTTATGGCGTGGGTATTGCCTACACTGAAACCCGTCCAGACTTTTCTCCTTCTTTAAGTGTCAATATCTGTGAAACATGGAAAGGTAGTAAGTCCTCCCGCACATTCCATTATGGCACTTCCAACGGTTCGGCGTTCGGCAATTACAGCTATGCAAATGGCTATCCTATTTTGAATGATACCGTTTGGTTCGCCGTCAATTTTCCCACCGAAAGTGAGAACTGTTATGTCCGGCAGACTGTATGGGTAAACGGCGGCGGTTCCGTCTCCCGCAATGTCTATTCCAACAGCAACACATGGTACGACGTTGCCCTGTCCCCGACAACGGTAGACGCCGGGCGCAGCTCCTATACCGTGAAAGCACGGGTTGACTGGATTGATTCGAGCGGCAATGTTCTCAAATGGGGTGCGGAAAAAACCTTTTACGTTCCTATCCGTCCAAAAATCAACCGTTTTCAAGTTTCGATGTACGACATTACCGGAACAATGTCAGCTTACAAAGGTGACGGCGGCGGTTCTGGCGTAGTCTACGCAGGCCAGCGTGTCCGGGCGGAGTACACTTATACGTCCAGTAACTCATGGACTTCCAATAATCACCTTCGTGGAGCCATGTATCGTTGGATAAATGGCGCATGGAGCCGAGTAAAGCCTTGGAACAGCAGCACAGGTGATGCCGATTTATATGTTGATTCTGCTGGAATAAACAGTAGTTCACCGTATAAAAAGTATAGCGATTTAGGGCTGGTGACTGTCCCGGATAACAGCGCAAATACAAACGGTGCAAACCGTATTCCTTTCTATCTATGGACGCATTGGACAAGTGACGTAAACCGAACGCAAGAAGGAAGCTGGATTGATATCCCGATGGTAAAAGCGGATGTTGCTCTGACCCAAATTCGGCTAATTGGCGAAAGTGGCTATTACCTTGATCCCCAAAGCCTTGAAGCCGGGCAAAAAGTCACGGTGCAGTACACCTATAAAAACAATACCTCTTGTACCGTCTATATCAACGGATACAACAATGACCGCACACAGATTCCCAGCATATACGCCATTCCTGCCAATGGCACGATCAACGTCAACGGCTATTCTTTTGAGGTTCCAAACCAGCGCAGTATTTCCATTTGGGGCGGCGTTTACCTTGAGAGTTTGGGAATTTATCAGACCAGCTACGAATCAAATGGCACAAACAATGCCCTTACTCTGACTTGCAATGTAAACCATCCGTTGCAGCTCATTTCGATCACACCCAATGCGGCATACCGTGAAACAACAAGTGTTATCACAAGCTTTTGGCTGACAAACGGATACCGCGATAATTACACGCCTTCCAGTCAGATCACAGTTCGTTTTCGGGTATATAGGCCGAATGGCTCACTCATTACAACAGCAACAAAAACTCAAGCCGTTGTTCCCGGAAATGACATGAATCTTGTATATTTCAAATGGTTGGTTCCTACGGGTTTAAATTATGGGAATGTGATAATCCAAGCCGATGTGCTTCAAGGTGGTGTGTACTACAACCTCGTTTCACGTTCGTATTCCACAACACCGTATGAATACCATACAACGCCCGACACACAGTTTGAAAATGCCGCGCCGAAAGGATTTTCGCCGCCTGCCTCACCATCCAACAGAACCGGATACGCGACATGGTGGGAATACAGTTATAATGGCAGCAGCTTTGTCCGCAATTATTATGGCATTGGTATTTATGCAGACGGCACAAATTCCATTACTCCGGCAACGGGCGCTACGGCAACACAGAACGGTAGCGTATGGACGATGAAATCCGGTTACGGTATTTCACTGCAAGCCTATAATGCGCTGGTTTCTGTATCCGGTTATACGATACCGTCTTCCGAGGCATATACCGGAGCGCAGTATGGCTGTGCCTTATTCCCCGAATACAATTACGTTTATACAAGCGGCAAATGCCGGACGCTGGACAGAAGCGGCTCATATTGGTATTTCCCGATAAACGGAAGCTACGGCAAAGTGCATTTTACCCCGCTTTATTATCCTGACGGAAATTATATGGTCAAGGTGATCAAGTCCGATTGTTGGACGCCCTCCGGCATGGTGGTATCCGAATCTATTACAAATTCCATTCAGATAAGCGGCTCGGCCTATGATGATTGGTTTATCGGGCGCAGGTAAGTGACAGGCGGCTTGAAATACAGCCGCCTTATTTTTTTTACAGAAAGGCGGTCTTATATAATGAATAAAATGGCGAGATACAAACTCTGTGGTGAAGTCAATACATCCATATCCGGCAAGCTGCTTTTTCTTATCCTGATGGACATTACAGATGAAAACAACGCCGTGAGTATTCCGCAGCGCCGGATCAGCGAGGTGCTGGGCATTTCCAAAGTCACGGTCAGTCGGAATCTGCGAAAACTGCGCGATGGCGGCTACATCAATGTCATTCCGCAATACCACAGCGACGGTGGCAGAGCCGCCAACAAATATATTTTGAAATGAGGAATTAAAAATGAATACAAAAAATCTTGCACAGGAAGTCGCGGCATTTTTACACGCTCACGATGCCCGCGATTATTACGAGGGTGTTACGGTTGAGGAAACTGCCGGGGAAATCGAACGCAATTTAAACGATGTTCCTATGATTGAAGAAACTATAAGGGACATTGAGGAAATTTCCGATGAATTTAAGAGCCACGAACAGTATCTCAGCGAAGCGAAACCGCTTGTGAAAAGATTGTCCCAACTGAAAATCCAACTGAAAGCCGAGCAGGGCAACCGCATGGTTGGCAAAACAGGCTATGAAATCAAGCAGGCGATTCACATTGGCGACAAGGAAATCGTCTATGGTGAAAATATGCGGGAGGAAAACGGTAACTTCTATTTTGTCAGCGACTACACCTATAATGAAATTTTGGGCGAATACTCCCATTGCTTAGTGGGCGACGATTATCTTGAAATCATGCAGGAATTTACAAGCCGTGTGAACAGTCAGATTGAAGCGGTCAGGGCTGAATTTGAAAAAGCCGCCTTACCGCCCGACCTGTTCACCGCCGAGCATTGTTATCCGCACGATTACAAGCAAAACATTGTCGGCAAGGTTATGGCGGTTCGCGCGGAGGTGTTCCGCAAGGAATATCAACGCGGCGACCATCAGCTTATATTGGTTACGGGCGGTAACGGCGCATTACCGAACCCTATTGGCACGAAGGTCTACCACAAGCGGTTTTCGGACGGAAAAGAAAGCTATATACGCCGCCATGAGATTTTGGGCGAGGTCAAGCCGGAATGTATGCCCGATTGGGCGGTTAAAAAACTGGCTGTTTTACAAGCCAAAAAGGATACTGTTCAGCCGAACAAAGATAGAAAGGAACGATGCGAGATGAACAAGGAAACAAATACGGGGTATGAGATTACTGAAAAATTGACTGTCGGCAACTCTGTTTTTGTGCTTGGTTGTATGGAATCAGGATACGGCACGAAATATGTTACTTGGCAAGCAAGAGCCGATGATCCGACCAATTACTTTTGGGGGCGTTATATCGGCAACTACGAGGACGCCCGTGAGGATTTGTTTGAACGGGCGCACAGCGAAAGCCAAAACCTGAATCCGAATTATCATAAGCGGCAGAGTGAAAAGCTCCCTGCTTTTTGCATGAGTACCCTGCCGTCTGACGGCACATTAATCATAATTAAGCATAAGGAACGCGGATATAAGGTTTCCGATATTTCCGCGCGGGATTCTGACGAAAACAAGTATCTTGCAAAACATATCAATGAACTAATGGATGTTACGCCACCGCAGGAAGCCGCTATGGTTGCAGGCTCCATGTTCGGCTGGAATGTGCCTGCTGCCAATCCGAGAAATTATGAAGATGACGGCAAGGCTATCAAACCGAAAAACAAGCCGGACAGGGACAGCAGGTGACGGCGTGTGAACAACAAAATCATAAAAATAAGTGACGGGCGCGTGTATCATTGCGCCGACTGTCCCTACCGAAACCGCGAAACAGGCTTTTGCGGTTTTTGTATGCGTAAAATTATTGACGATATTGAGATATTGAAAAACAAGAAAAAGGAGGTTCCCGGCGATGGCATATAAATTATTGCCCTCACAAGATGATATTCGGCGGGAACGCCCCCGCCGCTAAGCCGTGGAATTATCACCAAAACGGCAAGTCCCATCTGCCGAACCAGCCGAAAAAGAATGACATGGAAAGATAGGTGAACGGTAATGCCTGAAACAAATCCTTTTGAATACAATGGCTATCATTTTAGGCCATATTTAACGCTTCGTGGCAAAAAAGCGTTATTTGATGAAATATCAAGACATTTAAGCAGCGACTTTGAATTAGGCATTTGCACTTATGATAAATGCAGTTGGCAAAAATCAACATGGTCATATGAAGATTTTTATAAAGCGTCTACCGCTAAATATTGCGACTTATTTTTATGCTTAGAAAACGGCAATCTGTATATTCCCGGCAAAAATGAACTGTTTAGATACACCGGGACTCCCAATAACTTAAAAACAATTCATCCCATGATGAACGATGAAAGGAGGTGCGTTTGATGGCGACAAAGTATCAATTTATCTGTGGAATGTATGAATCCGTCCTCGGACGGGTGACGAATAACCCGACAGAGTGGATGGCGTTTATGCGTTCCGCTTGCCGCAACTACAAATGCCGCTTTGACGAGCAAGTCCTGATTTACGCCCAACGCCCGGACGCAACGGCTGTCCTTGAAATCGAAAAGTGGAACAAGCATTTTGGCCGATGGGTAAACAAAGGCGCGACGGGGATCGCCGTCTTTGACGATGAGCATAACGGTAATTCCCGTCTGAAGCATTACTTTGATATTTCCGACACTCACGGAAGCCGCTTTACCCGCCCTATCCCACTTTGGCAGATGGAGCAACGGTATGAAACCGAGGTAATTGAGAGCCTTGAAAACTCTTTCGGAGAGCTTAAGAACAAATCCACGCTGGCTGACGCTTTGATTTCGGCGGCGAAAAATGCCGTTGATGATAATATGATTGACTACCTCCATGAGCTTATAAACTGCCGCGAGGACAGCTTTTTAGAAGAACTGGACGATTTCAACGTGGAAGTAGCTTACCGTACTGCCCTGCAAAACAGCGTGTCGTATATGCTTCTGACCCGGTGCGGTATCAACGCGGACGATTACCTTGATTTTGAGGATTTCCAAAGCATCACGGAATTTAATACCCGGCAGACCATCAATGCTCTCGGCATGGCAACAAGCGACATCGCGGAAACTTGTCTGCGGGAAATATCGGCAACGGCTATCAGCTTGCAAAAGCAGGAAAGGAATATAAATTGCACATTTGCAAAGCCGGAACAATCCGGTGATAATATAATCGAAACCAGCGAAAGGAGCATTGAACATGGAAGCGTTGACATATCGGATGGAGGGCGATTACAGAATACCCAATCTGACCGTTCCGGAGGAAGGTCAGGTAGTCCTTGGCAAGTACGCATTACTCCGAAAGAAATATTTGAAACAGCATCGCAGGATATTGTTCGTGAATCTGTTGACGGGCGGGACGCTCAACCAGCACCTTATGGAAATCGAACAGACAGCAACGGAGCGCATGGAGCTTCTGACTCGGCAGATGGCGGCGGCGCAGGGCGTGACAGAACAGATGAAAGCCGCCGACCAGATGAAATGGGTAGGGTTGATGAACAACATTCGGCACTCAGCGGAGGGAATGATACTAAACGACTTAATTTACAGCTAAATACAGACGAAAAAGCGGATAGCGCAGAGCTGTCCGCTTTTTCTATGGCTGAATTGGCACAGCATCAGCACAAGTGGAACGAACTTTTAAGATATGGTATTATCCGCGAAGAAAAAGTAATCAATGCTGCCCTGAACAGTGATTCTGAAAATACTTTGCTTGAAATCAAGGATTTTCTTGAAGAACTCTATAATAAAATCACCTTTGAAATTATTGACTCATCAACTGTTCAAAGCAAGGATTTGTTGCTTAAAGAAGTCAAAGGCTATTTTTATAAAGACAGAAAACCTCCGCTTGCAATTCAGTTATATGATATTGTTATGCAGTCAGAGGAATTGCAAATCAAGCGTGACGAAAAAGTGGACAGCACAGAGCTGCCCGCTTTTTTAGATGAAGCCCTCATTATGGGTATCATCGCCAATCCGAATGACGATTTGAAATATAACAAAAAGCAAATTGAATTGTATTTCTCGGTTCATTCGGAGGAAAGCGAACGCGGCGATTATTTGAAATCGGCATATCAAGACCGATATACGGAGCTTATCGTTGACGGTAAGCGTGTGGGCTTTAAGCCGCAGGACAACGGACTTCTGATGTGGGAGGGATCATACCTTTCCCGAACAACAGAGTCCGTTTTTTCATGGGGATTGGTTGCCGGATTCACCGCCGAGTTTATCGACCAAAAGCAATACTATGTCAACACGAATATCAAGCCATTAAAATCGGTGGAAAGTCAGCAGATGTCCCTTTTCGATTTTGCCGATTACAACACAGGAAATGAGCAACCGCAGTTCACTCTGTTCAAGGGCTTTGAAATCTCACAGCAGGTCATTGACGAAGCCTTATGTCTTGGCGGCAACGAGCCGAATTGTCTGGAGCGTATCTGCGCCTATTTTGCAAAAGATTATCCATTAGAACAAAACGCCGCCTTTTTACAGGAGGAATACCGAACAGATGGCAAGGGCTTTTATTTTGACAATTGTCCCATTTCTCTCTGGTACGATGAAAACGGTATTCGTATATCAGAAGGCAGAACCACAGGCAGCAGCCGCGCCACCGTTTTAACATGGAAGGACGCCGCAAAACGTATCCGTGAACTCCTTGATATGGGAAGATATGTGCCGCAGTCTGTTCTTGATAAAGCCGCAGCCAATGAATATAAGGAAGCAGCCGAAAAGGTATGCTTTATTGTTCAGGATTTTGCAGACGAAACAAGAAATTCGGATTTGTTGCGTTCAATTCAAGACATTTACAACCGTTATCCCGGATTCCCTGAGAATTTTGCTAACACCATTGAATTTTTAAAAAGCAGAGATAATGTCGCCACGCTTATAGAAGAAATGACAGTCTTTGTAGAAGCATATAAGCAAAACCATGAGTTGCTCCGCTTTCATTTTCACCGCCCCGTTAAGCTGTTAAGTCAATTACAAGGCTTACAGCGTGAACAAATTGAGTTTACAGCACAGGGCGATCTTTCCCCGGTGAAACAATTTATTACCGATGATGAAATTGATAAATTGCTGACCCGTGGGGGTAATGTTCATCACGGAAAACTCCGTATCTATTCCTACTATTTGCAGAACCACGATAAAAATGAGCGTATTAAGTTTCTCAAAAATGAATACGGAATTGGCGGCTCCGGGCGTATGGGATTCAATGAAAATCACGATGGTAAAGGTATTTCATACAGCCGGGAAAACAATCAGTTTGAGCCGTATGATAAGGTGCTGCTGCCGTGGAATAAGGTTGAAAAGCGTATTGGCGAACTGATTAAGCAAAACCGATATATGAACACGGAGGAACTGGCATATATCCCGACCTATGAAAAGGAACAGGTTGCCCGTTCGGTATATCACTTTTTCTCCGGCATTTCCGAAGATACGCCCTGCCCCTTTCCCCGCAGCTTTGATTATTCTGATGGGTATAAATATGTAACCGGACTGATGGACGACCCGGCAGAGATAGAAAAAATCTATCAGATGATGCTCCCTGTATGGGAAAGCACCACGCAGGATGACCGCTATTATTCTCACCGCAAGGAGGGATTTGACGACCTTTGTTCCTATCGTAACGGCACTTTTTATTTGTTCGTTGAAAGTAAAGAGCCGCGAGAACTCCCGACAGTTACGGTGGAACAACCAGTCGAAAAAGAAACAGACCAATTTCACGACCTTGCGGTACGCCTTATCCGCTTTTATCAGGAGTTTGACCCTTATGATTATAAGGACAATATGGAGCTGGGCGAAACCGATGAGGATGCCATTGCCAGCCTTGAAACGCAACTTCAAGACAATGAAAAGCGTTTAGGTATACTTGATACCTTACAGCAGTATTTGGATGATGCCGATACCGATGATGAAATTGCGGTTGATTTGGAATTGTTCATTGAGGATTTACAGGCTCTATCTCCTAATGAGATTGAACCTCTTGAACCCGAACCAACACCGGAAGAAACCGCCCAAAGCCTTGTCGGTCAAACGCTGACCATAGACGGCAGGGATTTTCAGATTGACAGCGTTGATAATGATTTTGACAAGGTTTCCTTGCGTGACATTACCTTTCAGAACGGTACAGGCTTTCCTATCTTCCGCAGTAAAACCATTGATTTCGTCAGAGAAGCACTTGCTGAGTATCAGGAACAGCAAGACCTTCAGCAAGCGATCAGCGACAAACTGGCTGAATCAAAATGGGCGGTTTCGGACGAACTCGTTGAAAACGGTGTCGAAGAATACCGTATGCGCGGCGGCAGAGGGAGCGCCGAGGATATTGCCGATTTCATTGAGGATAATTACCTCTCTGATGAAGCGGAGTCGGACGAACCCGTTTGGGAACAGATAGAAGGCGGCGAAGTTACTCATATTCGCATAGACCTCATTCTTGATGAAAAACCAGCCGAAAAAGAAATGCCCCCGCCACCCAAAAAGAAACAAGAACGCATTCACTTTACCGCGCTTCATCCCGAAATTCCAAAAGAACAGCGCCACAATTTCCGTATTACCGACCCGCAGCTTGGCAACGGAACAGCAAGCGAAAAATACGCCGCCAATGTCGCGGCAATCCGTCTGTTAAGGAAAATCGAGGATGAAGAACGCCTTGCCACCCCGGAGGAACAGGAGGTTTTATCCCGATATGTCGGCTGGGGCGGTCTTTCGGATTGTTTTGAAGAAACCCATGCGAAAAACGGTGAGCTAAAAAACCTGCTTGACGAGGACGAATACACCGCTGCCAGAGCCAGCACCCTGACCGCCTTTTACACCTCCCCGGTTATCATCGAAGCCATGTATCAGGCGCTTTCACAAATGGGCTTTCAGACCGGGAACATTTTGGAACCGTCCTGCGGTGTCGGTAATTTTATCGGTATGCTGCCCGACAGCATGGCGGACAGCAAGGCATATGGTGTTGAGATTGACAGCATATCCGGCAGAATCGCGCAACAGCTCTATCAAAACAGCAATATTTCCGTAAATGGATTTGAAAAAGTGGATATGCCGGATAGCTTCTTTGATGTTGGTATGGGTAATGTGCCTTTTGGGGACTTCAAAGTGACAGACCGCCGTTATGATAAAAACAAATGGCTTATCCATGATTATTTTTTCGGCAAGACCTTAGATAAGGTGCGTCCGGGCGGCATTGTGATGTTCATCACCTCAAAAGGAACGATGGACAAGGAAAATCCCGCCGTCCGTAAATACCTTGCACAAAGAGCCGACCTGATCGGTGCTATCCGTTTGCCGAACAACGCTTTTAAGCGTAACGCCGGAACCGAGGTTACAAGCGATATTATCTTCCTGCAAAAGCGTGACCGCATAGTGGATATTGAACCCGATTGGATACACCTTGACACCGACGAAAACGGTATCCGTATGAACAGTTATTTTGTGCAGCACCCGGATATGGTGCTGGGCGATATGGTCATGGAAAGCACTCAGTTTGGCATGGACAGCACTTGCAGACCCTATGAAACCGCAGACCTTTCCGAGCAGTTAAAAGAGGTTATCCCGAATCTTCACGCCGAGATTTTCGCCTATGAGCCGGACGAACTGGAGGAAGAAGATAACTCCATTCCCGCCAATCCCGAAGTACGGAATTTCAGTTATACCATCGTGGACGGCAAGGTATATTTCCGCGAAAACTCCCGTATGCACCCAGTTGAAATGTCCGTTACCGCCGAAAGCCGAATCCGTGGCATGATTGCCATGCGTGACTGCGTTCGAGAGCTTATTTTCTATCAAACGGAAGATTATCCTGATGAGTTGATACAGTCGGAACAGGCAAAGCTAAACCGCCTTTATGATGATTATACCAAGAAATACGGATTGCTTTGCAGCCGTGGCAACAGCCTTGCCTTTGGCGAGGATTCAAGCTATTGCCTGCTTTGTTCGTTAGAGGTTTTGGACGATGAAGGCAATTTTGAACGCAAAGCCGATATGTTCACCAAGCGGACAATCAAGCCCCATGTTGCTGTCACCAGCGTTGATACCGCCAGTGAAGCGCTTGCGGTCAGCATTTCCGAAAAAGCACGGGTAGATTTATCCTTTATGGCACAGCTATCGGGAAAAGATGAAGAAACGCTTATAGATGAACTGAAAGGCGTTATATTTCTTAATATCGGCAGCGCACAGTCACAGGATAAAACCTATGTTACGGCAGATGAATACCTTTCGGGCAATGTCCGCAAAAAGCTGGAGCAGGCAAAGGCAGCGCATGCCGCAGTCGGTGACGGTTCTCTTGATATCAATGTGCAGGCGCTTGAAGCCGTTCAGCCGGAGGATTTGACTGCCAGCGAAATCGGCGTCCGTATCGGCGCAACATGGATATCCCCGGAGATCTATCGGAAATTCATGTTTGAACTGCTTGATACAGGTTCAAATGCCCGCCGCCGCATGAACCTCATTTATTCCAAATGTACAGGCGAATGGAATATCAGCGATAAAAATTCCGATTACGGTAATATCAAGGCGTTGACAACCTACGGAACCAAACGTATCAGCGCATATCACATTTTTGAGCAAACGCTGAACCTGAAAGATGTGCGGGTTTTCGATGTTGTCATTGAGGACGGCAACGAAAAACGTGTGCTTAACAAAAAGGAAACAGCGATTGCCCAAGACAGGCAGGAGCTAATCAAGTCCAAGTTTTCCGAATGGTTATGGAAAGATATTGACCGCCGGGAAATGCTCTGCCGCATTTACAACGAAACCTTTAACTCCATTCGCCCCCGCGAATATGACGGTCAGCATATCAATTTTAGCGGCATGAATCCCGAAATCACCTTGCGCAAGCACCAAATCAATGCCATTGCCCATGTAATGTACGGCGGTAATACCCTGCTTGCACACGAAGTCGGAGCCGGAAAAACGTATGAAATGGTTGCGGCGGCAATGGAATCCAAGCGGTTAGGATTGTGCAGTAAATCAATGATTGTTGTGCCGAACCATATTACCGAGCAATGGGCGGCAGAATGGCTCCAGTTATACCCTTCTGCAAATATCCTTGTCGCTACTAAAAAAGACTTTGAAACCAAGAACCGCAAAAAGTTCTGCGCCCGTATTTCCACAGGCGAATATGACGCCGTTATTATCGGGCATAGTCAGTTTGAAAAAATCCCTATGTCAAAGGAACGACAGGAGGCTATTCTCAAGTGGCAGATTGATGAACTCGTTTATGGGATACGGGAAGCAAAATCTGCTAACTGTGAACGGTACACCGTTAAACAGATGGAAAAATCCAAACGGGCGCTTGAAAACAGGCTGGAGAAGTTGAACGATCAATCAAGAAAGGATAATGTCGTAACCTTTGAAGAACTCGGCGTTAATCGTGTGTTTATTGACGAGAGCCATTATTTCAAGAACCTCTTTCTCTACACCAAAATGAGGAATGTCGGTGGTATCGCTCAGACCGAAGCTCAAAAATCCTCCGACCTTTTTATGAAATGTCAGTATCTTGATGAACTTACAGGTGGAAAAGGAATGGTTTTTGCCACAGGTACGCCGATCAGTAACAGCATGGTTGAGCTATATACCATTCAACGATATTTGCAGTACGCCGTCTTGCAGGAAATCGGGATGACGCATTTTGATGAATGGGCGGCAAACTTTGGCGAAACCATTACCGCTATTGAGCTATCCCCGGAAGGCACAGGCTATCGTGCCAAAACACGGTTCGCCAAGTTTTACAATCTGCCCGAACTCATGGCAACCTTTAAGGAAGTAGCAGATATTCAGACGGCGGATATGCTCAATCTGCCCGTGCCGAAAGCCAATTTTCACACCGAGGTTATAAAACCGTCCGAGCTTCAACAGGAAATGGTTGCCGGACTTGCCGAACGAGCCGAAAAAATCCGCAACAGAGAAGTTGAGCCGCATATCGACAATATGCTCAAAATCACGAATGACGGCAGAAAACTGGCTCTGGATATGCGGCTTATCAATCCGCTTGCCCCGGACGATGAAAACGGTAAGGTTTCCGCTTGCGCCCAGAATGTCTATCAGGTTTGGGAGCGGACACAGGAACAGCGGTCAGCGCAGCTTGTTTTCTGCGATCTTTCCACCCCGAAGGGCGACAGTTCTTTCAATGTCTATGATGACTTGAAACAAAAGCTCATTGCCAAAGGTGTACAGGAGGAAGAAATCGCTTTTATCCACGAAGCCAATACCGAGGTGAAGAAAAAAGAATTGTTTGCAAAAGTCCGTTCCGGGCAGATTCGTGTTTTAATGGGCAGCACTCAAAAAATGGGCGCGGGAACCAACGTGCAAGACCGCTTAATCGCCTTGCATGATTTAGATTGTCCGTGGCGTCCAAGCGATTTAGCCCAACGGTTAGGCAGAATTGTCCGGCAGGGCAATAAAAATCCCGAAGTTGAGATTTTCCGTTATGTCACCGAGGGAACTTTCGATAGTTACCTCTATCAGTTAGTGGAAAATAAGCAGAAATTCATATCACAGATTATGACCTCAAAAACGCCGCTCCGTGCCGCTGAGGATGTGGACGAAACCGCCCTCAGTTACAGCGAAATCAAGGCGCTTGCCACGGGCAACCCGCTTATCATTGAAAAATGTAACCTTGATATGGAAGTCGGAAAGCTGACTATGCTCAAAGCCAATCACCTCAATCAAAAGTACGGCTTAGAAGAAATGGTCATCCGAAAATATCCCGAAACCATTAAGCGGCTGACAGAGCGTATTGATGGTTATGAGCAGGATATTCAGCTTGTAGCAGCAAATCCGAAAATCCCCGACACATTCCCCGCAATGGAAATAGAGGGCGTAACGCACATCGAAAAAGAGAACGCGGGCAAGGCAATCATTGACGCCTGCGCGAAAATGACAGGCTCCGATGCTGTTTTGTTAGGACAGTACCGGGGCTTTTCTATGGTGCTTGCCTATGACAGCCCAAGTAATGAATACCGCCTGACAATGAAAGGAACACTTTCCCACACTGTTGTGTTGGGCGCTGATATTCACGGCAATATCACCCGTCTGGATAACGCGCTGGAGGGGTTTTCTTCAAAGCTGGTGACGGTTCGTGAGGAACTGGAAAACACAAAAACGCAGCTTGAAAATGCCCGCGTTGAAATGGAAGCGCCATTTTCAAAAGAAACCGAGCTGACTGAAAAGACCGCAAGGCTCAAGGAACTCAATATTTTGCTCAATATGGATGAAAAAGACCGTTCCCTTGTCGATGTCGAGCCGGAGGAAAGCAATAACGAGCCGCCGCAAAAAGTGGCAGGCTTGGAACGCTGATTCGCACATTCGCGGTTGATTCCAGGAATGAGTATAGTAGAATAAAAACGCAAGGGGATGATTTTTATGTGCGAAAACCAAGATAATTATTATAATCTGGCACAGCGGATTGAGGACGCTTTTTCTGAAATCGACAGCGATATTTCCACTGCCCTGTTTAAGACCGACAGCGAATATGCCGCCCTGCGGCGGGAAACTGATGGGCTGCAACAGAATTACCCGGTGATTGAGAAAGTGTTGGAGAGCGAGGGCGCAATCAGCCTGACCGCCGACGAACACGCAGCGCTGGTACGGTATATCAGTCTGACAAGGCAGATAGAAGAATCAGAGCGGCGGCAGATTTATTTCCGTGGACACACGGACAATTTTGCTTACTTGAAACGGATAGGCGCGATCTAACTGAACAGCAATAACTACAAAAGCGGCGTTGGAAAAAACCAGCGCCGCTTTTATCGCTTTTATTAAATCATGTGGAAAAATAATTAATTTTGCTGTATAATTGTAAAAAGCAGAAAGGATATGATGAATATGCAAAATGTAAAAAATGACCTTTTGAATATATTAAAAGACATTAATGACAGCATAGAATTGCAAGAAAACCAATTAGAAAAAAATTATAAAATGATTTCTTCATATATTAAATCTGATAACATTGATGAATTACTAAAAGAATTTGAGGTCTATACTGAAAATTCTGAACAGGAAAATCGTTGTCAGGAGATAATTAAGCTTTTATTATCTGAAATTTCTAAGCAGGAAGAACAAATCAAAACATGTTTGTCAAGTTATTCATTTATAGAATATCCCGATTGGGTAGATTCTTTGGATATATTGAAAGAAGAAAACTGCATTGTAAATTATATTCAAGAATCCGTTTACTGTTTTAAAGAAGCGGACGATGGTAATAATTATCTCATAACTTTAAAAGGTAAAGACCTTAAAGAAGAATTAATCAGTTACATAGATAAAGAAACTCAAAGTGAATATTTAGATTTCTACCAAAGATTCAGTGAGGATGATTACAACAAGGCAATTGAATTTGTGAAAATCGATATGAACAATGATAAGATTTCCGAGCTTAATTACGATTTAGAACAATTAGCAAGGTTTACTACATTACTTAAGCTGTTTGATTATCACAATATTAGAAACGTATATGTTTCATCACTTATTAATCTCGTTACTGCTATGTCAGAGCCTATTCAAAACATTATTAAGCAAGAATATTCAGATGTTTTGTATAGAGGAAATAAGCTTACAAGTGCCTTGATTTCTTTAAAAATTAAACACCCAGAATGTTTTGAAATTGATGGTGAAGATAAGTATGTTGATATAATGGAAATAATAGAAAGAAGAAATATGTATATACATAATCAAGGTTTGGTCAATGATAAATATTTGAATTTTAATACCATAATACATAGTAGTGTTTGGAACGTACAAGGATTTATAGATGGAGACTTATTGCAAATTGATTCTTATTACTTCCAAGATTCATACAGTTTGTTCGAAGCATTCATAAAACAATTATAGACCCTTGTTTTTTACATAGCCGATTGGTTTAACGACCAGTCGGCTTTTTCTATTTCAGGAGGTGATTATATTGCCATATATCGACCCGGAGGTGATAACAGAAGCAAAAAAAATGGACTTGTTCACTTATCTTCAAAACTATGAATCGCAGGAACTTGTTCACTTCTCCGGCAATGTCTACTGCACCCGAACCCATAACAGCTTGAAAATAAGCAACGGGAAATGGTGTTGGCACAGTCGTGGTATCGGCGGCAGATCGGCGCTTGATTATTTAATTAAAGTCAAAGGATTTTCATTTATCGAAGCAGTTGAGCAAATTATGGGACAGGCGGCAACCAAGCCGCCTGTTTTTATGTCCAAAACGGAGCGGCAAAAGCCGAAAGTATTCGATTTGCCTGCCGTCAGCCGCTGCGCTACTCATATGGTGAATTACCTTGAAAAGCGGGGGATTGATTTTGACATCCTGCGCTTCTGTATGGACACCGGGCGGCTGTATGAGAGCTATCCCCACCACAATGCCGTATTTGTGGGTATGGATGAAAAAGGAACGCCTCGGTATGCCGCTCTGCGCAACGTGGGCTTCATGGGCGAAGCCACCGGAAGCGACAAGCATTATTCGTTCGGGATTCCGGCAGAACAGCACAGCGATACGCTGCATTTGTTTGAAAGCCCGATAGATTTACTTTCCTGTGCCACCCTCTTGAAGCTGCAAGGCTACGACTGGCGGCGGGAACATCTTTTGTCGTTGTCCGGCGTGTATCAGCCCAAAGAAAAAACGGAAGAAACTACTACTCCCGCCGCTTTGGAAAGGTATTTGGAAAACAACCCGAACATCCGAAAAGTCGTCCTGCGGTTTGACAATGACGAAACCGGACGGCTGGCGGTGCAGACCATACGGGCGGTGCTGCCGGACAGCTACGAAATAACCGACAAACTGCCCCCCTCCGGCAAAGATTACAACGATTATCTTTGTGACCGTTTGGGCTTACCCCGGACGCAGAAAAAAGAAAGGAGCCATGCTCGATGAAAGAATACGAAATCCGGATACAAGAAACCCTTGCTATGACCGTAACGGTGGAAGCCGAGAACGCGGCGCAGGCGCGGGATATTGTCGAACGCCAATGGAAAAATGGCGACTATATTCTGGACGCAGACCATTTTCAGGGTGTAACCTTTACTCTCCCCAAAAACAGAGATTATGAAAGGTAGGAAACTGCGATGAAATATACCTTCTCCTTTAAGGAAGTCAATTACGGCAGCATTGAGATTGAAGCAGCCCATACACCAACCAGAGCCGAAATCGTGGACGCTATTATGAACGGCGGGGCGTATTTCAAAGACACCGATTATGAGGATATTCGTCTTGCAGATACCGAACGCCCAACCCCCAAGTTGGATCGAGAGCGTGACCGCTGACAGTTTCTTTTTTCGGACGGTGAACTCCTGAAAGATCGAGCTTTCGGAAATGCACTATACTGGCAAGCATCGCCCTTTGTCCCCAAAGGGCAACTTGTTAGGGGAAAATCCCCTAATACCCCTCAATGAAAGGAGCCGGACTATGCAAAACAGAACGGTTGAAATTAAATTACGATTGAATAAAAAAGAATCTGAATCACTCAATAAGCGCGTCAAAAAAAGCGGGCTGTCCCGTGAAAGCTATCTACGCCATATCATTAACGGCCTTGTTCCCACCGACGTACCCCCGCCCGATTACTACAACATGATGAGAGAGCTTCATGGCATTGGCCGGAATCTCAATCAGATCGCGCAAAAAGCTCATGTGTTGAATGTGCTGGATGTAAAGCGTTATGACGAAAATGCCGACTTGCTGCATAAGGCTATCGTGGAGATTACCAATGCCGTTATGCTTCCCCGCCAAATAGAGAGGAAGATTGAATAATGGCGGTTACTTCTATATGGTCGGTCAAGGGCTGGCTTGGCAAATTAGTGGTTTATGCTGAGAATCCCGACAAAACAGAAAACCCCGCCTATTTTGAAAAACAGGGCATGACGGCAGCGCAGACACAGGGACTTTCCGATGTCATAGACTACGCTTCCCAAACCCGCAAAACACAGCTTACCGATGAGAACGCTGAAATTCTGCGGAACTATGTTACAGGAATCAACTGCGAGCCGGAAACCGCTCGTGACGAAATGATGGCGGCAAAAAAGAAATTCGGGAAAGAGAACGGAGTAGTTGCCTATCACGGCATTCAGTCTTTCGCGCCCGGCGAGGTCACGCCCGACATAGCACATGAAATCGGCGTGAAGTTGGCACGGCGGCTTTGGGGCGAAAAATATCAGGTTGTTGTTGCTACCCATTTGGATAAAAGGAACCATTTACACTCTCACTTCATCGTCAACACGGTATCGTGGGTGGACGGAATCCGCTATCACCGCACAGAACAGGATTTTTATAATATGCAAATAGAATCTGATAAGCTGTGCCGGGAGTATGGCTTGTCGGTCATTGATAATCCGAAGCGAGGCAAATCCAAACACTACGGTGAGTGGAGAGCGGAAAAAGAAGGACGGCAAACATGGCGTAGTTCATTAAAAGCCGATGTAGATACAGCCATCCGGCAATCCATGACTGAACGGCAGTTTTTCGATAATCTCCGTAAGATGGGTTATGAAGTTAAAAGCAACAAGTATATTTCTGTCCGACCACCCGGCAAGGATAAGTTTTTCCGGCTGAACAAGAATTTTGGCGAGGAGTATTCCGCCCAGGGAATCCGTAACCGCATATTGGCGCAGACCCGCCCGGAGCGGCGTATCATCCCGGCAGAACAGCCATCCAAGCAATATAGCTTTTCCGGCAATCTGAATACAGTCAAACGGATTACAGGGCTTCGCGCCCTGTATTTTTCTTATCTATATAAAATGGGAGCTTTACCAAAGAGAAAAGAACCGAATCCCAACCGGGTATATTTCCTTTTCCGTGAAGATATTCGCTTCGTTAAGAATATTGCAAAGGAAACGCGGCTTTTGGTGAAATACGGTATTGACACCGCCGAACAGCTTACCGCCCACAAGGATGGGCTGACACGGGAAATCATCAGCCTTTCCGGGACGCGAAAGCATTTGCGCTATCAGACACGGAGTATTCGGGACGAGGAAAAGTTAGCGGCGGTAAAAGCCCAAATATCTGAATTGTCCAAAAAAATCGGAACTTTACGCCGGGAGGTGAGATTATGCGAGGATATTGAAACACGCTCTGCGGATATGAAGGATAAGCTCCACAGGGCGGCAGAAGATCAGGAAAAAACACAAGGAAAGGAGTGCGGCGACCGCATGAAGCAACAGCGATCCCGAAGTTAATCGGCGGTCGCGTCAAATTCGCTGGCGCGAATTTCCAAAATGAAAGGAGGAATTCGACTATGAACCATTCAGGGGACGCTGCTGAACAGATTGTCCGCATGAGTTTGGAGGGCGTTGAGGTTGTAGCAAGAATCACCGGATCGGCGGCAAAGGAAATTGCCACTTTTTTGGTAGCGGCGCTGAAAAGCAAAAACAGTAGCCTAAAGCTCAAAGGCAAGGCCCGCATGACCTCGATGTTGAAATCGGGCAAGGCATTAGAGATTTTTTCAGTCAAGGATAGCGATTTACAAAAATTTGCACAGGGCGCAAAGCAGTACGGCATTGTGTACTGCGTTTTGCGTAACCGCAAAAACACCCCGGACGGTCTTTGCGACATCATGGTAAAAGCCGATGACGCGCCGAAAATCAGCCGTGTCATTGAACGCTTCAAGTTTGCAACAGTGGATAAGGCTAAAATCGAAAGTGAAATCATTAAGACCAAGACTGAGAAAACGCAAGGCACGGAGCCGGAAGCGCCGGACAAGAACGATACCGAGAAGCTACTGGACGATCTACTGCCGTCCGATGAGGGCAAGGCAGCGCTGGAAACGGGAAAAGCTACCCAAAAAGATACTCCGTCACAGAAAAATCCTGAAGCAGGAAAAACTGATTTTTTTCAAAGCGCGGAGGCGAAAACCCGTCCGTCCGAGCCTACCTCCGGGAACAAAAGCAAATCCGCAAGGGGTACTTCGAGTAAGCCGTCTGTGAAGGAGGAAATCCGGGAGATCAAGGCGGCGCAAGCGAAGAAGGAAGCGGATGCGCCGGGGCGGGATGAGCGGCAGACTTCGGACACGCCAAAAAACAAGGCCGCTTCCACCACCCACAAGCAGCCTCAGAATAACCGCAAACCCAAATCCAAAAAATCGAAAGAGAGGTCTTAATCATGGCAAGTTTTGATGATTTATTGAACAATGCCCCCACCGAGGAACAGACCGTCGCACAGCTTACCAAAGAGAAATATGCCGCAAAGAAAAAGACGGAGCGGGAAGAAACCTTTGCACTCTCCGACCAGACCGCTTTGGAAGTAGCCGCAGACGGCGGGCGCTTCGGGCAGTTTATGGATGTGCAGGGGCAGTTTGACCGTTACAGCGCGGTAAATGCCCTGTTAATTCTGGCACAGAAGCCGGAAGCCGTCCGGTTGGGCAACTTCGATTACTGGAAAAATCAAGGCTGTTCGGTCAGACCGGGGCAAACGGCAATTTCCATTCTGGAGCCGCATGAATATACCAAAGAAGACGGTTCGCCAGGCACGGGTTATAATATTAAAAAGGTATTCGACATCGCTCAAATCGATACCCGCAAGCTGAGAACTGCGCCCGTACCCAATTACACGGAGCGCCAGCTTTTGCAGGCGCTCATTTCCAAAGCTCCCGTAAAAATCAAAGGCGTTGACGAACTGCCGGGCGACCTTGGCGCGATGACCGACCCAGAAACGGGTGAAATTTCCGTTCGCCGCGGCATGGAGTTTGCCGACTCCTTCCGTAGCGTGGCGCAAGAATTGGCTTCCTGTGACTTGACCACCGGCAGCGATTTCCCGGCTGACCCCGCGTTTTCTTCGTACTGTGCTTCTTATCTTCTCTGTAAGAAATACGGTTTGGACACGCAAGCGTTCAACTTTGAGGACGCGCCCGGCGTACTCGAAGGAATGGATGCGCAAATGGTCAAGGGCGAACTTGCGCAAATCCGTGATGTGGCCGAAAATATTTCCGGGCGCATGGCGCGTCAGCTTGAACAGGCAAAGGCAGCGAAATCACAGGAAGCGAGGTGACGGACTTATGAAGGAAGAACAACGTATTGTCGCTCTTGACCCTTATGAGGAGGGTGCGGTCATTACCGCTTTGAATGATATGCGTAATAAAGAGCTTGAGGATAAAAAAGCTACCGATTTTGTCGATGACCTGCTTTTGAAAATCCTCCATGCCCCTCAGCGGAAAGCGAGGGTGCGGGATGAAGCGAGATAGTCCGAAGCAGATATTGGTTTTGGCTGCGTTTGGACTTATCCCGGTGGTGTGGGCGGCATTACTTGCCGCCCCCGCCATTTCAAGAGGACTTCCCGAAATCCTGCAAAACCTGACAACGGCAATCAATCATCCTTTGAATATAACATGGTGCGGGGACAGCTTAAAAACTGTCCTCTTTTTTGTTGCCGCCTACGGTATGGGAATCGGGATTTATCTTTCCACCAAACGCAATACCCGTCCCCGTGAAGAACACGGTTCCGCAAAGTGGGGCGAAGCCGCGGCGGTCAACCACAAATACGCGGATAAACACTTTACCGAAAACAAAATCTTGACGCAGAATGTACGGATCGGATTTAATGCTAAAAAACACAAGCGCAATCTCAATGTTTTGGTATGCGGCGGTTCCGGCGCGGGCAAAACGAGATTTTATTGTAAGCCCAACGCCATGAACTGCAATACCAGCATGGTAATTCTTGATCCAAAGGGTGAGATAACAAGGGATGTCGGCAACCTCTTGAAAGGGAGAATGGAAGTTAAGGTACTTGACCTTATCAACATGGATCGTTCGCATTGCTATAACCCGTTCGTTTATCTCAAAAAGGACAACGACGCGCAGCGTTTGGTAACAAACCTGTTCAAGTCCACCACACCTAAAGGAAGCCAGACCCAAGATCCTTTTTGGGACACCGCCGCTTCCATGCTCCTTCTGGCACTTGTATTTTATCTGAAATACGAAGCGCCGCCTGACGAGCAGAATTTTCCAATGGTATTGGAAATGCTTCGTGCCAGTGAGGTGCGCGAAGATGACGAAAGCTTTCAATCGCCGCTGGACGAGCTTTTCGACCGACTGGAAATGCGAAACCCCGACCATATCGCGGTAAAGTATTACCGGGATTACCGTTCAGGAAGTGCAAAAACCCTGAAAAGCATTCAAATCACGCTGGCAGCGCGTCTGGAGAAATTCAACCTTGAATCGCTGGCAAGCATGACCGTCACGGACGAACTGGAGTTGGAAAGCATCGGTGAAAAGAAAACTGCATTGTTCATTATTATCCCTGACAATGACAGCAGTTTTAATTTCCTTGTCAGCATCCTCTACACTCAATTATTCCAACAATTATTCTATTGCGCCGATCACAATCATGGTGGGAGCTTGCCTGTCCATGTTCATTTTCTCATGGATGAGTTTGCAAACGTCAGTCTGCCGGACGATTTTGACAAAATTTTATCCGTCATGCGCTCCCGTAATGTATCGGTTTCAATCATTTTGCAAAATATCGCTCAGTTAAAGGCACTCTTTGAAAAGCAATGGGA
This sequence comes from Christensenella sp. UBA6094, assembly GCA_002435915.1. Taxonomy (GTDB): domain Bacteria; phylum Bacillota; class Clostridia; order Christensenellales; family UBA6094; genus UBA6094. The sequence continues at coordinate 596,569 of DIWY01000004.1, read as the reverse complement.
ATCCATTATGGGCAACTGTGATGAATTTCTCTACTTGGGCGGAAACGAAACCTCCACCCATAAGCTCATCAGCGAATCCCTGTTGGGAAAATCCACGATTGACACCAACACTTACGGCAAAAGTACAGGTCGCAACGGGAACTATTCAACCAACTACCAGATAGCCGGGCGTGAGCTTCTAACTCCGGACGAAGTGCGAATGCTGGATAACCGCTACGCACTGCTTTTCATTCGCGGCGAACGGCCGATTATAGACGATAAGTTTGACATCCTGCGCCACCCCAATGTGGGCGGTACGACGGACGGAAAGACCGAACCATTCTATCACGGCGCTGTTACCGGAGCGATCGCTACTCTTGTATTTGATGAGGACATTGATCCGGCAGATCTGTCGGAACTTGAAACTGCGGACACAGATTATGAACTGCTGTCCGAGGAAGATTTAGAAAAACGATTTATGAAGGAGGACACACCCCATGAAGAAAAACAGTAAACCCACCTGCAAGCTGCCGATGAGCGGCAGCGTTCGCAAATGCTTTCGCGCCTATGTTGCCATAGTGCTTGTCGCCACGTTGATGATGTGCTTTGGTGTGACGGCGTTTGCCGCCACCAACGATCCTTTAACGGTAATCAACAATCTTTCCGACTTCATCTTCGGGCTTATCCGAGCAATCGGGTTAATCCTGTTGGGCTTCGGTATCGTACAAATCGGTTTGAGCTTGAAATCTCACGACCCGTCACAGAGGGCAAACGGCTTTCTGACCCTTGCAGGCGGCGTAATGATTACCTTTGCCAAAGAGATTTTGAACTTGATCACAGGAGGTTAATGGATATGGCGGATTATATCGACAAATGCGAGTGCTATATCCATTCGCTGAAACAGGGTGAAACCAATATGTTAGATGAAGCCACCATCATCAAATGGCTGGGCGATAACGATTATCTGGCGGATTACAACGGCGTAAAATGCCACGCCATCTTTAATCCCTTTGCCGGGCGATATTATGTTGACGACAAGTACGGAGTTATCCGGGAATCGCCGTCAAAGGAGCAAGACCGACAGGAGCATACGGGGGTAAATCGCTCTTTTGGTTTGCCCCCAGTATAAATCTTTTATAGAGAGGTGGTGGTCAATCTGTGAACTGGATTATAGAAAACCTTGAAAATGCCCTAAACACATGGAACAGTAAAATGGCTGAAATTTTTCAGCTTCTAACCCAAAGCCCGGAAACCTTTAAAAGCGGTGGAATATGGAATGTCATAAAAGACATTCACGGCGCGGTGCAGGCTGTGGGTCTTGGATTGCTGGTGTTGTTTTTCGTGATAGGCGTGATCAAAAGCTGTGGCAATATAGCTGAATTAAAGCGGCCAGAAATTGCTGTGAAGCTGTTTATCCGATTTGCACTGGCAAAGGCAGTAGTCACACATGGTTTGGAATTAATGCTAGCACTGTTCTCCATTGTACAGGGGCTTATTGCCCGGATAATGACGGCGTCAGGATTTTCCGGTGCGGACAACACCGTATTGCCTCAAAGCATCAAGGATGCAATCAATGCCTGCGGATTTTTTGAGAGCATCCCGCTCTGGGCGGTCACACTTATAGGCGGTTTGTTCATCACAGTATTAAGTTTTATCATGATTTTGTCAGTGTATGGCCGTTTTCTGAAATTGTATATGTACACGGCAATCGCGCCTATTCCCCTTGCTTCTTTTGCTGGTGAACCGTCGCAAAGCATGGGAAAATCATTTATCAAATCTTATGCGGCGGTCTGTCTGGAGGGCGCAATTATAGTATTGGCTTGCATCATATTTAGCCTGTTCGCATCTAGCCCGCCCGTTGTTGACCCGAACGCTGCGGCTGTCACACAGGTATGGAGCTATGTCGGGGAAATCATCTTTAATATGCTTGTACTCGTTGGGGCGGTCAAAATGGCTGACCGATTAGTACGGGAAATGCTCGGCCTGTAAAAAAATAATGATTGGAGGAAATCACTATGTCATATAACAACGCTATATCGGCAAGAGATCCGCAGGCACTTGAAAAACTGACTGCAAAGCTGGAAAAATGTAAGGAATTGCAGGAAACCATGAAAACCGTCAATGCTTATTGGCGTAAATTCGGAACATGTAAAGGTGCACCAGGTATCACTAATGTTCAGACGGAAAAACTGGAGATAAAAATTGAAACAGGATATTCATGGGAAAAGCAGCCCTTTTCCAGCTATGAGCTGACAAACAACAATTCTGAAATCAAGCGATTGGAAAAGCGCATTGCGGAAATTACCCAAAACCGCGAGGTAGGGTTTTCGGGATGGTCATTTGAGGGCGGCAAAGCTGATGTAGCCACGGAACTAAACCGTTTGCAGCTTCTGTTCGACGAACGCCCTGATAAGGATAAATGCACAGTGCTAAAGCGAAACGGCTTTCATTGGTCACCAACGGAAGGCGCATGGCAGCGACAGCTTACCGACAACGCCATCTACTCCGCAGGCTGTATTGATTTTATCAAGCCGTCAGACGGGCGTACTGTTCGTGAGCATCAACCCAAAGCGCCGGTCAGGGACAGTGGGGCGCGATGAAAGGAGCGGCGTATGGAAGTAAAAATCAATAAAGAAATCCGTAATTACACCGAGAGTATGTTTTTCGGTCTCTCCCTGCGGCAATGTATATTTTCTGTTCTTGCCTGCGGCGTGGCCGTAGGCATTTTCTTTGGGCTGCGAAATCACCTTGGCGTGGAAACCGTGTCATGGATATGCGTTCTTGGTGCGGCTCCGTTTGCCGCAATGGGCTTTATCACCTACCACGGCATGACCGCCGAGCAATTCGCGTGGATATGGTTCAAATCTGAATTTCTCATGCCCAAACGCATGGCATTCCATGCTACAAATATTTATTATGAAGCGGTGAGGCCGCTTCTTGACAAAAAGGAGAAGGAGGCGGTGAAAGGTGCTTAAAACATTGAAACTCTGGATAGGAGAAAACCGGGAGCAGTTTAAGGTTCCCAAAGGCGTACAGGATGTCATTCCCGTTCAGGCGATCTACCCGGACGGGATTTTTTTTGTCCGCAGGGGCGGTTTATTCGGGCAGAACAAGTACAGCATGACCTTTAAATTCACCGATATAAACTATGCCGTGGCGTCCCGCGAAGATAAAGAAGCCATGTTTCTGGATTACTCCGAGCTGCTTAATTCCCTCGACAGTGGCGCGACTGCAAAGCTAACCATTATGGCGCGGCGTTTGAGCAAAGCCGATTATGAAGCGAACATCCTTATTCCAATGGCGATAGATGGCTTGGATAAATACCGGAAAGAACTCAACAAAATGCTGATGAACAAAGTAACAGAGTCCGACGCGATTGTACTGGATAAGCTGATTACCGTTTCCGTTTGCAAGAAAAACATTGAGGAAGCGCGGGCATATTTTGCCCGTGTCGGTGCTGATCTTACTGCCCACTTCGCACAGCTTTGCTCAAAATGTACGGAGCTGGATGTCAATGAACGTCTGAAAATTTTCCACGACTTTTATCGCCCAGGCGAGGAAAGCAATTTCCACTTTGACATGTCTATCGCCATGCGGCGCGGTCACAGCTTCAAGGATTATATCTGCCCGGATAGTATGGAATTTGACAAAAGCTATTTCAAGGTCGGTGAGCGTTTCGGGCGCACTCTGTTCTTGAAGGAGTATGCTTCCTATATCAAGGACACTATGATAACCGAATTGACTGAGCTAAACCAAAACATGACCCTTTCCATCGACATCCGGCCTGTGACTATGGAGGAAGCCGTGCGCGAAGTGGAGCGGCGTGTCCTCGGCGTGGAAACCAATATCACCAACTGGCAGCGTAGGCAAAACCAGAGCAACAATTTTTCCGCTATCGTGCCGTATGACTTGGAACAGCAGCGCAAGGAAAGCCGCGAATTTCTGGATGATATAACAAGTCGTGATCAACGAATGATCTTTGCCACCGTGACGATTGTGCATACCGCCGCCACAAAGGAACAACTCGACAGCGACACCGAAAGCCTGTTGTCCACGGCACGGAAGCATCTGTGCCAGATTGCCCCGCTGAGCTTCCAGCAGCTTGACGGCTTAAATACCGTTCTGCCCTTCGGTCATACCAAAATCCATGCGATCCGCACCCTCACCACAGAGAGCCTTGCTGTTCTGATGCCCTTTAAGGTACAGGAGGTCATGGATCGCGGCGGCATTTACTACGGTCAGAATGCCATTTCCCATAATCTGATTATGTGCCTCAAGGAATATTTGATGAATCCCAATGCTTTCCGGCTGGGCGTTCCCGGAAGCGGAAAATCCTTCGGAGCAAAAATGGAATTGGTTATCATTGCCCTGCTGTTTCCTGATGACGATATTCTGGTCTGCGATCCCGAAAATGAATATTCGGCTTTAATCAAGGCTCTTGGCGGCGAGGTAATCCGGATCGCGGCGGGAAGCGAGGATCACATTAACGCGCTTGACATGGTGGACGGCTACGGCGAAGGAAGCGACCCGGTGATCGATAAATCCGAGTTTGTTTGTTCACTCTTTGAACAGCTTGATAAAAACGGCCTGCTCCCGGAGGAAAAGAGCATCATCGACCGCTGTGTGCGTAATGTATACGACAATTATCGCACAGGCGGCAAGCTGCCGACTTTGGTGGTACTCTACGAAGAACTTTTGAAACAGCCGGAGCCGGAGGCGCGTCGGCTTGCACTGAAAATGGAGCTGTTCGTCAACGGAAGTCTGAATACTTTTGCCCACAAAACCAATGTGGATGTCCGCAACCGTATCATCAGCTATAATATCATGGATTTAGGCGCGCAGCTTAAAACAATGGGTTTGCTTGTGATTACCGACGCGATGCTTAACCGCGTCACTGACAACTGGAAGCACGGGAAACGGACGCATATTTTCATTGACGAATTTCATGTGGTATTTGAAAACGAACACAGCGGGCAATTCTTTAGCTCCGCGTGGCGCAGGTTCCGCAAGAGAAACGCGTATCCTACCGGAATTACCCAAAACGTTGAATATCTGCTTGATTCCGTGCTTGCCAGCACCATGCTTTCAAATTCAGAGTTTATCGTCATGCACAATCAGGCCGCTTCCGACCGGGAGCGGCTTTCCAAACTGCTCAATATCTCCAACGAGCAGATGAGCTATATCACCAATGCGGACGCGGGCTGTGGGTTGATACGCATTGGCAGCGCAATTGTTCCATTCAAAAATGAGTTTCCGAGGAATACGGAACTCTACAAGCTGATGACCACAAAACCATCCGAGATCTCGGATGGCTTGGTTAATTCGGGGAAACCCGTTATTTGAGGAAACGCCGAGAAGCCCCGCAAATGGGGCTTCTCGGTTAATCTTCTCGAATAACAGGGGCATGTGCCTACTGCAAAAATTCCGGTAATGAACTTTGGATATTTGGCAGTATTTCCTCTTTTACCTCTTCTTTTGGGAACCATTTTTCATTCCACTCCTTCATATATTTATCAACAGTCTGCTGGGTAATCTCCACGTATATCTGCGTTGACTGAATCGAGGCGTGTCCGAGAATGTTCTTCACAACAGCAAGCGGGACACCGGCCTCGACCAAATGGGATGCGGTCGTGTGGCGCATGACATGCGGGGTATAACGACCGTCGCAAAATTTATCAGGATGGGCATCCTTAGCCATTTTCTCGTATTTTGTGAAGACCTCCTCAATGCAGGACACGGAAATCTGCTCATTTCTCTGGCTTGAGAACACATGTCGGTTAGGCTGATTGCCAATTTTCCTGTAAGCGATGTATTTGTCCAATAATGCGGTGGCGTCAGCTGTTATCTTGACACGCCGTAGCTTATTCCCCTTGCCCAAGAGTGTCAGGATTGCATTGCCGTTTTTGTCATATGCAATATCCCTTATTGTGAGGTCGCAGATTTCCTGCGCTCTTGCGCCGCTGGCATACATGACAACCAGAAGGACGAGATCTCGCCATCCAATCTTGTCGGAAGTATCCGGCATAGACAAGAATATCTCCAACTCTTGGCGGGTAAACGCACATCGCTGTTTCCCTTTTATGCGCCTGAAAGATTTTTTGTAAATTTTCTCTAAACTGCTTCTAAAGACGTACCCAGCCTCTAAATTTCGGTTCGACGCATACTCGGCAAATGATGACAGGGCACCATGCCGTATCTTTGCTGTTGTCCTGCTGTTCTTCCGATCAATTATCAGCCAATCGAAGAAGCTCGTGAGCATATCAAAATCCAGCATTTCGAAGGTGATGTGAGCGGTATCAATCTTTGCGGTATCATTCAGATAGTAAAACAGAAGTCTAAATGTGCACTTGTAGGATTTAATCGTGTTAGGACTGGCGTTCATGGAAATCGGGAGATAGTCCGTGAAGAATTTTCCAAGCAAAGAAAGAAACTCAAGCTCTGCTTTATTCATCTTCATATGGCACCTCCACTGCGGGAATCAATCCGGCTGTAAAAGTCTCGAATGCTTCTAATGAATCGGGTACCTGTGCGCCGGAAAATCTCATGTACTTGTCTGTATCAAGCAAGCATTCATGACCAAGGTAGGTCGGCAAAAGCAGGTCGTTCATATCGACTGGGTGACCCGCTGCCTCCAATTGCTGCATAGACTTCAGCACGAAGACATGACGGTAGCAATGCAATGATGCTCCTCGCTCAAAGGGTGTCTTCTCCCTTTGGTCGATGTCAGCAAGCTTCAATAGTTCTGAAAACCAACGCTGCACCTGTCGCTTCGTAAGGTGGGAATCTGGCTTTCTGCCGGGGAAAAGATATGCCTCAGGGGACAGCATGATTCCAAGCGCCAGGCAGTACCTCTCCATAATGGTTATCAAGGTATCGTGTGCAGGGATGCGCCTTTCTTTTGAGTTTTTTGTTTCGCGGAGAAAAATCGTACGCGCTTTGAAGTCAATGTCTTTTCTTCTCAAAGCCATTGTCTCGCCGGTTCTGGTTCCGCATCCGTACAAGATGCGAAGGATCATCGGGATCATTGCCGACAGGTATGCGCAACACGTATTAGGCGCTTTTGATTCCAGATTGTCAGCATAATGGATGAGTAGCAGCAGTTCTTCATCCGAGTAGATGTAAGGAATATAATCCGACTTCACCTTCGGGGCGTCCGGCAGGAATGAATGGCCTCCCATCCCATTGAGATACCTCACAAAGTTCCTGACGGAGAGCACTTTCAATTGCACCGTCTTGCTTTTTCCGCTGAGTGTCCGTATCCATGTGAGAAGAATTTCCTCAGATAGATCCTTTTCGCGGTAATCCTGCACAGTCAAGTGGCAATCCAATTTGGCCAATGTAACAGTGTCGTGCGCAAGTGTCTGTACGCTGACATTGCTCCTGCGAAGCTCCAGAAAAGCTGTCATCTCTTTTGCGAAAACACTATTAAACACGAGGGCACACCCCCTTCCCGGATAGAATGTTCGCAAACATCCCTGCTGGTTCCGGTACGGGAAGCGAGCAAAGCCTCATACTTTCTATGTCTATTCTCGCATAGTGCTTGAGCGCATACTTGGTACCATGCCCCAGAACTCTGCGAACGACTTCTGTAGAAACGCCATCGTTTATCATATTGCTGGCAACGGATGACCTAAATACACGACCTCCGTGCCTTCTTTCTGCAACATCAATGGTTGCGCGCCCAAATTGATTCCAAATCATCGTATTTATTGCACGGTTATCAGTTGGCGCATAGGGCGGGGCAAGCGTAATGAAAATATTTGTGCAGGCTACGGTATTAGGCCGAACATTATTAATGTAGCGTTGTAATGCACATTTTATCTCAGGAAACAATTCTCCTTCCCATGGGTCGTTCGTCTTCTGTTGTATGAAGTGCAGACGATTATTCTCGAAATCAACATTGTCAAAGGTCAGTGAGGCAACGTCGCAAGCACGGATTCCGTAGCGCGACATGAGCAGCGTGATTGCATAATTTCTGATTCCTGCTGGAGAACACAAATCGAAGGAATCTTCGATTATGTTGATTTCTTCCGGTGAATATACAGTGGGCTGGGGCATGGGATGGCGGCAACGCTGAATGAGTCCGGAGTAGTTCTGCTTTAGATAGTTGCTGTCGGCAAGAAACCGTAAAAATGGACCAATTCGTTCCCAGTATCTCATTGCCCCTAATGCTAAAAATGCCGCTTGTATATACTCACCTGTTAGGTCTTGGATTTCCGTACAGCCCAACTCCAATAAATTCTTCAAGAATCGGTTGCAAATCCAATGCTTATAGTCAATCGTATTTTGCCTGTTTCCTTTTTCTGCGCAATAAACAAGGTATTCTTGAAGAGGAGTCATAAGCTCATCGGGCAGATCGAATCTCCTGGTCAAATCCGGCAATAGCGCATCCCTCCCATCAAGCCCTTGTTGCAGCCTGTTGAGCTTCCCTACAATGTTTTTTGCGCGAGAGATACGGGATGAGCATATGCACAGGTCATTGACACAATAGGCAACAAACCGCACGCCAATTTCAGGTGAGTACTCTTCGAGACAATTAGTTTTCATAAAATTTGACATGGAATGGAAGATAAAACTCATGTCTCTCATGGTACTTTCGCTATATCGCTCTGCTCCAAGCAGCTTATATAGCCTTGTTAACAAAGTTTCAAACAAATTTGTATTGGTCTTCATACCAACACCTCCTGTATTTTTTGTGCAACGCACAATTCAAGTATACAGAAGGTGTGTCTGTTATTCGAGAAGATTAACCGAGAAGCCCCATTTGCGAGGCTTCTCGGCGTTTCCTCAAATAACGGGTTTCCCCGAATTAACAAAACCGCGAGATACGGCGGCGGGATAACCTGAAAACAGGCAGGGCGCGAAAACGCTCTGCCTGTACTATTACTTATGGAAAATAACAACTTTTTATTTGTAGTAATAAAAAAATGGAGGTGAACCGAATGGCAAAAATTAAAACACGCGATACCGTAAAGGACATCAAGACATTTGACCGTACCGCCGATATTTCCACCCATATGAAAAACATCTTTATAAAATCCAAAGATACCGCCGAGCAGACGCAGGAAACGGGATATGACACACCTGAAAATTACGCGACAGATAAGACTTCAAATGCGGTAAATGATACGGCTGAACAGGCGGTGCATAAGCTTAAAAATCCCGTTAAAAAGGCTTCTGAAAATATAAATAAGGCAAAACAGAATTTTCAGGACGCCAAGCAGCATATATCGGACGTAAAAAACTCGGTCAAAAAGACCACGGCAGACCAGCCAAAAAAAGAAATGGTCAAACGGGCGCAGAATACCGTCCAGCGCACCGCTTCCCGCAACCGGCAGACCGCCGACAAGTCCATTAAAACCGTGCAACAGTCGGAAAAGACCATCAAGCAATCTGTTAAAACCATTAAGGCAACCGGGAAAGGCGGGGCGAAAACAGCGCAGAAATCGGTCAAGACCGCCGGACGCACCACCAAAACCGCTATTAAGACCACGCAGCAGGCCGCTAAGACCGCTCAGAAAACGGCACAGGCAACGGCGAAAGCTGCAAATCTCGTGGCACATGCTTCACACGCGGCGGCAAAATCCGCAGTCGTTACGGCAAAAACTGCCGTAAAAGTAACAATAGCAACGGTTAAAGCCGCGATAGCCGCCATCAAGGGACTTGTTGCCTTGATAGCCGCTGGCGGGTGGATCGCCGTGGTAATTATCTTGATTATATGTTTGATTGCTCTGCTGTTCGGCTCTATTTTCGGCATCTTCTTTTCCGGCGAGGATAGCGGCAACGGCTATACCATGTCAATGACTATCGCAGAAATCAACACTGAATACACCAATAAAATTGCCGAAATTCGCAATAACAACACCTACGAGGAGGTGATCATGTCCGGCTCCCGCGCTAACTGGAAGGAGATTTTGGCCGTGTATGCCGTCAAGGTAAATACCGACCCGGACAACGCCCAAGATGTTGCCACAATGGATGAGAACAAAAAAGAGCTTTTGAAAACCGTCTTTTGGGATATGAATACTATATCCCGCCGCATTGAGAATAAGGAAGTCACAGAAATTACCGTTACCGATGATGGCAGCGGCAATCTCATTGAAACCGAACAAACCGTCACCAAGACCATTCTTTATATCACGATATCCGGCAAAACCGCCACGGAAATGGCGGAGCAATACGGCTTTACCGCAGAACAGAAAGCACAGCTTTCCGAGCTTTTAAGTGATAAATATGCGGATTTATGGAGTGCTGTGTTATACGGCATTCATGAAGGAAGCGAGGATATTGTAGCCGTAGCCGTTTCGCAACTCGGCAATGTGGGCGGTGAGCCATATTGGAGCTGGTACGGCTTTTCCAGCCGTGCCGAATGGTGCACTTGCTTTGTATCTTGGTGTGCCAGCGAGTGCGGCTATATCGAAATCGGGATTATTCCCAAATTTGCCGCTTGTACCAGTCAGGGCATGCCGTGGTTTCAGGAACGCGGATTATGGCAGGAAGCCGGATATATCCCCGCGCCTGGCGACATAATCTTCTTCGATTGGGATGATTCAGGCAACGCCGACCACGTTGGAATCGTTGAACGTGTCGAGGGCGAGGTTGTTCACACCATTGAGGGCAACACAAGCGATTCCTGCGCTCGTCGCAGTTATCGCTTGGACAACAATGATATTCGTGGTTATGGGACGCCGCTTTACGAATAAACCGATCTTTAAAGCCGCTTTCTCTTATGAAATGCGGCTCATTTACATAGAGTTATCATTGTCGAGCTATTTCGCTATGCGGTAATTGATAAAACTGGGTTGGACAGAACCACCATATCAAGCCTATATCATGACAAAGTGAAACGCATTGATTTCAAAACGCCCGACAAATTATGTGAGTTGTTTGACTGTAAGCCAAGCGATATACTCAAACATGTCAAGAATGATTAACTGCTTTATATGAGCGCAAGCCAACCAGTTGTTTAGAAAGGGGGGTTATCCCCATGTGGTGCAAGATATGTAACCGAGAAACCGAAAGAGAAAAATGTGAACTATGCGGCAATAAAACCGAGCAGGATACCCCCCTTGAAATTTATTGGTGCGAGGATTGCAAAGTACCCAACATTAAATATTCCAGTGGCATTGATAAAGATATTTGTCCGTCCTGCAAACGGATAACCTCTTACCTGTGTGCGGATTTGCGCCCTGTTTTCCCTGAAGAACGCTTATTGCTTGAAATCCTACAAGATAAGCCATTGGCATATTTGAACAAGAGCGTTTGGGCTTCAAACAATCGTTATTACATAGACGGCAAGTCTGTTATTATCACCGTCAAGTTTTATAAAAAGCTGTCGCCAGATACTATTCGGGAACAGCTCGCAAAATATAGCGACCGAAATGATTCAGACTTTTTCGATAAGAACATTAAACGATTTGTAGATTTGAATAAGACGAGGCTGAATTATATCATAGATGAAGCTCGCTCTTTCATATAAAAAACAGCAGATTCATATCCCCGTGAATGCGTGGTGATTTCCTTTTCAGGTGGGAAGGATTCAACAGTCACTGCTGACTTGACCGTGAAAGCGTTGAGCGATCCCTCTTTGGTTCATATCTTCGGTAACACGACCCTTGAGTTTCCACTAACAATAGATTCGGATTGGCGGTTTTCGATGAGGTTGGTACATTAGATGATAAGCGGAACAAATTGAATTTAAAACATAGCAGCAATCTACGAAATAACCGCACGGCGAGCAGAATCGCTATGCGGCTATTCACATATTGTGTTTGATTATATGTAGATATTACGCTTACCCGGCCTGTTTCCACTTATGCACATGCGCAACCGTCATCTTGTTGAACACCGCGGTTATTGTATTTGTTATCTGACAAAGGAAACCGGAGGAACGGCCTACATCTCCATTTGCTATGCGCGCTATTTCCTTTTGTATTGTTTTGACAAAGCTATTTTGCATTGATAAATAAGGCTGACCCACTTTCTTTTTTCAGAGCTGTTAATGGATTTTATTTTTTTAGACTTTGTTATAAATCCCATACGATCTATTGACAAATAAGAGAAATGAGCTATAATATAAACGATTGCTTATACGTTTAATTTAAGGAGGGTGATTCTTTGACAAATATACGAAAAGACGATGCACTTTGCAGCGTAACCATTATCCATGAGGATATTCTTAACAAAGTGCGCAAAGAAATGACGGAGGACAGCCAACTTGTTCAAATGGCCGAACTTTTCAAGGCGCTCGACGATCCTACGCGCCTGAAAATTATCAATGCGTTGCTGCTTGCGGAGATGTGCGTGTGCGATCTTGCTGCACTGCTGAACATGACGCAACCTGCAATATCCCACCACCTCAAAACGCTTCGGCAAACGCAATTGATCAAATTCCGGCGGGATGGCAAGATCGTCTATTATTCATTGGATGATGATCATATTGAATTGCTGTTCCGACAGGGTTTAGCTCACGTAATTGAACAGTAAGTAACAAAACGGGGCTGATATTATGGTTCTGCAAATTTGAAAAAGGCTTATAGCCTATCAGAGAATCCAAGAACTAATCATAAGGAGGACTATGATGAAAAAAGCATTTATTCTTGAAGGTTTGGACTGTGCGAATTGTGCAGCCAAGATCGAAACGCAGATTAAAAATCTTGCGGGAGTCAGCAATGCATCGGTTGACTTCGTTTCTAAGAAATTGACGATAGAAGTCGCCAATGAAAAGGACTTTAATGGGATCATCGCAGAGGTAACAGCCATCGTCAAAAAAATCGAACCTGATGTTAAGGTAGTCAATACCGAGAAGAGTAAGGATAAAAAAACCATTATCCTGCTGGAAGGTCTTGATTGTGCAAATTGTGCAGCGAAAATAGAAGCAGAAGTGCAGAAATTGGAAGGAGTAACGTTTGCTTCCATAGATTTTGTTTCAAAGAGGCTCACACTGGAAACCAGCCCCAGCGTCAACATTTCCGAGCTGAACGAGAAGATTGAGGGCATCGTAAAAAAGATTGAGCCGGATGTTCAGGTTATTTTCGGGGAAAGCGCTGTTAAGGGGAAAGCAAAAGAAAAAGATGACGATGATGACGAGGGCGAGGGCGAAGAAAACCACAAGAAGCAAATCATAAAACTGGTGGTTGGCGGTGTTATATTCGCAGTAGGTATGATTTTCAAATTTCCGAATTGGCTGGAGCTTGCCCTATTTATCACAAGCTATGCCATCGTTGGTGGAAGCGTTGTTTTGCGGGCCATTAAAAGTATTGCACGCGGCCAGGTATTTACCGAGCATTTCCTTATGAGCGTTGCTACAATCGGAGCCTTCTTCGTCGGAGAGTATCCAGAAGGCGTAGCTGTTATGCTGTTTTATCTGGTGGGCGAGCTGTTTCAGGATATGGCGGTTGACCATTCCAGAAAATCAATCAGCGCACTAATGGATATACGGCCTGACTATGCAAACTTAAAAGTTGGCGACGAACTGAAAAAGGTGTCCCCCGAAGATGTAACCGTCGGCGATATCATCGTGGTAAAGCCGGGAGAAAAAATCCCATTGGATGGCAAGGTCATAGGCGGTACGTCAATGGTCGATACCTCCGCATTGACCGGCGAATCTGTTCCGCGGGAATTAGAGCCGGGAAAAGATGCATTAAGCGGATTTGTCAATAAGAACGGCGTCTTGACCCTTGAAGTTACAAAAGATTACGACGACTCAACCGTGTCTAAAATTCTGGATCTCGTTCAGAATGCCAGCAGCAGAAAGGCGCCGACCGAGAACTTTATAACGAAATTCGCGCGTTATTATACGCCGGTGGTTGTATTTGGAGCCTTAGCCCTTGCGGTAATACCGCCTTTGGTCATTCAGGGGGCAACCTTCTCTGATTGGATATATAGGGCATTAGTATTTTTAGTGGTTTCCTGCCCGTGTGCGCTGGTGATATCAATACCTCTGGGATTCTTCGGCGGAATTGGAGGCGCATCAAAAAGAGGGATATTGGTAAAGGGCAGCAACTACCTCGAAGCGCTGAACAATGTTGAAGCGGTTGTTTTTGATAAGACCGGTACTTTAACGAAAGGCGTATTCATCGTTACGGCAACAAATCCTCAAAACGGCTTTACAAAGGACGAACTCATTGAATCCGCAGCATATGCGGAAAGCTATTCAAACCACCCGATTGCCCTTTCGATTATGAGCGCTTATCATGGTGAAATTGGTCAGGACCTGATTGCAAACTACGAGGAAATCGCAGGACAGGGCATTAAAGTCAGTGTCAACGGCAAAGAAGTTCTGGCCGGCAATACCCGATTAATGGTCAGTGAAAAGATCAATTACAGTGACGTTGATACTTTGGGTACTGTCGTACACATTGCAATCGATAGAAAATACGCGGGTAATATCGTCATCTCGGATGAGGTGAAAGAAGACTCAGCAAGGGCAATCAGAGAGCTTAAATCTCTCGGCGTCAAGAGAACGGTCATGCTTACGGGCGATCTGAAGGCGGTAGGCGAAAAGATAGGGAAGCAACTGGGTTTGGATGAGGTGTATTCCGAGCTGTTGCCGGCCGACAAGGTCGAAAAGATCGAGTCAATGGAAATCAAAAAATCCCATAACGGAAAGATTGTATTTGTCGGCGACGGCATCAACGACGCGCCGGTGCTGGCAAGAGCTGATATCGGGATCGCCATGGGCGGTCTGGGCTCCGATGCGGCCATCGAAGCCGCGGATGTCGTCATCATGAATGACGAGCCATCCAAAATAGCTTCTGCGATCAAGATCGCCAAAAGAACAAGGAGTATCGTATATCAAAACATTATATTCGCATTGGGCGTGAAAGCCATATTCCTTGTATTAGGCGCATTCGGAGTAGCATCCATGTGGGAAGCTGTTTTCGCAGACATGGGCGTCGCTATCATAGCCATTCTAAACGCAATGCGAGTGATGAATACAAAGGACTTATGAACCTGTTCACACGGTTCTCCGTACATCGGTGCCGACCCCAACCTGCTGGAGTTTCAGATGGGGGTGCATTTTTATAAAAATCTCGTTGTCTGCTGGTTTTACCAGTAGGCAGCGAGATTTTTGTGTTTTATAAAGCGTTCTGAGGGAACATATCTACAGTCTTTGGGTGAATATGGCTACTCCAATATACTCAGAAATCTAATGAGCAAGTGCCTCTCGTGCTGTCCGGAGAATAAAATCTCTTGTCGACGTAGCCGGTCTCCCTGTCAGCTTAGCCACTGCGTGGCTTGGGATGTCGTAGGCACCGCTGGAATAGGCTTTGTAGATTTCCAGCAAAAAACTGACCCTGAAATCTGGCACGCCCTTAGAGATCATACCCTCCCGAAAAGTGTCCGGCAAAGCTGGAATAAAAGCGATTTCCTTTCCTGCTATCTCTGAAGCAATCTCAGCAATGTTACTCCAAGCAAGCGACTCAGGACCCGTAATGTCGTATATTTTATTTTGATGTCCATCGGTTGCCAGAACGGCGGCTGCGGCGGCTGCACAATCAACCCTGGTGACCGCTGCCATTTGCCCATCATCGGCCGGGATACTCAATATTCCAGTTTTTACTGCACCGATAACCTCCCGCACCAGCACGTCAGCGTAAAGATTGTTGCGCAAAATTGTATAATTAAGACCAGTTTCTATAATCGCTTTCTCCGTCTGCTCATGCACTCTACCAATATGGCTTATTCTCTCTTTGGTGCCGCTGGTATAAACAATATGCTTTATCCCTGCCTCTACCGCTGCATCCACCGCATTACGGTGCTCAGTCACCACGTCAGAGGCACCGTTTGTTGAAATAATAAGAACTTTATCTGCTCCGGCAAACGCACGCACCACTGATGCACGGTCTCTAAAATCAGCCTGTCGTACGTCAATTCCGGCAGCAGAAATATCTGCAGCTTTTTCCGGTTCTCTTACACTCACTGCTATTTCTGAAACCGGAATACGATCTTTGAGAAAGTTCACTACCTGCCGACCAAGGTTTCCATTAGCTCCAGTTACTACAATCATTTATTTTCCTCCTCTTATCATTATTAATATTTCCTCCCTAAACTACTCTTGTTGCTAAAGCGACATTTGTAGTTTATAATAAAGTAGATATTCTATCAACCAACAAAATGAAAGAAATGTTGTTTAATAAACATTCACCTCAAATTGTTTTTTAAAAGGAGTAAAATTGCCATGAAAACAATAATTAATGAAAATGATCCTCGTGTTATTAGAACACGTCACCTTTTGCTAGATGCGTTTATAGTTCTTGTTAGAAAAAAGGATTTTACATCTATTTCTGTAAAAGACATTACTGAATACGCGCAAGTAAATCGAGCTACCTTTTACGCACATTTTCAGGATAAGTATGATATTTTAGAATACATGGTTATTGATAGATTTATGAATCTTATCTCAAAACGAATTAATGTTGAAGTAATATTAAATGAAGAAACCTTACGTAATATAATTCTTTTTGTTTGCGAATATGTTGAAACTGTAAGTAAATCATGTAAACGTAACTATGCAACCATATTGTCGCTAATGGAGGAAAAAGTTAAATTAAAGCTGTGCGATGTTATATATACTATTCTTAAAAAAGAAAATGCAGCTAATCATAAAAAAGATGAAAAGTCTGCATTAATTGCTACCATGATAAGTAGTTCTATATATGCTGCAGCAAGCAAGTGGAATAGAGATGGTCGTGTAATTACTGTTGAAGCTCTCACTGAAGGAGTTATGAACTTTATTGTCCCTGGCATAAATATATACAGGAATTAGAAATACTGTAAAAGTAAAATCACGGAAAAACAAACCCGTTTTGTGAGACTGTATCCTTTCTTCTCCCTGAAATTAAGTGGTGTTAATTACAGAGATTAGTAAAGTAAAAACCGCCATTCTTTCGTGGACTGACGGTTTTTATTTGTTTGTTTACATTCAACTCTTACATCTATTGTTGATTCTTTTAAATATCTTTTTATCTACTCAAGGGTCACCTAAAATCAGCAATTAAACTATAAATAAAAGGAAAACATTGTATATTCGGTTTAACTCCAAGTCAGCTTCTCCAGTGCAATATGGCTGCGATACCAGTCATCATTTTGTAACAGCATTTCGGGGGAACCTGCATTTTTTACTCTGCCGTTTTCCAAGATAACCACAGTATCACTGGCGATCATAGAGGATAAACGATGGGAGATCGACAGTATTGTGTGTGCGCGGCTTGCCTTTTGCAATACGGACACAATTTTTTCTTCAGTGATGGAGTCAAGGTTCGCCGTAATTTCATCCAACAGTAAAATCGGTGGGTTAGTCACAATCGCCCTTGCAATCGCAAGCAGCTGCCTTTGCCCCTGTGAAAAAAGAGTGTCATTGATTACTTGCGTGTCACAGCCGTTTTCTAAAGACGCTATATAATCCGCCATTCCCACAAAGTCCAGCGCATTTTCGATTTGCTCTCTTGTGATACTCTCGTCCTGTAGACTGATTTGCTCTGCTACAGTGCCTTTTATCAAATGAAAGCTCTGATCTACATATCCGAATATCTTGCGTTTTTCGCTGTTAGGTATATTGTAAACATCTATTCCATTTATTGTAATATTGCCTTCTAAAGGTTTCAGCAAGCCCATGATGAGTTTAAATAATGTGGATTTTCCAACGCCTGTTCTACCTACAAAGGTAACTTTCTCCTGTGGGTTTATTAGAAGGCTGATGTTCTGTAGAATATCAGTTCCTTCCTCATAATTAAAGGATATGTCGTTAAAAGCGAGTCTTACCTCTGTACGGACCGGTATAATTTCATCCGCTGACAGTTCCTTGCTTTTAATGTCGTCTTCCGGCTCTCTGTAAAAGTCGTTCACCCGGTGAATGCCGGATATTGCCTGTTGAATGTTTTGAAGCTCCATGCCTAGATTTTCAATTGGTGTAAACAAGTTGGAAATTAAATCAATTGATGCGGCGACCATACCCAGGGATATCCCCAAATAATTCAGCTGTTTAGATGATAGTATTACAATAACGCCAATCACAACAGCACGGGTAATTTGTATAATCGGAGGAAACACGGAATCATAGAAATTTACTTTTTCAACGGTTCTGTAGTTATCCAGCAAATGCTCGGTATACTTCTTTTCCATGTAGTTTTCCTTGCTGTAGGACTTAATCATTTGTGCGTTTTTTAAGCTTTCGGAAATATGGTTGTTTACCTTGCCGACTAAAATTCGGTTTTCTATTTGCGCCTTTAACATTCTCATTTGGAAAAGTCGGGTAATCGCATAAATAATAGGAAGTAATATTAAAGTAATGGTTCCAAGCT
The DNA here is from genome assembly GCA_002435915.1 of Christensenella sp. UBA6094. Classification (GTDB taxonomy): domain Bacteria; phylum Bacillota; class Clostridia; order Christensenellales; family UBA6094; genus UBA6094. Next base: position 578,285 of record DIWY01000004.1, on the reverse strand, counting down.
TTGCACTGAACATCCAAATAGAAAACACAATGCCGACAATCTTTAAGCAGTCGATCATCATTCCCACAATACCGCCCGTAAACAGGGAGCTGATTGCGTCGACGTCGTTGGTAAATCGGGAAACGACTATGCCGGACCCATTGGAAGAAAAAAATATGGCATTTATTTTTTCAAGCTTTTCCATCATTTCAATTCGGATTTCCTTCGTGATTTTTTGACCTAAAACTGTAAGTACAGCCTCCTTCATAAAATCGAAGACGCCAATAAACAATATGACACTCATATAAGATATTGCTAAGATAAGCAGTCCGTCACTGCTCTTGGGTACAAGGTTTTGATCAAAGATTTGCTTCAAAATCTGTGGAGGAACTAAACTTGTGATGACAACGCCGCAAACAGCAATGATCAGTAATATACATATACCAATATTTTTCTTAATTACTTTAATAATAGACTTTTTTACTAAACTATTTTCCATTGTCATCACCACTCTCTGTCCATTGTAAATTAAATATTGTTGCATAAAGATTCGAGGTTTTCATCAGCTCATTATGGGCACCATAATCTGCAGTTTTGTTATTGTTCAGGAATATAACCTGGTTAATTCTAATAAAAATAGTTAAGCGATGAGAAATGAGTATAATTAAACTGTGTTTATAATTATTTTTCAGATTTTCAATAATTTTTTCTTCTGTCTTCATATCAACCGCTGAAAATGGGTCATCTAAAATAATAATTTTATTTTTGTTAAGCAATGCTCTTGCAAGTGATATCCTTGCCTGCTGACCACCGCTTAACCGAATTCCGCTATTTCCAACTAAGGTGTTTTGCCCATCAGGCATCGCTGCCAAATCAGTATCAAAGCAAACATCCTTTAAAACTGAAGTAATATCCTGCTCATTTCCCAGAGTAATATTGTTATAAATAGTATCAGAAATCAGCTCAGGCTTATGACTCAAGTAAGAAATCACCTGGCTTCGCTCATATTCCGAGTAATCTTTAAGTTCCTTCCCGTCTATTTTTATACTTCCTATATAAGGATATAACCCAGTCAAAGATAGTCCAAGTGTAGATTTACCGGAAGCGATGGGTCCTGTTACGCCTATAATTTCCCCTTGCTTGCCTTCAAAACTAATATTTTCAATGATGTTTTCCTTACCAGCTGCATAGCACAAACCTAGATTTTCTACTAAAAGTCTTGTGCTATCCTTATTTATATTAGATGTAGTATCTTTACTTTCGTATTCTTTAAGATAGGGTTTAATACGTTTCCATGATACCTGTGATTTTTGTACAGAATTAAATAACTTGGCTGCTTTACTTGCCTTATTTGCCATGGCTATAAACATGGTGATATATGTGGAAAAAATCCCTACAGTCCAGCCGCCATTAATCACCTTTGCCCCGCCAAGGTAGATTACCATGATTATTCCAAGCATAGCTATAACATTGTAAATCGGCTGCATGGAATTCTCTAAAATATTGGCTTTAATTGATTTGTTTTGCAAATCTTCCAAATCATCATTATACTTCGCTCTGTTTTGAGCTTCCATGCCGTTTGCACGGTAGAGCATGGCATTTTCAATGGAATCATATGTAATGCCAGCCACCTCACTGCTTTTTTTGCGAAAGTCAATGGAGTATTTGTAAATAATATTTTTTAATTTTTCCGCAAGAATCATGGCAATCGGAATAAAAAGAATAGAAAGCACTGTTATTTTCACATCATATGCTAGCAGAGCGATGATATAGGCAGCCATAAGCACACCAGTATCAAATAGCTCTGTGGTGAATTTTCGCATACCTTCCACGCACAGGTCAACATCAGAAATGGCTCTGGTCATTAAGTTGCCTGTATTTTCGTTATCCAGCTCGGAAGTGCTTTTATACATTATATTATTGTAAATCATAAGTCGCATTGTTGCACTGGTGCTGTTGGCAAAACGTCTTATATAAAAGCGCTTAAAATAACGCAAAAGCTGAATGGTTCCAATAAGAGCAACATAGGTACCTGCAAGTATTACTACAGAGGACAGGCTGCCTCCACCAACGATAGAATCAATGAGTTTGCCTTGATAAATGGGGCCAAAAATGATAGAGATGTTAAAGGTCAGACCAAATATTACAATACATGATACAACGAATTTTTCTTTTTTCCAATAATTAATGATTTTATCTGGTTGTTTCATCGGCTCAATCTTCAATTTTGCCATAATAAATATTAAACCTCCAAGCACTTATTATATTTTTTTGAACCAATATCTTTTACGAATGTTATCTGGTAGATTTGAAGAAAGTATTACGAGAACAACTACAATTGACAGCATAATGACTTTTATACTACTGCCAAATAATCTTAGCAGGTACAAATTGCTCTCCTGCAATGGTTTCCCCATAATAGATACTAAAAGAGACAATATGTCCTAAAATTAAAACTAACTTTATAATACTGTCATAATTTTTTAATCATCTTAAAACACCGCTTTCACTATTTTTCATTAAATAATATAACCTCCTACCACAAAAACAACTTGATAATTGGTTGGGTGTATTATTTATTAAAAGCTCGGTTCCAATGATAATTCCGATAATACCGATAATACCGATAACTAAGATTGCAAGTGATTTCCACTTATTTGAATTTTAATCTTATCCATAGCCTTTGCAACTTCACCAGTTGCTTCAATATTTAATCCCTTTTTATTAAGTTTTAAAAGGAAAATTACAGACAAAACAAACCCAGCTAATAAGATAACTCCATCGATTCTAGAAAGTTGATCATGGCTGCCTTTTAAAATGCTTATGTACCTCCATCCAAGAAGTAGCTACAACAGCTACCAAGGCAAGGCAGATTACAGGAAATATCCCAACAGGCACAAGTTTTAAATATTCACTAAGCACTGGTACATTAAGTGCTACTAAGAGAAATACAACTACTCCGCCCATCCAAATATTGAAGGATCGGCTTGAAAACACTCCTGTCTTTGTTAAAGGTATATGATTTGTTCTCATATTGAGGGCTAAGCATACATGACCAAAGAGCCATATTACAAAAGAAAATGTTTGTGCGGTCGCAAGCTCCTTTGTCGTAAACCAGCTAAAGAAATATACAGCGAGTACCGCCGCCGAAAGTGTGGTTCCTCCGCTGAAAATGCCTGTCATCATATTTTTATTCATGAAACTCTCTTTTGGATCTCTTGGTTTTCTCTTGAGCAAATCTGACTCAGCAGGTTCAGCTACAAAGGATGTTGATGCTGCTAGATCCATAAATAGTTCCAATATTATTATTTGTATAGGTGAAAATGGAAGAGGCATGTTAAAAAGCACAGGTACTAAAAATGATATTATAAGCCCCACTTTACAGGAGAGATAATATTTTACGCATTTGGACAAATTATCATAAAGCCTTCTGCCTTCCTGTATGGCATCTACGATAGACGCGAAACTGTCGTTCGTTAATATCATATCCGCTGCCTCTTTGGCTACATCAGTACCCGATATGCCCATGGATATTCCTATATCTGCTGCCTTTAAAGCAGGAGAATCGTTGATACCGTCTCCAGTTACGGCTATTATCTCTCCATTCTCGCGAAGTGCTTTTACGATATTAAGTTTTTGTTCCGGTGAAATCCTTGCGAATACATTACATTCCTTAACGGCAGCGGTAAGCCTCTCGGAAGGCATTCTATTAATTTCATCTCCGGTAAGCACCCCTGTTACCTTTATTCCCGCGTTTATTGCAACTCTTTTTGCAGTGCTTGCGTGGTCTCCTGTAATCATAATAACCTTTACACCTGCACCGGTGCAGTTTGCCACTGCTTCTTTAACGCCTTCACGAATTGGGTCATCAAAGCAGATAAGCCCTGTTATTGTATAAGTTTCCTCAGAGGCCTCTTTGTATGCTACTGCTATGGTTCTGTATCCGATGATCATCGATTCCTTAAGTTTATTCTCCATTTCATCGTCCTGCTTGGATATGGAAACTATGCTTTCAGGAGCGCCTTTTATTACTGAAATTGTTTTCCCTTCATTTTGGTATACAGCTTGAAATATTTTTTTATTTTCATCAAAGCCTAAATCTTCTATCAGTGTATATCTCTTTATTAACTCTTTTCTGTCGATACCAAGCTCTTTTGCCTTATCAACAACTGCTTTATCCATTGGATCACCTAAAAATCCGCCTTCACTGTCATAGGCTACATCCGCCATTAATGCTCCGATGGTGAACAGCAGATGCTCGTCTTTTACCTCCCATTTTTCGATGCTCATTTTGTTTTCGGTAAGGGTACCTGTTTTGTCAGTGGCAATGACTGTAACGCTCCCCAAGGTTTCCGCCGCCTGGGTTCTTCTTATTAAAACATTTTTCTTGGAAAGGTTGATTGCTCCAAGCCCCAACAACATGGTTACAATGATAGGCATTTCCTCAGGAATAGTTGCGAATGAAAGAGACAGCCCTGTTAATATCATCTCTTGAAGCGGCAATCCTCTTAAAAAGCCCAACACGGGAATAAGTACACTGAATGCCACAGCGATCCAAATCAGGTTTTTGGATAACTGCTTCATGGATTTTTGCAAGGGTGTTTTAGGTTCTCTGGCTTCCTGAGTAAGCCCGGCTATTCTTCCCAGTTCAGTATCCATTCCGGTATTTACTACCATTGCCGTTCCTTTACCCTTGAGAATAACGCTGCCCATGTGAACCATATTTGTCCTGTCATTTAACCCAGTATCCTCAGGTCTCACATCTGCGGTTTTAGAAATACCCATCGATTCACCGGTTAACTGTGATTCATCTGCCTCCAGTCCGTTTGCATCCATAACACGGGCATCAGCACTTATTTTAACACCATTTTTCAGTATGAGTATATCGCCTGGCACTATGAGGCTTGTTTCTATTTCGACAGGTTTTCCATCCCGTATGACCCATGTGGTTGGCAAAGCAAGCTTCCTGAGTGATTCTATGCTTTTCTTAGCTTTATACTCAGTGTAAACCTCTACCAATGTTACGGTGAGTATTACAAAAATAATCGTTATAGTATCGCCAATCTTGCCCCAAACGCTGTAAATCACACCTATAACCAGCAGTATCATAATTAAAGGCTCTTTTACTTCTTCTAATAAAATATCCCAAAAAGTTATCGTTTTCGACTGTGTGATTTTATTTAAGCCGTTTTCTTTCAATCGTTCCTCAGCTTCAGTTGAACTCAGACCTTTTGATATATCAGAATTCAATGCGCTTTGAACGGCTTTTTTGTCCATTGACCAAAGTGCACCCAATTTTCTCATTAAAATTCCTCCCTTAAATAATTTTCATTGTTTAGCTCATAGACTTGATTGCTGAAATCATCTAACATTTTCTTGCATTTTTCTAACTCCTGCGCTGATACCGTTTTTAATGAGGCATTGAAAAAGTCTCTTTTAGTAATTTTTTTATGCCATTCAATAAGTTTGTTGTATTCATCTTCGTTTTCTTCAATTTCTGCGAAAGTAAAATTTTTTCTGACGATTTCCTTATCAATCTCTGCAAAGAAATCATCGCATTGCTCTAACAATTCCTTGTACTCTTCATCTCTTGCTGCATTGAACCGTTCAATGATGATTTTTTTGCTATCTTCATCAACTGAGGATTTCATAACAAATGCCTCACCGTTGTTTTGTGAAACGTCATTTTTTATTTCGTTCAATAAATCATTATTCTCATCGGATTGAGGCAATATCCACATGGACTGCTGCATGTTTATAGCGCCAATTTTTTTCAATTTTCTCCATATAGATACCCGTATTCTGGAAGGTTCTCTTGGCAAAGTATAATTGATAACGATCCATTCATTTTGTTCCATAAAATCAATCCTTTCATATACCAGTTACTACTAATGTAATACTGATTACATTAGTAGTATATCATATTGTAATACTGGTTACAATATGATTTTTAACTTTTTATAACCAGTATCCCGGAAATTAAAATTATAGAAATGATTTTTGCTACGCTTGCATTACCAAAATAAAGGATATTTGAATGCAAACGACATTTTATATAATAAAAGAGAAGTCGCCTGTAATCAAATGATACATGCGGCTTCTTTTGTCGAATACCTAAACATGGGAAATATTTTTATGAGTTATTAATTTTAAAGGAGAGCAAAAATGGCGAAGGATCTATATGCGAGGAAAATCGACAAACTGGGTAGAATTGCTCTACCCAAAGAGTTACGCCGCTAATTTGAAATCATTCCCGAAATGGAATTGGATATTTATTATGATGAGCAAAACAACATACTGTTAAAGAAAAAAAGACGAGCTGTGTTTTTTGTCAATCAAGCAAAAAAATTATTATGGTATCGGGCAAACCGGTATGAAGTCAATGCGGCAGGATGCTTAACGGAAGATGGTCTACAAAATGACCCGATGCTGACAACTTACTGTTTGCTAATACTGCGGAAAGGAGCTGCAAAGTGTGGACAATTCATTACTTTACATATCCAAGATTATTTTTGATAAATCTCCTTATAGTCATATAATTATAGATGAAACTGTAAATGAACATGGGGAGCCAGCGCATCTATAAAATTCCCTATTTCTTGCAGCCTTTTCCTTCCATGTACAGTTTAAGCTAAAGCCCGATTGCGGAAGAAAGGCTCCCCGAATCGGATAGATAGATACGATCTTCCTGCAATTCCATCGCTGCAATGCGCGCATTTTGAAACGTGTTGGAATACTTGGAGCCGATTCCTACAAAAAAATGTCGGAGCCTTTATCAATCCACTTGGTAAAGCATTCCTGAAATAACACGGGCGCTGGAGCTTTGGATTTACGTCCGATCCTCCTCGGTGATGTACATCCGGTATTGCCGGTATTTATAGTATGGTATCTTTTTATGATATCTGATTTTTAGTCGAATTTTAAGAAACGATTATTTACAATATATCGGGAAGAGTAAAGATATTTTATACATTTTAAATTTTGTCTAACTTAACGTTTAATGAGAACCTTTGAGCCAAATTAAACCCCGAGTAGATTTAACCCGTAATTGAAGCGGGAAAACACGTTATATAAAACCACTATAAAACATAATCGAGAAGCAATGTGGCAATACTAATTAAAATAATCCATGGGAGGATATGGTCTTATTGTTTCTGAGATTTATCATTCGCAAATTGCGTTTTTTAAGCAAAAACAGACATTCTGTATGCGATAATACCACCGAAAGTAATAATAACGAACAGCCGCATGTATCCACAATGAAAAAACAGATCCATGAGAACCTGGACTGCCTGAAAGATATGCTCAGCGGCAGTAACGATTTAAAGATACATCCATTCCGATTCGGACCGGACCCGCAGCTCGCGGGTGCAATGGTGTTTATTGATGGACTAGTTGACAACGCCACTTTGACCGAGGCAATTCTGCGTCCGGTAACCGGTTGGCAGCCTGATAAAAAAACGTTCCCCACAGGACAGGAATTGATGGATGTGCTTGCACAGGAGATATTGTGCTCTGGCGATGTCAGGACGGCTTCGTCACTGTCGGAGCTTGCCTCGGGATGTCTGGCAGGAGATACGGCGGTTCTTCTGGATGGCTGCACCGCCGGGCTTGTTGTCAGTACCAAGGGCTGGGATAAGCGTAGCGTTTCCGAACCCCAATCCGAGACAGTGGTGCGCGGCCCGCGCGAAGGGTTCACCGAAAATCTGCGCACCAACACGGCGATGATCCGGCGCAAGATTAAGAACGGACAGCTTTGTGTGACCAATATGACCGTGGGTCGTAAAACTCAGACCGATATATGCCTGATATATCTAAGCGGTGTGGCAGACCCCAAAGTAGTGGAGACAGTCAAATACCGCATAGGCCGTTTGGATGTGGACTCAATACTGGAATCAGGCTACATCGAGGAATACATTGAAGACGCACCTTTTTCTCCGTTTGCCACTGTGGGATACAGCGAAAAGCCCGACGTGGTGGCTGGTCGTTTACTTGAAGGCCGTGTTGCCGTCGTAGTTGATGGCACACCATTTGTACTAACGGCTCCGATGTTGTTTATTGAAAGCTTCCAGACAACCGAAGATTACTATACGCGCCCGCTGTACGCCAGCATGATGCGGATAATACGTTTCTTTGGCTATTTTATCACGGTATTCGCGCCAGCCATATTCATCGCACTGACTGCCTTTCATCAGGAGCTGATCCCCACAACACTGCTCTTTACCATTGCCAACTCACGAGAAGGAACCCCCTTTCCGGTTTTTTTAGAAACATTTGTTATGTTATTTGCCTTTGAAATTCTGCGCGAGGCTGGAATCCGGCTGCCGCGCCCGGTTGGACAGGCAATCAGCATCGTAGGGGCTTTGATTATGGGAGACGCGGCCGTATCGGCCGGCCTGGTCGGCGCACCGGTGGTGATCGTCGTGGCAATCACGGCGGTGGCCAGCTTTCTGGTGCCCAATCAGAGCGATTCGGCATCCTTGCTGCGGGTCATCATGATGGTGTTGGCTGCATTTGTGGGCTTTTACGGTGTTTCAATGGGGTTCCTGGCTGTACTGCTCCATCTCGGATCACTGACCTCATTCGGCGTGCCTTATTTTGATGGCTTTGCTTGGATGAGCAATCTACAGGACTCGGTGGTGCGGATGCCGCTTTGGTCCATGATACGGCGACCAAAAGATATAGCCCATGGCGACATAACACGCCGTCGTTTCTTTATTCCGCCCATGAGGCCGTATACATTGCAGGATGAGGATGATTTGGAAGGAGAAGGCGAGCATGAATAGACGGTTAAAACTGGTTGCCTCTGTTATGCTGCTCTCGATGCTTATGATGCTTTTATCCGGCTGCTGGGACAACCATGAGCTGGATACGCTTTTCATTGTTACTGGCATCGCACTGGACAAAGCAAACGATTCCGAGCAGTTGGATATTTCCTTGCAAATCGGCAAGACCAAGTCAAATGTCTCAGATTCAGATAAATCGAATTCTCAGCAAGCCTCTACCATTCAGTTAAAAACCACCGCTTATACAATGATGGAAGGGCTGATGGAATTTAACCGGGACAGCAGCCGCACCTTGCTCCTGCATCACAATCAGGTGCTGTTGTTGGGATCGGCGCTGGCCGAACAGGGCATCAAGGACCACATTGACCTGTTCCTGCGCGATCATGAGGCGCGTATGGAGGTTCTTGTGATGATTGCCGATGGTCGTGCGGATGAAGTGCTTTCCGCAAAGCTGGATCAGGAAAAAATCTCCGGTGTGTTCCTGGCGCGTGAAATGCAGGACCTATATGCCGTATCGCCGTATTATAAGATTCGTATGCTGGATTTTGCATCCCGGCTGCGGGATGGAACAACCTCACCAATAGCGCCTATCGTCGCATTGAAAGAAACTGACAAAAAACAAGAAATAAAGTTTAATGGCTTTGCAGTGTTCAAAGATGGGAAAATGATCGGGCGCTTAAACAACGACGAAGTGTTGGGCTATGTATGGGCAATGGGAAACGTTAAGCAGTGTGGGGTCGTGACAGACTCCGACTTGGGTAGAGCGGTGTTTCATATCATCAATTTGGATACAGAGAGAGACGTAACTCTTCGGCCGGACGGCGGCGTCCGGGTGACGCTGACTGTGGACGCTACACTCAACATTGGCGAACTACGCGGCTTCAATGGAATGACACCCAAGGATTTGATGCCTTATCTTGTTGATCTGGCTCAAAATGAGATCCGGCGGAAAATCACGGACACCTTTGTAACCGCACAGACATTAAATGCGGATATCTATGGGGTTGGAACGTCGGTGTACCGCGAATATCCGAAAGAATGGAAAGAATTAAAAAACCGTTGGAACGAACTCTTTCCGGATACCGAACTGGACGTTCAAGTCAAGGTGCATATACCGACAACGGGTCAGATCGTAAAATCTCTGGAAATGGAGGGAAGCAAGTCGTGAGGATTGATAAAGGACAGATTTCGGGCACTCAATTCATGTTTTCGGTGGCTTGCTTCATTCAAGCCTCAGCGCCGCTGACCACTTTTATTTCAGCCGTTACACTGCAGGATTCGTGGCTTGTGTTATTGTTCGGCGCTGTGCTCTGCCTGCCTCTTATATGGTTGTACCGGACTCTGATGGTTATGTTCCCGGAACAGAATCTGCTGCAGATTCTGGTTGAGGTGTACGGTCCGGTAGTGGGTAAAGTTATCGGGGTAGCCTATATATGGTTTTTTTTCACACTGGCCTCGCTCAACCTGACGGATCTCGGAAAATTCACAAAGCTGACTATCATGCAGGAGACTCCAAATGTAGTGCTGGTGCTCATGTGCGTACTGGTTTCCGCTTTAGCGGTTCGTAACGGCATTAAACTGGTTACAAAATATAGCACACTATTTACGATTATTACGTTTATTTTATTGAGTATTGGTACCATACTTATGCTCAACCAAATTAAGCTTGAGAATTTCATGCCCATGTTCGACCAGCCGGTCGGCAAATATGTACAAGGCATTCATATTATCTCCACAATACCGTTCGGAGAACTGGTAGTGTTTTTGATGATCCATCCCTACGTAAAACTATCGCGCCGCGATGCCACGAAGTATCTGTTCTTGGGATTTGGGCTTGGCGTGATTACCATTCTGGTCATATTGCTGCTGAATATCGGGGTATTAGGGAACTTGCTGGGCATGTTCACGCTCCCAACCCTGGTGACACTGCGTCTGGTCAATCTTGGAATGGCATTGAGCCGTATGGAAATTTTATTCGCTGTCATTCTCGTTATGCTGCTGTTTTTTAAGATTACTTTACTGTATTATGTATCGGTGCTCGCAACTGCGCAGCTTTTCAAAGTGAAAGCATATCGGCAGCTCGCATTGGCAGCAGGCGCACTGTTGATCGCCTACGGACTCACACTGTACCCCTCTCTGGTGGAACAAGCCGCGTCCGCTCAGGAAATTGTTCCCTTTCTTTGGACTCCGTTTGAGATTCTGATACCGCTTTTAACCTTTTTTATTGCCAAACTGCGTAAGCTACCCAATGCAAAGGAGGCGTAGTGTATGGGGCTGATATTCATTGGCTTCGCGTTGATCGTACTGATTGATCTGATTCCCATTATTCGTAAACATTCCGGGCGCGGTGCGCTCGCTTTTCTGTTGTTATTTATCCCAGCGTTGACGTTGACAATGTTACAGGCATACAAGATCGAGGTGCCAAGTATTATGCTGTTATTGGGTAGTCTGCTCAAAACGCTGGGAATAAGCTATTGATCTTAGTAGATCGTCATGGAAATAACGTGAAAAATTGTTCTTGAATTTGTACCCATCAAAACGGAAATACCCTCATCCGTTATTGGTGGGAGTAAACATGAAAATGCATCAAAATTACGTGATTAGTCAAAAACAGATTTTGTGGAAGGATGTAACTTATCCTAGTAGCTTAACTTGACAAAAGCAATATATTAAGATATAATTAGAACGGACGTCCGAACAAATAATGGAAGGTGTTATGATGCAGCAAAAAACAGAAAAAGAAAATACCTCGGAAAAAATTCTTACGACAGCCTTTGAATGCCTTTCCGCAAACGGCTATGCGAATGTTTCCATGCGCAATATAGCCGATGGAGCCGGCGTCGCGTTGAGTCAGCTTGCATATTACTATAGGAATAAGGAAAAATTATTCAGTGAAGTCATCAACAGAATGATGGATCAATATTTAAACGAAATAGAGGCTACCCTAAAATCCACAGTGGATGAAAAGGAGAGGATCACATCCCTCGTTAGATATTTTAAGGATCTTAATAGGAATAATCCCAAGCTTTTAAGGCTTTTTATTGATTTTACAGCACAGGCTTTGTGGATTCCGTCTTTCAGGCAGCAATTGGATCATTTATTTAATGCCATTACCGAAATAATCAGAAAAAATCTCTCTGGTAATGCAGCAGCAATTAACAAAAGTCTGCACGGATATTCTGATAAGTCCATAGCGACCTTAATTTTTGGCGCATTATTCGGAACATCCATTCAAATTATACTTGGTTCCGATCAGGACAGCGCTTTTGAATCCTTGAATCTCGCAGAAAATTTATTATATTAAAGGAGTATTTATTATGTTAAATTCATTTGAGAAGTCCATCAACCTGGGTCTGGGACTTTTGGTGTATTCCCGGGAGAAAATTGAAGAACTGGTGGAAGAATTGGTCAGCAAGGGTGAAGTGGCAAAAAAGGATGCCCGGCAGTTTGCGGTCGAGCTCGTTCAGAGGGGCGAGGAACAACGGGAGGAACTGAAAAAACTGATTCAGAGCGAAGTAACAAAAGCTCTGGAAAATGTGAATATCGCTCAAAAAGACGACATCGTGACAAAGGATGAAATCAGAGAGATTGTAAAAGAGCAGATACAACTGGCACTCAAAGAACAAGGGTTCTCACAAAATGGGGACGCAAAATAATGAAAAGCCGTTAGATGCGTAAAGGGGGGCGAAATCCAACGAAAGTGATTTTGCAATATGGGGGTTGACAGGATGGATTACAGGCGCATGCGTATCCGAAGATATAAAGAGATTATCTCCGTATTTACAAAGCATGGATTCGGAACGCTTTTTAGGCGCTCCGGCCCTTGGCATTCATTGAAACACAAAACTCCAAAAGCCGATACCGCACCTGATAGTTTCAGAGCTTCTGCGGGAAAACACCTGAGGCTGGCCTTGGAGGAACTGGGGCCGGCATTTGTTAAATTGGGCCAGCTTTTAAGCATAAGACAGGATATCATGCCTGCCCCTATGATTGAAGAGCTTAAAAACCTCCAAGATTCCGTGCAGCCGTTTTCGTTCCTCGAAGCGAAGGCGTTGATTGAGACCGAATTGGAAGATAGGATTGATCATCTCTATCAGGAATTTGACGAAACGCCACTGGCCGCCGCTTCCATTGCCCAAGTCCACCGCGCAAGGTTGTTCTCAGGCAAACTGGTTGCCGTGAAGGTGCAAAGACCGGGCATCGAAGAAATCATCGATTTGGATTTGGATATTTTAAAGAGTATCGCGCATTTCATCGACCATCGCACTAAATATGGGCAGCTCTATGATTTTGGTGGCATGGTAGCGGATTTTGAAAGGACAATCAAAGCGGAGCTTGATTTTACACAAGAGGGAGAAAATGCAGACACTTTCAAGCGCAATTTCAACCGGGATGAAGGGGTTACGGTTCCGAGTATAAAGTGGGTATACACGACAAAACGGGTTCTCACCATGGAGTATTTTGAAGCCATTAAAATCAGCGATTCAGAAGGATTGGAACGGGCGGGCATTGACCGGAGAAAGATTGCCGAAAGGCTTGCGGCGTCCATCTGCAACCAGATTTTAAGAGACGGGTTTTTCCACGCCGACCCTCATCCGGGCAATATTCAGGTTATGCGGGATGAAACGATTGTTTTCCTTGACATGGGAATGGTGGGACACCTGAATGAAGACCGCAAGGAAATGATTTCAAAATTTTTTATAGGCGTTGCTTCCAAAGACAGCGCCATGGTGGTCCGTTCCATACTGGATATGAATGTTATGGTCTATCAAAAGAATATAAAAAATTTTGAAAAAGATATCGATACGATTATTGAGAAATACCTGACCATGCCCATGAGTGAGATCAAAATCGATGACTTGCTTTGTGAAACCTTTCAAACAGCCTATTTGAATCATGTGAAAATACCTCATGATTTCTCCTTATTGGCAAAAACGCTCGGAACACTCCAAGGACTGCTTGAAAAACTGGCCCCTGAGCTTAACTCGTTTGCCGTCGCGGAGCCTATTGCGAAAAGGCTGATTGGTCAGCAATTCTCAGCCAAAAAAGTAAAAAAACAGCTTAAAAAGAGTTTGTTGAGTTACCATACGCTGTTGAGCGAATTCCCATCCGCAATGCGAAACATCCTGCGCAAAGCGGAAAACGACGACTTCACCGTTCAATTTCAGATGAAAGAGATGAACGAGTTCCAAAGACGGCTGGAACGGATATTCAACAGAATATCCTTCAGCGTAATTTTGCTTGCCGTAAGCATTATCATTGCAGGGGTCTTGATCAGCTCCGGCCTTAGTGCGGATACAAGCGGCGAAATGACTCTTTTCAATGCCATGGTGTTAAAAACCGGATTGGTACTCGCTTTCATTATCATTTTAGGTTTGATCGTTTCTATGATCCGGTCACGCCACTAAAAATACAAAATCAAAAGGAGCAATTGTAATGGTTGGCTGGATTATTTCTAAACTGAGATTAAAACCGGATTCCTCCGCCGATATAGAATACCTTGATTGCATCAATGATTTGATAAACCATCAAATGGTCAGATCCATGAAGAATTATATACAGCACAGCGATATCGATTGCCTGGAGCATAGCCTTTATGTGTCATACAGCAGTTATCTGATTTGCAGAAAGATGGGGCTTGATTATCGATCTGCGGCCAGAGGCGGTCTTCTCCACGACTTTTTTCTGTATGACTGGCATGCTGAAAAACCATACAAGGGACTACATGGCTTTATACATCCACGCATCGCATTGCGGAATGCGGATGAATATTTTCATTTAAATGAACGGGAACGAAATGTTATAAGCAGGCATATGTGGCCGTTAACCTTTAATCCTCCGAAATACAAGGAGGCATATGTTGTAGCCGCAGCAGATAAATATTGTGCGCTTATGGAGATTTTTAATTTCGGGAAAATAGATCATGTGCGCAGACTCAAAAGTTTACTGTGCTATTAGTGACGTTTCCGAGGAAGGAATTAAAACAGTATGTTTGATTTCATTGCTATCCCGATGGGGATTGTCTTAAAATTTATCTATGATAACATTGCGTTTCAGAATTATGGGATTGCAATTATACTTTTTACAGTGGGAATAAAGACGCTGATGCTTCCCCTGACCGTAAAGCAGGTTCAATCAACGTCAAAAATAAGCGAGCTCCAGCCGCAGATGCAGGAAATTCAAAACAAATATAAGGATGATAAGGAAAAGCAAAGCGCGGAGATGATGAAGTTTTATCAGGAGAACAAAGTGAATCCGGCCGGGGGCTGCCTTCCCCTGCTGATACAAATGCCGATTTTGTTTTCTCTATACTATGTAATCTCCCAGCCTTTAAAATATATGGCAGGTAAATCCCCCGAGATGATAACGCAGCTCTATGAACTGATACCGCAGGGGGCTGAAAAAATTATGAATATGAAAGATCTGAGCATCATCGCCTATTACAATAACCATACGGAACAGCTTCAAACAATATTTCATTTATTAAAACCGGAAGATCTGTTGAATATGGAGTTTTTTGGGATAAATCTCGGAGCAGTGCCCGCATGGAATCCCGGCAATTATATCAGCTCTGATGCAAATATACATAGCTTCCTTTTACTTTTGATCCCGGTGCTGTCCGCTCTTACATCCTACATATCGGTAATGTATTCTATGAAAGCCACCGAAAAAGCGGAAGAAGTCTCTAAAGATGCAGAAAAAACAGACAAAAGAAAGGCCCAGACATCGATTCAAAAGAATATGGCTTTGATTTCGCCCATTATGAGCGGAGTGATTGCGTTTACCGTCCCTGCCGGGCTGGGCCTTTACTGGATAACCGGGAATGTTTATCAAATCGCACAACAGATGTTCATCAACCTTTTTGTTATAAAAAAGTATACTGACAGAAAAAAGCAAATTCAAAACGGTAATAGCGAATTACGTCAGAAGGATACACCATAAAATAAATTTTTAGAGAGCATTGGGGGTGGAGTTGCAATGTCCGATTCGAATATAACAAAACTGGCTCTCGCAGATTCTTTGAAAAAGCTGATGAGGAGAAAACCATTTGACAAAATCAGCGTAGGGGATATTGTCTGTGACTGTGATCTGACAAGGCAATCGTTCTACTACCATTTTAAAGATAAATATGACTTGATGAATTGGATTTATTATACGGAAACCGCCCGCTTTATGACAGATTATAATACCCTCGAACATTGGACGGACGGCCTAAAAAACTTGTGTTGTTACATGCAGCAAAATAAGATATTTTATAAGAGTGCGCTCAACACTACCGGTCAGAATTCCTTTCCGGAATATCTGCATAGCTATCTTGGTGATATTTCTATAACAGCGATTGAGAGCATGCAAAATACAGAATATGATCAGAACAAATGGGATTTTACAGTTTCATTTTTTGCAACAGCTTTTGTAGCTTTTATCGTCCGTTGGGCAAACAACGGTATGAAAGACGACCCCGCAGAGTATATAACGAAAATGCGCGCTTTATTTGACGGAAGCATATTGCGCGAATTGGAAAATCGGGACTGAAAAGCATCCGTCGCAAAATGAAATATAGGCAGTATGCGTAAAAACTTGCGCAGAAATTGGAGCGAGTATGAATAATATCGTTAATTACGTCACAGAAGCAAAACATTCCTTTGCAGAAAAACAATTCAACACTGTGGATAGCTTGGTGCTGTCCCAATTGGCGTATATTAATTTTGACGGCATTGTACCCGGCTTATCAAATTTTGTGGTCCCTGTGTCGATCCGAGAAATTGCTGTTGTGGATAATCCGGATGCGTTATTTCATGAGGTAAGGGACAGTAAAAGCAATCGGAAATTGTTTTCTGCGTTTGTAAACAGTCCACGGTTTCGTGATACGAGACTGATATTTTACGTAAATCAGTTAGATGATAAGATGGAGAAACAATTTTCCGCCGTCACCTATCTTCTGAGCGATGGCTCCGCTTACATTGCATACCGCGGAACAGATGCAACCTTTATTGGATGGAAAGAAGATTTTAATATGGCTTTTACCAGTCCTGTCCCGTCACAGGAGGAAGGCACCGCATATCTGAATGCGGTTACGGATCAGATTTGCCTTCCCATAAAAATAGGCGGTCATTCCAAGGGTGGAAATATTGCGGTGTATTCCGCCGTAAAATGCCGTCGATCCGTTCAAGACAGGATCACAGATGTTTTCAGCCATGACGGTCCCGGATTCCAAGATCATTTTTTTCTGGACGACGACTATTTAACTATGAAAGGCAGGATCTACAAAACACTGCCGCAGTCTTCTATCATTGGAATGCTGTTACAAAATCAAGAAAATTATTCTGTAATAAAAAGTGGTCGTGTATGGATTATGCAACACGATCCCTTTTCATGGCTTATTAACGGCGATGATTTTGAGTATATCCCGTCAGTCACCAAAAGCGCGCTGTACATGAATGGAACATTGAACCAGTGGGTCAACACCTTTGATGACCAAAAACGGGAGTTGTTTGTGAATACCCTTTTTCAGATCATTCAAGCGACGAATGCGACAACTTTTTATGACCTGACGGGTGATTGGCCGAAAAGAGCTGTTGCCGTGCTTGGAGCAATGAAAGATATGGATGATGAAACAAAAAAGTTCCTGTTTCAGACCATACGTTCTTTGTTTGTGTTAGCGGTGAAGAACATTCGGGGAACCAGAAAACCAAACATTATTTCATGAGTGGTTATTGCTTGAATCAACGCGGCCAAAAAGGTCTAAAGTCACAACTACAGGAAGGCAGCAACTCATAAAAAGTCAGCCGAAAGATGAAAAGGATAGACAGCCGCGCTGCAATACAGATGCCTTAGTTTATTCATATGTATCGACATAGCTTAAGAAAATTCCATGATCGCATATGGATTATCCTGTGAATCAAGTAAAAGAATATACCAGTTCGCCAGATAGCCCTCTATAATTTTAGGATACAACAGATCACCCAGTTTTGCAGGCTTTTTGTATTCAATCCTCAATTTGTTGATGATAAATTTTTCCGGTAAAAGCTCCAGCGCAACCTCAATATATTTCACGTTATTCATATGGTGATATAAATCGATATAACTGCGCTTAACTGTAACAGAACCCGAACATCGGCTTGGTTTATCCGGTAAAAGAATCTTTTTGTCCAGATATTCCATATCAATTCTACCGTCCATAGTAACCTTGTCAACCTCACTCTGCGGCAACCTTGCTATTTTTCCCGTATCCATGTTTACAAATGTGCCGAGACTCCATGTCAACAAGCAGGGCAGACCGTCTTCACCATACAGAACCGTATTCCTATATCCGCAGAAACTCTTACACGAAAAGATGCTCGTTCTTGCGGCAATCTTTTCACCATATACCGGCAGCCTCACAATATCGACCTGCCTTGATATAACAAACATACCCAGATTGTTGCTGACAAGATAGTCTCGAAAGGAAGGTTCCGATTCTATCCATGACAGAGAGCAGTCTTGGATGATGTCCATTGCTCCTGCCAGCTTCATGATTCCGTTTGTATCCGTGCGGCTGGCGCAAACACGATCCTTTATTTCATACAACTCAAATCGATCCTGACTTACTGCTTGAAAAATTTATTTTATCATTATCAAACAGATATTTTATTACGACCACGATAACACATAATGATCCATGGAATGACGTCGCTGCCCGTTTCCAGCACATATAGCATATTGATAACAGCGCGGCAAGGGTGACTGCCCCATCGACCTTCAAGATAGAGAAGTTTTAAAAGTATTGACGGCATAAAATATTAGCGCCAATAAAGACACTATTACAGCTACCCATAGCAATATAATGTCTACGGGCAGTATCCAACTTGTAAAGAAATCGTGGAAGAAACTCATGCATATGGCAGTAATTAACAACCACTGAGCTGCCTTTCCGATCATATGGCTTTGTACCACAATACCTTTTCCGAGAAGATAAGTACCGCCTATCAGCATAAAAAGCTCTTTTGTCATCACAAGAACGACAGGAATCCATTGTACTGTCCCTGACGATACAAGAGAAAGCAGTACCGTCAAGCACATCAGCTTATCAGCAAGAGGATCCATCAACTTTCCAAAGTTAGTGACCAAATGATATTTTCTTGCAATTCTCCCATCCAAAAAGTCCGTCAGACTGGCTAGGAGAAATACGATCAACGCTCCATTATGATAGCCTTTTCCATAGATAACGATATAGACAGGTATGAAAGCAATTCTTAAAATCGTAAGTATATTTGCTTCATTCCAAATATTTTCAGTAGTTTTTTTCATGAATGCAACAAACCTCCTTAAAAAGCGAACAGACGTTAAGATAAGCGGGTTTCAGAGGGCAGTTTTTGCTTGAAACTTTCATAATGATTTTATCCTCGCATAACAGGATCAGCAACTTACACAGGGCTGATTGCTCTGAAGTATTTCAAGAAGCGATTTGGTCAGTACATCTTTTACTTTGATGTATTCACAATACATCCTTTCGGTCAAGTTAACAGACAAATATCCATCACTGGATAGAATTCTTTCGCTGATATTCTGAATATCACGGCACCACTCCAAAGTGATTAAAGATTGTCCTTTTTCTCCTCGTTCATTACAGACAAAATCGTATACCGACTTCCGACACACTTCTGAAACACCATGATCGGCAACATATACCCCAAATAAATTACCGAGTCCAATTGCGGAACGAATATATTCCGGTGTGGCTATTTTATTCGCATTATCCTCTCTATAAGTTACCTGAAAACCATACAGACAGCGGTTTTGTTTTAATATTTCGCAAGCCTTAACAGTGCTTTCGCAGTTGAGATCATCACTTTCAAGCTGGATGGAAACGATGGTATTATGGTTACTTTTGAGAGACTGCATCATCTCTTCTGTAATCAACATAGATGGCACTTGAAATATAAACAGGCATTCCTTAAATTGTTTTGTAATTTTGCTCAGCGATTCGAACTCGTATGTATTCTGAGGGCAGAACACATAACTATAAATTCCCAGCTCCTGCCCGGCAGATACGAGACTTTCAATGTGATGAAAGGTATCGGGATGTGAACCAAACTTATTGAAAATCAAAAGCCACGGAATTGCGAGTCCTATGGCTTCCTGCTTTTTCCGCAGCTTGTTGGCGCCATAAATCAGACTATTATATCCAAGATTCAGCCCAACCGTTTTTATGGTATCGTTGTCGATGTCGGAAATAATCCTTGCGGCCAGCGCATTATAAGGGTTTCGCGGATTGGATATGACTTTCTTAGAGGTTTTAAAAAACCATGTGGTATTTTTGTTTTGCGAAAAAAGCAGACCTAAATCAATCAGGTTCCTTATGCCGCGCCTTGTATTGCCTTTCATATCTTCTATTGCCTTGCTGATGGCGATATTAATGGTTTGTTTTATCAGCCTGTGCTGCAGTTCCATCATCAAACAACTCCTTTCTCACATAAAGATATACGAATCAATCTGTACATTTAATATACCTCAAATAGCAAATGCACTCTATTGACAGAAAAGGGCTTGTGTAAAGAAACTTTACACAAGCCCTTTTCCGTCTAATTACTCAGAGATATGCGATATGATACACTTCATTTGTAAACATATTTTAATTGGAGGTCATATCGTGAATAAAATAATCAGTTCTACAGGGATTAAACTGGCGTATACCTACTTGAATTCCAATCCGAAAAAAAATGTCCCGAAGCTTTTGAATTGGCTGGATCGTTTCGATCAAAAAAACGCAATGGAAAATCAGCTTAATACAATGCGCAAGATCATTGAAGATAAGGAGAATAACTGGTATCAGTTGATCCTCAGCATGTGGTCTGATATTGACCCGAAAGTGCGAAAAGCATTTTTTAATAATTTCATATTGAATGAGAGCTTCATCGGATGGCCGACACAAGAAGCAAACCGAGATAAATACGACTGTAATATTCCATGGGCGATTCTTATGGACCCCACCTCGGCCTGTAACCTTAAATGCACCGGCTGCTGGGCTGCTGAATATGGGAATAAGTTGTCCATGGAGTATGAGACGCTGGACAGTATCATCCGGCAGGGTAAGGAACTGGGGGTATATTTTTTCATCTATTCCGGCGGGGAACCGCTTGTACGCAAAAAGGATATTATCCGTCTCTGCGAAAAGCACAACGATTGTCAGTTCCTTGCGTTCACTAACGGTACGCTGATTGACGAGGCGTTTGCTGACGAAATGCTGCGCGTCAAGAATTTTGTACCCGCCATCAGTATTGAAGGATTTGAGGAGGCGACGGATTCCCGCCGCGGAAAGGGTACATATCAGGCAGTTATTCGCGCCATGGAAATCCTGAAAAGAAAAAAGCTCATTTTCGGCGCTTCTCTCTGTTATACCCGCTATAACACAGAAGTGATCGGCAGTGAAGAGTTTTTCGATTTTATGATCGATAAAGGTGTGAAATTCGCGTGGTTTTTTACCTATATGCCGGTGGGAGCGGACGCGGTACCGAACCTGTTGGCAACCGCCGGGCAACGTGAATTTATGTATCGCCAGATCCGTCACTTCCGCGAAACAAAGCCGCTGTTCACTATGGACTTCTGGAACGACGGCGAATACGCGGAAGGCTGTATCGCAGGTGGTCGCCGATATTTACATATCAATGCCGCGGGTGATATTGAGCCTTGCGCCTTTATTCACTACTCAGACTCAAGTATTCATGAAAAAACACTGCTTGAAGCACTGCAATCTCCGCTTTTCATGCAATATCACCGGAATCAACCGTTTAATGAAAATCATCTGCGGCCATGCCCCCTGCTTGATAATCCCGGCAGGCTGACGGAAATGGTTGAGGCGTCTGGCGCAAAATCCACCGATTTCATGCAGCCGGAGAATGTGCGTGATCTCAGCACAAAATGTGAGGATGCTGCCGAAAATTGGGCTGTATCCGCAGATCGGATTTGGAGTGAAACGCATGGTTGCGCTGCTTGCACCAAGTGCGACGGTAAGGTCCGGGAGGTTGCCGTTTAAAAAATCCCGGCGATTTCCTTCAGAGCGGAAAACCAATTCTGGCTTACGCTTTCCATAAAAGCGACAGCCATGTTGCAGGGAGTTTACCATGATAAACGATTATGTTATTTTTACTGACGCCGCGTCGGACCTTCCGGAAGAGTTCATAAACAACCGTTTTTGTGTTATTCCTATGCATTTTGAAATAGACGGGAAAAACTATAAACATTATCCGGATGGCAGAGAACTTGAGTATTTTAAATTCTATGAAATGCTCCGATCGGGGAATATAGCTAAAACGTCGCAAATCAATAGCTCAGATTTTAAAGATTACTTCGAACCTGTTTTAAAACGCGGTCTGGATATTCTATATATAGCTTTTTCATCAGGGTTGAGTGGGACATTTCAATCTTCAATAATAGCTGCAAAAGAATTAGCGGAAAGGTACCCTGAGCAAAAAGTATACTGTGTGGACTCACGTTGTGCCAGCGTAGGACAGGGTATGCTAGTATATCACGCTGCAATGAAAAAAGACGAAGGTTTGGACATAGACGGCTTGAAGGAATGGGTGTTTCAAAATCGTGATCACTTATGTCATTGGTTTACTGTAAATGACTTGAATCATTTAAAACGCGGAGGCAGATTGAGCGCTTCGGCAGCTTTAGTCGGCACTATGCTTTCTGTAAAACCAATTCTTCATGTCGATATGGAAGGTCATCTTGTTCTGAGAGGGAAAGTGCGAGGACGGCTTAAGTCTCTTGGAGAACTTGTTGAATATATGGGGGAATTTTGTGTTAAACCGAAAGAACAAGCAATCTTTATCGGCCATGGAGACTGTATCAACGATGCAGTAACTCTTGCTACTATGGTGAAAAAAAGGTTTGAAGTAAAGGAATTTTCAATCAGTAATATTGGACCGATTATCGGTTCTCACACCGGACCAGATTTTCTCGGACTGTTTTTCTTTGGCAGTGAAAAGTAGTATGCAAATAAAAGATCCGGTGTCCCAAGGGAAAGAAAAGGAGGGTTTCTTTGCTTGTTTTATCAAAATACTTTTTGTGGTTTATTACATATAGCTGTATGGGATGGGTTTATGAATCCATTGTTTGTTCAATAGGTGAACGAAGGCTTGTGAATCGTGGATTCCTGAATGGTCCGTTATGCCCGGTATACGGTTTCGGATCTTTAGCTTCTATATTTGTTTTGTATCACAAAATGGATAATAACGTAATTGTTCTGTTTTTTGCCGGTATGCTTTTATCCTGTACGGTCGAGTATATTACCGCGGTGTTGCTAGAAAAGTTATTTAATGCCAAATGGTGGGATTATTCAAACTATCGTTTTAATTTTCAAGGACGGGTCAGCCTTATAGGTGCTGTTGTCTTCGGGGCGCTGTCGGTGCTACTTATCAAGTATGTCCACCCTATTGCCGTAGGTCTAATTAATCAACTGCCAGATTGGCTGCAAATTGCTTTATCACTTGTTATATTTATTATTGTTATGTTGGATTTGTTTGTTACTGTGCGTCACCTTCTGCATCTGAACGCCCGGCTGAAAGAGATACAAACAGCAATAAACAGCTTTTTGGGGCAATATACAAAACGCGCCGGAGAGCTTAAAGATTCTATATTGAACAAATTTGAAGAAAGCGATTTTTATAATGAGCGCATTAAAGCACTTTTTAATCTGAGCCGTATACAAAATATGAGAATAGTCAGGGCTTTTCCGGATTTACGATCTTTAAAATATACGGATGCCTTTCAAAAACTTAAAAACATACTGCTGGGCGAGGATGATAAAAGGTAGCCCGGGTACAGTCAGGGCTGGGCATCGTGCTGCTGTTATTTTAACCAAAACATTGAAGCATCGAAAGGACGAACCAAACATGGAGGTGGATCTGATATTTAAAATTGCGGCAATCGGAATCACCGTAACCATGCTCAACCAGCTCTTAATAAGGGCCGGCAGAGAAGAACAGGCGATGATGGTTGCTCTGGCGGGTCTTATTATTACCCTGTCAATGATCGTCATAGAAATCAGCAATCTTTTTAACACACTCAGATCTGTTTTCGATTTATAACCGCGAGTGCAGTTAAGATTGTTGGAATAACGTCATTGTAGCATTCATGGCAGGTTTACGGTTGTAGCCGCGTCCAACCGGCCACATAGACAAGGGTTCTTATTGCCTTGTTTTTACGGGGACTGGAGCGGCAAGGCAGCTTGCGGCTGTGCTTCATATATCAACAATTTATATATTCATGCGTCTGACGTTGAAATAGAGAGAGTGGTCGCCATGCCCATTATAATCAAACTTGAAAAAATACTGATACAGCAAAAAATTCCTTTTCCTGTGTTCATAGAAATGGCAGGAATTACAAGGTCTAATCTATCAATCTTAAAATCAAATAAGGCTAAACTAATTCGTTTTACTTCTTTGGAAGCCATTTGTAAAGCTTTGAATTGTCAGCCCGGCGATATATTGGAACATCTACCTGATACGAGAGAAAATAAAAAAGTCGAAATAAGCCGTTCAAAAGAGGTGCAACAACTATGATTAAAATAACTGCGAATAGTGTCTGTGACCTCTCTCCTGAAATAATAAACACTATGAATATAACGCTATTGCCCATTTCTATCCTTATAGATGACAAAATATTTTGTGATGGGGTACATATAACTCCTGCGGAAGTATTCAGATACGTCGAAAAAGAAGTAAAAGCGTGTAAAACCGTGGCTGTAAACATCTATGAATACGAGTGCTTTTTTACCAAACTTTCATTATAGCATGAAGATGTAATTCATACAGCGAATAGATTGACGGACATACGGATGTAATATTAATATTGCACAGATTGATAAAAAAGAGGATGAAAGAATAACAGAAAGGATGTGTAGTAATATGCGACGAAGAACTCATAATTTTATAATTCCTTACAGACCGCCCGATTTGGTATAAAAACCAATCGGGCGGTTTTAATTTTATCTGCGAAATTTGTTGACTTAATAGGATTGATGCATTTTTTGTGAAAAAGCTGTCAGATAGGTGGTTAATGAAAAAGACCAGCATAAAGCAGGTTATAGAACATTCAAAAATAGAAATATATAGATTTGGCGTGATATAACCGCCTAAAGCAAAGCTGACCGTATGGTAGGTGGTTATACCATACGGTGGAGCGTAGGAATATGACTGATAGATTACATATTTTTGTTTGTGTGCTGATATAGCATTCAACAATAAATTTCAAAAAAATAAAGATCGCTTCTATCGCAGAGCCAAATTTACGCCCTTAATTTTAAGGGGTAAATTTGGCTCTTTTTCTGTTGCGTATCAATTGGACAAGCCTGTAAGCGGTACAGGCTGCCGCAGTCCCCCTCTCCTATCTGAATTTCAAAAAAAATTCAGATAGGAGAAAGGACAATGTTTGATAATACAAATCCGTATACCCTGCGAACAGAGATTGTCGAGGGTATTACGCACTACTATGTTTCCTTTTCGGATGGACAAGCCATCCCACGGGAAACCGAGGTATCACGGCCTGTCTATTTGGAGTTTTGCCGTTTCGTGAAGCAAGAGCGCAATCTGCGGCGTTCCGATGAGCGGCACATCGAGCAATCAGACTTAACGGACGAAACGCTCTATAATCGGGCATTGCGTCCATCAGAGAGAGTTGAGGAAACCGTCTTTGACAGCTTGCGGAACGAGCATTTGCGGCAGTCAATCGTAGAATTGCCTGGAATTCAACGGCGGCGGTTTGTCCTACATCACGAATTTGGTTTTACCTATGAGCAAATCGCGGAGATGGAGGGCTGTAAAAAACAATCGGCTTGTGAATCTGTCATGTTGGCAGAAAAAAGAATCCGAGAGAAATTAAAAAATCTTGAAGATTAGACCTGACAAATCGGCTCTGAGTGTGGAAACAGGTGAGGGAATAAAAACACCCTCACCTGTTTTCCTCTTTCGAGCGGTGAATGGGTTTGAAATTTGACAACTGAATACCCATTCATCAAGCACATTCCCATTGTTACCGTGATGAGCGGTAGCCACGTTAGCGGTTGCGCCATGATGTCGTGGAACACAGGAACAGGGATCACTTATATATTTACCTGATTGTCCGTTGTCCACAATGAGCGATAAACTTCCGGCTATAAATACCGGGTTGCCCCCGGTACGGCGATAACAGGCAATGGGGTTAAAGATACTCCTGTCCAGTCACAGGTCGAGCGTTGAAGCAGCGTATGCTGTGAGCCGTCGCAACCAATG
Source organism: Christensenella sp. UBA6094 (assembly GCA_002435915.1). GTDB lineage: Bacteria > Bacillota > Clostridia > Christensenellales > UBA6094 > UBA6094. The sequence continues at coordinate 552,268 of DIWY01000004.1, read as the reverse complement.
AGGGCAGCTCTGTGAGAACCATAGTTGGGGTGAAACTCCCGTGGAGCTGGTAAGCAGCCAGCCGCTTGATGACTTCCCACGCTTTTTATAAGCGGTGCGGTTATTTACCGCACAGTGTCTTGGGGTGTCGAGGACAAATAAAGACGCTTGAAATTACAGAAGCCGGACACAAGCAGATTATGAGAAAAAGAGACTGTATCTTTTTATGCCTTACCAATCTTAAAAGCTATATGTCCGGCTTCCCTACATACCCGAAGGGTGTGAAATTTCAAGGGAGGTCTAAAATAATGGCAAAAACAATTTTACGAGGTCATATGTATTACGCCGATCTAAACCCCGTGATCGGCAGCGAACAGGGCGGTATCCGTCCTGTTTTGTGTATCCAGAATGATATAGGCAATCGACACAGCCCGACAATCATTGTCGCGGCGATCACCAGCAAGTCCGCTACAAAAGCGACTTTACCTACACATCATCTTTTGAGAAACGCAAACGGATTGGAACAAGAATCCATAGTCCTGCTGGAGCAAATCCGAACGATTGATAAACGGCGTTTGAAAGATTACGTCGGCGCGCTTGACCTGACCGATATGCAAAAGGTTGATACAGCTTTGGCGGTCAGCCTCGGCTTGAGATAAGGGGGCGTAATTATGAACGAAACTTTATCACAAGAAAAAGCCTATCGCATTATGCTGAGAAAATACCCCGATGTACTGGACATGAAGCAAATGTGTGAAATACTCGGTATCAGTTTGAAAACCGGTTATACCTTAATACAAGAGAATAAAATTGAATGTTTAAAGGTTGGGAGATCATACAGAATCCCCAAGCCTTTTTTATTAAGCTATTTGCGGATCGGTGTAACTAACGATAGCAAATAAAAAATTGAATTCACACATTTAACAAATCATCCTTGCTGTGCTATTCTTATTATGTCAACGGCAGGTGGTGAGTATCTTGAAAGGAGGAAGCATATGGAACTCACCAAAATGCTAAAAATGGTCAAATTGACCGAGGAAGAATTGGTCGGAGGTTTCATAACGACCAAAAAGAATACCTATTACATTGTCCTTAACCGCAAGGTTGAGGACGGAAAGCGAAAACCGCTTTGGATTTCTACGGGGCTTTCGGCCACCGAGGAAAACAAAGAAGAAGCAGAAAACAAATGCCTGTCGGAAAGAATCCAATATTCAATTGATTTGAAGAACGGCGTAGTCGATACAGTCCCTAAAAAGACAAAGAAGACTCCTGGTCAGGAGCAACCCGTTATTGATACGGAAAACGAATCTCGGAATCCTTTGTTTGCTGACTTGATGATGGAATGGCTTGCGTTCAGACATCCAAGTAATGTTGTCGTAGGAGAAGATTTCAACTTTGATAAAACAATCAAGTTGAACACTTGGGCGGGATATGCGGATAATATTAAACGCAACCTATCTCCAACATTCAAGACTTACGGCTGCACATTGCAGGAAATCACGCCGGATTTGTTAAAGGGGTTTTACACGCATCGTTTGAAAAACGGCTTAAAAAAAGCCTCAGTAGCAAAGGATTATACCATTATCAATCAGGTATTAAACTACGCTATCAGCCGTAGGATGATTGAGGTAAACCCGAACAGCGCGATTACTTTGCATAAGATTGAAAAATACAATGCGGCTACACTGAACGCTGACCAAATGCAGTATTATCTTGAGTTTATCGTAGGTGACATTATCGAAATTCCTATACTGCTTGGAGGCTTTTACGGTATGCGGCGTAGTGAATGTGTAGGGACACGGGAATCGCAGTTTGATTTCCGGCACAAGTTTTTCCGGGCGAACCACACAATTACCACGGCAACCATTGACGGAGAAAAGCTGTATATCCCATCCGATAAGCTCAAGACAGATTTAAGCAACCGCACCTATCCTCTCATCCCGTATGTTGAGGAAAGGATAAAGGCAAAGATAGCTGAAAACAAGGAGCTTAAAACACTTTGTGGAAATTCATACAGCACGGAATGGCTCGGTTATATCTCTGTACACCAGTTAGGCGAAATCATTGACCCTGACTATATTACCAACAGGCACCGTGATTTGCTGAAAAAAGCCGGACTGCCCCATGTCAGGTTCCATGACCTCCGGCATTCATGCGTAGGGTTGATGATGGCAAACGAAGTGCCAATGGAGCGTATCAGGGATTGGGTGGGACACAGTGACATTCGGACAACCGTAAATACCTACGGACATCTGGAATATCATTCTAAGCAAAAGACAGCGGAGATTATCGGTAACAGCTTGACCCTAAAAATGGTTGGAGCTGTCAATCAATAATGACTGACAGCTCCAAACCGTTGGCGGAGGAGGTGGGGGTTGAACCCACGCGCCGTTGCCGACCTATCGCATTTCGAGTGCGACCCCTTCACCACTTGGGTACTCCTCCGTATATGAAATTTTTTAAAAGCCCTCGGATAGAACTCGGATAGAACAGCTCGAAAATTTAGTCTGAATCGAACTCCAAGGGCGTTAAAAATGGCTTAAATACAAGGCTTCCGGGCTACACGACTTCCACTTTCCACATTACATTTCGAGTCAAGCTCGGTACGACCACTTCGATACTCTTCCAAATTATTTAAAAAGAAATATAACATTATTAATATTCATCAAAGCATAAATGTTTAGTTTAATTATAGTTTTAAGCAAAATAGTGCTCGAATCATAGTATAAGGCGTTTACACGTTAGTGTCAATAGAAGTGAGGTTTATACAAGAGCAAAATAGAAGACAGCATGTTGCCATTAATTGGCATTATTAATTATGATATTTTGGGCACATTAGTAAAAAATACTATATTAGGAGGCGGAATATGTGAAAAGAAAATTTACAACAATTTTTTTATGTTTAGGAGCAATATCGGTTGGGCTATCTGGATGCTATTGGGGAGCAGGGACAACAGCAACACCTATGCCCACAGCTACTTACCAGATTACAGCTTTGCCATCAGCGGGGCCGATTGCATCAATTAATGCTATGGAATCACCAATAACAACTACAGTACAACCATCTATATTGGCATCTCCAATAGCGACAACTGTTTCTACAACTAAGGCAACAAATCTTACTCTATCAAATGCAATTGTTAATATAAGCAAGATTAAAAGCGCCGTTGTAGTAAGAAATGGTGAGAATGCATTGGTAGGCGTTATGTTCGATAGAGACAAATATAACGGAGACCTTACAGATGCTCTTGAGCAAGAAATTGCAAACGCTATGGTAGCCAAAGATTCCTCATTAACCAATATTATAATAACCGATAATATTACATACTATTATGATATTGAAGATATTTCAAAAGAGACTGGATTATCAGCAGAACAATTGCAACAGAAAATGGACTCAGTATTGGAATAGAATAAGAGCGATTCGGGAAAGGCGGGAACAACCCGCTTTTTTTATATTCTTATTGAGCTGTATAGTTTGTTGACAGTATTTTTTTGTAGTTCTATAATAAAGTAATGGAGGATGATATATGAATCCCATTGCTTTTTATTTATTTGGTATACCTGTTCATTTTTACGGTCTGATTATTTCCTCTTCAATTGCTCTTGGTGTTATTATTGCAATGTATTTTGCAAAACAAAGAGGTTTTGATCCGGAAATAATTTTGGACTTTGTTATTGTGGCTGTACCAATTGCTATAATTTGTGCTCGTTTGTACTTTGTCATTTTCACATGGAGCAATTATAAGGATAACCTGCTTTCCATCTTTAGAATATGGGAGGGAGGACTCGCCATTTATGGAGGAGTTATAGGTGGTGTTATCACAGCTTTTATATTCTGTAAGCGTAAAAAAATAAGCCCATTTGAATTACTGGATATTTGTACTCCGTCTCTCATTCTTGGCCAAGCGTTTGGCAGATGGGGCAATTTTTTTAATCAAGAGGCGTATGGCGGCTTAGTTACGGACAAAAACTTACAATGGTTTCCGTATGCAGTTTATATTGATAACACACAAACATGGCAGCTAGCGACTTTCTTTTATGAATCAGCATGGAACTTTTTAGTTTTCATATTTTTGTTTTTTTATTCTAGAAAGATACCTAAAAAAGGCAATGTATTTTTGCTATATTTACTTCTTTATGGGCTGGGCAGATCATTCATTGAAGGCCTTAGGACTGATTCGCTTTGGCTTATACCAAACGTAATACGCGCTTCCCAAATGCTTAGCATAGTGCTTGTAATATTTAGTGCAGCCGTACTTATATATAGAAACTATAAAAATAAAAATAAGATTGTCGATAATTTTTAATAATTGCAAGGAGTAAACTATGCGTAATCTGACAATGATGACAGACCTATACCAGCTTACTATGATGTATGGGTATTTTAAATATAATAAAACTGAAGATGCAGTTTTTGATGTGTTTTTTAGAAGGACAGGCTTTAGTACTAGTTATGCAGTTGTTGCAGGACTGGAACAGCTTATTTCATATATCAAAAATATTACATTTAATGAAAAAGATATCGAGTACTTAAGATCTTTAAATCTTTTTGATGAAGAGTTTCTTGATTATCTTAAGACAATGAAATTTACTGGCGAGATTTATGCAATGAAGGAGGGCACAGTTGCTTTTCCTGCTGAACCTCTTATCAGAGTAAAGGCTCCGCTTATGGAAGCGCAGCTTATTGAAACAGCAGTTTTAAACATAATTAATCATCAGACACTTATAGCGACAAAGGCAAGTAGAGTAGTCTATTCTGCTGGAGATGACGGAGTTCTTGAGTTTGGACTTAGAAGAGCGCAAGGGCCTGACGCAGGCATATACGGAGCAAGAGCTGCAATAATTGGTGGTTGTGTTGCCACATCTAACGTTATGACAGGTCAGTTATATAACGTACCGGCAAAAGGCACGCATGGTCATAGCTGGGTTATGAGTTTTGATAGTGAGCTTGAAGCTTTTAGAGCATATGCTAGCATTTATCCAACAAGTTGTTTACTTCTGGTTGATACATATGATACTCTAAAAAGTGGAATGCCAAACGCAATAACAGTGTTTAAAGAACTAAGAGAAAAAGGCTATGAGCCACAAGGGATTAGACTTGATTCAGGCGATCTTGCGTATTTAAGTAAGGAAGCGAGAAAGATGCTTGATAAAGAAGGATTCGAAAGTGCAAGCATATTTGCCTCCGGTGATCTAGATGAGTATCTAATTCGGGATCTAAAAGCTCAAGGAGCTAAAATAAATGTATGGGGTGTGGGTACTAAACTAATCACAAGCGATCCAATGCCATCGCTTGGTGGTGTATATAAGCTTTCTGCACAAGAAAAAGATGGTAAGCTCATACCTAAAATAAAAGTATCAGAAAATGTTGATAAGATTACGATCCCTGGCTATAAAAAGATAGTTAGAATATACGATAAAGACGCGCACAAAGCTCTTGCAGATATAATAATGCTAGACTATGAAAGCATAGACGAAAGTAAACCACTTGAGATATTCCATCCAATTGAAACGTGGAAGAAGATGACACTAACTAATTTTTATACTAAAGACCTTCTAGTGCCAATCTTTATTGACGGCAAGCAAGTATACAAGTCACCAGAACTATTGGATATTCAGAAATATGCTAAAGAAGATTTCGATACTTTCTGGGATGAATATAAGCGTTTGCTAAGACCTCAGGAATATAAAGTCGATTTATCGCAAAAGTTATACGATTTAAAACATGATTTACTAAAAAGTATTAAAAGATAGTGAGGTATCGTTATGGAATTGAAAAAAAGCTTGTTTGGGTATAATGTGCAAAGCGTTACAGAACTATTGAACACAAAAGAAAATTATTATTTAAACGAAATAAGTGCTAAAGATTTGATAATAGAGGAGAAAGAAAGCGAAATTGCAAAGCTTTTAGAAAAAATCTCTGTTATGGATCAGCAGCAGAACGAGATGCTAGCGGCTTTTAAAGAAGCTAACGAAAAGATAAAGAATATAGAGCTGAAGGCTAAAACTGAGGCTGAAAGAATAGTAGCAGAGGCAGAGAAAAAGCAACAAGAGATGTATGATTTACTTACGTCTTTTAGGGATAGCCTTATCAATGTTGAGACTGCTGCGCTTGATACTGTAGAGAAATTCTTGTACGGAATAAAAGAACTCGAAAGATCTGTGCCTTCTAAAGATAAGATATTAAATGGTGCAGAAGTAGAAGTAGACAAAGTTAGCAAATATACAGATGCAAAAGACCTTATGCACGCTATCTATGAGATTTCGGGTAGATCACTTGCAGTTAACGAAGAATAGTTTGTATAGAATTTAATAGCATTTTAAAAGGGAACCGGAGCGGTTCCTTTTTTGTTTTAATATTAGCCTTGTTCTACTTCTCTTTCGAAAATTAATTCAAAGTATTTAACATTACCTCCAAAGCCCGTACCAATAGCAGGGGAAAATATTTGAACTAATCGCCATCCTTCTTTTGCATGTTCTTCAATAATTTTATGGTAATCATATACGGGTTCTGTTGGCCCAAAAAGTGGTAATATAACTTCATCTTTTACAAACTTATATTCGTACAAAAAAACACCTCTTTATAAAATTAACATAAATATACATAATATTTCTGTATTTTACTTGTTTTTCCTTTAATTAAGAGAGTATAAAATAAAAAAGACCGGTAAAACCGGTCTTTTTGTGTAGTGTCTATTAATACATTCCGTCCATGCCGCCCATGCCACCCATAGGAGCAGCAGGTTCTTTTTCTGGAATATCTGTTACTAAGCTCTCAGTTGTAAGTAGCATAGAAGCAATGCTTGAAGCGTTTTGTAGAGCACTTCTTGTAACCTTTGTTGGGTCCAAGATGCCTTTTGCCACCATATCGCCGTATTCATCTGTTGCAGCATCGAAGCCATAACCTGGTTTGTCGTTGCTTTTGATCTTCTCTACGATTATGGAACCTTCAAGACCTGCATTTGTTGCTATCTGACGTACTGGCTCTTCAAGAGCTCTTAGTACGATAGCAACACCAGTTTTTATATCGCCTTGTGTTGTAGCGAGAAGCTTTTCAACTGCTGGGATTGTATTGCAAAGTGCAACGCCGCCACCAGGTACGATACCTTCTTCAACAGCTGCTCTAGTTGCATTAAGAGCATCTTCAATACGCATTTTGCTTTCTTTCATTTCAGATTCTGTTGCAGCGCCAACCTGTATAACAGCTACGCCGCCTGCAAGTTTAGCTAGTCTTTCTTGTAGCTTTTCTTTATCGTATTCAGAAGATGTTTCTTCGATTTGTACTTTTAATGAAGCAATTCTAGCTTTGATTTCGTTTGCTTGACCATTGCCTTCAACTATTGTTGTGTTTTCTTTATCAACTTTAATTTGACGAGCTGTTCCGAGCATATCCATAGTAGTTTCTTTTATGTCCATACCAAGCTCATCGGAGATAACTTTGCCGCCGGTTAGGATAGCTATATCCTCTAGCATAGCTTTTCTTCTGTCGCCAAAGCCAGGAGCTTTAACTGCTACGCAAGTGAATGTTCCTCTTAGTTTGTTAACAACTAGTGTTGCTAAAGCTTCGCCTTCGATATCTTCAGCGATTATTAGAAGCTTTCTGCCTTGCTGAACAACCTGCTCAAGAACAGGTAGTATTTCTTGAATTGATGTAATTTTCTTATCTGTTATAAGTATTAGAGGATTATCAAGCTCTGCTTGCATTTTCTCTGTATCTGTTACCATGTAAGCGGAAGCATAACCTCTGTCAAACTGCATACCTTCAACTATCTCAAGGTGTGTTTCCATTGTTTTTGATTCTTCAACGGTTATAACGCCATCATTGCCGACCTTTTCCATAGCGTCTGAAATAAGTTGACCGATTGTCTCGTCTCCAGCTGATATTGAAGCAACTTGAGCGATAGATGTTTTATCTGCAATAGGTTTTGACATTTCTTTAAGAGCTTCAACAGAAGCCAGAACAGCTGCCTGAATACCTTTTTTGATCATCATTGGGTTAGCACCAGCTGCAACGTTCTTTAGTCCTTCACGGATTATTGCTTGTGCAAGTAGTGTTGCTGTTGTTGTACCATCGCCTGCAACGTCGTTTGTTTTTGTTGCAACTTCTTTTACAAGCTGAGCGCCCATGTTTTCAAACGGGTCTTCAAGTTCAATTTCTTTTGCAATTGTAACGCCATCGTTTGTTATAAGAGGCGAACCGAACTTTTTGTCTAGAACTACGTTTCTACCCTTAGGACCAAGTGTGATTTTTACTGTATTTGCAAGCGCATTTACGCCTTTTTCAAGAGCGCGACGCGCATCTTCTCCATATTTAATTTGTTTAGCCATTATTAGTTTTCCTCCTATTTTATTCTACTATAGCCAGAATATCTGCCTGGCGTACAATGATATATTCTTCTTTTTCCAGCTTAACTTCTGTCCCTGCGTATTTTGAGTAGATAACTTTATCACCTGGTTTAACGTACATTGTTACCTCTTTGCCCTCGACGATACCTCCAGGACCTACAGATATAACCTCAGCAACCTGTGGCTTTTCTTTAGCTGTGCCAGGAAGGACTATACCACTCTTTGTTGTTTCCTCCTGCTGGACGTTCTTAATTACGACTCTATCAGCCAATGGCTTAATTGTCATATGTATTACCTCCTTATATAATTTAAAAAATCTAATTTAATTAGCACTCTATTTGACTGAGTGCTAAACTCTTATTTATTATACCCTAAAAATATCTGTTTGCAATCATTTTTATACCCTAAAAACTTAGATTTTCAACTAAAATTTCTCAAATTCTTAAGTAATCTCAAATATTTAGCGTTTTGTTTAATCTTATTTCATATTATAATGTATTTAGAAAATAGTACTTATTATAATACGTGGGTAGAGGAGGCAGCGTGTATGGCTTTTGATAAATGGGATAAACGTTTTATTGAGCTTGCAGATAATATTGCGTTATGGTCCAGTTGCTATCAGGATAATAGAAAAGTAGGCGCTATAATTGTGCGGGACAAAAGGATACTGACTACAGGTTATAATGGTGCACCATCGGGAATAACAAGCTGTGTAGATAAAGGAGAATGTTTAAGAAGAACACTAAACATACCTTCGGGGACTAAGCATGAAATGTGCTATGCTATCCACGCAGAACAAAACGCGGTAATTCAAGCTGCAAAAATGGGTGTATCAATTGACGGCGCAACACTCTACTGTACGCATCAGCCGTGTGCTATATGCTCAAAAATACTTATTAACGCTGGAATTAAAAAAATAATATATAAAGAACCTTATCCAGATGAGTTTGCATTGAAGCTTTTAGATGAAGCAAATGTTGAGCTAATACAATACAAAGAATAATAAAATTTATATAAAACATATCATATTTTACATGTTGTCCACATAAATTTCATTAAGGTGCAAGTTAAAGGAGTGGCGCATGTGAATAGAAGTAATTATAAGCGAAGATATACTGGAAACAAGAAAAGGACAAATACCGAAGGCTCTGATACAGGCGTAAAAGTGCTAACGATAATGGTGCTATTTGCACTTATCTATTTTATATTTGCAGGAGTTACAGGCAAGTGGATATATAATTATATTGCATCACCTGTATTTAATTATTTTGGAATTGGAACAAGTACACAAGAGCCTGTACAGACAAATGCAATACAAGGATTTTCTGGGACGTCAGCAACTGCATCTCCCTCTACTGATACGGCAAAAGTAGAAAAGACTATAACAATAAGTGGATACACTGACTACATGATTCAAATGGGTGCATACTCTACACAAGAAAATGCAAGTACTGATGCTACTACTTTAAAAGGTAGAGGTGCCGCTGGTTATATTGTAGCTGGAGATAAATATAGACTCATTGCTGCGTCATACCAGACAAAAGAAAGTGCAGAATCTGTGAAAAGCTCGTTATTATCAAATGATGGATTGGACTCATTAATATATGAATATAGCGTGCCAAAATTAGAGTTTAAAATCACTGCAACTCAGCAGCAGATAACTACTATTGAAGCGATGTTTAATGACTACATCAAACTTAAAAATGAGCTAGGAGACCTTGCAATAAGCGTTGATAAATCGGAAGTAGATGTGGCAGGAGCTAAGACTAAACTAGATGTATACAAAAAAACCGTGAGTGGTTATGTAGACAATTTAACTTCTCTAGTTAAGGGTAATGATGATAATAATATAATAAATGGACTAAACACACTTTACACTCAACTGAATGATGATATAGCGAGTATCACATCAAAAAGCTATAGTTCAAGCACTGGAATTAGCGCAGAACTAAAGTATATTAGCGTGAAAATGACGGACAAATATGCAACGTTTTTAAACGACATAACAAAATAAACGCCTCAGGGCGTTTTTTTGTTGCCGTTATTGCTCAGTTTTTATTAGATATTTAAATATTTTAATGTATATGGTAATATTAATCTGTTATTTAAGAAAAAACGTGGAGGGCAAAATGGCTAATTCATATACAGTTAATGATATTAAAGTTCTAAAAGGGCTTGATGCAGTTAGAATGAGACCAGGCATGTACATAGGCTCAACGGGACCTAGAGGGTTACATCATTTGGTGTGGGAGATAGTAGACAACTCAATCGATGAAGCTGCCAATGGGTTTGCTTCTGTTGTTAGCGTTAGCTTAAATAAAGATGGCTCAGTAACTGTTTATGATGACGGAAGAGGTATTCCAGTTGGTATCCATGAAGTATTAGGTGTTTCTGGCGTCGAGGTAGTATTTACACAGTTGCATGCTGGAGGTAAATTCAATAACGAAAGCTATGCTTATTCTGGAGGACTGCATGGAGTTGGCGCGTCGGTCGTAAATGCACTTTCTAAGTGGCTAAAGGTAGAAATCTGCTACGAAGGCAATAGATACGTTCAAGAGTTTGAAAGCGTATATGATGAGAGTAAAAAGAAAGTTATTTCAGGCAAACCAGTTGCTCCTTTAGAAAAGCTGGGTCGTACAAATAAAAAAGGTAGTACGATTACTTTTATGCCTGATGATAGAGTGTTTGATACAGTAGAGTTTGATTACGATACTATTGAGAAAAGGCTTAAAGAGCTTGCATACCTAAATAAAGGTGTGAATATCGAGCTTGAAGATAAAAGAAAAAGCGATGGTAAAAAACAAGCGTTTTGCTATGAAGGTGGAATAATTGATTTTGTTAATTATCTAAACGATGGCAAAGGACCAATAAATGATGAGCCTATTCTTATAGAAGGGCAGAGCGATGATATAAAAGTTCATATTGCAATGCAGTACAATTCAAGCTACACAGAGAATATATACTCATATGTAAATAATATACCAACACCTGAGGGCGGAGCACACGAAACCGGCTTTAAGTCAGCCTTAACTCGTGTACTAAACGATTATGCTCGTAAAAACGGTATACTTAAAGATAAAGATATTAATTTCTATGGCGAAGATTTTAGAGAAGGCATGGCCGCTGTAATATTACTGCACATGAAAAATGTTCAGTTTGAAGGACAGACAAAAACAAAGCTAGGCAATATGGAAGCACGTGTTGCTGTTGAAAATGTTGTTATCTCAAAGTTATCTGAATACGTTGAGGATCTTAGAAACGATACGACATTAAAGCAGATATTTGAAAAAGCACTTATGGCTGCTAAAGTCCGCGAGGCGACAAAGAAAGCAAAGAATATGGCAAGAGAGCGCTCGAAACTTGAGAATGCACCACTTGTAGGTAAGCTTTCGTCCTGTACAGGTAAAGACTACACTAAAAACGAACTGTTTATTGTTGAGGGAGATAGTGCTGGTGGTAGCGCAAAGCAAGGCAGAGACAGACGCTTTCAGGCTATTTTGCCACTTAGAGGAAAACCACTTAATGCGGAGAAAAAAAGGCTTGACCAAGTACTAGCAAATGAGGAGTTCAGAAGTATTATTACGGCTCTTGGAACAGGCATAGATGTTGATTTTGATATAGTGAATTTAAAATACGATAAAATAATAATTCTGTCGGATGCTGACCAAGACGGAGCGCATATAAGAGCTATACTTCTTACATTTTTCTATAGATACATGAAAGAACTAATTGCTGATGGTCATGTTTATATTGGACAACCTCCTCTATATAAGTTGCAAAGCGGCAAAAAAGAGAGTTATGTTTATGATGATATAGAGCTAGCTAAACAAACAAAAGGTATCAAAAACTATACTATACAAAGATATAAAGGGCTTGGCGAAATGAACCCTGAGCAACTATGGCAGACTACGCTTAACCCAGAGTTTAGAGAGCTTGTAAGAGTAAATATCGAAGATGCGGCGCAAGCGGACAGAATAGTTACAATCCTTATGGGCGATAAGGTGGATCCAAGAAAAGAATATATTGCGCAATACGCTAATTTCAATAAAAAAGATGCTTTTGATGCGAAAATAGGAGATGCAAACGATGCAGGAAAATAACAAAACAGCAAACAAAGTTATAGATCAGTCATTTCAGCAAGTAATGCATTCATCTATGATGCCATATGCTGAACACGTAATTATGGAGCGAGCATTACCAAGAGTTGAAGATGGATTAAAGCCAGTTCAAAGAAGAGTACTCTATACAATGCTTGAACTGTTTTTATATCCCGATAGACCGCATAGAAAATCTGCTAGAATAGTCGGCGATGCGCTTGGAAAATACCATCCGCATGGCGATACATCCGTTTATGATGCAATGGTTCGTATGGCGCAAGATTTCAATTTACGTGAACCGCTTGTAAATGGTCATGGCAATTTTGGCTCTGTAGATGGTGACTCGGCGGCAGCAATGAGATACACAGAGGCGCGTCTTACACCGCTAGCCATGGAACTGCTTAAGGATATAGAAAAAAACACAGTAGATTTTTCTCTTAACTTTGATGATACATTAAAAGAACCAGACGTTCTTCCGGGTAGATTCCCAAATCTTCTAGTAAACGGAGCTTCGGGTATTGCTGTCGGCCTTGCTACAAACATACCTCCTCATAATTTGAGCGAGGTAATAGATGGCGTTATTGCACAGATGGATAATCCAAAAATAACGCTTAGTGAACTTATGAAACATATAAAAGCACCTGATTTTCCTACAGGTGGCTATTTGATAAATAACGAAGAGATAGTTACTGCATATGAAACTGGCAGAGGAAAGCTTACAATCCGTGCTAAAACACACATTGAAGACGAGAAAAACGGCAAGAAGCTTATTGTAATTGATGAATTACCTTACCAAGTTAATAAAGCGACAATGCTGGAAAAAATTCTAAAGCTAAGTGAAGATAAAAAACTTATATTTGCTCCAATAGCAGATATTAGAGATGAATCAGACAGAAACGGTATGCGAGCTGTTATTGAACTTAGAAAGGGTGCGGATGCAGAGAAGATACTTGCGTATCTATACAAATATTCGGATTTGCAACTGGTTTTTGGCGTTAATATGGTTGCGATTGCAGATGGCAAACCTCAGCAAATGGGACTATTGCAAATAAACGAGTACTACATAAACTATCAAAAGCAAGTTGTGACAAGGCGCACTCAATACGAAATGGAGAACGCAAAAAAGAGAGAGCATATACTGGCTGGTCTGCTTATTGCGGTACTCAATATAGATAAAATAATAGCGCTTATCAGAGCCTCAAAAACGCCAAAAGAAGCGCAAGGCAAATTGATGGAAGAGTTCACTCTGACTGATATTCAAGCGCAAGCAATCCTTGATTTAAGGCTTCAGAGGCTAACTGGGCTTGAGATAGTGACATTGCAAAAAGAATATGATGAAATAGTTAAACTTATTAAGTATTTGCAGTCTATTTTAGGATCGCAAAGCAAACTTCTTTCAGTAATAAAAGAAGAGCTACTTGAGATAAAGAAAAAATATGCTAACAAAAGACGCACAGTATTAATCAACAATACAAAAGTCATAGATTTAGAGATTCCTAAAGAAGTCGAAGTAGCTGAAAATGTATATGTAATACTAACGGATCAAGGAAGACTTAAGAGAATTAGCGCTAAAACAGGAATACAGTCAGGCAGCGAGCCGCAAGCTGTTTACTCAATGCTAAATACTGACACGCTTTCTAAATTGTATGCATTTACTAATCTTGGAAATATGTTTGTAATAGACGTTAAGCAGATACCACAGTCAAGATGGGCAGAAAAGGGTACAGCTATAAATGCTATTGTAGCGGGCTTGCAAAAAGATGAAGCACTAATTTCAATACACAGCTTTTCTGGCATAAAAGAAGATGATGTTCTGCTTATGTACACAAAGCAAGGTATGGTCAAAAAGGCACTGTTAAGCGAATACAATACAATTAAAGCTAAGATTGCTGCTATTAAACTAAAAGATGGCGATAGCGTTTTAGCAGTTGAGCAAATGCAGCAGGAAGAAAACATTTTGCTTATTACTAAAAAAGGCATGAGCATATGTTTTGATGCTGGCGAAGTGCCAGTAGCAGGTAGAAACACTCAAGGCGTAATAGGTATAAGGCTTGAAAAAGGCGACGAGGTGCTGTATGCAGGGTTTATTGGTAGCGAAGGCGAAGTACTTGTAGTAACTGATAGAGGATATGCGAAAAAGAGCTTCTCGTTTGATTACGAACCGCAGGGCAGAGGCGGTAAAGGAGTAAAGACGTACGACTTCAAAAAGAACGGTATTAACGGGCAGGAGCTTGCTGGAGTACTAATAGTAAAAGAACCGTACGATATGCTTATTTCTCAAAAAAATGGAGAAAACACTAAACTAAATACAGAAGAAATACTCATAGAGCAAAAGGTTTCTAAAGGATCACCAGCACTGATGGTTCTGATGGATAATATAGTTACAGACGTAACCAAGTGTATTTAAATAAAAGAGAGTGGAGACACTCTTTTTTTATGCCCGTTTGTCATACATGACCCTAAAAAAGAATAAACATTATTATGCGCACATGAATAAAAGGGGATTGTATGATGGGGGATAACGTAACGTCAAATATACTTGCAAACAGGGTATTGCTTTTTGGAGAAGTAAACTCGGAATTGAATTTCAGCCACGATCTATACGGAGAAAAATTTTATAGTTTTATATTAAAAGTAAAAAGACTCAGCAATTATTGCGATCTTCTTCCGATTACTATTTCTGAAAGGCTATTGGCAGGCGTGCAATTACTGCCTGGTCAAGAAGTTAGTATCAACGGGCAATTGCGTTCATATAACAAATACATTGATGGCAGAGGACGGCTTATTCTTACTGTATTTGCAAAAGAGATTAGTTTTGATACACCGCAAGAAAATCCTAATTTAATTGTACTGAAAGGCTATGTATGCAAACCACCAATATATAGAACTACACCTTTTAATAGAGAGATTGCAGATCTTTTAATTGCGGTAAACAGAGCATACAATAAGTCCGACTATATACCGTGTATAGCATGGGGGAGAAACGCTAAATACGCTCAAATACTAAATGTAGGCGAAATGATAACCATAGAAGGACGTATCCAAAGTAGAGAATATGAGAAAGTTACTGAGGATGGCGCTACTGAAAAACGCATCGCTTATGAGGTTTCTGTAATAAAAATATACTCAAAGCAAGAGGAAGATAAGATAGTCAGGGAGCCATAGCTTTTTTGAATAAAAGCTTTAATGCACTTGGCTATCATGCTATAATATTAGTGACTAAATTTTACATGAGGTATGATTTGTGAAGATATGCAGATTCGAATACAAAGGACAAGCATTTAAGGGAATCGTAGAAGATAATGAGATACGTATAACACAAAACGAAAACAGTGAGTATTGCACTGCAATAGGCAAGATGATGCCAATTGAAAAAGTAAGACTCCTAGCGCCTGTTAAACCTGGCAAGGTTATTGCGGTTGGTCTTAATTATTTAGCACATATTGATGAGATGGGGCATGAAAATAGACCTGATGATCCAGTGCTGTTTATTAAATCTAGCTCGTCAGTAATTGGCCCGGATGATGAGATAATATATCCAAAAGAATCAAGCAGAGTAGATCACGAAGCTGAGCTTGGAGTTGTTATCGGCAGGCAATGCGATAACGTAAGTGCTGACGATGCTAAAAAATATATATACGGCTATACGTGTCTAAACGATGTAACGGCAAGAGATTTGCAGAGGAAAGATGGGCAGTGGACAAGAGGAAAAGGATTTAGAACATTTTGCCCGATTGGACCGTACGTTGAAACAGAGATTGACCCAAGTAACGTTAGAGTTCAAGCAATACTTAATGGTGAAGTGAAGCAGGATTCAAACACAAGTCTTTTAATAACGAGTGTTTATGAGCTTATATCTTATATTTCTGGTATAATGACGCTTATGCCAGGCGACATAATCGCAACGGGTACGCCAAATGGTGTTGGTCCAATGAACATCGGAGACACTATTGAAGTTACAATTGAAGGAATAGGCACGTTAAAAAATACAATAAAATAATTGTATATGGAGGAAGCGTTTTGAAACCAGATCTAAAAAGCAAACAGATCGATGAACTGTTTGAGGCAATACTAACATTAGAAACGGTTGAAGAGTGCTATGCATTCTTTAATGATGTCTGTACGGTAAATGAACTACAAGCGTTAAGTCAAAGGCATCATGTAGCAAGGCTACTAATGAATAATGTAACTTATAGTGAAATAGTAGAAAACACAGGAGCTTCAACTGCAACGATAAGCAGAGTAAAACGAAGCCTAAACTATGGCGATGGCGGTTATGAACTAACAGCAAAAAGAATTAATAAATAGTAAATGACAAACTAGGGCTAAAAAGCTTATTGGCTGCTTAGCCTTATTTATATCTTAAATATGATGATATGTATGGAGGGTTAATGGTAAGTGCTTGATTTATCATTGTTAAATAGTGAGCAGCAAAGAGCTGCAAAGGCAACAGAGGGAGCTGTTCTGATTCTGGCGGGAGCAGGCTCGGGAAAGACACGGACACTAACATATAGAATTGCAAACATAATAGATAAAGGGGTTAGCCCTTCTAATATACTTGCGCTAACTTTTACCAATAAAGCCGCTGCTGAGATGAAGGAAAGAATCACTTCACTTATTGGCGATGCAGCGCAGTATATGTGGGTGGGAACATTCCACTCTATTTGTGTGCGCATTTTAAGAAGAGATGCGGACAAGCTGGGATACAATAAAAACTTTACTATCTACGATTCGGCAGACCAGCAAGCAATAATTAAGCAGGCAATAAAAGATTTAAATCTTAACGATAAGATCTATGTTAAGCGCGAAATGCTCTATAAGGTAAGTGATGCAAAAAATAAGAACTTAAGTCCTGAAGAGTACTTCGAAGAAATTAAGCGTTATGACCAAAGAGCTAAAGGCATATACGATATTTACACGTATTATGTTAAAGCGCTTAAAGATAATAATGCTTTCGATTTTGACGATCTTATACTAAAAACAAACGAACTGTTTATTAAAGATAAGCAAGTGCTTTTGTCGTATGCTGATAGGTTCCAATATATACACGTTGACGAGTATCAGGATACGAATATAGCTCAGTATGAACTGATAAAGATGCTGGCTTCTGCTCACAAAAACATATGCGTTGTAGGCGATGACGACCAAAGCATATACGGCTGGCGTGGCGCTGATATAAGAAATATACTTGAATTCGAAAAAGACTATAATAACGCAACAGTTATTAAACTAGAGCAAAACTATAGATCAACAGCTAATATACTATCTGCTGCTAATAGTGTAATAAAAAACAATAACGGCAGGAAAAACAAAAAGCTTTGGACGGAATCAGAAGAGGGAAACCCGTTAATGATTTTCTGCTCGAACGATGAACATACTGAGGCTCAGTATATTTGTAGCGAGATCGCAAAACTGCAGAATGATGGAAATAAGTATAACGATATAGCAATACTCTATAGAGCAAATGCACAGTCACGTATCATAGAGGAATCACTTCTTGCAAATAGGATACCATATAAAATATATGGTGGACTAAAGTTCTACGACAGAAAAGAAGTAAAAGATGTTCTGGCATATTTAAAAGTTTTCTCTAATCCACTTGATAATGTATCGCTAAGGCGAATAATAAATGTTCCAAAAAGAGGCATCGGAAGTCGATCGGTAGAAGAAATTGAGAGAGTAGCTCTTGAAGAAGATACAACAATATTTCAGGTATTACTAAAGGCTGAGGAAAAACTGGAAGGTCTAAGAGGTCTAAACCATATTAAAGAATTTTCGGACATCCTTAAAAAGCTTATCGCACTAAAAGAAGTGCTACCAATCAGCGAATTTGCACATAAAGTGCTAGAAATAAGTGGATACAAAAGAGCTCTTGAAGAAGAAAATTCAGTAGAAGCACAAGTAAGACTAGAGAACGTATACGAATTTATTGGAGCAATTGAAGAATTTGAGTTACAAGAGCCTGATAGCAATCTTGATGACTTCTTGCAATCTGTTTCGCTTGTAGCGGATATTGATGCGCTAAATACAGAAGAAGATTATGTATCACTGATGACAATGCATAGCGCCAAAGGTCTTGAGTTCCCAGTTGTATTTATTGCCGGAATGGAAGAAAACGTGTTCCCACATGCAAGGTCAACAGGTAGCGCAGACGAGATGGAAGAAGAAAGAAGGCTATGTTACGTAGGACTAACGCGTGCAATGAAAAAGCTTTATCTAACACACGCATCATCTAGAGCTCTATTTGGTAGTGTAAGCTATAATGCCCCATCAAGGTTTTTAAATGAACTGCCTGAAGAGGTTATCGAAAGACAGGGCATTAAACCAAAGGCTAAGTTCACAGCAGATACTTCTGCAGTTAGTCAATCCATCCAGAGAAGTGCGATTTACACGCCAACTCTTCTTAAAAAAAGCAATATAGATACGGCACAATATCAAATAGGACAGAAGGTAAAACACGCTCGTTTTGGAACTGGTGTGATAAAAGATCTCGAGGGAAACGAGAGTGCTATGACTATAACAGTGCAATTCGATAAACTTGGCATAAAGAAGCTTGCTGCAGCAATTGCCCCACTAGAAATAATAGATTAAAAGGCTGGTGTATACATGCAAGACGCTTATGAAAAAATGAAAGAGTTGGTAGCAGAAATAAACGAGTATTCTTATAAATACTATGTTCTAGACGAGCCTACAATAAGTGATGTGCAATGGGACAAGCTTTATGACGAACTACTCACTCTAGAAAAGGAAACGGGCGTTATTTTGCCTGATTCGCCAACAAAAAGAGTAGGTGGAGATCCACTATCTTCTTTTACAAGCTTTGAGCATAAAGAGAGACTATTAAGTCTTGATAAAGGCAAGTCGATTGAAGAGCTAGAACTTTGGGAAGAAAGAGCTAAAAAGCTTATTGCAAACTATGAAGCTCAAACAGGTGAGAAACTACCTAAGTTGCAATACGTTTTAGAGTATAAATTCGATGGACTGACACTAAACCTCACATACGAAAATGGCGCGATTACTCATGCTGCAACTCGCGGAAATGGGATTGTAGGCGAAGAGATTACAGAGCAGGTTAAGACGATAAAATCCGTACCACTTACTATTGATTTCAAAGGCACGATGGAAGTGCAAGGCGAAGGGTTTATGCGCGCTTCTACTCTTAAAAAGTATAACGAGACAGCAAAAGATCCACTGAAAAACGAAAGAAATGGTGCGGCAGGTGCACTGCGGAATTTAGACCCAAAAGAAACTGCAAAGAGAAATTTAAGCGCTTGTTTTTACAGCGTAGGTTATATAGATGGCAAAGAACTAGGTAGCCAAATAGAAATGGTAGAGTTTTTAAAAGAGAATAAGCTGCCGGTTAGCTCGTTCTACGAGGTGCACGACAACTTAGATACTCTTAAAACGAGCATTGAGAAAGCCGAAGAGATAAGAAGCGAGCTCGATTTTCCGATAGATGGGCTTGTCATAAAGATAAACGATTATAAAATCAGGCGAGCTTTAGGATTTACTGATAAGTTTCCTAGATGGGCGATAGCGTTTAAGTTTGAAGCGCTTGAAACAACTACTAAACTACTGGATGTAGTTTGGGATGTAGGGCGTACAGGCAAGCTGACACCGAGCGCAAGACTAGAGCCAGTACTGATTGCAGGCGCAACGGTAAGCCGCGCAACGCTAAACAACTTTGAGGACATCAAGAGAAAGAAAGTGCAGATCGGCTCAACTGTTTTTATAAGGAGATCGAACGAGGTTATTCCCGAGATTCTTGGAACTGCTGACGATGGAAGCATAACAACACCTATAGAGAGACCAACTCATTGCCCTGCTTGTGGCAGTGAGCTCGTAGAGATAGGACCAAATGTATTCTGCTTAAATAGCGATGAGTGCAAGCCGCAGCTCGTTCAAAAACTAGTGCATTTTGCTTCAAGAGATGCAATGAATATTGAGACGTTTAGCGATAAAACGGCGATTCAACTATACGATGATCTAGGAATTAAATATGTTTATGAACTATACGATCTTAATAAAGAAACGCTTTTAGGGTTAGATAGATTTAAAGATAAAAAAGCTGATAACCTTCTAAGAGAAATAGAAGCATCTAAAGACTGCGCGCTTGATGCTTTTGTATACGCTTTAGCAATTCCTGGCGTTGGCAAAAAGACAGCAAGAGACCTTGCAAGTGTGTTTGGCACTTTAGAAAATATAAAAATTGCAAGCGAAGAGCAGTTGCTTTCAATTAGAGATATTGGGGGCATCGTAGCGCACGATATTATAGATTACTTTGCGGACGAGAAAAACGCTAATCTGGTAAATGCACTTTTGAAAAAAGGTGTTACACCAAGAGAAGTTAAGCAAAAAGATGGACAGCTTGCCGGCAAGACATTTGTACTTACTGGTTCTCTCGAAACCATGAGCAGAAACGAAGCATCGGACGCATTAATAAACTTGGGAGCAGAAGTAGCATCTTCTGTTTCAAAAAACACATATTGCGTTGTTGCAGGCGAGAAAGCAGGCTCAAAACTCAAAAAAGCGCAAGATCTTAACGTAAAAATAATAAATGAACAGGAATTTTTAGCTCTTATTGGGCAAAATTGATTGTTATTAGCACTTGTGCATGATAAAATTTATGCATGTTAAAAATGTTAGGGGCGAAATTATGGGTAGAGTTACAAGAAGCGAAGTGGAGCATTTAGCAATGCTATCAAGGCTAGAACTGAGCGAAAAAGAAAAGGTTATGTACGAAAGTAACCTGGCTGATATATTAGAGCATGCTCAAAAATTGAGTAATAATAAAGAACTGGATAACGTAGAGCCTATGACAAATGTTCTAGGACTAACAAACGTGTTCAGGAAGGACGAGCCTAAAAAAGAATTTAGTAAGCAAGAGCTACTGAAAAATGCACCTGACTCAGATGGCGAAGGCTTTAGAGTTCCTAAGGTAGTTGAATAAGGAGGATATTATGCTCGATATTAGAAACCTTACAGTAAAAAAAGCTAAAGAGCTTTTAGATAAAAAAGAGATTGAACCAAAAGATTTAGTAGATGCTTCTTATGCACGAATTGGCGCAGTTGATGATAAAATAGAAGCATTTAATACTGTTTTGAGTATAGAAGAAATAAATACACAACTAAACAAAATAAGCGATGGTGCTCTTTACGGAATACCTTACTCGCTAAAAGATAATATTTGCACTAAAGACATACTTACAACGTGCTCCTCAAAAATATTATATAATTACAAACCGCCTTTTGATGCGACAGTAGAAATTAAGCTTAAAAACGCAGGCGGCATTATGATGGGCAAAACAAATATGGATGAATTTGCAATGGGCTCTTCTAATGAGAACTCTGCTTTCAAAAATACTAAAAACCCATGGGATCTATCACGCGTGCCTGGTGGTAGCAGTGGTGGACCTGCGGCTAGCGTTGCTTCGGGAGAAGTGCTTTTTGCGCTAGGCTCAGATACTGGTGGATCAATACGAGAACCTGCTGCGCTATGTGGCATTGTTGGACTTAAACCTACTTATGGACTTGTATCAAGGTATGGGCTTATAGCGTTTGGATCGTCACTTGATCAAATAGGACCACTAACAAAAACTGTTGAAGATAGCGCTATTGTTCTTGGCGAAATAACAGGGCATGATCAAAGAGATTCAACAAGTGCTACAGCTGAAAAAATAGATTATACAAAATGCCTTTCAGGAGATATAAAGGGCAAAAAGATAGCTATGCCGAGACAGTTTTTTGCTAAAGATTTAAACGCAGAAATAAAAGAAAGCATTATGGCTGCCATTAGAAAACTAGAAAGCATGGGCGCTATCGTTGAAGAAGTTGACGTATCTTTTGTTGATTACGTTGTATCTACTTACTATATTATTTCCTCTGCTGAAGCTGCTTCAAACTTAGCTAGATTCGATGGAGTGCGCTACGGACTTAGAGCAAATGATACTAATGGGCTTGTAGATATGTACATAAAAACAAGAAGCGAAGGCTTCGGTAAAGAAGTAAAAAGACGTATTATGCTAGGCAACTATGTGCTCAGTTCTGGCTATTATGATGCGTATTATTTAAAGGCTCTTAAAGCTAGAACAGTAATTAAAAACGAATTCGAGCAGATATTTAAGAATTACGATGTTATCGTATCACCAACTTATATCTCTACAGCTTTTGAGTTCGGCGCGAAAAGTGCAAGCCCGATGGAAATGTATCTTTCAGATATATACACGGTTCCAGTTAATATTGCTGGGCTACCGGCTATATCTATTCCATGTGGATTAGACAAGCAGGGGCTTCCAATCGGCATGCAACTCATAGGTAAGCCGTTTGGCGAAACAGATATACTAAATATTGCACATGCTTATGAAATAGAATCAGGAAACGGTAATGTTATGCCTTTCGTTGAGGGGGTAGACAGATGAATTTCGAAACAGTAATAGGTCTTGAGGTACATGTTGAACTAAAAACTAAGACTAAGATATTTTGCTCATGTAAAAACGAATTTGGCGGAGACCAAAACGAAAACATATGCCCTGTTTGCATAGGGCTTCCTGGGACATTGCCAGTTCTTAACGAAAAAGTTATCGAATATGCTATTAAAGCTGGACTTGCGCTCAACTGCGACATTCAGCTTATTAGCCGTATGGATAGAAAAAACTATTATTATCCTGATCTACCTAAAGCGTATCAGATTTCGCAATACGAATTGCCAATATGCCTTGGCGGGCATGTGGATATCGTAGTTAATGGGCAGATAAAACGTGTAGGGATTACTCGTATTCATATCGAAGAAGATGCAGGTAAGCTTGTGCATGATCCATATTCTGATGGCACTATTGTAGATTATAATAGAGGCGGAGTACCTCTAATTGAGATAGTAACTGAACCAGACTTAAGAACAGCTGAAGAAGTGCGTGTGTTTATGGAAACTCTTCGTGCTATGCTTCTTTACGTAGAAGTATCTGACTGCAAAATGCAGGAAGGCTCAATGAGATGTGATATTAACTTATCGCTTAGAGAACAAGGCACAGAAAAACTAGGTACACGTTCAGAAATGAAGAATGTAAACTCATTTAGAGCGGCTGTTAGAGCAGTTGAGTATGAGCAGTACAGGCAGAAAGATATGCTTGAAAATGGTGAAACAGTTATACAAGAAACACGCAGATGGGACGATGAAATAGGCAAATCGTACGCAATGCGTTCTAAAGAAGAAGCACATGATTATAGATACTTCCCAGACCCTGATCTAGTACCGATAGTGTTAGAGCAAAAAACGGTTGATGATATAAAAGCAAATATGCCAGAACTGCCTAATGCTAAGAAAAAAAGATATGTAGATGAGCTTGCACTGCCAGAATATGATGCGGATATAATAACCTCGTCAAAAACACTAGCGGCCTTCTTTGACGCGTGTCTTAAAACGTATAATAAACCAAAAACAGTATCGAACTGGATAATGGGCGATATTCTTCGCATGCTAAAGGAGCAAGAGATTGATACTGAAGATTTTGCTATGGATGCGAGTGAATTTGCGTTGCTATTAACTATGGTTGATGAGAATAAGATAAACCAAGCAGCAGCTAAAAAAGTATTAGAAGAAATGTACAAAAACGGCGGCAAAGCAGTAGATATTGTTCAAGCAAAAGGGCTAAGCCAAATAAGCGATGAGTCGTTTATTTTAGATATAATTAAAAAGATAATCGAAGAAAACCCGCAACCTGTTGCAGACTATAAAAATGGCAATAAAAAGGCGGTTGCTTTCTTTGTTGGGCAGGTTATGAAACAGTCAAAAGGCAAAGCAAACCCGAAGGTTGTTAATGAGCTACTTAATAAAGAACTTGACAGCTAAGTTCAAAGATATGGACATAAGCATACACTTTAACAGAAATACGTGTTATAATTTTGGCAAAATTATTATTGGGTATAATAATAAGATAAGAGGTGCATTCCTATTATTTACAGTATGACAGGCTTTGGCAGTGGCTCTGCTAAAAATGGACCTAAAGAGATTACTATAGAAGTTAAAACAGTAAACCATAGATATTTGGATATAAACCTGAAGTTGCCTAAACAGCTTAATGTACTCGACGACCCACTAAGAAGAGCGATTAAAGAGCGGGTTAAAAGAGGGCATGTGGATGTGTATGTAACTTACGAGTGCAAACAAAGTGAAAAAGAAGTAGTTATAGACGAAAGTCTTATTGAGGCTTACATAAAGGCGCTTCAAACTGTTTCAGATGTAACAGAGCTTGATAACGACATAACGCCTTATAAGATATTAAGGCTTCCAGAAGTGGTTAGGGTAATAGACAAAGAAGACGAAGACGAATCAATACTCATGGCTATGGCAGGATATGCTGTAGATAATGCGCTGATTGATGCTGTATATATGAGAGCTCAAGAAGGCGAAAAGCTCGAAGATGATGTAATAGCTAATCTAAACGAATTAAAAGATATCACAAGTGAAATAGAAAAAAGAGAGCCGTTTGTTGTTGCTGAGTATAGAGATAAACTAAAACAACGTATAAGCGACTTAGTAGCTGATCCGAATGTGGACGAAGGCAGGCTAGAGCTGGAAGTATCAGTTTTTGCGGATCGAGCTAGTATAGCAGAGGAACTAACAAGGCTGAAAAGTCATTTTGTTCAAATAGAAGATACAATAAAAGCAGGCGGCCTAGTTGGGCGTAAATTAGATTTTATTGTTCAAGAGCTTAACAGAGAGATTAATACCATTGGTTCAAAAGCAAACGATTTGGGAATAACAAATAACGTTCTAAAGGCAAAAACAGAGATAGAAAAAATCAGAGAACAGGTTCAAAATATCGAATAATTACATTAATCAGGAGGATAAAATTTATGAGTATTAAATTAATAAACATTGGTTTTGGTAACATAGTTTCAGGTAATAGAGTAATAGCAATGGTTAGCCCAGAGTCCGCTCCAATTAAAAGAATAATTACAGAAGCAAGAGAGCGTGGCATGCTTATTGATGCTACATACGGCAGAAGAACTCGCGCAGTTATAATAACAGATAGCGATCATGTAATACTATCAGCTGTTCAACCAGAAACTGTAGCGCATAGATTAGGCACTAAAGATGAGGACGTTGATTCACAAGACTAAAACACGAAAGAAGTAGGAAAACAACATATGAAAAGAAAAGGTATGCTACTTATTATCTCTGGACCTTCGGGGGCAGGCAAAGGAACAGTTTGTAAAGCTCTACTTGCAAAACATAACGAGCTTGTACTTTCTATTTCTATGACAACAAGAGCACCAAGAGAAAATGAGATAGACGGCGTTCATTACTTCTTTGAGACTAAAGATAAGTTCATGAAGCTTATTGGTGAGGGTGAGTTTCTAGAGTATGCTGTCGTTCACGGCAGAGATTTTTATGGTACTCCAAAACGTTTTGTTACGGAACAGCTGGAAGCTGGAAACGATGTTGTGCTTGAAATCGATGTAGAGGGCGCGATGCAAGTTAAAAACTCATTCAAAAATGGCATCTTTGTGTTCATTATGCCACCTACTTTTAATGAACTGAAAAACAGGTTGATAGGCAGAGGAACGGAAAGCGAAGAAGCTATTGAACGCAGGCTTAAAACTGCCGCGTTTGAACTTCAAAACGTAAATAAGTACGATTATGTTGTAATAAATGACGTAGTTGAAAATGCAGTTGATTGTGTAGAAACGATACTAAAGGCTGAATGCTACACGGTTGGCCGCAATAAAGAAGTTATAGATGAATTTATAGGAGGGGTACTATGAGTATGATAGATCCACCAATTAATGAACTGCTAGAAGTCATTAATTGTAAGTATTCACTTGCTGTCGCTGTATCAAGAAGAGCAAGGCAGGTAATAACAAAAGCACCTGTACTAACTGATTACAAATCAAACAAACCCGTTACTATTGCTGTTCATGAAATTTTTGAGGGCAAAGTAACATGCAGGAAAACAGATCCTTTAGACATGTGATGAAATGCAAGAGTAAGTTGAGCGTGGCTCACTCGTTATGTACAAAATAATAGTAAAATGATTGCCATTTTAGGCAACGTATGCGTACTGTGGTCATGGTACGCTTTTTCGTTATAAGAGGTTTTTATGTACGCAGATGTGATAGTCGACATAGTGCACTCAAATGTAGATAGAGTGTTTCAATATAGTATAGGCGATGAAGTCTCCCAACTGAAAATTGGGAGTAGGGTACTTGTGCCCTTTGGAGCTGGCAATAGGCAGACGGAAGGTTTTGTTGTTGGGCTAAGCGAAAAAGCTGAGATAGATACTTCTAGAATAAAAAAGATAATAAAACCTCTTGAAGATTATGGAGCATTGCTAAAAGAACAAGTAGCGCTTGCAATGTGGATGAAAGAGCACTATGGCTGTCTTATGGTTGAAGCACTTCGGCTAATGATACCTGCGCAAATGAGAAACGGACGTATAAACGAAAAGCTGCTTCAGATTGTTTCACTAAAGGCTGGATTCTCGGCAGAAGAGCTAGAAAGTGAAGTTGAAAAGCTTAAAAGAGCACCTGTTCAGGCAGGTATATTATCTCTATTGCAAGAAAAGAATGAAATCAGCCTAAAAGAACTACAGGACGTATTTAAGGGAGCATTTCCTGCTGCGCATAGCCTTGAGAAAAAAGGACTTGTAACGCTTAGCGGACTTAGGCAAATGAGAACTCCTTACAAAGGTTTAGGCAGTACTAATAAAGAAAATGTTGTTTTAACAGACGAGCAGAAATATGCTGTTGAAAGAATAATTAAAGCTATTGATAATAAAGAGGGTAGTATACTTCTTAAAGGCGTTACTGGAAGTGGCAAAACTGAAGTATATATGCAAGCTATATCATGTTGCATAGATAAAGGAATTTCATCAATATTGCTAGTGCCGGAAATTGCGCTAACACCACAAATGGTTGGTAATTTGCGTAAGCGTTTTGGAGAGAAAATCGCAGTAATACATAGTGCACTGTCAAGCGGCGAGAGGTTTGACGAGTGGTATAGGATAAGAACTGGACAAGCTAAAGTAGCTATTGGAGCTAGATCGGCTGTGTTTTCACCGTTTGAAAATATTGGACTTATAATAATTGATGAGGAGCACGAAGGTAGCTACAAAGCGGACAATAGCCCTAGGTATAACGCGCATGAAGTTGCTAAGCAAAGATGCAAAACGCATGGAGCCGCTCTTGTTTTAGGTAGCGCAACACCGTCTGTTGAAACATATTATAGTTGTATAGAAAAAAACGAGTATGAGCTTATTGAACTCAAAAACCGTATAAATAAAAGACCACTACCAAAAGTAGAAGTAGTGGATATGTGCCGTGAGCTTGCTGAGGGAAATAAAACTATATTCTCAAAATCACTTTTCAATGCACTCAAAGAGACAATTGAACGCGGGCAGCAGGCGATATTATTTTTGAACAGACGTGGTTTCAGTACATTTGTGGCTTGCAGAGGTTGCGGATATGTTGTTATGTGCGATAATTGTGATGTATCGCTCACTTACCATCATTCAGAACATATGCTAAAGTGTCATTACTGCGGAAAAGAAGAAATACCAAAAACGATATGCCCTGTATGTGGCAAACCATATCTAAAGTATTTTGGTGTAGGGACTCAACAGGTGGAGCAAGAGGTCTTAAAGCATTTTGTAGGCGTCAGCGTTTTAAGAATGGATATGGATACGACACGAACAAAAGATGCGCATCTTAATATATTTAATAAGTTTGCTAAAGGTGAAGCGCAGGTTCTAATCGGCACACAGATGGTAGCAAAAGGGCTGGATTTTGCTAACGTAACGCTTGTCGGCGTTGTAGCGGCAGATGCATCTCTTTATATGCCAGATTTTAGAAGCGTTGAAAAGACGTTTCAGTTAATTGAGCAGGTTGCAGGCAGAGCAGGACGCGATAAAACTCCTGGCAGGGTTGTTGTCCAAACGTATTCAAAAGAGCATCCGGCAATTAAATTTGCAGCGGCTCATGATTATGATGGTTTTTACAACTATGAGATAAACGTGAGAAATAAAAGCGCATTTCCACCATTTACTACGTATTTGCGCGCGGTGTTCTCGGCTACTGATGGAGCTGTATGCAGAGAACAAGCATTTGCGTTTCAAAAGAAAGCAACTGACGTATTAAAGAAGATGTATAAAGAAAAAGTTAATGATACCGTTCATACATTAAAATGTAATGAAGCACCGATAAACAGAATTAAAGGCAGCTTCAGATGGCATGTGGTTATAAAAATTAATGTAGACGAGCATACAAATAGTATAATAAAATTATTAAGTGATACTTTAAGAGAAGATAGTTTTGATAGCTGCCTAACAGGCTTGGAAATAAACCCAGCAAATATGCTATAATATAAGAAAAAAACTTCGCGAGGTGAAACAATGGCAACAAGAGGAATTTTAACTGATGACGATCCTACCCTTAGAAAAAAAGCTAGAATTGTGGAAAAGTTTGATGATAGGTTATCTATGCTACTTGACGATATGTATGAAACAATGAAAGCAAATGATGGTGTAGGGCTAGCTGCTACACAAGTTGGCATATTAAAAAGAGTAGCCGTTATGGATATGGGTGAAGGCCGTATTGAGATGATTAATCCTGTTATCCAAAAAAGCAGTGGCAAGGAAAGAGAAGTTGAAGGCTGCCTTAGCATACCTGGAGTAAGAGGATATGTTGTAAGACCAGGAAAAGTAATAGTAAAAGCGCAAGATAGATACGGGAAAGAATACACTATCGTGGGCGAAGGTGCGCTTGCAAGGTGTATTTGCCATGAAACAGATCATTTAGAAGGTGTTTTGTTTACGGATAAAGCAGACGAAATACTAGAAGAAGATGAATAAAATGAGAGTAGTATTTTTAGGCACTCCAGATTTTGCAGTGCCTTCTTTGGAAGCACTAATAGAAAATGAATATAATGTGGTGGGTGTATTCACTCAACCGGATAGACCTGCAAAGCGTGGGCATAAGCTTATGGCTCCTCCGGTTAAAGAATGCGCTATTAAACATGGAATAAACGTCTATCAGTTCGAAAAAATCAAAGAAGAAGCAGGGCTATCAGCGCTAAAGTCTCTTGAACCTGATATTCTTGTAACTGCAGCTTTTGGGCAAATACTCTCTAAAGATATACTTGATGTGCCTGCAAAAGGATGCATCAATGTGCATGGATCTCTTTTGCCGAAATACAGAGGTGCAGCGCCTATACAATGGGCAATTATTAATGGAGAAACTGTAACAGGCATAACAACTATGTATACAAACATAGGGCTTGATACTGGTGATATAATACTGAAAAAAGAAATAGAGATAGGTTCACAAGAGACAGCTGGAGAGCTATTTGATAGAATGGCTCTACTTGGTGCAGAGCTTTTAATAGAGACACTAAAAGAAATTGAGAGTGGCAGTAGCACAAGAACACCTCAAGATGAGAGCTTAGCGTCTCATTTTCCTATGCTTAAAAAAGAGACAGGCCATATTAATTTTAGCAAAACTCCTAAAGAGATACATAATCTAGTTAGAGGCGTTACGCCTTGGCCGGGTGCTTACTTTGTGTTTGGCGAAGATATTGTTAAGGTACTAAAAGTAGTTCCGCATGATGATATTCAGCATAACAGCACTTTTGGTAAAGTACTTTTGGCATCAGCTAAAGAAGGGCTGTTAATTGCTTGCAAAAATGGTGCAATAGAGATACTTGAGCTTAAAGCGCCATCTGGCAAACAGATGAGCGCAAAAAACTATCT
The DNA here is from genome assembly GCA_002435915.1 of Christensenella sp. UBA6094. Classification (GTDB taxonomy): domain Bacteria; phylum Bacillota; class Clostridia; order Christensenellales; family UBA6094; genus UBA6094. Next base: position 522,099 of record DIWY01000004.1, on the reverse strand, counting down.
TATGGGTAAAAAAATAGAACCAGAAACGGTGTTTAAATGAAGCAAACAAGCGCGCGCCGAACTGCCTACGATGTACTTAGAAACATAACAAGTAAAGAGCAGTATTCGAATTTGGCGTTAAAAACTGCATTAGCAAAAGAAATGCCTAAGCAGGATAAGGCGTTTATTACCCAGCTCGTTTATGGCACAATGGAACATCTAATTTCTATAGATTATATTATTTCGCAATACGCAAAAAAGAGCATTAAATCAGCCATAAAAGATATATTAAGACTTGGCGTCTATCAGATATATTATCTTAATGTGCCGGATGCGGCTGCGTGTAATGAGTCAGTTATTCTAGCAAAAGAGATTGGCAAAACTGGAACAGCATCTTTTATTAACGCTATTTTACGAAATGTTTCCAGAGATAAAAGTAAGCTAATTTGGCCAAACAGAAAAGATATTGTCAGATATCTTAGTATTATGTATAGCTATCCTGAGCATATCGTTAAGATGATTATAAGCGATTATGGAGTAGATATTGCAGAGCAAATTATGTCGTATGCTCCAAAAAACGAATTGATTATAAGAGCTAACGCTTCTAAAATTACTAAAAAGCAGTTAATAGAACTACTTGAAGCTGAAGGCGTGGATTACATAAAAAGCAGTTTAGCAAAAGAAGCTTTGGCTATAAATGATAATAGCTTAATAAATAGTGAGCTATACAATAAAGGGCTTTTCAGTGTGCAGAGCGAATCAAGCATGCTTGCGGCTGAAGCTGCATGTAGCGCTGCAAAGCGTTTTAATAACCCGACGATACTTGATGCATGCGCAGCACCAGGTGGTAAGACATTCTACATGAAAGAGCATGTTAAGGATGCTAAAATAACTGCATGGGATGTGCATGAACATAGAGTCCAGTTAATTGAAGCCGGAATAAAAAGACTAGAGCTATACGTTATTTACGTTAAAGCGCAAGATGCAACGGTACTTAAGGAAGAATGTATCAATTCATTTGACGTTGTTTTAATTGATGCTCCATGCAGTGGGTTGGGCGTGATAGCGTCCAAGCCAGATATAAAGTATAGCTTGAGCGAAAGTGATATAATAGCTATAGAAGAGCTGCAAAAAAACATACTTGATACATGTTCAAAATACCTAAAAGTAGGTGGAGTGCTAATATATTCTACCTGCACAATACTTAGAAATGAAAATGAGCGCAGAGTTGATGCTTTTTTGAAAGAGAATACTGAGTTTGAGAAGATAGATATTACAGATCTAGTTGAAATTGAAGATATAAATATAACAAACGGGTACGCACAGTTACTTAATATAAACACAGGTCACGAAGGATTTTTTATTGCAGGGATGGTGAAACGCTCTTGAACCTTCTTTCTATGAATACAGAAGAACTTAAACAACTCCTTATTGATAGGGGAGAGCCTAGATACAGAGGCGAGCAAGTATTTACTGCTTTGCATAAAGGCTATACAATCGATGAGATAACAAATATCTCAAAAGAACTGAGAGAAAAGTTAAAAGAGATACCTCTTGGTGGAGTTACAATTCATGAAAAATTCTTCTCGGCTAAAGATGATACAATTAAATACCTTTTTTTGCTTGAAGATGGTAACATAATAGAGGGCGTGCTAATGAGGTATATACATGGTAATACGATATGTATATCCACTCAAGTAGGCTGTAGAATGGGTTGTGAGTTTTGCGCTTCCACAAAAGATGGGCTAATTAGAAGCCTTGAGCCATCAGAGATGATCGGGCAAATTCTTACAGCAAACAGAGACCTTGGCGCTAAAGATGGAGAAAGACTTATTACAAATGTTGTGCTAATGGGAAGTGGAGAGCCACTAGATAATTATGATAATGTAATAAGATTCATTGAGATATTAAACCATCACAAAGGGTTTAACATGGGAAAAAGAAGTATATCTATATCTACATGCGGGCTCGTGCCGAAGATAAAAGAGCTAGCTGATTCTAATATTGGTGTGACATTATCTATTTCACTTCATGCAGTTACTGATGAAGCAAGAAAAAGCATTATGCCAATAGCTAAAGTATATAGCTTAAAAGAATTGCTGGATGCAGCAAAATATTACGCTGACAGTACGGGTAGAAGAATAGTGTTTGAGTATGCGCTAGTTGATGGAGTAAACGACTCTGTGCGGGATGCTGAAAAGCTCTACGAAATTACTCGTGATATAAATTGCCTAATAAATCTTATTCAGTTAAACCCTATTGAAGGTGGAACATTAAATAGACCTAGCACAAATAGGGTAGACGCATTTTTTACTCAGCTACATAAAAAAGGTGTGCAAGTAACAAGGCGTAGAGAGCTGGGTACGGATATAGGCGGAGCGTGTGGACAGCTAAAAAACAGCTATCTGTCAAAATGATACTGGAGGGCTAAAATGAAATATGCATATAGTACCGATGTAGGTAAAAGACGAACAAACAATGAGGATGCGGTTTTTGCAAATAACCTTGATGCAGAAGCAAACGTTTATATAGTTGCGGACGGCATGGGCGGACATAATGCTGGTGAAGTTGCAAGTAAAAATGTTATCCAGATTGTATCTTCTATACTTAATGAACAAGAAGCGATTACACAAGAATTAATAATAAAGGCAATTGAAAGTGCTAATAAAAGCATCTTTGAGATGAGTAAGGAAAACAAAGAGCTTAGTGGTATGGGAACTACTGTAGTAGTTGCTGTAACGGCAGAAAAGCAGTTTACTATTGCTCATGTTGGCGATTCAAGAGCTTATTTAATTACAAAAGCAGGAATCCAAGTGCTTACAATGGATCATTCTTGGGTGCAAGAGTTGATAAACACTGGAGCACTTACGCAGAGCGAAGCTAAAGATCATCCGCAAAAAAATGTTATTACTCGTGCGATTGGCATAGATAAAGACGTTAAGGTTGATGTATTACAGGGTGAGTGGAACGAAGGCGAAATACTTTTACTGTGTTCAGATGGGCTAAATACGCATGTTGAAGATAATGAAATATACGATATCATAAGCCAAAGCAGTGATATTGAAATTGCTGTGGCGGAGCTAATAGACCTTGCTAATAATAGAGGCGGTAGCGATAATATAACGGTCGTACTAGTTGAAAACAACTTAAACGGGGGAATTAATGTATGATAGATACTATTTTTGACGGTACATATCAAATCACAGAGAAGATTGGCTCCGGAGGCATGGCGGATGTATATAAGGCTTGGGATATCGAAAAGGAAACATATGTTGCTATAAAGGTATTGAAAAATGAGTATACCGAAAATGCTGAATTTGTAAGACGATTTAAAAGAGAAGCAACAGCAATGTACAATATTAGGCATAAAAATATAGTGCGTGTCTACGAAATGGGCATGTACGAAGGTATGTACTATATTGCGATGGAATATATTGAAGGTATAACACTTAAAAATATTATAAAAAAACATGGAGCGCTTCCCACAGATGTATGTGTTTTCGTAGCGGAGCAGATATGCGATGCTCTTGGGTATGCACATAATATGGGGATTATCCATCGGGATATCAAACCACAGAATATTATTGTAGTAGACGATTGGACTATTAAGATAGTGGATTTTGGCATAGCAAGAGATGTGTCGGCTTCTACGATGACATTTATGGGACCAAACGTATTAGGATCGGTTCATTACATATCACCTGAGCAAGCAAAAGGTGAGTATGTTGATCAAAAAAGTGACTTATACTCTTTAGGAATAGTTTTATACGAGATGCTAACTGGTGAGCTTCCTTTTGAAGGAGATACAACAGTTACTGTTGCTCTAAAGCACATAAACGAAGAAGTGCGTAAACCTTCGGATGTAGATCCTATGCTTCCAGAAAGCTTAAGCAAGGTAGTAATGAAAGCTGTACAAAAAAATCCTGAATACCGATATGCATCAGCTCCATTAATGAAGGATGACCTTGAAAGGGCGCTTGAAGAACCAGATGGAGATTATATTACGTATGATGAGCCTGAATACATATATGAAGAAGAAAAAGAAGAAGAACTAGAAATACCAGAAGATACTAAGGGCGAAGAGAAGCAAGTAAATAGTCCAATAAAAAAAGCAATTAAATTTTTGAAAATAGAAATTGGAGTTTTGCTTGTAGCGGCAGTAGTAATCTTAGTTATATTACTGTTAGATGTGATTTTCTAAAAAATAATTTCAACAGTAAAATAGGCAGAATAGTAAATATGAGGTAATATATGCATGGGCAAATAATCAAGGCAATTAATGGGTTCTACTATGTTAAAACAGTAGAAGGTATAATGGAGTGTAAGGCAAAGGGCAAATTCAGACTGGATGGTATAATGCCACTCGTTGGTGATCATGTCGTTGTAGAAAAAGAAGACGACGGCTATGATGTTATTAGCCAGATAGAAAAACGCAAAAATGAAATAATAAGGCCACATGTTTCAAACATTGACATGCTACTTATTGTGCTTTCTGCCAAAACGCCTAAACCAGATTTTATGCTTGTTGATAAACTCATTATTGAAGCAAAGAGAAATGATATCGAGCCAGTTCTATGCATAAATAAATGCGATATTGCTAAAGCTGATTTGCTTGAAGATATAAAAAGCCAATACGCAGATTATAATATACTTGAGATTTCAGCGGTAACAAAACAAGGTTTTGACAGCTTGAAAGAGAAGATACATGGTAAAACATCGTGTCTTGCAGGGCAATCCGCTGTTGGCAAAACATCAATCTTAAATATACTATGTGATATAGAAAGAGAAATAGGGACTACCAGCAAGAAAACTGAAAGAGGTAAACATACAACAAGAGAAGTTAACCTTTTGCAAATAGATGAAAGTAGTTTGATTATTGATACTCCAGGCTTTAGCATTTTGAGTGTAGAAAATATTTTGCCAGAAGAGCTAATGCAGTATTACGAAGAATTTGAGCCATATGCAGGCAATTGCTATTATAAAATGTGCATGCACTATAAAGAACCTGATTGCGCAGTGAAAGACGCTGCTTTGCAGGGCAAAATCAACAACATAAGATACGGCAGATATATTTCGCTGCTTGAAGAACTTATAAATAAGGAGAAAAGAAAGTATGATTAAGGTTGCTCCTTCAATATTATCAGCAGATTTTACCGATTTGAAAAACGAAATTGAGAAGGTCGAAAAAGCGGGCGCAGATTATTTGCATGTTGATATTATGGATGGTATGTTTGTGCCGAATATTACGTTCGGGCAAGGCATGGTAAGCGCAATAAAGAGAGTTGCCAGCGTGCCTCTTGATGTGCATCTGATGATAGAAAAACCTGAAAGATATATCGAAGAATTTGCAGCAGCTGGTGCAGATATAATTACTGTTCACCAAGAATCTACTGTTCACCTTAATAGAACTCTACAACAAATTAAAGACTGTGGAGTGAAAGCAGCTGTATCAATTAATCCGCATACACCGATAGAAAACATTGCTAATGTTCTGGATATGGTGGATATGGTACTTATCATGACGATTAACCCAGGCTTTTCGGGTCAAAAGTTTATAGAAAATTCACTAGAGAAGATTACGCAGCTCAAGAAAATTATTGACGAAAAAGGCTATAAGATAGATATAGAAGTAGATGGTGGTATAAACGATAAAACTGCTAAAAAAGTTATTGCTGCTGGAGCAAATGTGCTTGTTGCGGGTAGCTTTGTTTATGGATCGGCAGATACCCAAAAAGCGATACAGCTATTAAAAGAGGAATGATAATGAACGCGATCATTATAACAAACGGCAACAAACCCAGTGTGGAACTTGCACGTAAGCTTGTAAGTACAGCAGATATTGTATATTGCTGCGATGGAGCTGCTAACTGGGCAAAAGATATAGACATTAAGATAGACGTTCTTTTAGGCGACATGGATTCAATAAAAGAAGATACGCTCAACTACTATAAGGGTACACCGGTAAAATTAATTATGTTGCCAAGAGAAAAAGATATGACAGATACTCAATTTGCAGGAGATCTTGCAGCAGAAAACGGCGCAACTCAAATAACATTTATTGGCGCGCTTGGCAGTAGGTTTGATCATACACTTGCAAACATGCATGTTTTAGAAAGACTATATAAAACTGGTGTTAGCGCTAAAATAGTAGATGACAAGAATATAATTTTTGTGGCTGGTGAAGGTCAAAACAACATTGTAGGAGAAAAAGGACAATGCGTTTCGATTTTGCCTGTTGGCAACAGTGTATTTATTGAAAATACTCAAGGACTGTACTATCCAATAAATAATAGAGCATTATATATTGAAGAGCCTCTTGGAGTAAGTAATGTTTTTTTAGATAAGCAAGCTTTTTTGAATATAAAAACAGGCGAAGCTTTTATTATTATCTCAAAAGATTAAATATTTTTAAAAATGAGTAATTAGACACCCCTATTTCGTAATAGTATATATTAGCACGAATAGGGGTGTTTTTATATGTTTAATAGATGGGTTTACGCATGCCAAAAATATGCGCTAGTTTTTATTATAATTGGAGTATTGCTTATTTCGTTTTTCATGCCGAGCTGGTTTGTATTCATTTTGATCGGGGCAGCTCTTATTGCAATCGGAATAAGCCTTCTGTGTCTTTGACGAAACAGTATTATTTTGGAGGTGAGGGTAATGAGAATTTATTGCGTAAAAGCACCTTGGATCTTAAGAGGGATACTAAGGTTGTTTAAAAAATAAAAATAAAAAAGCTTCTGTTAATAAACAGAAGCTTTTTATATACTGTATTCTTTAAATTAAAAAGATCTTTCAACTTTGCCAGATCTTAAGCATCTTGTGCATACATTAAGTGTTTTGGGAGTACCGTTTACACGCGCCCTGACTTTTTGTATGTTAGGTGACCAACTACGGTTAGAAACCCTATGAGAATGACTTACTTTATTACCGAATACAACGCCTTTGTTGCATATTGCACAAACCTTTGCCATGTTAAAAACACCTCCCACGAAACAAGTTAACATGCGTATTTTACCATTATTGAATCACTAAAGCAAGCGTTTTTATTTTTTGCCAATAAAGTATGTACTAAAAGTTGCAGTTTTGTTAATTCTAGTATAGAATATATTTTGCATTATGCTGTATACATATAACGTTAGAATATAAAGGAGGCAAACGATATGTCTGCCAAAATAGTAAATTCACTGGGTACAACGTATATCAGCGATCAAACTATTGCGACGATTGCTGGGATGTGTGCGTTGGATTGTTATGGCATCGTTGGGATGACGGCAAAAGGAGCAAAAGACGGGTTTGCTCAATTGTTGGGGCGCGAAAACGTTTCAAGAGGAATAAGCGTTACTACTAAAGAAGATATAGTAATTGAATTATATGTAATATTGGAATATGGCATTTCCATACAGGCAGTGGCTGATAATATTATTGATAACGTAAAATATTACGTTGAGAGATTTACCGGACTTAAAGTCGAATGTGTAAATGTAACAGTTGAAGGTATAAGGGCATAATATTACAGTTCGGATAGGAGTTGATTACTGTTTGACAAACTACATTATTAGTGGCGTGCTTCTCAAAGACATGTTCAGAACAGGCGCTGCAATGATAGAAAAAAATAAAGAAGAGTTAAATTCGCTCAATGTATTTCCTGTACCTGATGGAGATACTGGAGCTAATATGACTATGACCATAATTTCCGCTATTAAGGAAATGGATAAAATTGGCGATGATGATACTGTAGCAGCTGTTGCTAAGGCTGTTTCATCTGGAGCTTTAAGAGGCGCTAGAGGCAATTCCGGCGTTATATTATCTCAGTTACTAAGAGGCTTTGAAAGAGGCTGCGATGGCAAGACTGAACTGGAAGCTGAATCTTTTGTTGCTTGCTTCGAGTTAGCTGTTGAGGCTGCTTACAAAGCGGTTATGAAACCTAAAGAAGGTACTATACTTACTGTTGCTAGAGAAGCTGCTGAAGCGGGTACGCGTTCTCTTAAAAACGGTGCAAACATATTTGCAGTAATGGACAAGGTAATAGAAGGTGCTCAAATTTCGCTAAGAAAGACACCTGACCTTCTACCAGTTTTAAAAGAAGCGGGAGTAGTAGATTCTGGCGGCAAAGGCTTTATATATATGCTATTAGGTTTTAAAATGGCATTGGATGGTGAAGCGGTTGTTGATTGGCAGCCAGGTGCAAAATCTAATCTTCCTGATGTTAAAATCAACGGAGATATCCATTACGATTTGGGCGAAATCGAATTTGCTTATTGCACAGAATTTTTAATAAAAAATCTTCAACAGAATGTTAAAGAAGAAGATATAGATAAACTAAGAGCTAGATTCGACAAAATGGGCGATTCTGTTGTCGTTGTTGGCGATAAAGATCTTATAAAAGTACACGTACATACAAATGTGCCAGGCAAAGCGCTAATGATGGCACAACGTTTAGGCGAGCTTTCATCAGTAAAAATAGAAAATATGAAAGAACAGCACACAAGCATACTAGATGCCGCTGATCTTGAGAAAGCGCAAAAACCTAAAAAAGAAAAACCATTTGCACTTATAAGTATAGCTACCGGCGTTGGCTTAAAGAGTATTATGGAAGACTTAGGTGCTGATTATGTAATAGAGGGCGGACAATCAATGAATCCTTCTATAGAAGACATAGAAAACGCAGTTAAGAACGTCCCATCAAATACCGTATATATAATGCCAAATAATAAAAATATTTTACTTGCTGCTGATCAAGTAGCAAATATATCAGATAAAACAGTGGTTGTAGTTCCTACTATTACTGTCCCACAGGGGATAGCTTCCATTATTGCATTTAATCCTGAAGCTAATAAGGAAACAAATGAACAAAGGATGAAAGATGCAATTTCGACTGTGAAAAGCGGAGCGATTACTTTTGCAGTGCGTGATTCCAATATAAATGATCTTGATATAAAAACAGGAGACATTTTAGGGCAAGATGACGACGGAATTGTATGTAAAGGTAGTGGAGTGAATTCTGTTTCGCTAGCACTTCTTAGCAAAATGATCGATGAAGACTCTGAAATTGTAACATTATTTTATGGTAAAGATACAAAGAAAAAAGAAGCTGAGGAACTTGTGAAAAAACTGGAGAAAAAATATCCTGATTGTGAGTTTACGGCATACAATGGAGGACAGCCTCTTTACTACTACCTAGTCTCTGTTGAATAAACTTATTACTTAAAGCAAGATGTCAGGAAACTGACATCTTTTTGAATATGTGAGGAGATTTTTTATGTACGGGCTCAGTTTGCCTATAGGTAGTTTAAAAGGTGTAGGTGATAAAAAAGCATTATTGCTTAAAAAGCTTGGTATTGAAACAGTACAAGATATGCTGTTTTTCTATCCACGCAGTTATAAGCAGTATTTAGAGTTCTCAAAAATAAAAAGCACAAAAGAAGGTGAAGATCGTGCTTTTGTTTTGACAATTGAAGAGCCTGCGAAAACTTCATTTATCAGAAAAAACTTCAATGTTACAAGGATGCTTGCATCTGATGATACAGGCTTTGTAACTATAGTTTTTTATAATCAGCCGTACAGGAAAGAAAACTACTCAGTTGGTAAAACTTATGTCGTTTATGGTAAACTTGAAAAATTTGGACAAAGATTACGCATTGTTGGTCCATCAATTGAGCCGTACACAGATGGAATGGAGCCAATTGGAATAGTTCCGATATATCCGCTGACAACAGGCCTTACTCAAAAAAATATGAACGAGATAATCAAAAAATGCCTTTATCTTTCCAAAACGCAAGTAAAAGAAGCTTTGCCGGTTGCATTCAGAAAAAAATATGCATTATCTGAAATAAACTACGCATTACAGAATTTACATTTCCCACAAAACAATTTTGCGCTTAATGAGGCTAAATATAGACTTGTTTTTGAGGAATTATTTATATTCATGATTGCGCTATATTATTTTAGGGAGAAAAGGAAAGAAAAAACTGGTATTGTTTTTGAAATAAAAGAAGAACATATTAATGAATTTAAATCATTATTGCCGTTTGTGCTTACAGAAGCTCAGGAGTCTGCGGCAAAAGAAATAATAAATGATATGAAAAGTAACAGCCAAATGGAAAGACTTCTTGAGGGCGATGTTGGCTCAGGAAAGACAGTTGTTGCTGCTTTTGCTATGTATCTGGCAGCAAAATCTGGCTATCAATCTGCGCTTATGGTGCCGACTGAAATATTGGCTGTGCAGCACTTTGAAAACATATCAAATATGTTAGACAAAGCAGGCATCAAATGCGGACTATTACGAGGCAATATGCGCGCTAAAGAAAGACGCGAAGCGCTATTCAATATCGAAAATGGTGTTTGGGACATTGTAATAGGTACACATGCACTTATTCAAGAAGCAGTTACATTTAATAATTTAGGACTTGTAGTAACTGATGAACAACATAGATTTTCAACGCAACAACGCGGAAGTATAAAAGATAAAGGAAATAACCCAGATGTGCTTGTAATGAGTGCTACACCGATACCAAGAACGTTAGCACTTACTATCTATGGCGATCTTGATATATCAATACTTGATGCAATGCCATCGGGAAGAAAGAAAATACAGACGCATTACGTTCCTGTATATAAAAGAGATGGAATGTATGGCTTTATCAAAGATCAAGTTGCAGTCGGTAGACAAGCTTATGTAGTGTGCCCGTCAATTGAAGAAATTGAAGGCAGTACATTAAAATCAGTAAATGCTGTTTATAATGAGCTGAAAAACAATCAACTAAAAGGACTAAACGTAGAATTATTGCATGGTAAGCTGAGCGCTAAAGCAAAGAAAGATATAATAAGCAGATTTAGCAATGGCGAAATAGATGTTATTGTCTCTACAACAGTTGTAGAAGTAGGTGTTAATGTCATAAATGCAAGTGTTATGGTCATAGAAGGCGCTGAGAGATTTGGGCTTGCACAACTTCACCAGCTTCGAGGGCGCGTGGGTAGAGGTAGTTATGAAAGCTTTTGCTTTTTAATAGATAATTCAGGCACTAGCGACATGAGAGCTCGCCTTGAGATAATGGTTAATGAAACAGATGGATTTGAAATTGCTAAAAAAGATTTAGAGTTAAGAGGACCTGGAAAGCTTCTTGGCAATAGCCAACATGGAATGGGAAATTTCTATTTGGCAGATCTAATTAGTGATGTAAACATACTAAAAAAAGCGCAGCTTGCAGCTGAAGAATTTACTTTAAATAAAAAACAAATTGAGTATGCTGATCAAATACTACAAATAATGAATGATCGTCTTGGTGACGAATTTAAAAAAATCAATTTAGATTAATAAAATTTGCTTTATGGATTTCACTACAATTTAACGTATATATTACCAGAGTATTAAATATTTAAATGGATAAAGTAATAGTACACGTTATAAAGGAGGTGAACACGATATGGCAAAAGTATTAGTTCCAGAAGCAAAAGCAGGTCTTGATACATTGAAGTATGAAGTTGCTAGTACATTAGGTGTTAATTTGAAACAGGGTTACAATGGCGATTTAACTGCTAAGCAAAATGGTTCAGTCGGTGGCGAAATGGTAAAAAGACTTATAGCTCAGGCACAAGGTACAATGAAATAAAAAAATAATATAAATAATAAATTAAACATTCGATGAAAAAATATAAATAAATAATTAATAAAAGGCGGTGAAAGAAAAAATGGCAAAATCAACAATACCACAAGCAAGACAGGCAATGGACAACATGAAATATGAAGTAGCTGGTCAAATAGGCGTTAACCTAAAGCAGGGATATAATGGAGATCTAACTTCGAAACAGGCTGGTTCTATTGGTGGCGAAATGGTTAAAAAGATGATTCAACAGGCAGAAAGTAGCATGTCTGGTAAATAATATAAATAATTGATAATTAACAAGAAAAGGTGTTTTTAAAATTAAAAACACCTTTTCGTTTTTTTGCGCTTTTATTGCTTTATTAAAGTAAAGTGAGTATAATATTGACTATATAGGCGAAATAGGTGACTTTGCCATATAAAAGTAACAAAAAATAGGTGGATAAATTGAGTATTAGTATAAAAAAGAATATACCTAATGGCGTGCAAGATTATGCACCTCTTGAATGCAAAAACAAGAGATCGGTTGAAGAAAGTTTAAGGAAAAATTTTGAGCTCTGGGGATACAACGAAGTACAAACCCCAGCATTTGAATATTATGATGTGTTTGCCCACGGAATTGGCTCTTATAGACAGGAAAAATTGATAAAATTTATTGATTCGGATGGTAGGATATTAGCGCTAAGGCCTGATTTAACGTTGCCAATTGCAAGGCTCGTTACAAGCACTCACAAAGACCTCACATTTCCGTTGAGGTTTTTTTATATTGACGACGCTTTTGGGTTTGACAATCCTTCGGCTCGTGATCAACGGCAGTTTACACAAGCAGGGATAGAACTAATAGGAGAAAGCTCGCCGTATGCAGATGCTGAAGTAATTGCTATGGCTATTGAAAGCTTGCAAGTAGCTGGGCTAACTCACTTTACAATAGATATAGGTCAAGTAGATTATTTTAAAGGATTAATTGAAGAAGCGAATCTTACTGACAAGCAGGGTGAGCAACTTCGTAAAGGTATAGATACAAAGAATATGATAGATGTTGAAAACATACTATCTGATTCGAAAATCAAAGGCGAACTAAAAGAAAAAATACTTGAACTGCCGTTTTTGTACGGCGGTGAGGAAGTTTTAGAGAAAGCAAAAGAATTTGCGACAAACGAGAGAAGTAGACGTGCCGTTGAAAATGTAGGCAAGATATACGAAGCATTATGCTCTTATGGGTATGAAAGATATTTGTCAATAGACTTTAGTATGTTACAAGAAATAGAATATTACACAGGTATGATATTCAAAGGATATGTAATGGAACTTGGCTCTCCGCTTCTTGGTGGAGGCAGGTATGATAGTTTACTTGCTGAATTTGGCTACAGCAGTCCTTCTACTGGATTTGCACTGTCAATGAAGAGCATACTTATTGCATTGGAAAAGCAAAGTGGGTTTAAAGAGAATATCAATATAGACGTTGTAGTTGGTCATGATGAAATTTCTTCAAAAGAGGCATTTAAATTCATGCAAAAGCATAGAAGCGAGGGCAAACGTGCTGCAAGCGCAATGGGCACAAGCTGTGAAGAAATACTAGTATATGCGAAAAAAATAGGCGCAAAAGAAGTATATTATATTAAAAATAACCAGATTGAAGCAATCAAATAAGCAAAACGTGAGGAAAGATATGAGACAAGTAACAATAGCACTTTCAAAAGGCAGACTTACTAAGTACTCTGTAGATTTATTTAAAAAATGTGGTATAGAATGTGAAGGACTTACAGCAGATACTAGGAAGCTTATTATTGAAAGTAAAAATAGTGATTATAGATTTTTACTGGTTAAGCCAAGCGATGTACCGACATACGTAGAGTACGGCATTGCAGACGTTGGCATAGCTGGCAAAGACACCATAATGGAAAGCAAAACATCCGTTTACGAAATGCTAGACCTTGGGTTTGGCAAATGTAGCGTTTGCATAGCTGGGTTTGAGCAAAGTGCTAAAAAAAATATAACAGCAAACTCGCTGCGTGTGGCAACAAAATATCCTAATATTGCTAAAGAATATTTTATGGAAAAAGAAAATATTGAGATAATAAAACTAAATGGTTCAGTCGAGCTAGCACCTCTTCTTGGGCTTTCTGACGTTATACTTGATATAGTAGAAACAGGTATAACACTAAAAGAAAATGGGCTTATTATTCTTGAAAGAGTATGCGACGTTAGTGCTCGCGTAATAGTAAATAGAGTAAGCTTAAAAATAAAATTGTACGAAATAAACGAGCTACTTTTGAAAATTAAACAGGTGATAAAAGAAGAGGAGGAGCAAGCATGATAAAACTTTATAATTATGCCAGCGAAAAAGAAGCAGTACTAAACAATTTGCGCAATAGACAAGATTTTGGCACGCTTGCCCATCTAGAATCTGTAAAAAGCATATTAAAAGACGTTAAAGAAAAAGGAGACAAAGCACTTTTCGAATACACAAAGAAATTTGATGGCTTTGATCTTAACAAAGATAATATTTTAGTAAGCAAAAAAGAGATCGAAGATGCTTATAAAAAAGTATCACCTGAGCTTTTGAGTGCAATGAGAAATGCAAAAGATAACATACGAAATTACCATGAAATGCAAAAGCAAAAAACATGGCTTGATATTAAAGATGGCTATTCATTAGGTCAGCTTATTAATCCAATTGAAAGTGTTGGAGTGTATGTGCCTGGTGGCACTGCTGCTTATCCATCGTCTGTTCTTATGAACGTTTTGCCCGCAAAAGTTGCTGGCGTAAAAGAAATATACATGGTTACACCTCCAGGCAAAAACGGAGAACTGAATCCATTATGTGTTGTTGCGGCAGTTGAAGCTGGAGTAGATGCAATATACAAAATTGGTGGAGCGCAAGCTATTGGAGCATTATGTTATGGCACTGAATCAATTAAAAGAGTGCACAAAATAGTTGGGCCAGGAAACATTTATGTAGCTTTAGCTAAAAGAGAAGTATTTGGCTATGTGGGTATAGATATGATAGCAGGGCCTTCTGAGATACTTGTTGTGGCTGATAATAGCGCAAACCCGGTTTATGTTGCAGCCGATATGCTTTCTCAAGCTGAGCATGATACGATGGCGGCTGCTATGCTAATAACTAACGATAAGAAACTTGCGCATGAAGTTCAAAAAGAACTCGAAGTTCAATTGAGTAAGCTAGAAAGAAGCGACATAGCAAGAAAGTCAATTGACGATTATGGTGCTATAATAGTAACTGATGATATTAATAATGCATTCATGCTTGCAAACGAAGCGGCGCCGGAGCATTTAGAACTGTGCGTTGTTAATCCATTTGAATGCTTAAGCAAAGTAAAAAATGCTGGAGCAATATTCTTGGGGCATTATACTCCAGAGCCTGTTGGTGATTACTATGCAGGACCAAACCACGTACTACCAACAAGCGGTACAGCAAGATTTTTCTCGCCACTAAGCGTTGATGATTTTATTAAAAAAAGTAGCATAGTTTACTATACAAAGGAACAACTACTTAGCAGTGCAGACGATATAATAATTTTTGCAAACACTGAAGGATTAACTGCTCATGCTAACGCAATAGCAGTTCGGAAGAATAATAAATAGAGGAGGCATCACATGAGAGTCGCTAATTTAGAAAGAAACACAAAAGAAACTCAGATTAAAGCACAAATCAATTTAGACGGAAGCGGTAAAGTAGCAGTAGATACAGGCATAGGTTTTTTCGATCATATGCTTGAAGCTTTTACTAAACATGGCTTTTTTGATCTTGAGCTTAACTGTAAAGGCGATTTACATGTTGATGACCATCATACAATAGAAGATTGCGGAATCGTAATTGGGCAGTGCATAAAAGAAGCGCTGGGCGATAAAGCTGGCATAGAACGCTTTGGGTACTATTATGTTCCTCTAGACGAAGCTCTTGTACGTACTTGCTTGGATATAAGCGGAAGGCCATATTTGAGATTTGACACGACTAGAGCTACATGCAAATGCGGAGTGATGTCAGTAGACATGGCTGAAGAGTTTTTTAGAGCAGTTGCTTTTAACGCAGGGCTTACATTGCATATAGATGTAATAAATGCTAAAAACACACATCACTGTATTGAAGCGATGTTTAAATCGTTCGCTAGAGCTCTATGCATGGCAGTTTCATATAACGATAAACAAAAAGGAATACCTTCAACGAAAGGCGTGCTTTAAATGATTGCAATAATAGATTATGATATGGGAAATTTAAGGAGCGTTGAAAAAGCTCTTATTAAACTTGGGCAAGATCCGATAATTACAGGCGATAAAAAAATTATTGAGTCTGCGTCGCATGTTATTCTACCTGGAGTAGGTGCTTGCAGAGATGCAAATGCATGCATTAGAGAAAGAGATCTTATAGACACAATTAATAAAGTTGCAAATAGCGGAAAACCGTTTTTAGGGATATGCCTTGGTATGCAAATTATGTTGGAGAAGAGTTTCGAAAACGGAGAATATGAAGGACTAGGCATTTTCAAAGGAATTGTAAAGAAGTTTGATGAAATAGAGGGCCTTAAGATACCACATATGGGTTGGAACAGAGTATCCTGTAATAATGACAAGATATTTAATGGCTTAGAAAAAGATCCGTATTTTTATTTCGTGCATTCATACCATGCTTGGGAAACAGATTACAAACAGAGCATTGGTTTAACAGAATATGGCTACAATATACCGGTTGTTCTTAAAAAGGACAATATATACGGAGTACAATTTCATCCTGAAAAAAGCGGAGAAAACGGGATGCAGCTTTTAAAAAACTTTTGTGAAATGTAAGGTGATTAATGTGAAATTATATCCTGCAATAGATATAATGGATGGTAAATGTGTCAGACTAATAAAAGGCGAAGAGCACAGGAAAACGATTTATAGCAATGATCCTATAGCAGTTGCAAAAAATTTCGAAGAAATGGGAGCTAAGCATCTGCATGTTGTTGATCTAGACGGAGCTTTCAGGGGCTACAAGCAGAACGAAAGTGTAATTGAGGCAATAGCTAAATCGGTTAATATACCCGTGCAGGTTGGTGGCGGCATTAGGAAGATAGACGATGTGAACAGGCTATTTGACCTTGGAGTCTCACGTGTTGTTCTTGGAACAGTCATGATAGAAGATCCATCTATGTTTGAGCTTGCTGTCATGCAATATGGGCATAAAATCGTAGCTGGGATAGATTGTAAAGATGGAATAGTCGTTATTAAAGGCTGGGTAGAGAAAAGCGGAATAAGTGCACTTGAGCTTGCTGAGCGTGTAAAGAAAATTGGAGTTTCTCGTGTTGTTTACACCGACGTAGCTAAAGATGGCATGATGCAGGGACCAAATATGAGTGGCGTAAAAAAAATGCAAAAAGAATCCGGACTTAAAGTAATAGCATCTGGCGGCGTAAGCTGTTTGGATGATTTAATAAAGCTAAACGAAGCAGGCGTATATGGCGCAATCATAGGTAAGGCATTCTATGAAGGCACGGTTGATATAAAAGAAGCTTGCGCTTTATTGGAGGACTAATATGTTTGCAAAAAGGATAATACCATGCCTTGATATAAAAGGCGATAGAGTAGTAAAAGGCGTTAACTTTGTGGATCTAAAGGATGCAGGTGATCCTGTTGAGGTTGCTAAAGCTTATAGCGAAGCTGGCGCTGATGAGGTCACATTCCTTGATATAAATGCTAGCCATGAGTCTAGAGGGATAATGCGAGATCTTATTGCAAGAGCTGCTGAAAACGTGTTTATTCCGCTTACAGTGGGTGGAGGCATAAGCACACCTGAGGATATTAAAGACGTACTTAGGCTTGGAGCTGACAAAGTATCTCTTAACTCGGCGGCAGTTAAAAACAAACAGATTATTGATATATGCGCTTCTAAATTTGGAAGTCAGTGTATTGTTATAGCCATCGATGCTAAAAAGCGTATAGGCGGTGGCTGGGATGTATATATAAACGGAGGCAGAATAAATACTGGGCTGGATGTTGTTGAGTGGGCACAGGCAGTTTGCAAGCTTGGGGCAGGCGAAATATTACTTACTAGCATGGATTGCGACGGAACTAAGCAGGGTTATGACATCGAGCTTACAAAAGCCGTCACAAGTGCAGTAAACGTGCCTGTAATCGCTTCGGGCGGAGCAGGCAAACTAGAAGACTTTTATGATGTAATCAAATACGGTGGAGCAGATGCTGTACTTGCAGCTTCGCTATTCCATTTTGGAGAAATATCAATAAGCGAACTTAAAAACTATCTGAACAAAAAAGACATAGCAGTTAGAATATAATATTTTGTGAGGTTACTATGGAACAGATGAACGAACTAATTAATAAGATAAAGTACGACGAAAAAGGGCTTGTCCCTGCAATCGCTCAGGATGTAACGACTAAAGAAGTACTGATGCTTGCGTATATGAACGAAGAATCTTTAAAAAAGACAATTGAAACTGGCATGGCAACGTATTTTTCAAGGAGCAGAGGACAGCTTTGGCAAAAGGGCGAAACTTCAGGGCATGTGCAGACTATAAAAGGTATATACTATGATTGCGATGCAGATACAATACTTCTAAAGGTAGAGCAGACTGGTCCAGCTTGCCATACGGGCAGCTATTCTTGTTTTTTTAATCCAATTGTAAAAGAAGAAAAAAAGGCAGGTGCAGAAATTCTCCAAGAGGTGTATAATACTGTATTAGATAGAAAAGCGAATCCTAAAGAAGGCTCTTACACTAACTACCTACTAGATAAAGGTATTGATAAAATACTCAAAAAAGTAGGGGAAGAAACCGCAGAAGTTATTATTGCTGCAAAGAACGAAGGAAACGAAGAGTTACGTTATGAGGCAAGTGATCTTCTGTACCATTTAATAGTGTTGATGGTAAATAAGCAATTAGAATTAAAAGATATATACGAGGAATTGCTTAATAGACGGTGAAATAAAGAGCATGCTGAGATTGTTGGCAGAATTTAGGCTAGAATAAGCGAAATTAACTGAAAAACGCCAGGCAATGGACAAAAAAATATTTTGACAGGGAGTCTTATTTATTATATAATAGTCCCTGTCACATGATGTGGGAGCATAGCTCAGTTGGGAGAGCATCTGCCTTACAAGCAGAGGGTCACAGGTTCGAGCCCTGTTGTTCCCACCATTGTTGGCCTGGTAGTTCAGATGGTTAGAACGCTAGCCTGTCACGCTAGAGGTCGTGGGTTCGATCCCCATCCAGGTCGCCATTTTTTTTTATACGCCTCGGTAGCTCAGTCGGTAGAGCAAGGGACTGAAAATCCCTGTGTCGGTGGTTCGATTCCACTCTGAGGCACCAATTTTGTGCAAGAGTGACTCAGCTGGTAGAGTGTCACCTAGCCAAGACGAGTTAGAATCTCGTCATCCGCTCCACGTATGGCGCCATAGCCAAGTGGTAAGGCAGAGGTCTGCAAAACCTCCACCCCCAGTTCAAATCTGGGTGGCGCCTCCATATTATCCTTAGTGAGCGGGCTTAAAACCAAGAACTATATTACCAAAGAAATGATCCCAACAGAGTAATCTGCTGGGATTTTTTTGTTGCTATAAGTTATAACTAATTTTCATTTTAAATCATCGCTAAGTAATAGCCAATCTTCTTTTAAAATGGCATATTGTTTTACATCCCAAAACTTTTCTTTAGCAAACATTTTTTGGCGGAGCAGGCCTTCGTATGCCATGTTTGCTTTTTGCATTACCTTGCCAGATGCCGGATTTTCTACTACGTGGATAGCTGAAACTCTATTTATATTGATTTCTTCAAAGGCAAATCTTATAACTCTTTTTACAGCTTCTGTCGTAATACCGTCATTCCAATAATCTCTTGATAAGGCATATCCAATTTCACCGCAAGAGTTGGCTTCTTCAAAATGAACAAAGCCCATAGCGCCAATTAGCTTGCCGGAGCTTTTAAGCACAATTCCCCATGCACCAGCTTCGTCATTTTCATATCGATTAAGTTCGAATTCAATATAGCCGATAGCATCATCGACAGATTTGTGAGCTTCCCACGAAGCGAATCTTGGCACTTCAGGGTTTTTGGCGTAATCATATACGTCTTGTGCGTCAGTTAGCTCGAGCTTTCGTAGTATTAATCTTTCGGTTTCAAGTGTTGGTGTGCCGCAAAATTTCTCTTTCATACATATGCCTCCAAGTTAGCAACTTTTAAACTATTTTTACATGATATTACCATTTTGTAAATATCTTTCGGACACTTATTTATGTATATGGTGAATATTTCTGACAGTATGCATTTGTGTTATAATTAAGGAACAAAATAAGTGAGGATTTTATTATGAAGTACGAGTGGAAAAAAGAAGCAAAGAACTTATATTTACCGATTAGTAAGCCACATGTTATCACTATTCCAAAGTTTAAATTCTTTATGATAGAAGGTAAAGGTGACCCTAACACCAGCGAAGAGTTTTCAGAGGCGATTGGTGCGCTATACTCATTATCTTATACTTTAAAGATGTTGCCTAAAAAAGGTCTTCTCCCTGAGGGATATTTTGATTATACAGTTTTTCCACTTGAGGGAGTTTGGGACTTACCAGAGGGAACTAAAGAGTTTGATAAGATGGACAAGAGCAGTTTGATCTATAATATCATGATAAGACAGCCTGATTTTGTGACTGATGAACTTGCTGGGAACATTTATAACACTGTAAAAGTAAAAAAACCAAACGCACTACTAGATAAGGTTAAATTCAGCAGCATTGAAGACGGAATGTGCGTTCAAATGCTTCACATTGGCAAGTTTGATGATGAAGCAAAGAGCTTTGCGCTTATGGATGAATACTGCGTTGAAAACAACTTAAAACGAAAAGCAAAAAGCCATAGAGAAATATATATTTCGGACTTTAGAAAAACAAATCCCGATAAACTAAAAACTGTATTACGTTATCAGGTTGAAGAGATTGATTAAGAATAAAACTAAGTTGTTAAAAAAGCCAGTAAACAAACGAAATCTTGTTTACTGGCTTTTTGCATTTAGATTAAACTACTTTAAGAATTTTATTTTGCTAGTTCATAGATAGCGATTATATCTTTTGAGGTCATCTTTAAGAACTCACCGACTGTTTTCGTGTCGTTACTTGTTGCGGATTTTGCCATTCTTTCAAACTCATTTGTTGGCACTTCAAGCTCAGCAAGAGTCGTTGGCAAGCCTATAGATTTTATGAACTGCTGTAATCTATTTATGCCTTCGAGTGCTGTTTCTTCAAGATTTTCGTAGTTTGGCTCTACGTCAAATACGCGCGCAGCAAACTTTGCAAAGAGTGGGATATCTTGTTTGTACATATATTTCATCCATGCAGGGAATATGACAGCCATTCCGGCACCGTGTGTTACATCATAAAGCCCGCTTAGCTCGTGTTCGATTTTATGTGAACCAAAATCAGCTATTCTGCCGCACGAAAGTGAGCCATCGTGAGCCAACTTGCTTGCCCATGTTGTTTCTGCACGTGCTTCGTAGTTAGTAGGATCATTTATCGCAATAGGTGCAAATTTAATGAAGGTGCGTAAAGTGGATTCGCAATATCTATCTGTAAGATCTGCATTTTTTGTACGAGTGAAATATCTTTCAAGAACATGAGACATAGCATCAAAAAGACCGCATGCAGTTTGGTAAGCTGGCAATGTATACATAAACTCAGGGTTTAGTATAGAGAAAACAGGGCGTATTACATCGCTGTTTATGCCGCGCTTTAAATTCTCATCTTCTTTAGAGATTACGCAGCTGTTGCTTGCTTCGCTGCCTGTACCTGGAAGCGTAAGAATTGTACCGACGGGTAGTGCTTTTTCTAATGCTTTTTTGCCCAAGAAGAAGTCCCAAACATCTCCGGAGTAAGGTACTCCAACAGCAATAGCCTTAGCAGTGTCTAAAACGCTGCCTCCGCCGACAGCGAGAATGAATTCTACATCTTGCTCCTTGCATAGCTTAATGCCTTCATAGACCAAAGAGAGCCGCGGGTTAGGTTGGACACCACTTAATTCAATTACGGCTATATTACTGCCTTTTAGAGATTTGATTACTGAATCATAAATTCCATTTTTCTTTATACTACTTTGCCCATAGACTAAAAGGACTTTGGTTGTGTATCTAGCAACTTCTGATCCGACATTACTTTCTTCGCCTTTACCAAACAAAATTTTGGTTGGACTATAAAAATTAAAATTGTTCAAGACAAAATCTCCTTTATTAAGTTTGCTTATGTAATTATATTATACCAAATAAAAAGCTAATAAATAAAAAGACAGCAGAAATTCTGCTATCTTTTTTTAAACCTTAAGTCCTTTTTTAATGAAAAGATCTTTTATATCATTTATAAGCTTTTCGTCAGGTGGGAGGGTGTCTTTAAGCACATAGTCGTAGCCAAGAGCTTCCCATTTGTATTCGCCCATTTTATGAAAAGGTAGTATCTCAACTCTTTCAATGTTTTTAAATGGGGCAAGATAGCTAGCTAACTTTTCTATATCTGCCATATCATCCGTAAGACCTGGAACAACAACAAACCGTATCCACATTTTTTTGTTTTTCTCATCTAGATATTTTGCTAATCTTAGTGTTGGCTCAATATCAACGGAAGTTACTTTTTTAAATGTTTCAGGATTTATTGATTTAATATCCAGTAGTACTAGATCAGTATAGTCAAATACTTCTTTTACGGTATCAAGATTTGCAAAACCAGACGTATCTAGAGCAGTATGTATGTCCTCGTTTTTTAATGCCTTAAGTAGCTGAGTAAGAAATTTTGGCTGTAGGAGTGGTTCGCCACCGCTTGCAGTAACTCCGCCACCACTAAATTTAAAGTACGACTTATATTTCCTTATATCTTCTAAAAGTTCTTCTATCGAAACTTCTTTACCTTGTGATGGTTCACGGGTATCTGGGTTGTGACAGTAGAGGCATCTAAGAGGACATCCTTGAAAGAATATTACATATCTAATGCCTGGTCCATCTACTGTGCCACCTGTTTCAATAGAATGGATACGACCGACCATACTCAAAGTGCCTCCTTAATTGTTTACAAAAGTATTTAGAACTTTTCGTGGAATGTCCTGTTTATAACATCCATTTGATGTTCTCTTGAAAGCTTAACAAAATTAACGGCATAGCCTGATACACGAATTGTCAGCTGTGGGTATAGCTCTGGATGATCCATTGCATCTATTAGCGTTTCTCTGTCGAAGACATTTACGTTTATATGATGCCCACCGTCTGAGAAATAACCATCTAGCATACCAATTAGGTTTGCGGTTTTATCCTCAGAATTTTTTCCAAGAGCATTCGGTATTATCGAGAAGGTATACGATATACCATCTTTTGAGTATTCATAAGGTAGCTTTGCAACAGAAGCCATAGATGCTATAGCACCTTTTTTATCTCTACCGTGCATTGGGTTTGCGCCAGGGGCAAAAGGCTCACCAGCTTTTCTGCCATCTGGAGTGGAACCTGTCTTCTTGCCATATACTACGTTTGATGTAATCGTAAGGATGGAGAGGGTAGTAGTTGCGTTTCTGTAAGGTTGTTGCTTTTCCAGTTTCTCCATAAATAGCTTTACCATATCATAAGCTATGGAATCAACTCTATCGTCGTTGTTGCCAAAAGCAGGGTATTCGCCTTCAACTTCATAATCAACTGCAAGACCTTGTTCGTTACGAATTACCTTAACTTTAGCATACTTGATTGCTGAAAGTGAATCAACAACAACAGATAGCCCAGCAATACCACAAGCTTGTGTACGTAGTATGGTTCTATCATGCAAAGCCATCTGTATTTTTTCAAAGTTATATTTATCATGCATATAATGTATGATGTTTAGCGAATTCATGTAGACTCTAGATAGCCACTCAAGTGATTGCTCGAATTTACGCATTACTTCATCGTAATCTAAATATTCAGATGTAATAGGTGCAAACTCAGGAGCGATTTGCTTGCCTGTTTTTTCGTCCTTGCCGCCATTGATCGTATATAGCAAAGCTTTTGGGAAATTAACTCTTGCTCCAAAGAACTGCATTTGCTTGCCTGTCCTCATTGCAGATACGCAACAAGCGATAGAGTAGTCATCACCCCAATAGCCTCTCATTAAATCGTCGTTTTCGTACTGGATGCTACTTGTGTTAATAGTAACATTTACACAGAACTTTTTGAAATTCTCAGGTAGGTTAACGCTCCATAAAACTGTTAGGTTCGGCTCTGGAGCTGGCCCTAAATTATAGAGAGTGTGTAGCATGCGGAAGCTGTTTTTAGTTACAAGACTTCTTCCGTCTTCGCCCATACCGCCGATTGACTCTGTTACCCATGTAGGATCACCAGAAAACAGCTGGTTATAATCAGGAGTGCGTAAAAAGCGAACCATACGAAGTTTCATGATAAAGTGATCCATGAGCTCTTGCGCTTGCTCTTCTGTTAGCAATCCATTTTTCATGTCTTTTTCAATATAGATATCTAGGAAAGTGGATACTCGTCCAAGTGACATTGCAGCACCATCTTGCTCTTTTATAGCAGCTAAGAAAGCGAAGTATGTCCATTGAATAGCTTCTTTTGCATTCTTTGCAGGCTGAGAAATATCACATCCATAGCTTAATGCCATTTGTTTGAGCTGATTTAATGCTTTTATTTCTTCACTTGTTTCTTCACGGTCGCGAATTACTTCTGAAGTGAAGGAAGGAAAGTCAAGCTGTGCTAATTGGTTTTTCTTATCTGCAATAAGGAAATCTACACCATATAATGCAACGCGTCTATAGTCGCCAATAATACGACCTCTACCATAAGCATCAGGAAGACCAAGGATTATTCCTGAATGGCGAGCTTTTTTTATTTCATCAGTATATGCATCAAAAACACCATCATTATGTGTCTTCCTATAATCAGTGAAGACTTGTTCGACGCTTTTATCTAGTTCATATCCATAGTTTTCAAGGGATTTCTTCACTATTCGAAGACCGCCATATGGCATTATCCCGCGTTTAAGTGGTTTGTCAGTTTGAAAGCCTACGATTTCCTCTAGATCTTTATCAATATACCCAGGGGCATGAGATGTAATTGAAGAAGGTTTTTTTGTTTCTGCATCAAGTACGCCTTTTTTGCTTTCCTCTTCGATTAACTTAAAGGATTTATCCCAAAGTTTTTTTGTTTTCTGAGAAGGACCAGCTAAAAAAGAACTATCTCCTTTGTACTCTTTGTAGTTAGTTTGAATAAAGTTTTGAACGTTGATTTCTTGAGCCCAGACTCCAGTTTCGAAGCCATCCCATTGTTTAAACATTGCAATCACCTAACTTGTAAAAATTTTTAATTTAAAATTTATAATTTACGCCAGAGGGTCACTCTAGCTTGGATTTCATTAATTATTAGTATTATTTGATAATATCTTTATAGTTTACATAAAATATTCTGGTGGATATTATTCCTATATATTTAATTATAACGAACTATGACTTATTATAACACGAATATTCATGTTAGTATTGTATTTTTTCTAAATAATTTAAAAATTATTCAGTTTAATATTCGTGTTTTTGAGTATTTTGAGTATTTTTTAAATCAAGTCACTTTTAATGTAAATATATGTAGCAAATGTGGCTTATTCTAATTTTTTTGTCTTTATTATAATATCATATAATGTATGGCTAAAGAATGCTTCAGTAAAAGATTAGAAATAATATAATCTATTGTACTAGATTATATATACCCGAAAATATGATAATAAAAGCAATAAAAAAAAAGAAATTAATTATAAACCGATCACAGATTTTAACAAAATTTTAATATAATAATTTAATTGACGTAGAGGGATAATAATGCTACAATTATGTGTGCTTAATGTGTACTACATGTGCCAAGGTAGGTTGCCTGGCATTTTTTTATGTTTATAATTTATATTTAATATAGGAGCTTTTATATGGTAAAAATCAAAAATATTGCGATAATTGCGCACGTTGACCACGGTAAGACAACCTTAGTTGATACGTTACTTCGCCAAAGCGGCACATTCCGGGACAACGAAATGATACAAGAAAGAGTAATGGATTCTAACGATCTTGAAAGAGAACGTGGAATAACCATTCTTGCAAAGAACACGGCTATTGAATATAGAGATATCAAGATAAATATCGTTGATACACCAGGGCATGCTGATTTCGGTGGAGAAGTTGAGCGCGTACTTAAAATGGTTAACGGAGTTATTCTAGTTGTTGATGCATTTGACGGACCAATGCCACAAACAAGGTTCGTGCTACATAAAGCACTTACATTAAATCTTGTGCCTATACTTGTTATTAACAAAGTGGACAGGGATGGAGCTAATCCAATGAAAGTTGTTCAAGACGTTCTAAGCCTTCTTATAGACTTGGATGCAACAGAAGAACAGCTGGAATTGCCGATAGTTTATACATCAGCAAAACTTGGAATTGCTTCGCTTACACTTGATAATATGGGTACAGACATGGTTCCTCTTTTTGAGACGATAATAAACGAGATACCAGATCCTGTTACTGATGCGAATGCACCACTTCAGATGCTTGTTTCAAACATAGAGTATGATGAATATGTTGGACGTATTGCTGTTGGACGTATTGATAATGGCGTTATGGAGCTTAACCAGATGGCAGCTGTCTGCAAAAAAGATGGCAAAATAGAGAACGTAAAGATCACAAAGATGTTTACATACCAAGGGCTAAAACGTGTTACTACTGAGAAATCTAAACCAGGTGATATCGTTGCTGTTGCTGGTATATCTAATATCCAAATAGGCGAGACTATTGCAAGTGTTGAAGACCCTCAGCCTATTCCATTTGTTGATATTGATGCACCTACAGTTTCTATGACATTTAGTGTAAACAATGGACCTTTTGCAGGTAAAGAAGGCGAGTACGTTACATCAAGACATTTGCGTGCACGTTTATATAAAGAACTTGAGACTGATGTCAGCCTTCGCGTTGAAGATGGTGAGTCTGCTGATACATTTGTTGTTTCTGGTAGAGGAGAGCTTCATCTATCTATATTAATTGAGACGATGAGACGCCAAGGATATGAATTCCTAGTTTCCAAGCCGAAAGTAATATTTAAGTACGAAAATGGCAAGAAGCTTGAACCTATGGAGCATTTGTATGTTGATGTACCGGATGACTGTATAGGATCTGTAATGGAAAAGCTTGGTATTAGAAAAGCTACTATGCTGAATATGGGATCATCTCAGAGCGGTTATTCTAGACTAGAGTTTTCAATACCTGCTCGTGGCCTTATCGGTTATCGTAATGAATTTGTTACTGATACACGTGGAAATGGTATTCTAAACCATATCTTCATGGGTTATGAAGAAGATAAGGGTGAGATAATCTCTCGTAACCATGGCGCACTTGTAGCTTTCGAAGCTGGCACAACAACTGCTTATGGATTATTTAACGCCCAAGACCGTGGTACATTATTCATAGGCGCTGGTGTTGCTGTATATGAAGGCATGGTCGTTGGTGAAAACGCTCGTATAGAAGATATAGCTCTTAACATATGTAAAGAAAAGCAGCTTACAAATATGCGTGCTTCTGGCTCGGATGATTCATTAAGGCTACAAACACCAAGAACATTAAGCTTAGAGCAAGCTCTTGAATTTATTACAGAAGAAGAGTTAGTTGAAATAACACCTCTTAACATCAGGATTCGTAAGCGTATACTTGATTCAAGAATACGTCAAAAGTCAAATAAATAGAAATTAATTAAAGGCATCCGATTGGGTGCCTTTTTATATTGCTATTTTAGCTGATATAGGTACTAAAGATTGTGCGCAATGGGAAATTTCTTCTTGCCCTTTTTTAATGGGTATGCTATATTAATAAAAGAGTTTTTCAAGATACTAAGCCTAATATTGCAGTAATAGTTTATAGACATACGAATATACTATATGTACTAAGATTAGACTTATGGCAAAGTTAAAGCTTCAAAAACTAATATATGCCGAAGTGGCGGAATTGGCAGACGCACAGGACTTAAAATCCTGCGAAGTAACATTCGTACCGGTTCGACCCCGGTCTTCGGCACCATAAAGATAGTTAAGGGCATTGGCCCTTTTTTTATTTCTGTTTTTTAATAATGTATGCAAAAATTATAGATATCATAAGCAATCAAGCGCTTGACAAAAGATTAATGCACCTGTACATTTTAACTAGTAGAAGATCGGTTTTATATGTAACTAGAGCATTTGCTTTTAAATATTTTGTAGCGAAAGCTACGATAATATTGTGTGAGGAGTTTATTTATGAATAGAAAACCCGTAATAATTGACTGTGATCCAGGTCATGATGATATGGTGGCTATGGTGCTTGCCATTGGTAGCGATGTACTTGATGTAAAAGCGGTTACATGTGTGCCAGGTAACAAATCTCTTGAAAAAGTAGTAAAAAATGCAGTGCATGTTGTTGACTATATTGGTAGCGATTGCATTGTTGCTGGTGGCGCAAGAAGCGGTTTAGTAAACGAAACGGTCGAAACTGATATTTCTATTGCCTTCCATGGCCAAAGTGGACTGGATGGTTTTGAATTTCCGACGGATATAAAGACCAAGCCGTCACCAAAAGATGCGATAGAAGTTATGGCGGATGTGCTAAGAAACAGCGAAGAGAAAGTAACGATAATAGCAACAGGACCTCTAACGAATATTGCACTTATGATAAGAGCACTACCACAACTGATGCATAAGGTAGAGTGCATTTCGCTTATGGGTGGTACATGCAACTTCTTGTTTGAAAAGCCATTTATGGAATACAATACATACACAGATCCTGAGGCATCAAAAATAGTCTTTGAAAGCGGATTGCCAATAATGATGTACGGTTATGATGTTACATACACAGCGCTTTATACAACGGATTTTATTGACAGGGTAGAGGCGATTGGTAACGAAACATCCAAGATGGTTGGAGCGCTTATGCGTAAGTTCATGACACTACATAATAAAGCGTTTTTGGATTTGGGAGGATGTCCTGTGCATGATGCGTGTGCTGTTGCAGGTGTTATTGATCCAAGCGTTGTAACAGATGTGAGGCCTATGAATGTTACAATAGATACTAAGAGTGAATATCTATATGGTGCAACGATATGCGACTATGATGGTAGGCTAAAGGATGCAAAAAAGAATGCCAATGTAGTCTTTAAGCTAGATAACGAAAAATTCTTTGATCTGATTTATAATTCAGTTAAGAATCTAAAATAAAGCAAAAAAGAGGCAAAAGCCTCTTTTTTATTTATAACAGGTGATGAATAGTCTTCTAAATGGGAAAAGCACATTTCCATCTTTTTTTATTTTATATACTTTAGTAACCTCACTTAGCATATTTTTTTCGAATTCATCCTTTAGAGTAGTATCTGGAAGGTTATCTAAAAACGGCTTCATGCCCGTGGACTTATACCAATCAACAATATGCTTATGGCTAGGCATCACGTGATTATAATGTGTTTCCCATACGCTTATATTATTTGATAATGAACAAAAAGCATCATAGTAATAGCCAATTTCACGGTAGAATGGAGGCGGGTTAAATCCTTCAAAATAGCTTATCCATTTATCACTATTTGATAAAGCATGCATAGCTATATTCACTGGCATACTAGTGCCATAAGGCATCTGCGAAGCAAAAGCTCCGCCTTCGTTTAGGGATGCGTAAGCATTTGCAAGTAAGTCGTCAATATTTTTAATCCACTGTAAGGATGCATTTGAAAAGATTAAATCAAACTTACCGCTTGGTAGGGGATCTTTGTCTGCGTCATTTAAAATCCATTGAATCTTATCAGTGGATTTTTTTGCTGCTTCAATCATGGTTTTTGAATTATCAATTCCAATTATTTCTGCATTAGGCCATTTTTCTAGAAGTGCTCTTGTGCTAGTCCCTGTTCCGCATCCGATATCCAAGATGCGTTTTGCGTCTTTAAGATCGATATGAGAAATTAGGTCATACACTGGTAGCGTACGTTGCTTTTCAAATCTTAAGTATAGTTCCGGGTTCCACTCGCTCATATGATTGACCTCCAAATTTATTACATCGCCTCAAGACGCTTAATACGTTCAGCAAGAGGTGGGTGAGTCGAAAACATGCTACTTGCATTGAGATTCTTTTCAAGAGGGTTAATAATAAACAACCCTGCATTTGCACTGTTAGCAAAATCTTGTTTTTGAGCTTTCTTTGGATCGCTTGCTTGTTGCAACTTTTTAAGAGCTGAAGCAAGCCCAAGTGGGTAGCCAAGTATCTGAGCTGCACTAGCGTCTGCTAGATACTCTCTATTTCTTGATAGAGAAAGTTGGACAAGTGTAGCAAATATAGGAGCTAGGATCATTAATATAAGACCTACTATGGCTACTATAGCCCCTGCACCACTATTATCTTTATTGTTAGATTTGCTTTTTGATCCACCGAAAAACGATGCGCGCATAAATATTCTGGATAAAAAGACAAGAGTTCCTGCAAGCACAACAATAATTGTGGAGAGCAGAACATCATAGTTTTTAATATGCGACATCTCATGTGCTATTACGCCTTCAAGCTCTTCTCTGTTTAGCGCTTCGAGTAGACCACGAGTAACGCAAATTGCAGAGTGTTGTGGGTCTCTACCTGTTGCAAATGCATTTAGCAGATCCGTTTCGATTACATACATGGCAGGCGCTGGAACGTTTGCCGCCATTGCCACGCCTTCAATTGTGTTAAAAAGGTAAGGCTCTTTTAATTTATCTACAGGTCTTGCATGTGCCATCTTTAGCACTAATTTATCGCTGTTATAGTAGCTAAAATAGCAACTACCAATAGTAAACACCAGTGCAAGCCCAGTAAAGAGAATTGCATTGCCTTCATTCATATAATAGGTAATTGCATAAACTACGACGGAGATCATAATTATAAAACCTATCATAAATATTACAGTTTTACGTTTGTTTTTTGCTACTGCGTTGTACATTTGTCATTTCCTTTTTAATAATATGCATAGACAGGCAAAGCCATCTATGCAATTAATATATTTCGTTTTATTGGGTATGTTAATAAAGCAAAAGCCATTATGTAAAAAATATTATGATGGGACTATAATAAATATTAGTGTTTTTTAAACAATAGTCCCAAATTTAATGTTAAAATTTTACTTGTGGTGCTTTTCTTGCTTCCTCGGACTCTACAGTAAAT
Organism: Christensenella sp. UBA6094; assembly: GCA_002435915.1. Classification (GTDB taxonomy): domain Bacteria; phylum Bacillota; class Clostridia; order Christensenellales; family UBA6094; genus UBA6094. The sequence continues at coordinate 491,334 of DIWY01000004.1, read as the reverse complement.
TGTGTAGCTGCCTTGAATGAAAACATGTTTGCTATAATATTTGAAGGAAACTGTTCTATTTTATTATTAAAGGATAGAACTGTGTTGTTGTAGTTTTGTCTAGCGTAAGCAACTTTGTTTTCAGTAGCAGATAGCTCTTCTTGAAGCATCATGAAATTTTGTGATGCCTTAAGGTCAGGGTAGTTTTCAGCAACTGCGTAGAATGTTCTTAGTGCTCCGATTAATGAACTTTCTGACTGAGCTTTTTCTTGTACAGAATTAGCGCTTTGGAAAGATGAACGTGCTTTTGTGATATTCTCAAGTGTTTCTTTCTCGTGAGCCATATATCCTTTTACTGTTTCAATAAGGTTAGGTATAAGGTCAAAACGTCTTTGCAATTGTGTGTCCACTGTTGCCCATGCTGTTTTCACTTGGTTTCTTGATGAAACAAGACCGTTGTACATAGCAACAACTAATAGCGCTATTACGCCAACAACTATTAAAATAATGTATATTAATTCCATAATAATCCTCCTAAATGTAATTATAGTTATTATATACCCAATTCCTAATATTATCTATCATTCAAATGTAAGTTTATGGGCAATAATAATTTATAAGCTATTGACAATAGCTCTACTAAATGAGATAATATGAAAAATAAATAAATCCTTTAACTTAACCCTGTGAGGTTGAGAAGGAAAAGGGCGCAAGCTGTGCCTCGTTTGTATATGTTTATGCAAGCCTCTCAACTGTGTTGAGAGGCTTTTTTTAAAGCGAAACCTAAATTATGGAGGTGCGAAAATGAATAACTTTCTAACTATGGATACACTTACAAATGAAGAGATTCAAGAGATCATCAAGAACGCTGAACAGCTCAAAATTAATGCAGAACCAATTTATTTCGGGAAACAGATATTCGCAGCAAATATGTTTTTTGAAAACAGCACAAGAACACGTAATTCATTCGAGATTGCACAAAAAAAACTAGGACTACAGGTAATAAATTTTGATGCAGAAACGTCAAGCATAAATAAAGGTGAGAGCCTTTATGATACTGTAAAAACAATGGAAGCTTTAGGAACAGACCTTTTTGTAATAAGACATGGCGTAGATGGGTACTATAACGAATTAATTGATTCCGTTAAAGTACCCATTATTAATGCTGGCGATGGCTGTGGGCAACATCCAACGCAGTGCATACTTGACCTTATGACAATAAAAGAAGAGTTTGGAACTTTTGAAGGGCTTAACGTACTGATATCTGGTGACGTAAGCCACAGCCGTGTTGCACACTCGGACAAAATTGCATTAACAAGACTAGGTGCTAAAGTGTACTTCAGCGGGCCTGAAGAGTTTAAAGATTCTTCAAGTGATGCAATCAATGTGGACCTTGATGATACAATAGAAAATATGGACGTTGTAATGATGCTAAGAGTGCAAAAAGAAAGACACGTAGGGAAAAGCGGTATTTCTGAAGATTACTTGAGCAAATATGGCCTTACGCTCGAGAGAGAAGCACGCATGAAAAAGAAAGCAATAATAATGCATCCAGCACCTGTAAATAGAGGGGTTGAGCTTGATACAAGGCTTGTTGAAAGCGAAAAATCACGCATATTTAAACAAATGACAAATGGTGTTTATGCTCGTATGGCAGTAATAAGAAGAGCGTTGGATTGAAATAATAGACAGAGAAATTTAGTGTAATACTTAAATAATCACAATTAATAATAGAGAGGGGATCTTTAGTTGCAGCAATTAATGCAGATTAAGAGCAACAATGAACTGATAAGCGGCATTTTTGAAATGGTGTTTGCTGGTGATCTCGCAAAAGAAGTAAAGGAGCCTGGCACATTTTTAGCAATAAAAGTGGGTCATGGCTTTTCTCCTTATTTAAGGAGACCAATTAGTATATGCAAAGTTAATGGCAATGAAATTACTATCATATACAGAGTGCAAGGCAGTGGCACCAAAATTCTTAGTGAGAAAAAAAGCGGAGAGATGATAGATGTACTTGGGCCATTGGGTCACGGGTTTAATGTGGATGCAGCAAAAGGTAAGAAAGCTCTTCTAATTGGCGGTGGCATAGGAACACCTCCACTGTACGAACTATCTAGGCGGCTACAAAACACTGCTGAAAGCGTAACTCATATTCTAGGCTTTGCAGATGCTAGCCAGATATTTTACAAAGAAGAATATGAAAGTTTAGGTAAAACGATAATCACAACCGAAAATGGTAGTGCTGGAATAAAAGGCTATGTAACAGATGCACTAAAAGAAGTAGGAGAATACGACGTAATATATTCCTGCGGACCTACGCCGATGCTCAAAGCACTTTGTGCTGCAATGCCAGATAAAGAATTATATATATCTATAGAAGAGAGAATGGCTTGTGCAATCGGTGCTTGTTATGGTTGTGTATGCCATACTCAAGATGGTGGCTACAAACGTGTATGTAAAGATGGCCCTGTATTTAGGGCTGGCGAGGTGATGTTATGAGTAATAGATTAGCAGTTTCACTTCCAGGGCTAAATCTAAAAAACCCAGTTATGCCTGCTTCGGGATGCTTTGGGTTTGGCAGAGAGTTTGCAGAGTATTATGATCTTTCATTACTTGGAGCAATAATGATAAAGGCAACGACGCCAAAAGCAAGGTTTGGAAACGAAACGCCAAGGATAGCAGAAACGCCATGCGGAATGTTAAATGCGATAGGTCTACAAAACCCTGGACTTGAAAGTGTAATAGCAAATGAACTTCCATGGCTTGCAAAATATGACGTACCAATAATCGCTAATGTTGCAGGTAATGAGATGGAGGATTATGTACTCGTAGCTAAAGAAATAAGCAAAGTAGAAAACGTAAAAGCTTTGGAAATAAATATTTCCTGCCCAAATGTAAAACATGGTGGAATGGCATTTGGAACGCAGTGCGTATCGGCGGCAGAGCTTACAGCCAGGGTTAAGGAAGTATCTAAGGTTCCAATATATATAAAACTATCTCCAAACGTAACGGATGTTACAGAAATCGCTTATGCCTGTGAGAAAGCTGGTGCAGACGGACTTACGCTAATTAATACATTACTTGGAATGAGCATTGACATAAAAACAGGTAAGCCAGTTTTAGCAAATAGAACAGGTGGGCTTTCCGGCCCAGCTATTAAACCAGTTGCGGTTCGCATGGTTTATGATGTGTGCAAGGCGGTTAAGATACCTGTTATTGGTATGGGTGGCATATCTTGTGCTGAGGATGTAATAGAGTTTATGTATGCAGGAGCAAGCGCTGTAGCTGTAGGCGCTGCAAATCTTGTGGATGTTTACGCTTGCAAGAATATAATAGAAGAACTTCCAAAACTTATGGATGAGCTGAAAATAGAAAATATAAAAGATATAGTAGGGAGGAGCAGACAATGACGATACCTATAATAGCATTGGATTTTTCAAGCGCGGATGAAATGAAAAGCTTTTTGAAACCTTTTCAAGGGGTAGATCCTTATGTAAAAGTAGGCATGGAGCTATACTACAAAGAAGGACCGCAAATAGTGAGATGGCTAACTGAAAATGGCTATCAAGTATTTTTGGATCTTAAACTACATGACATTCCAAACACAGTTAAACAAGGAATAAAGAACATCGCGAGCTTGGGTGTAAGTATAATGAATGTGCATGCTTCAGGCGGTAGTGAGATGATGAAATACGCTTTGGAGGGCTTAAAAGAAGGAGAGGTAGGAGGCAAACAGCCACTTTTAATAGGTGTAACACAGCTTACAAGCACATCAGACCAAATGCTGAAGAATGAACTGCTAATAGATGTTCCTCTAATAGATAGTGTACTGCATTACGCAAAACTAACAAAAGACAGTGGACTCAATGGAGTGGTATGCTCAGTTCACGAAGCAAAAAAAATAAAAGAAACTGTTGGTAAAGATTTTCTTACGGTAACACCTGGGATAAGATTGCCTGGGGACGCAATAGGAGATCAGGCACGTGTAGCAACCCCTACGATAGCAAAACAAAATGGTTGTGATTTTATTGTTGTTGGCAGAAGTATTACAAAATCGAATGATCCTGTTGCGACATACAAGAATATAATAAAAGAGTTGGAGGATTAACAAATGACAGGTGTAGATAAATTAATTGCAGAAGATTTAATAGAAATAGGAGCGCTATCACTAAGTCCAAACGATCCTTTTACTTGGGCATCTGGAATTAAGTCGCCAATTTATTGCGATAATAGAATGACTCTATATTATCCAGAGCTAAGAAAAAAAATAGCACTTGGCTTAGTAGAAATAATAAAAGAGAAATACAGTGATGTAGATATAATTGCGGGAACAGCAACAGCGGGCATACCTCATGCAACACTTGTAAGCGATATAATGAACTTGCCTATGGTGTATGTACGAGCAAAAGCTAAAGAGCACGGCAAAGGCAACCAGATAGAAGGCAAAATTGAAAAAGGTAAAAAAGCTGTACTAATCGAAGATCTTATCTCAACAGGCGGTTCTAGCGTGGTTTGCGCTAAAGCACTTGAAGACGAGGGCATCGAAGTTTTAGGAATTGCGGCTATATTCACCTACGAGCTGGATCTAGCGGATACAACTTATAAGGTAAATACTCTTTCAAATTATAGCGCACTTATAGACGTCTGTTTGAATAAATCAATAATAACAAAAGATGATTTGGAAAAACTGAAAAAGTGGCGCAGCAACCCAAAAGATGAAAGTTGGATGAATAAATAAAATTTAACAATAATTGCATAAGCAAATGCGCGCGCCATTGGAAACACTAGCTAGGACAATGTAATTTACTTTCAGGGATGTGTGTGTATGCGCGAATATTTGTTTATCGTTGACAAAAATGATAAGCTTGACGGTGTATTTGAGTCCGTAGAAAAAGAACTAGCGCCTAATGGGATACTACTATTTGTTAACGAAAAAACGACTAATAATATAAAACAGTACAATGTCACAATCTTTAAAGATAGCGACAAGCAAAAAGAACAAGACGCAGCAACGATAATACTGGAGGCATCAGCAATCAGCTTGATTTGCGAGAGCTTTCAGAGGAAAGAAATAAAAAGGCTTTGCCCATTTTTAACCAAGGAAGAAATAGGAGAAATTGCTTTAAGACAAAATGCACTTATTAAATGTATAGAAGCAAGACAAGAAAAACCGTTTTTTTCAGGTATAAGAGAGCAAGCAAAAGCTGTTGTAGACGAGAGTAGCAAAATCTCTATTGAAGGGTTTATACGCTTTAGGTTAAAAGAAATTCTTGAAAAATGGTATATATGTATAGATGAAGTTATAGATCAATATCTAATAGAGCGTGAATACCAAGAGTTTATAAGTCTTTTGCAGTACTTTGTTGAAGTGCAGGAAGCTCGAATAGAAGAAGTAAAGCTTATTCTTGATGACAAAGGGCAGTACGAGATATACGATAAGGGCGGAAACACTATACAGGATGACTGCATAAAAAATATTACAGTTACAAGTGAGCACTATCAAATGACTCAAGAAGATATACTAATGAGCACACTTATAACTATAGCTCCCAAAAAGATAACAGTGCAGGGATGCCCTAAAACAGAAAAACCAAAAATAATCGATACAATAGGCAAGGTGTTTAACGGTAAAGTAATTTTTGAGGAAGTATAATAAAATTATTTGACACTGTAAAATTTAAGGAATATAATATCCATAATCTAAGTATATGAAAGAGGACACGCATTTATTGTTAGGCTATTTTAGAGAGGATGGTCACCGGCTGAAAACCATCTATAGCAGATAATTAATGATACCACCACTCGATGCTTAGCGTTTGTTGCGATATAGACTTATCAAGATGGTTTATTCAACTTGGGTGGAACCGCGGGTTATTATCTCGTCCCTTTTCATAGGGGCGAGTTTTTTTATTTTTAGGAAGAGGTGACTATAATGAAAATATCATTTAAAGATGGCAATGTTAAGGAGTACGCAAAGGGTACTACACCACTAGAGATTGCAAAACAGATAAGCAATAAACTTGTTAAAGAAGCTTTAGTTGCTAAGGTTAACGGAGAAGGCTATGAGCTAAACAGGCCTATTGAAGAAGATGCTAGCATTGAGCTATTCACATTTGAAGCTGCAGAAGGCAAATGGGCGCTAAGACATACAGCATCTCATATAATGGCACAAGCACTCAAAAGACTATACAAAGATATTAAGCTTGCAATAGGGCCTGCTATTGATAATGGTTTCTATTATGACTTTGAGCTAGATGCTTCTCTATCTGCTGAAGATTTTGCGAAAATCGAAAAAGAGATGGAGAAAATCATCAAAGAAGACTATGTACTTGAAAGATTTACATTGCCTAAAGCTGAAGCAATAAAGCTTATGAAAGACGCAAATGAGCCTTACAAAGTTGAGCTTATCGAAGGGCTTGCAGATGGCGAGCAGATTTCCTTTTATAAGCAAGTTGAGTTTGTTGATCTATGCGCAGGACCTCATGTTATCTCGACTGGCAAGGTTAAAAGCGTTAAACTACTCAGTATTGCAGGAGCATACTGGCGTGGCGACGAGAAAAACAAAATGCTCCAAAGAATATATGGCACAGCATACACGAAAAAAGCTGATCTTGATGATTACCTAAATATGCTCGAAGAAGCTAAAAAAAGAGATCACAGAAAATTAGGCAAAGAGCTTGACCTATTTATGGTAAGCGACGAAGGCCCAGGCTTCCCGTTCTTCTTACCAAAAGGCATGATATTAAGGAATACACTGGAAGACTTCTGGAGAAATACACACAAAAAAAGAGGCTACAGTGAGATAAAAACACCTATAATACTGAATAAAAATCTATGGATACAATCAGGCCATTGGGATCATTATAAAGATAATATGTACTTTACAAAAATAGATGATGAAGATTATTGTATAAAACCGATGAATTGCCCAGGTGGTATGCTAGCTTATAAGAGAAAGATCTATTCATATAGAGATCTTCCATCAAGAGTAGGCGAATTAGGATTAGTTCATAGGCATGAGCTTTCTGGAGCCCTGCACGGTCTTATGCGTGTAAGATGCTTCACACAAGATGATGCACATATATTCATGACTGAAGAACAGATTACAGATGAGATCGTAGGCGTTATTGATTTAGTACAATATATTTATGGCGTATTTGGGTTTGATTATTTTGTTGAATTGTCGACAAAACCTGAAAACGCAATGGGCAGTGACGAAGACTGGGAAATGACAACAAATGCTCTTATTACTGCACTTAAAGCTAAAGGATTGCCATACAAAGTAAATGAAGGCGATGGAGCTTTCTACGGACCGAAAATCGACTTCCATTTGCGTGACTCATTAGGCAGAACATGGCAGTGTGGCACGATACAATTGGATTGCCAGATGCCAGAGAAATTCGATCTAACATATGTAGGGCAAGATGGACAGAAGCACAGACCTCTTATGCTTCATAGGACAATATTCGGGAGTATAGAGAGATTTATTGGTATACTAACAGAGCATTTTGCAGGAGTATTCCCACTTTGGCTTTCACCTGTCCAAGTGAAGGTAATGGCGCTGACGGATAGAGCAAACGACAAAGTATACGAAATCGCAAAACAGCTAGAACAGCTAGATATCCGTGTTGAGACTGATATTAGGAACGAGAAAATAGGATTTAAGATAAGAGAAGCTCAGATGGAAAAAGTTCCTTATATGGTCATAATAGGCGATAAAGAGATGGAGAATAATACAGTATCTGTTCGTTCGATTAAAAAAGGCGATATTGGGTCGATGGAGCTAAGCACATTTACAGAAGATATAAAGAACGAGATAGACACAAAAGCGTATTAATACTATAATTAGCAAGTTTAGAATCTTTTTGTAGACTAGGAAACCCCGCTTAGAATAATTAATTTGCCGAGAGGCTTATGGAGGTTTATATATGAAAAATAATTACAAAGTAGGTATTATTGGCGCGACAGGGATGGTCGGTCAACGATTTGCTACACTGCTTGAAAATCACCCATGGTTTGAAGTGGTTGTGCTTGCAGCAAGCCCAAGATCGTGTGGTAAAACCTATGAACAAGCAGTAAAAGGACGTTGGGCAATGCAAGCGCCAATACCGGAAAAACTAAAGAAAATAATAATGCTCGATGCAGTAGCAGATATTGAAAAAATAACTTCAACAGTAGATTTTGTTTTTAGCGCAGTGGATATGAAAAAGGATGAAATAAAGGCACTAGAAGAGAAATACGCCAAGGCAGAATGCCCAGTATTCTCTAATAATAGTGCACACCGCGCTACAGCGGATGTTCCGATGATAATACCAGAAATAAACGCTGATCATGCAGTTGTTATTAATGCTCAACGCAAACGCCTTGGTACGAAGCGTGGGTTTATATCAGTTAAATCCAATTGTTCATTACAAAGCTACGTTCCAGCGCTACATCCGCTATTCAAGTTTGGCGTTACAAAAGCGCTAGCATGTACTTATCAAGCAATTTCTGGAGCAGGTAAGACATTTGATAGTTGGCCGGAAATGATGGATAATGTTATACCATATATTGGCGGTGAAGAAGAGAAATCCGAGAAAGAGCCACTTAAGATTTGGGGAACAGTTAAAGATGGGATGATTATACCCGCTACTGGACCTTCAATCACTACTCAGTGCTTGCGTGTCCCAGTTTCTGATGGACATATGGCTGCTGTATTTGCTTCATTTGAAAAGAAACCTGCAATTGATGAAATAATTGATATTTGGAAGAATTTCAAGGGGCGTCCGCAAGAACTCAACTTGCCAAGTGCACCAAAGCAATTTTTGAACTATTTTACTGAGAATGATAGACCTCAAACTAAGCTCGATAGAGATCTTGAGGGCGGTATGGCAGTATCTATAGGAAGACTCCGTGAAGATACGCAGTATGATATTAAATTTGTTTGCCTTTCGCACAACACGGTTCGTGGCGCTGCAGGCGGAGGAATATTGATGGCTGAATTACTTTGTGCAGAAGGATATGTAGATTAAAAAATCTAGTTGCAAATTCAGAAGCAAAGAAAGACACAACAAAGGCTTAGAACTTTTAACAGTTCTAAGCCTTTTTAAATATAATAATATTATTTTTACAGTTGTAAGTTCTTTTCAAATCTAGAGTAATAACCAATAAATTCACCACCATTACCGAAAACAGGGCAGATATATTGCCTGTAATTATCTGAGTTAACGCAAATGAAAGCTTCTTGCTTAGTTTCTTTTATTTCTTCAATTGCAGCTAGTATTTTTTGCTGTGTAGATTCATTAACATAGTTAAAAAGATGTTTGCCAATTAAATCCTTGTGCCCACGTTTTCCGTAATAAAAATCCTCGGCATGCTTATTCATATACCTAATAATATGATTGCTGTCAGCAACACAAAGACGATAAGGAATACTGTCCAAAATATGAGATAGAAGTTCTTCTCTTTCCATTGTTTTGCCTCCTTAATTGTATAATAAAAGTATCATTAATAGTTCCAACAGTCAATAAATCTAATAGAAGTAGTTTATGATTTAGTATTATAAGCGCTATGCTTCAGTATTAAACTCATAAGATACTTGAAAAATATTATTGTCTAGGAGTATAATATATAGCATAAGATAATAATATTCGTATATGAAAAATACAATAATGTGTTGACAATGACGCCACCACATGGTATTGTTGTCTGTATAAAAAGTAGAAGCTATCCACTTCTCACCTATAGCCTAACGGTAATGGGTAAACACATTTAATATTTATGTGAACTTTAAAAAGTGGGTAGTTATATACTCACTTATTTTTTTTTGGAGGTGCTAAACTATTAGTACTGTGCAGTCAACTCAGATCAATGAACAGATAAGAGATAGAGAAATACGCGTAATTGGGGACAATGGGGAACAGTTAGGTATAATGAGCTCGAGAGATGCTTTAAAACTAGCAGAAGAACAAGATCTTGATCTTGTAAAGATATCTCCCAATGCTAACCCGCCTGTGTGCAAAATTATGAACTTTGGTAAATTTAAGTTCGAACAGGCAAAAAAAGATAGAGAAGCAAAGAAAAATCAAAAAGTAACAGTCATTAAGGAAATACGCCTTAGTGCGACTATTGATACGCATGATGTAGAAGTTAAAGCTAAAAATGCAACTAAATTCTTGCAAGCCGGTGATAAAGTCAAAGTTACTATTAGGTTTAAGGGCAGACAGATGAGCCACAAAGAGATAGGCAATACTGTTATGGACTCATTCTTTAAGCTTATTGAAGAAGTAGGCGTAATTGAAAAGCCTGCACGCGTAGATGGTAGAAGCATGGTTATGATTGTAGCACCGAAGAGTTAAGCAAATTACATAGAGAGGAGCACATATATTATGCCTAAAATCAAAACAAAGAAGTCGGCAGCTAAGAGATTTACGGTAACGAAATCAGGAAGAATTAAAAGAGCAAAAGCATTTAGAAATCACATTCTTACAAAGAAGTCTACTAAGAGAAAAAGACAGCTTAGAAAAGGTGGTTTTGTCAGCGGGGTAGAAGAAAAAAATATGAAACAGCTTATACCTTATAAATAAAGTTTTTATAAAGTTTTAGGAGGCTTATATAGATGGCTAGGATAAAAAGAGCAGTTAACGCTGTTAAGAAACGTAGAAAGATACTAAAGCTTGCAAAGGGCTATTATGGCGCTAAAAGTAAGCAATATAGATCTGCTAATCAAGCAGTAATGAAATCATTAAAATATGCATACGTTGGTCGTAAGAACAGGAAAAGAGATTTCAGAAAACTATGGATAATTCGTATAAATGCCGCAGCTAGACAAGACGGCTTATCATATTCAGTGTTTATGAATGGACTTAAAAAAGCAGGAGTTAATGTTAACAGAAAGATACTTGCTGAACTTGCTGTTAATGATCCACAAGCTTTTACTGAACTAGTAAACGTTGCGAAAAAAGCCTTAGAAGCTTAAGATTTTTGCCCTCAATATTAAATTGAGGGTTTTTTAATAGGAGATAAAAAATGTATACACGTATTGAAAGCGCTAAAAATGAACATATAAAGAATATAAAAAAACTTTACCTAAAAAAATATAGAGATGAGCAAGGACTTTATATTGCTGAGGGCAAAAAGCTTTTTTTAGAAGCGGTTGCAAGCGGAGCGCATATAGAAACTGTTGTTATTAGTGAGCTACTGTTTGATGCCGAAGCGAATATTCTTTTAAAAGATAATGGCGCAAAAGCGTATATTGTTCCTAAGGCGGTTTTCGATTCTCTTTGTGAGCTTAATTCTCCAGAGGGAATTTTGGCTGTACTAAGAAAACCACAAATTCAAATTGATATGGCAGTAAAAGATACCAAGATAGCTTTGCTACTTGATGAAATTAAAGATCCTGGTAATTTAGGTACTATCTTGCGTTCGGCAGATGCTTTTGGAGCAGAAGCAGTAATTATATCCAAAAACTGCGTAGATGTGTGGAGCCCAAAAGTTATTCGGGCTTCTATGGGTTCTTGTTTTCATGTTCGCATTGCGATGAGCGAGAATATAATAGAAGATATAGGAATAATTAAGAGCTTTGGGTTTACACTAATAGCAGGAGATCTAAAAGGTCAACCAAATGTAGGAGAGCTTAAAAAAGCATTGATTGCAGTTGGTAGCGAGTCGCATGGCATTTCAGCTGAGGTGTTAAAAGAAGCTGACGTGCTTTATAGAATACCTATGCGAGGTAGTGCTGAGTCATTAAATGCATCGGTAGCGGCTTCAATAATGCTATATGATATATGTAATAAAGTACTTCCGTGTATTGACCAACGCATTTAACACTGGTATAATTCTAAGCAAATAGCAAAGATGGAGAAAAGTAGCAATATATGCGCTAAAAGAGATGCATCATCATAGGCTGAAAGTGATGCAGAGCAAGCAGGTTGCGAAGTTCGCTCCTAAGCTGCAGTGCTGATATGTAGGCATTGCCGGGTAAGACCGTTAAGTCTGTCAATGAGGCAAGCGCGAGTTTGCAAAATTGGGTGGTAACACGAATACACTTCGTCCCATATATGGGTACGGGTGTTTTTTTATTTTATAAATGAGGTGATATTATGCAAAGTAAGCTCTTGGAGATAAAAGAGCAGGCGCTGAAAACGCTTAGCGAAGTAGCTAACACAAAAGACCTAGAAGAGTTACGCATTAAGCTTCTTGGTAAAAAGGGCGAATTGACTCTACTTCTGCGTTCAATGGGCAACTTGGCACCGGAAGAAAGACCAAAGGCTGGGCAAATGGTTAACGCTCTTAGAAACGAAATAGAAGGGCTAATGGAAGAAAAAGATGTCCAACTAAAAGCATCTGAGCAGGAGCAAAAACTCACAGGAGAAAAGATCGACGTCACTATGCCTGGTAAAAAGGTAGAAAGAGGTGGAATGCATCCTCTTAATATCGTATTAAATGAGGTTGTGGACATCTTTATTGGCATGGGCTTCGAGGTTAGAGAAGGCCCTGAGGTCGAGTATGATAAATATAACTTTGAGATGCTCAATATCCCAAAAGGACATCCATCACGAGACACACAGGATACATTTTATATAAATGATGATGTAGTTTTAAGGACGCAGACTTCACCTGTTCAGGTACGTACTATGCTTAATGAAGATTTGCCAATTAGGATACTTAGCCCAGGTAGAGTGTATAGATCTGACGAAGTTGACGCTACTCATTCTCCTGTATTTAACCAGATAGAAGGACTAGTAGTAGGCAAAGGCATAACACTTGGTGATCTTAAGGGTGTACTTGATGTATTTGCTAAAGAAATGTATGGCGAAAGTACTAAAACACGGTTTAGAGCGAGCTATTTCCCGTTCACTGAGCCAAGCGCTGAGATGGATATATCATGCACAGTTTGTGGCGGCAAAGGTTGTAGAGTGTGTAAGGGAACAGGCTGGATAGAGTTACTTGGATCCGGTGTGGTAAACGAGCATGTTCTTGAGATGTGTGGCATAGACCCTAAAGTTTACAGTGGATTTGCATTCGGCATGGGTCTTGATAGAGTAACAAACATGAAATACGGCATAACAGATATAAGGCTTCTTTATGAAAATGATATTAATTTCATAAAGCAATTCAAATAGGAGGGAAGGTGAAAGTATGTTAGTACCTTTAAAATGGCTAAAACAATACGCAGATATAGACGTTGATATAGAAACATTAAGAAATAAAATGATAATGACAGGCAACGAGGTAGCAGAAATAAAAGACCTTGGTAAAGAGATAGAAAACGTTGTGGTTGGGCTTATTACTAAGAAAGAAGCTCATAAAGATGCAGATAGACTATCAGTATGCCAAGTAGATGTTGGTAGCGAAGTTATACAGATCGTAACTGGCGCAACGAATATTAAAGAGGGCGATTATATTCCTGTTGCTGTAAATGGCGCAAAACTTCCTGGTGGAGTCGAGATAAAAAAAGGCAAGCTCAGAGGCGAAATCTCAAATGGTATGATGTGCTCAGCAAACGAGCTGGCTATTGATGCTAGCGACTACGATCAAGCTGCAAGAGAAGGAATACTAGTACTTAAGCAACCTTATCCTCTAGGTAAAGACATTAAAGAGGTTTTGGGGCTTGATGAAATAGTAATAGAGTTCGAAACACTTGCAAATAGGTATGATTTAAAGAGCGTTATTGGTATGGCAAGAGAAGCTAGTGCTATGTTTAATGTTCCTTTAAAATTACCAAGCTTTGAAAATGCTGCCGGTGAAGGCGATATAAGCGATTATGTTAAAGTAACGGTTGTTGATCCTGATCTATGCACTAGATACATGGCAAGAGCTGTTAAAAACATTAAAATAGAGCCATCTCCTCAGTGGATGCAGGTAGCACTTACTGCGGCTGGTGTTAGACCTATTAACAATATAGTTGATATAACAAACTATGTAATGATGGAGATGGGTCAACCAATGCATGCTTTTGATATGGCGTGTGTTCGTGGCAATGAGATAATAGTAAGAAGAGCAAAAGAAGGCGAAGAGCTAAGGACGCTGGATTCTAAAGTTAGGACTCTTCCAAATAGTATGCTCACAATTTCCGATAAAGAAGGCGCAATTGGTCTTGCAGGAATTATGGGCGGAGAAAACAGCGAGATAAAAGATAGCACAGAAGTTGTACTTTTTGAGTCGGCTGTGTTTAATGGCACAAATATCAGGCAAAGTGCAAATGCGCTTGGTTTGCAGACAGAAGCTGCTGCAAGGTTTGCTAAAGGCGTAGACTTCCAAGGCGCTGATTATGCGCTTGAAAGAGCTGTTTATCTTGTTGAACTGCTTGGTGCTGGCGAAGTTGTAGGCGGCAAAATCGATATTAAAGAAAAAGAGTGGACACCAAGAAAAATTGAAACAACTGCTTCTTATGTAAATGGAATCGTCGGTACCAAAATTGATATTGATGAAATGGTTGTTATTCTAAATAAGCTCGGTATAGACACAATTAAGCAAGGCGAAGACACTATAGTTTCTAGCATACCTTCTTTCAGAGAAGACATGATTGGTGCGCCTGATGTCGCTGAAGAAGTTATTAGAATCTATGGATACGAGCATATACCGTATACGCTTATGGGCGGAGATTTAATAAGAGGCAAAAAGAGTGACTGGCAGAAGTTTTTGGATAGAACGAAGGAGCTTCTAGTCGATTGCGGACTTTATGAGGCAGTCACTTATTCATTCACTGGTAGAGAAGAGCAAGCAATGCTTACTATAGAACAAGGACATAAGCTATACGAAAGCGTTGAGATAATTAATCCGCTAGGTGAGCAGCAGAGTTTAATGCGTACAACTATGGCAACTGGTATGCTTAAATCCTTAGCAGTAAATGTTAATAGAAAGAACTATAATGTAGGACTTTTCGAAGTAGGCAGAGTATATCTTCCTAAAGAAGGGCAAGCGTTGCCTGACGAAAAAGTTATGCTTTCTATTGGCTTAGTTGGCAAAAATGCAGATTTTTTCACTCTGAAAGGTATAATTGAGGCTATTTTAGAGCAGGAGTATATTTTCGATAGCCAATATATTGCTGAAGGCGAAACGTATTTTCATCCGCTAAGAAAAGCTACAGTAAAAGCAAAAGGCAAAGTCTTGGGCGAAATGGGTGAAATTCATCCAACAGTAGCTGCAGCTTTTGGGCTGGATGTACGCACATTATTTGCTGAAATCGATCTAAAGCAGGTATATTCTATAATAGATACTTACAGAAGATATAAAGAGTTGCCAAAATACCCAGCTGTAGAAAGAGATTTAGCACTAATAGTTGATAAAGATCAGCAGGTTGGGCCACTACTTGCTACAATTAAAAAAGCTTCTGGCAAACTTCTTGAACACATGGAGCTATTTGATATATACGAGGGCGAAAATCTTGGTGTAGGCAAAAAGAGTGTTGCAGTTAAGCTAATACTAAGGGCAGAAGATAGAACACTAAAGGAAGATGAAATTGCAGCTGTAGTTAATAAGGTACTTAAAAAGACTGGCGGAGAATTTGGCGCAGAGCTAAGAAGCTGATTAACAAAGCCTTATTGTGTTGCTTAAACCTATAGTGTATAATTAAAGAAAACCTGTGAGGTTTATTATGGAAAAAATAAGAACAGTAGTTCGGATAAATGGTTCTAATTTTACAATAACAGGATATGAACCGGAAAACTATATTAAGGCAGTTGCAAATACTGTTGACAGAAAAGTCAAAGAGTATTTAAAAGTTAACCCGAGAATTAATGTTGAACTTCTCTATATGCTTACAGCTATAAACATGGCTGATGACAAATTAAAAGCTGAAGAAGCTTCAAGATTACTTGAGGAGAAAATGCATGCGCTTCAAGAAGAAAACAAGAGCTTGAAGATGCAGCTTGAAACACAAAGAAGAAACGCTAGAAGGTAGTGTTTGCCCTAATTTAGCTATGGTGTTATACTAAATATGGATGCTTAGCATCCATATTTTTTTAATACTACAAAAAGGAAGATTGCTTTTTGAATAATATAGAACTTTTAGCCCCAGTTGGAGACCAAAATGCCCTTAAAGCTGCTGTAAATAATGGGGCAGATGCCGTTTATCTTGGCGCTAAAACATTTAGCGCTAGAGAGAGTGCGAGCAATTTTGCTGATGCTGAGCTTTTGGGTGCAATAGAATACTGCCATCTGCGTAGTGTGCGTGTATATGTAGCGGTCAATACGCTTTTACGTGATAGAGAAATTGAAGAAGCAATAGAGCTAATTAAGCCTCTTTACTATGCTGGTGTAGATTCAATTATCCTGCAGGATTTTGGAGCAGCTAGCATAATTGCAAATGCTTTTCCTGGGTTGCCACTTCATGCGAGTACACAGCTCGGCGTTCATAACGTTTCAGGCGCAGAGTGGGCTGAGCAGTTTGGCTTTAAAAGAGCGATACTTTCAAGAGAAGTAACGATAGATTCGATAAATAAGATTAGAAAAAGCACGAATATTGAACTTGAGGCTTTTGCACATGGCGCACTATGTTCTAGTTTTTCAGGACAATGCTTGTTTAGCAGTTTTATTGGTGGACGTAGTGGTAACAGAGGCAGATGTGCTCAACCATGCAGGCTTTTCTATGAATTGTACGATAATGGTAACAAATGTGATGGAGGATATCTGCTTAGCACGAAAGAAATGTGCACAATTGGCATACTAAAAGACATGATGAATGCTGGAGTAAGCTCGTTTAAAATCGAGGGCAGAGCAAGACGAGGCGAGTATGTTTCGCTAGCTGTAAGAAGCTATAGAACGGCAATAGATGCTATACTTGAAGGCAAAGCTATTAACGAAACTGAAACTTTAGATGATCTAATGAAAATGTATAATAGAGGCGGATTCGGTACTGGCTATTATATGGGCAACAGGGATATTGTTGCACCAGAAAGATCAAATAACTGGGGCGTTTTTATTGGCACTGTTGAAAAAGTTGCTACAAAGAAAATATATATTAAAAGCAAATTTGAGCTTAATGTTGGAGATGGAATAGAGTATATCGGGGATAAACCAAAAGGAAGTTATGGGCTTAGCTCAGTTATTAAGGTTAATACGGATCTATACGCAGTTGATACAATGCCAAACGTTGTGGTTGGAGATAAGGTATATAGAAACACAGATGTTAAGCTAATAAATCGAGAGAAAGCGCTTATTGAAAACGAAAGCCATTTTAATCTCATGGCTGAATTTAATGCCATGATCGGTAAGAATGCAACGCTATCTGTTTATGATGATATGGGCAACACAGCAAGTGCAGTTAGTTCAAGAGCCAACGAAAAAAGCATGAAGCCATTTGATATGACGGCAGAAGCACAACGTAGCATAGCTAAGACAGGCGGAACATCATTTATATTTACAAATATTGATGTAAATTCGCAAGAAGAAGCTTGGTTGCCGATAAGTGAAATAGCTCAGATGAGAAGAGAGTGCCTTGAAACAATTACACAAAAAAGGCTTTCTTCAATGAGGTTATACGAACCGAAACCACAAGAAATTACGCTTACTAATGATATGAATGAAATAATAAATGATAAAAAAATTATCGTTCAAACAGGCAATTTAAACAATGCAACTGTTGCAATAGAGAGCGGAGCATCAGCAATATATTATGATCCTGAAAATTTTGATGAAATATCTTTAACAAAAATAAAGGATTTTGACAAAAATGGAGAAATATATATTAAAATGCCCATTTTTATGCAAACTGAAGATGAAGATAGGGCAAAAGAGCTTTTAAGAAAATATTCAGCATTATTTAATGGAGTAGTTATCTCGCATATTACTCAACTTGAGCTTGCTAAGATCTATTTCAAAAAAGTAGTGGGCGGGTCCGAACTTAATGTGTTTAACAGTAGCTCGTATAGGTATTTATATGAAAATGATGTTAAAGAGTGCGTTCTATCGCCAGAGCTTAATATCGCGCAAGCAAAGGCAATAAGAGGAGCTAACAAGAATATTATTGTGCAAGGCAAGCTCACATTAATGAATTTGCCACATTGCCCAGTTTATAATACTAGAAAATGCAATTGCAACGGTCTAATCGGTGTCTATTTAAAAGATAGAAAAGGCTACATGCTTCCTCTTAAAAGGAGTAAAGTAGTTAATTGCAATGTTAAGGTATTAAACAGTGTAGAGCTGTGTGCACTACCTATAATGGACGAAATTAACAAAACAGATATAAACGGCTATGTTATAGTCGATGAAGGATATAATAAGGTAGAATTAATTAAGCTGATTCATGCGTATAAAAAGGCGCAAACAAGTGAACTTTCAAAAACAGAAATCGACGTGCTTTCAAAAGGTACTACTAGAGGGCACTTAAATAAGGGAGTATTATAACATAAATGGTAGCAAGTGATAGAGTATTAGCATCTCTTGAATACGATAAAATAATAGCGCAAATTGCTACGAAAACAAAGTCTAAACAAGGACATAAGGCTATATTAGCTATGCGTCCATTAGATGAGAAAATTGCAATTGAAACACTATTGAAAATGACATATGCTGCATATTCGTTTATTCAATACAAGGGGTTCAGCCCGCTAAATACGTTTTATGACATTACGGAAGCACTAAAAAAATGCGAAAAAGGAACTACAGTGCTTGCTGCAAGCGAAATTGGCCAAATAGGCAAAAACATGCATACTGCATTACTGCTAAAAAAGAACATTACTGAGTTTGCTGAGTGTAAAGAACCGATTCTAAAACTTGTTAGCAATATTACAGTTGATAAAAAACTTTTCGAAAAAATTGAAATTAGCGTGTCGGAAGAAGGCGAAATCTACGATACTGCTTCACTGAAACTCACTGAAATAGTAAGAAACATTAAAAGACTAAATGAGAAGATAAAAGAAAAGCTTAACGACATAATATCGAGCAAGGCATATGAGAAGTACTTGCAGGAACCAATTGTGACTATGCGTTCAAACAGATATGTTATACCGGTTAAACAAGAGTTTAGAGGGCAAGTACAAGGGCTCATACACGATGAATCATCCTCGGGAGCAACGCTTTTTATAGAGCCACTAGCAGTACTTGAAATAAACAACGAGATGCGCAAACAAGAAGCGCTAAAACGAGAAGAGATAGAGCGCATTTTACAAGAGCTAACTGCTGATATAGAGATTCAGACTAAAGACCTTTCGAACAATGAACGCATACTTCTTACAATGGATGTAGTGTTTTCCAAAGCAACATATGCTAAAGAGCATGATTGCGTGATGCCTGAGTTTTCAAATGGAGAAATATACTTAAAATATGCTAGACATCCTCTTATTGACAGAGATTCAGTCGTTCCAATAAGTGTGGTAATAGAAAATCAGATAAATGGTCTTTTGATAACTGGACCTAATACCGGAGGAAAAACTGTAACACTAAAAACAGTAGGCCTTTTTGCGCTCATGTTTCAAAGTGGAATGTTTGTACCTGCTGATGAAACTAAACTACCTATATTTAGTAGCATATTTGCTGATATTGGAGACGAGCAGAGCATAGAGCAATCGCTTTCTACTTTTTCATCGCATATGAAAAATATAATAAACATTCTAAATGAGATGAACGAAAAATCATTAGTATTGCTAGATGAGCTTGGATCGGGAACAGATCCAACAGAAGGCGCAGCTCTTGCAATGTCTATTATGGATAGCATTTTAAATGAGGGAGCTAGAGTACTGGCTACAACGCATTATTCTCAACTTAAAGCATATGTGCTAAACAAAAATCAGCTAACTAATGCAAGCATGGAGTTCGATATTAAGACGCTTCAACCTACTTTTAGGCTTCTTATGGGAATGCCAGGAAGTAGTAATGCTTTTGAAATATCTAAAAAACTCGGTCTTAGTGATGATATTATTGAAATGGCAAAAGAGTATTTGTCTAATGAAGATATTAGCTTTGAAGAGGCTATTGCAAACGCACAGCTTGCAAGACTAGAAGCCGAAAGAGAAAGGCAGAACGCTATATTCTATCGCGAAGAAGCAGACAGAGTAAAATCTAGAGCTGATAAAGAACAAAAAGAAATCACTAAAAAAACAGAAGAGCTTTTAGCTAATGCAAAAGCAAAAGCATCTGACATAATTATAGAAGCGCAAAACAGTGCTGAGAGTGTAATCAAAGATCTTAAGAAATTACATAAAGAAAAAAGCGATGCATCGATTCAAAAAGAGATTGATACTGCTAGAACAACTTTAAAAGACAAGCAAAGCGAGTATATTAAGGACTTACCGAAGGCAAAGGCGCTTAAAGAAGTTAAAGTAGGCCAGGATGTACTAGTTAGAAGTATGAAAAAGCCTGGAGTAGTGCTTAAGGAAGCGGACAGCAAAAAGAATGTATTGGTACAGGTTGGCATTATTAGATTAAGCGTACCTCTAAGTGACCTATCAGAAGGTAAAGGTATAGCTGAGAAAGAAAAAAAGGTTGTACATAGGCAGATAAGGCTAAATACTAAAAGCGTTTCAACACAGCTGGATATTAGAGGCACAAACGTGGAAGAAGCGATAATGCTTGTTGATCAATATCTAGATGATGCATTTTTAGCAGGACTGAACGAAGTCACAATAGTGCATGGAAAAGGCACTGGCGTTTTAAGAAGCGGTATACATAGTCACTTAAAAGGACATATGCATGTTAAAAGCTACAGGCTTGGTAAATATGGCGAAGGTGAAAACGGGGTGACGCTTGTTGAACTCAAATAACAATGAGAAATTGCTCGTAAGCTCATGCCTTGCTGGATTTAGCTGTAGGTATAACGGCAAGGGTAAACCTAACAAAGAAATAATCGAATTAGTTAAAAGTGGAAGAGGTATCCCAATTTGTGCAGAACAACTTGCAGGGCTTTCAATTCCTAGAGCTCCAGCTGAAATAGTAGGCGGGGATGGTGCTGATGCATTAAATGGAGAAGCAAAAGTACTTTCTAAAGACGGAGAAGATTACACAGCTAGAATGGTAACTGGAGCAGAGAAAGCACTTGCAATATGCAAATTATATAATATCAAAAAAGCATATTTAAAATCTAAGAGCCCTTCATGTGGTGTAAACCATATATACGATGGAACCTTTTCTGATAAGATAATAAAAGGTGATGGAGTATTAAGCGCTCTTTTAAAGAAAAACGGTATAGATATTATTGAAGTAGAATAGGGGTTTAAGATGAAGATATTTATAGTAGATGACGATTTCAATGTTAGGGAAATACTTACCTTATATCTAAAAAAAGAAGGATACGAAGTGCTGTCTTATAAAGCAGGGGATGAAGCACTATCCGCATTTACCCAAGAAAAGCCAGAGCTGATTATCTTAGATATTATGATGCCTAATATGAGCGGTTGGGATGTACTCACCGAAATAAGAAAAGTATCAAAAGTACCAGTTATGATGCTTTCTGCAAAAGGCGAGACAATAAATAAAGTGCTTGGGTTCGATCTTGGAGCAGATGATTACGTTGTAAAGCCATTTGATACTAAGGAAATTGTTGCTAGAGTAAAGGCCATCGAGAGGCGTATGGTAGATATTAATGGAAAAGAAGCTAAACAGTTTAATTACGAGAATCTTTCTATAGATATGAATGATTATACGGTTGTTTTCAGAGGAGAAAAATTGGACATGCCTCCAAAAGAAATTGAACTGTTAAGATTTTTAGCTTCTAATCCTAATGTTGTATTTAAAAGAGAACAGCTTCTTGAGCAAGTATGGGGTTTCGACTTTTTTGGAGATACACGTACAATAGATGTTCATATAAAAAGAATTAGAGAAAAACTAAGAACAGATACAGAGAATTGGTCTATTCAGACTGTCTGGGGCATCGGTTATAAATTTGAAGTTAAGGGGAAAAACGATATTGGGTAAGGTGTTTGTCAAGCTATTATTCATATCATTAGTTATCTTATCTATTGCCTTTATTTTGATAACTACATTTGTTAGTAGTATTTTTAGCAGACAATTTATTGATATTAAGTTTAATGAACTTCAAAATGAGGCAGAGGTAATAAATTATTGCTTGAATATTTCTACTCAAAGCAGTGATCATAACATTTTAACATCTATAGTTATTTCAGCTGCTGGAAGAAATAATGCTGAGGTTTGGCTTGTAGATAACGATGGTAACATAACTGAAATAGCGAACAAAAATTCTGTTGAAACGGTCAATAGCAAAGTTGACGGAGAAGCAGCTGATATATTTGAGAGCGTTAAATCGGGAGAGACCATAAAAAGAATTGGATCTTTTGGCTCAAGAACCAAAAGTACAGTTATGACTTATGGAACTAAGCTTACTATCAATGGGGAAGACGCTGGTGTTTTATTCATTAATGCAGATTTATTTGATTTGCAAACATATCTAAACTCAATTACAGGCCAAGTAATACTAAGTGCAATAGTATCTCTTGCCGTCGCAATAATACTTATCTATTGCATGGCACAATATTTTACAAAACCGATAGTTCTTATGAATAAAGGTGCTAAAAAATTTGCTAAGGGCAACTTTGATGTGTACATTGATATTAATCAAAACGACGAAGTTGGCCAATTAGCTGATAGCTTTAACATGATGGCTAAGGAATTAAAAAATCTTGATGACAATAGAAAGAGATTCATTAGTGATGTATCACATGAGCTCAGAGCGCCACTAGCTGCCATTCAGGGATATATTCAAGGAATGAATGACGGCATGATCGAGGAAAAAGATTATCATAAATATATGGATATTGTGCTTTCTGAAACACATAGACTAAATAACCTGATCAATGATATATTAGATCTTTCTCAAATTGATTCGGGCACATATCCGTTTCACGCAAAGACATTTGATATAATACCTCTAGTAAAAAAGATTGCGAAAATATTTGAAGGTGCTGCCTCAGCAAAGTCAATCGAGATAGTAGTTGAGGAATTAGAAGAAAAACTACTTGTGTTAGGAGACGAGGATAGAATAGCACAAGTAATTAGTAACTTCCTTGATAATGCAATAAAATATAGTGAAGATAATGGCATAGTGAGAATACTAGTCTTCAAAAAAGATAATATTGCTTATGTTGAAGTCAAAGACAAAGGTAAAGGGTTATCTGAAGCGGATTGTGAAAATATATGGCAGCCATTCTTCCAAGTGGATAAGGCAAGAACACCAGGTAACATACGAGGAACTGGGCTTGGACTATTCATTGCAAAAAGCATATTAGAACAGCACGAAGGTGAAATAGGAGTATTATCTACCTTGGGACAAGGATCAACATTATACTTTACGCTGCCTTGCGGTAATGAAAATATAGAGGACGAAGATTAATACTATAAGCATTTAAGATTTAATTCCGCTTTTTTGTCAATAATACAAAATAGACAAAAGGAGGAATTAAATTTTTATGGATGATAAAGAACAAAACACTTTTAATAATGAAAAAAGTAGTAAAAGATGGTTTATGCTTGGATTGATAGTGTTGTTTCTTGTTGTTGCTTGGGCTAGCTCAACACTTACAAGTATGGTAATTAAAGGGAAGACTTATTCGATGGCTAGTCCATCTCCTACAGCTCAAGCTGTTGCCATAGAAAACGACAACGCTGAGTCTGTTGCAGCGGCTGTATCAACATCGTCAATAAGCACATTGTATAGTCAATATAATCCGATACCAGACATAGCTAGTAGTGTGAGTGCTTCAGTTGTTGGTATAACTAATATGGTAAGTACAACAAAAATCGAAAGCATAAATCCGTTCAGTAGAGGACCTAGCTGGGGTGATGAACTGGATGAAGACCTAGAAAAAGAACAATCATCTGGTTCGGGAATAATAATTTCAGGCGATGGTTATATATTAACTAACAACCATGTAATTACTGGGAGCGATTCAATAATAGTAACATTACCGGGAGGAGCTCAAGTAACTGCTAAAGTCGTTGGTGTAGATTCTACTACTGATTTGGCATTGCTTAAAATAGACAAGACAGGACTAACAGCCGCAATTTTGGGAGATTCATCAACTGTAAGAGTTGGAGAGCTAGCTATTGTTGTGGGTAATCCATTAGGTGAGGAACTGTCTGGTACTATTACAGTAGGCGTTATAAGCGCTAAGGATAGAAAACTGAATGTAGAGAATACGATACTCAATCTTATTCAGACCGATGCCGCAGTAAATCCAGGGAATAGTGGAGGCCCTCTGCTTAATTCTAACGGAGAAGTAATTGGAATACTAACGGCAAAAAGGACATACGCTGGGGTTTCATCTACAGGCGAAACGATATATGCCGAAGGTATTTCGTTTGCAATACCAATAAATGATGCAAAGCCAATTATAGATCAGCTAAAAGAAAAAGGATATGTATCAAGACCAGGACTTGGAATTACTTTAAAAGTAATAAATAGCAGTACTGCTAAAATATACGGAATTTCTGAGGGGGTTTATATTGCTTCTGTTACAAAAAGCGGGCCAGCTGAGTTAGCAGGGCTAAAGGTTGCAGATGTAATAACAAAAATAAACGGAACAGAAATAAAAACAAGCGAGCAGGTTACTGAGGCGATAAGCGCAGCCAATATTGGGGATAAAGCTTCATTAACTATTTTAAGAAGTGGAACATCTATAACTATAGAAGCTACAATAGGAGATTTAGGTAAATTAGAAAATGGTAAATAAAAAAACCGGCATTTGCCGGTTTTTATTTTGTGTTATTTAACTGGAGCAGTAGATTCAGTGTCAGGTTGTACTTTTACTGTGTATGGTGGAACGTCGATTAGAGTTTCTACTTTATCTGGGCCAACTATTTTAACTTTTATTACGATAGAAGCTTCAGTTTGGCTTGGGCTAGTAATATAATCTGATACATTAATTGGTATAGAGATGGAAATGCCTGCAAGATTAAATGTGTTTTTATCATTTACTGTAATAACAGAGCCTTTTTCACCATTAACGATTAAAGAATAATATTTTTTGCCATTAATTTCAGTTTCAACGATATTTGCCGAATTAGCACTACTTTTTACCGATACTTGAGTTGCAGTAGTCTGCGGCTTTTCTGTTGAACCAGAAAAAATATTGTTTCCATTTTGAATATATTGCATGCCAAAGTAAATAAGAGCAATACCAATACCAAGCAATACAATTATAAGCAAAAAGTTACTCGATTTTTTCTTTTCTGGAGTTTTATTAGCGTCTGATGGTATATTTTGATCTTCTTTAGCGTTTTTTGCCTCTGAAGCAGCTGGTCTGTCTTTTTGATTGCTTGATATACTAGCTTTTGCTTTTGCATATGATTCATCAAATGGGTTTTTATTAAGGTTTTCATTAACTATATTAGTAGCAGGAATTTCTTCTGTTATTGTATATTCAGGTAAGCTTTTATCTTCTGAGCTAACACTCGGTATTTCTTCTGATATAGATGATTCAAAGAAAACATTATTTGACTGAGGTTCATCTTTAATAATATCAGACTCGTTACTAGCAATATCTAAAACTACAGATTCTTTTATCTCTTTATCAGCATCTACTACTAACTCTTCAATGTCGGGTATTTCTTCGGAAATAGTGTAGTCAGGCAGTTTTTCGTCTTCAAAATCTGCATTTGGTATTTCTTCGGAAATAGAAGCCTCGGAAATATCAGGTAATTCAATATCTATTTCGTTATCAGTGGCTTTTATGGGCTTTTCAATTTTTGCAGATGCAATTATCTTTGATATATCAGGTATCTGTTCTGATATAGCTGATTCAGACATTTTTATTTCATCGAGTTTGCTTGGTATTTCTTCAGAAATCACTGATTGAATAGATTCGTCTAATGTAAACTCTATATCGTTGAATTCATACCCGCAATATGTGCATATATCGCCATTATCTGACAAATGTTCTTTACCACAATTAGGACAAAACATACAATTACCGCCTTATCTACAATAAAATGCTAGAAAAATAATTATTATATATTATACTATACTTATGCTATTATTAATCATGCTTTTGAAATAATAATAAAATATTATAAACAATATAAATATAAAGGGGAAAAATGGAAATCTTTTTTGATAACAGTGCTACTACAAAAATGGCAGAGCAGGCTGCTAAGGTTCAATATGAATACTCTTGCAATTATTATTATAATCCTTCATCAAGATATAAACCATCATTAAATGTAAATCTGTGCATTCGAGAAGCAAAAGAGTACATAGCAGAAGTAATGGGCGGGGATAAAGAGCACATATATTTTACTTCTGGAGCGACAGAATCAAATAATACAGCTATTTTAGGGCTTGCAAGAGCTCTAAGGCATCCTTCGCATTTTGTCACATCTTCAACTGAGCATGCGTCGATACTGGAGGTATTTGGTTATGTTGAGAGAATGGGGCATAGTGTCAGTTATGTTGCGCCAAATAGTAGCGGAGAAATAACAGCTGAGAGCGTAGCTTCAGAAATAAAAGAAAATACAGTTCTTGTAAGCATTATGCATGTTAATAACGAAACCGGCGCAATTAATGACTTAAAAGAAATAAGCAGAGCAGTTAAAGCTATAAATTCTAAAACGCTTATTCATTCTGACGGAGTAAATGCATTTTTGAAAGTGCCTCTTAATATAAGAGGCTTTGGAATTGATATGTACAGCATAAGCGCTAATAAGTTTCATGGCCCAAAAGGCGTAGGCATCTTATACCTGGATGCTAAGAAGCATGAAGGGGGGCTTATTGGTGGGGGTCAGCAGGGCAATATTCGCTCAGGAACGGAAAACGTACCTGGTATAATGGCGATGGCTGAGGCAATTAAGATATACATGGATAATAAAGAAGAAAACCTAAACAAGATGCTTTTGGTTAGAAAAACACTTATAGATGGGCTAAAGGAGATTGAAGATTCTAGAATAAATGGACAAGAAGATGGCTCTCCGCATATAATAAATGTGTCGTTTAAAGATGTAAAGGGCGAAGTCCTTTTGCATATGCTTGAGAGCGAAAACATTTATGTTGGGCTTGGATCTGCATGCTCATCCCATAAAAAGGGTTATAGCCATGTATTAATTGCTATGGATGTTCCAAATGAATATCTTGGAGGATCAATTAGGTTAAGCTTAAGCCCAGAAAACACGGTTGAGGAAGCAGAGATTGTTCTAAGCACTATTAATAAAAGTGTAGAGAGATTAAGAAAATATGTCAGAAGATGAATGGAGAATATAATGGAAACGGTATTACTTATTAGATATGGCGAAATACATTTAAAAGGTCTAAATAGGCCTTTTTTTGAGAGTAAACTTGTAAATAACGTAAAACATGCGCTAAGAGATATAGATGGTGTAAAGGTTACAAAAGAAGGCTCTAGATTGTATGCACGTGGCATAAAAAATGGCGAAGAAGAAAGAGCTATTGAGGCTATTAGAAAAGTATTTGGCGTGCATTCAATAAGCATAGCTGTTCAAACAGAAAAAAACTATGATAGCATCAAAAGTGCTTGTGCTGATGGAATAAAGGCTGCAATGGCAAAGAGAAACATGAAAACGGCTACATTTAAGATACGCTCAAGAAGATCAGACAAGACTTTCCCAGTTAATTCAATGGCTATTGTAAGCGAAGTAGGAGAGTACGTGCTTGAAAATGTAGAAGGACTTAGCGTAGATTTATTCAACCCGCAGATAACTATAGATATTGAGGTGCGTGAGCACGCTTATGTCTATTACGATATTGTAAAAGCTGTTGGCGGTATGCCAATTGGCACGAGCAAAAAAGCTACTGTACTACTTTCAGGTGGGATAGACAGCCCTGTTGCATCGTACATGATTGCTAAAAGAGGAGTACAGCTAAATGCAGTTCATTTTCACTCATTTCCTTTTACTAGCGACCTTGCAAAACAAAAGGTATTCGACTTAACAAAAGTACTTACACAATATTGTGGACCAATATCGATTTATGTTGTAAATATAAAAGAAATACAAGAGCAGATATACGAAAAATGTAATCAAGGACTACTCACGGTACTAGTTCGTAGGTTTATGATGCGGATAGCTCAAGAGATTGCGCTAAAGACTGACTCAAAAGCACTTATTACGGGAGAAAGCATTGGTCAGGTTGCAAGCCAGACGCTAGATGCTATATTTGCTACAAATGCCGTAGCAGACATGCCGATATTTAGACCACTTATTGGATTTGATAAGGTAGACATAATGGATTATGCCCGTCAGATCGGTACATATGATATTTCAGCACTGCCATACGAAGATTGTTGCACCGTGTTCGTGCCTAAGCATCCAATAACCCAACCAAGAATTGAGGATGTAGAGGCGGCGGAAAGTTTGCTGGATGTGAATGCGCTGATAGAAAAAGTCTTGTCAGATATGGAAATAGTAAAAATAAGCGACTAATTAAAAGCTGCCAAGTAAGGCAGTTTTTTTATCTGATAAAAGCTGGTCTGTTTGTGGGCGAAGGTGTAGGCGATGCGGTTATTTTATCATTAGCACTGTTTTTAGTGCTGGTTGGAGTGGCACTGGATTTTAATAATGTACTGGTAGGTAGCGATGATGCTTGAGTATTTGAATCCACACTAGAATTTGGGTCGTAAATTAGGTATTTTGAGGTTGCTCCTATGTACTCTTTTCCATCGCTATCTGACGCTTGCGGTATAACAAAATAATAAGTTGTTTTTACTGTGTCGGTACCTGTATCTGTCACCATTATTTTTTGATCTATTCCAGAGACAGTAGCTACTTCTATTTTTTCATCCGATAAAGGCATCTGCTTATACACTTTATATGTTATTGCCTTATCTAAAGGTGTGAACGTAATAGTCGCTTGATTACTTTCATTTCTAGAGAGGATTAAATCAGATGGAGGATCAGGTGTGTAATAGCCATTTGTATCGCTTGGTGCTGTTGAGGCTGTAAAATACTCTGCTAAGACATCACTTGCAGCAGTATAAGCAGTTGCTAGTTTAACAATACCTGTATTAAGAAGTTCAGTCTTATCTAAATTAACTAATTCAACACCTGAAGGCTGCTCAAACACAGGAGAAACAGTATCAGCATATATGTTATTAAAAAGGTTTTTTAGTAGCAAGGCAGGGTAGGAACCACCTGTTACGCTAGAAGCAAAACAATGAGTTGAATCTGTGCTGTCGTACCCCATCCAAACGACGGAAGTATAATCGCTGTTGTAAGCGGCCATCCACAGATCTCTGTTTCCTGTCCCTTTTCCAATGCTAACTGTTCCTGTTTTACCAGCTAGCTCTATGCTTTCAAGAGCTAGTTTTTTTCCTGTGCCATCGTCAATAACGCTTTGAAGCATGTTTGTCAAAATATATGCATTTTGTTCATCCATAACTCTTGTTTGTTCAGGATTGCTTTGGTAAACAATATTCCCTTCGCTATCTTCTATACGCCTTATAGCTGTAGACGCTGTGTAAACGCCACCATTTGCAAATGCTGCATATGCATTAGCAAGCTCTAGAGGAGTTACTCCTGTAGTAAAACCACCTAAAGCAAGTGCTAAATTGTTGTCGCTTTCTTCAAACGATATACCTAAGCTCTGAGCAAAGCTCTTACAGTAGTTAACTCCGAGTTTTTGCATTAAAAGTACGGCAGGTATGTTATACGAATGAGCTAAAGACTCTCTTAATGTGACATTACCGTGGTATACATCCCCTGAATTTTTCGGAGTGTACCCATTGAAATTTGTCTGCTCGTCATTAAAAACAGAAGCAGCTGTATAATTTCCGGTATTTAAAGCAGGAGCATAGACAAGAATAGGCTTTATTGCAGAACCGGGTTGCCTTTTGACTTGAGTTGCTCTATTTAAACCAAATCGTGTAGTGTATTCTCTTCCACCAATAATTGCTTTTATTTCGGACGTTTTTGAATCGAGAACAACCATTGCACTTTGAGGAGCTATATCACTAGTGCTTTTTGGGAAAAGTGTATTATCTGTGTATAGTTCGTCACATGTTTCTTGTAATTTTATATCCATAGTCGTGTAGATTCGATATCCACTAGAAAGAAGCGTTTCTTGATCAATGCCCAATACGTTTCTTGCCTCGATCATTACGTTGTCCGTGAAATAACCATAGTCTATAAGTTTGTTAGTATCCTTTTCCACTAGAGTGACAGTTTCTTTCTTAGCTGTATTCGCTTCAGCGTCAGAAATATAACCATTTTGAACCATAAGATTTATTACAAGATCTCGTCTGCTTTTTGAAGCATCTAAATGCAAATGAGGAGCATATTTTGCAGGTGATTTTATTACACCGGCAAGTAAGGCACCCTGTGCTAGAGTTAGATCTTTAGCAGAAATGCCGAAATAAGTTTGGGCGGCAGTTTCTATTCCATAGGCGCCTTTTCCAAAATAAATGGTATTAAGGTAGTATTCAAGTATTTCATCTTTTGAAAAGGTGGATTCTAGTTTCAAAGTTAATATTGCTTCTTCGATTTTCCGTGACCATGCTTTTTCATTAGATAAATGAGTGTTTTTTATAAGTTGCATGCTTATGGTGCTAGCGCCTTCTTTTAGTGAACCAGATTTAATGTCGCTTATTAGAGCTCCCAAAATTCTTTGGATATCAAGGCCAGTATGCTGATAAAAGCGTGTATCTTCTGTCGAAATGAATGCATTAATAACATATTTTGGGACATCGCTAAGCGGTATATTAATTCTGTTTTGAGAAGAGTATAGGCTTGTCGTAAGAGTATCTTCACTATCATAGATTAAAAGAGTTTGTTTCACATTTTCAAGCTTATCAGTATCAAATGAGCTCCAGACGTTAAGTCGCAATATATAAACACCTAATGCGCCAGTAAAAATAAATAAAAGAGTGAGACAGGATAGAAATCCAATTTTAATTATATGTCTTGCACTTTTTTTATTTGTTGAGTTTTCTTTTCCACTATTTGCATTTTGCAGTTTTTCTTTTTTATCCATGATGTAATTCACCTCTAGAATAGTATTGAAGTTGCTATTAAAATGATTTTATTTGCAAGGTAAACATGTTTTAATGCTTAAACTATTTTTTGGTTTTCATAGTATGCCCTAAAAAAAAAGATGTTTGCTAGAGCGGACAGGATATCTAGGCAAAATTTCGAAAAATTACATGGTAAATAATTCAAGGTAACATATGTTACTAAAATGCAAACGTCCAGAATGGCATATTTGACTGGATTCTAAGCACAAATCAATAAAAAAGACTAAGTTAGATAGAAATTCTTTCTTTTAATCCTAAAAAAAACATTTATAGATAAAACAAGCCAATATATGGCAAAGGGTATATAGCTTTTGGTAAAGAATATAGTTACTTTACGTGAAAGGGGGCAAGCCCATGCTTATAAAATGCAAAAGTAAAGGGTCAGCGGTATTGGTTCAACTAATGGGAGAGCTTGATCATCATAGCGCTAAGGAAGTTAAAGATCAGCTAGAGCTATACTTGCGTGATAGCAATGTGAAAGATCTCATTTTAGACTTTGAGCAATTAAGATTTATGGATAGCTCAGGTATTGGTGTGCTTATTGGCAGATATAACACGCTAAAGAAGAGAAATGGGCAAATGGCAGTAGTAAATGTCAATAAGCAGGTAGATAAGATAATGACAATATCTGGGTTGTATCGTATTATAAAGAAAATAAGCTAATTTTGGCCACTGGCCAGGGGGGTTATATATGGAAATTAAAAATGAAATGCAAGTGGAGTTCATGGCCTTATCACAAAACGAAGCGTTTGCACGTGTCGTAGTTGGAGCTTTTGCAACGCAACTTAATCCAACACTTGATGAACTATCGGATATTAAGACGGCGGTATCAGAGGCAGTTACAAACGCAATAGTCCATGGATATGAAAATAACGGTGGACAAGTTATCGTTAGCGCAAAACTGTACGAAAACAAAATTGAAATAGAGATAAAAGACAAAGGCAAAGGCATTGAAAATGTTGCTGCTGCTAGAGAACCGTTTTTTACGACGATACCAGGCGAAGAACGCTCCGGAATGGGCTTTACTGTTATGGAATCCTTTATGGATGATGTGTATATCGAATCTGCACTAAAAGAAGGTACCATTGTCCGCCTGACAAAAACAATCGACCACAAAGCAAAAGGTGAGTAACATGAACGATCCTCAGTTACTTGAGCACGAAGAGACACTAAGACTAATAGAAGCTGCCCAGAATGGCGATGATGCTGCAAAAGAAATGCTTGTTGTTCATAATACAGCACTGGTTAAGAGCATTGTCAAAAAGTTTTTGGGAAGGGGCGTAGATTTTGACGACTTGTATCAAATAGGTTGTATCGGTCTTATTAAAGCGATAGTAAACTATAAATACGAGTACGGAGTACGCTTTTCAACATACGCAGTTCCTATGATAATCGGAGAAATAAAAAGATTTTTACGAGATGATGGGTTTATAAAAATATCTAGATCCGTTAAAGAAATCGCTATTAAAGCAATGCATTTTAAAGACTCGATAAAGAAAGAAACAGGTAAAGAGCCTACAATTAATGAAATCGCAGAGAAAATGGATGTAAGCAGTGAAGAAATAGTATTTGCTTTAGATGCAGTAAGAGCTCATATTTCAATTGATGAGCCTATATATAATGACAAAGGAAATTCAAGAACATTACTTGACTCAGTTTCAGAGAAAGAAAACGAAAGTGAATCAGTAATAGATACAATACTTCTTAAAGACATTATTCAAAGTCTTGAGGTGAAAGAGAGACAGCTCATTATACTTAGATACTTTAAAGATAAAACTCAAAGTGAGGTTGCTAGTATGATGGGGGTATCTCAGGTGCAAGTATCAAGACTTGAGGCCAAAATATTAAAAAAAATCAGAAATGAAGCAGAATAGAATATTTGGAAATAATTGCAACAAAAAAACTTAAGCCATTTTGGCTTATTTTTTTTGCTTTATCAAATACTATGAGTGAAATAAATGAGAGAATTATTAATTCGCACGAGATCGCAGTTATAAAGAAGCATTATTTGACATGCGCAATTATAGAGTAAGGAGGTTATTTTATGCTTCATAGGCAACCGATAAATGACTTATCAAATAAACCTAATATGGATGAAAAAGAAGAACGTTTAAAGCAACCAATTCAGGAAAACGTCAGGCATGGCAATGAGGAGGGAATTAGTTGAACTCAAATATTGGACAAAAAGAAAAGCAAAAAGAATATCAAAAATATGTTCAGCAGAAAATGCCTAAGAGCCATATTGTGACCAACTGCGCAAAAGCTTTTGTTGGCGGTGGACTTATTTGTATGCTTGGGCAAGCGATTAGCGACTTTGCTACAAATTATTACCAGCTAGCCAAACCAGATGCAGCTTCTTTTACGGCAATAGTGCTAGTGTTTCTTGGAGCAACGCTTACTGGGCTGGGCGTTTACGATGACCTAGGTAAGTTTTTTGGTGCGGGTACGATAGTTCCAATAACGGGCTTTGCAAATTCTATCGTTTCACCTGCTATGGAATTTAAACGAGAGGGATATGTGCTAGGGATTGGTGCTAAGCTATTTATAATTGCAGGGCCTGTACTTGTTTACGGTATAAGTAGCTCGATACTTGTCGGACTAATCTCTTACATGTTTGTAAGGTGAAGATATGGCATTTAATAGAATTGGTTTTTCAACATTAAAATACTTAAACATGCCTAACATCACTAGTGGTGCAGCAATAGTAGGTCCTGTTGAAGGTAAAGGGCCTCTTGGAAAATATTTTGATATAGTGCTTGATGATGACCTATGGGGTGAGAAATCTTGGGAAAAAGCTGAAAGTAAAATGTTTGAAACGGCGGTTAAACTCACTTTAGAAAAAGCTAATAAAAAAGCGACTGATGTGCAAATGCTT
Source organism: Christensenella sp. UBA6094 (assembly GCA_002435915.1). Lineage (GTDB taxonomy): Bacteria > Bacillota > Clostridia > Christensenellales > UBA6094 > UBA6094. The sequence continues at coordinate 457,593 of DIWY01000004.1, read as the reverse complement.
GTAGGTGGAGACTTACTTAATCAAATAATATCTGCAAACTTTGCTGCAAGAACACTTCAAATTCCTTTTTTAGGACTATTCGGTGCATGCTCAACAATGGCGGAATCACTGCTCGTTGGGTCGATGATAGTTGATGGAGGATATGCAGATGACGTTGTATGCGCGACATGTTCGCATTTTTCTACTGCAGAAAGACAGTTTAGATTCCCACTTGAGCTAGGTTCGCAAAAGAGTCCAACTGCCCAGCGTACTGTAACAGGAGCTGGCGCTACGCTTCTTTCCAAGACGGGTAATGGCCCCAAAATAAAATATGGAACAGTTGGTACAGTTATCGACTTAGGAATAAAGGACGCTGGCAACATGGGTGCAGCTATGGCACCGGCAGCTGTGCATACTATTACTGCCCATTTAAGGGATTTGAACAGAACGCCGGACGAATACGATCTAATTGTGACTGGTGATTTGGGTGCACTCGGTTCTGATATCGTAAGAGATTTGATTAAGGAGCAAGGTATTACGCTAGGGAGCAATTATACTGACTGTGGCTGTGAGATATTTTCCAAAGAACAGGATACACATTGTGGAGGAAGTGGTTGTGGGTGTAGCGCATCCGTACTAAATACGTTTATTTTAAAGAGGATGAGAGAAGGCGTGCTGAAAAAAGTGTTATTTGTAGCAACAGGAGCTTTACTTAGTCCAACAAGTTCACAGCAGGGCGAAAGTATTCCGGGTGTTGCACATGCGCTTACTATCGAATGCGACTAAAGGAGAAGTACGATGAATTATTTTAATGTTTTTTTAATAGGCGGAGCTATTTGCGTAGTCGGTCAAATACTAATCGATAAAACCACACTTACATCCGCTAGAATACTTGTTATTTTTGTTACTGCAGGTGTTATATTAAGTGCGCTTGGTCTATATAAACCGCTTGTTGACTTTGCTGGAGCAGGAGCAACCGTACCATTAACAGGATTCGGGCATTCTTTAGCTCAAGGTGCTATTGAAGCTGCAAAATCAAGTGGAGTTTTGGGAGCATTTACAGGTGGTACGAAAGCCGCCGCCGGAGGAATAGCGGCTGCAATATTTTTTGGATATTTAAACGCAGTATTATTTAATCCAAAGACAAAAAAATAGTAAATAAAATATGGTTGCAGATAAAAAAACACTTAGCTCATTTTTGAGAAAAGTGTTTTTTGGTTTATTTAGAATTGTTCGTGATTCTGCTATAATTGACACCTTACCAAAAAGATAATAAAATCAAATTAACATAAATGCAATGTAATTTTATTAGATTTTGCATAGATAAGGTGATATTGAATAGAGATCTATTAAGGACATGAGAGCACTTAACAGAGTATTTGTAATAAAGGAGAACCTGCAATGATACTGATTGAAAAAATAGAGATCTTACCTAGGATTAAGCTTGGCTGTTTGCCTACACCCATAGAAAGTCTTCAAAATTTCGGGAAAAAGTTTGGATGCAATAACATCTATATTAAAAGAGATGATCTTACAGGAATTGGACCAGGAGGGAATAAGGTCAGGAGCCTTGAATTTATTCTTGGAGAAGCTGTTTCTAATAATTGTGACACCATTATTGTAGCGGGGCCTTTACAGTCCAACCTATGCACGCTTGCTGCTAGTGCGTGTGCTAAAACAGGACTAAAATGCATCACCGTACACAACGGAGTTAAGCCCGATAGAGCTGAAGGTAATTTGCTTTTAAACAACCTATTAAATGTTGAATCACATTATCTTGGCAATATCTCCTCAAAAGAACGTAATAAGTATGCAGATGAACTGAAAGTGAGCCTCAAGGCAAAAGGTTTATCACCTTATGTGATCGAAAATGGTGCTACAACAGGAATGGGCGCAATGGGATATGTATCAGCAGTGATTGAAATGGAAAAACAGGTGCAAGAACTTGATATTCCTCTAAAATCCATTTATGCTCCTGGAGGCAATGGCGGTGTTGCAGCAGGGTTAATTTATGGCAATGCACTGCTTGGATTTCCTTTTGATATCAATATTATCAGTGTAGAATACGACAAAAACGCTCTGATTAGCGAAATCGAAAAAGTCTTTGACCAGCTTAACGAAATTTTGCATATTCCATTTAACTATAAAACCGAAGAGATATGTAATATTATAGACGATTACAGAGGCGAAGACTGGGGAGTTAATACAATTGAGAGCGAGAGGATGGTTCACGCTTTTCCGCAAATGGAAGGAATTTTCATAGAGAATATTTACAATAGTAAAGTACTTGCGGGCATGGAAGATTTGGCAAAACAAAGCAAATTACCAGAGGGTGCTTGCTATCTTCATACTGGAGGATTTGGATCATTGTTTAGCCAATATTAATGCTACAAGAAATATATTTTTTGCAGTGCTATTTTGCAAAAGAATAAAAATGTTATTAACTGCACATCAGATATAGAGTACGAAAATAATTCTCTGGGAAGTATTGAGATATATCATATTCAAAATCATATAAAGCCTTTTAAAGGCTTTTTTATTATGTTTCACTCATTACGTTGATTTTTGAGTATTTATACTTTATTATGGGGGATAGACATTAATTGTATTGGAGTAAACTATGGTAAACGATAAGCAAAAGTATATACGTAATTTCTGTATAATAGCGCATATAGATCATGGTAAGTCTACGCTGGCTGATAGACTAATTGAGAAGACTGGTGTCGTCGCTATGAGAGATATGGAAGACCAGCTACTGGACACAATGGATCTTGAAAGAGAAAGAGGCATTACGATAAAATCACAAGCAGTTCGCATGCTTTATAAGCATGATGACGGGCACGAGTATCAGTTAAACTTAATTGATACGCCAGGGCATGTCGATTTTACTTATGAAGTGTCCCGCTCTTTAGCTGCGTGCGAAGGTGCCGTACTGGTTGTAGATGCAAGCCAAGGAATAGAAGCACAGACGCTTGCTAATGTTTATTTAGCTTTAGATCATAATCTAGAGGTTATTCCTGTTATAAATAAGATAGATTTACCTTCTGCAAGACCTGAAGAAGTAAAAAAAGAGATAGAAGATATTATTGGGCTTCCTGCACAGAATGCTCCGCTTATTTCTGCAAAAATGGGTCTGGGAATTGAAGAAGTATTAAAAGCGATCGTTGAGGAAGTTCCGCCACCAAAAGGTGATGTAGATGCACCTCTTCAGGCACTTGTGTTTGATTCTGCATATGATAACTATAAGGGTGCCATTTGTTACGTACGTGTAGTTAACGGCAGTGTTCGAGCTGGAACAAAAATACGCTTTATGAACACAGGTAAGACGTATGAAGCTACAGAAGTAGGGATATTTATCCCGCATTTATTGCCTACGAAAGAATTATTTGCTGGCGATGTAGGGTATATAGCAGCAAGTATAAAAAACGTATCGGAAACACGAGTTGGTGATACGATAACTGATAACGCAAACCCAGCTAAAGAATCATTACCAGGCTATAAAACTATAGTTCCTATGGTTTTTTGTGGAGTTTTTCCTGCTGATGGTTCAAAATATGATGATCTTAGAGATGCACTTGATAAGCTTAAACTTAATGATGCATCACTTTCGTTCGAACCGGAGACATCTTTAGCGCTTGGGTTCGGGTTCAGATGCGGATTTTTAGGGCTACTGCATATGGAGATAATCCAAGAGAGACTTGAGCGAGAGTTCGACCTTGATATAATCACAACCGCACCAAGTGTTATATATAGAATCCAAAAAACAGACGGTGAAATGGTAGTTATTGATAATCCATCAAACATGCCTCCACAGACAGTTATAGATTACACTGAAGAACCAATGGTTAAGGCAAGCATATTTACTCCTGAGGAGTATGTTGGACCTATAATGGATATATGCCAAGAGAAGCGTGGAGTTTTTGTTGACATGAAGTATCTTGAAGCTGGCAGAGTCCAGATAATATACGAACTGCCACTTAACGAGATAATATACGACTTCTTTGATATGCTAAAATCTCGCACAAGAGGTTATGCGTCTTTTGACTACGATCTTATTGGTTACAAGCGGTCTGACATGGTAAAGCTTGATATACTTTTAAATGCGCAGGTGTGTGATGCGCTATCTATGCTTGTTCATAGGGACAAAGCATACGCAAAAGGCAGAAGCATAACTGAAAAACTAAAAGAAGTTATTCCTCGTCAGCAGTTTGAAATACCTATTCAAGCTTGTGTAGGTGCAAAGGTTATTGCAAGAGAAACTGTTAAAGCACTAAGAAAAGACGTACTTGCAAAATGCTATGGTGGAGATATTTCTAGAAAAAGAAAGCTCCTCGAAAAACAAAAAGAGGGCAAAAAGCGCATGAGGCAGATTGGTTCTGTTGAAGTGCCATCAGAAGCGTTTATGTCCGTATTGAAAATGGACTGATACAATGCAAGGATTATATATACACATACCATTTTGTATAAAGAAATGTAATTACTGCGATTTTATCTCTTTTGCATGCGAAGAAAGTAAGATGCAAAGCTATGTAATTGCTCTAAAAAATGAGATAGAGTGCATAGTAAACACTGCTGAGGATAAGACTATTGACACAGTATTTATTGGCGGCGGAACACCAAGTTATTTAGATTCTTCATTAATTGTAGATATAATGGATACTGCAAGAAAATGTTTTAATATAAAAGAAGATGCTGAAATAACTTTAGAAGCAAACCCAAAGACATTTACTAAGCAAAAGCTTATAGATTATAAAAAAGCAGGGATAAACAGGCTATCTATAGGACTGCAGAGTGCCAATGAAGAGAGCTTAAAAATACTAGGCAGAGTGCATAGCTATGATGATTTTCTAAATAGCTACAACATGGCACGTGAGCAAGGTTTTGAAAATATTAATATAGATCTAATTTACAACATACCAAGTGAAACAAAAATTATGTTTAAAAATACAATAGATAAGGTTATAAAATTAAAGCCGGATCATATATCTCTTTATTCACTAATAATTGAAGAAGGCACGCCATTCTATGATATGAATGAAAAAGGACTTTTGCAGTTAGCTTCAGAAGAAGACGAAGAAGAGATGATTGCGTATGCTAAAGCACAATTTGAAAACACGCAATATAATAGATACGAGATTTCTAACTATGCTAAAGAAGGCAAAAAGTGCAGACATAACATGAACTACTGGCAAAACGGCTATTATTTTGCTGCTGGACTAGGCGCGCATGCTTGCTTAAACATTGACGGAAATATAATAAGGCAAAAGAATGACAATACACTGTCATCTTATATAAAAGGATGTTTTAGCTACAAAAAAGAGTGTATATTAAAAGAAGACAGTATGTTTGAAACTGTCATGTTAGGGCTTAGGTTAGTAGAAGGACTTAACACAAAATCGTTTCAAAAGCGCTACGAAATCTCGTTTTTTGATGCTTATGCAGATACTATAAAAAAGCTGTTTGAAGAACATCTGTTGGAACAAAATGGAGATTATGTAAGGCTAAACGAGCATGGTCTAAATATTCAAAATACAGTATTGCTTCAGTTCATGAATTGAACGCAAAACGGTATTGACAATATTATTTCGTAGTGGTATTTTGTATGTAGTTAGCACTCGTCAGCACTGAGTGCTAACAATCGAAAGCGAGGTGAGCTTATGGGACTGGATAGAAGAAAACTATTAATTTTAAAAGCGATTATAGATGATTACATTGTTACAGCTATACCTATAGGCTCAAGAACTGTATCGAAAAAAATCGATCTAGATCTTTCCTCTGCAACGATACGAAACGAAATGTTTGATCTTGAAGAAATGGGATATCTGGATCAGCCGCATACATCAGCCGGACGAATACCTTCGCAAAAAGCTTACAGGTATTATGTCGACGAAATACTAAAAAAGACAGCACTTACAGCGCAGGAAGCTCACCAGCTAAACAGTTATTTTAACGAACAGTTAAACGAAGTTGAAAAGGTAATAGCTTCAACGGCAAAGGCACTATCGGATGTAACTAATTACACATCACTAGTACTAAAACCGCAGCTAAATAAGATAAGTTTAGAGCACATCCAACTTGTTTATTTAGGACAGGGCAGAGCGCTACTAGTAATAGTAACAGATGCCGGCTTAGTTAAAGATACCATAATTGAAGTACCCGTGAATATGGACGCCAACATGCTTTTTAGCATATCGCAAATGCTTACAGAGAAACTTCGTGGCAGTAGCATAAGTGAACTAAAAACACGTTTTAATAATATAATTGATGGTGAGATGCAAAAGCATAGACAGTTTTTCAATGCGTTGTTTGATACAATAGAAGAAGAATTGGCTACAAAAGGCGACAAAGATGTTATATACAGCGGAGCCAAAAATATACTAAATTATCCGGAATATAACGACATAGAAAAAGCCAAGAACTTCTTTAAGGTACTTGAAAAGAAAGACACAATTTATAAGATGCTTGAGAATGCGGCAGATTTTGAATTTACTGTTAAAATTGGTAGCGAAAACGAAGATTCGGATTTTAAGGATTGCAGTATAGTCACGGCAACATACAAAATTGGCGAGAAAACGATAGGCTCATTTGGAGTAATAGGTCCAGTTCGTATGAACTATACCAAAGTTATCTCAGTAATAGATTATATGGGCAAAAGCCTGAGCGAAATAATGACGCAGATGAATAAAACAAATAATAATTTTGAAATATATGATAAAGGCAGGGTGAAGGATGAAAGATAATAATAAAGAATCATTCATGAAAGACAAGGAAATAGAAAACGATATAATTGAGGCCATTAAAAAGAAACAAGCGGCTGCTCAAAATGATGACGATGAAAAAGAGCAACCAGACTTCATGCAGGGACTTGAAGGTATGGACCTTAATATGATCAAAGAACAGGCTGAGCAGGCAGCGAAAGCAATATCTGAGAAGATTGCAAAAGCCGATGAAGAAGTTCTTGAATACAGAATGATTGCTCAACGAGTGCAAGCAGAGTTTGATAATTATAGAAAGAGAAATGCTCTAGCAGTCTCAGAAGCAAGAGAAGAAGGACAAATCGACGTGATAAAAAGCATTTTGCCAATTGTAGACAACTTCGAAAGAGCACTTGCATCATTAAAGGGTAATGTTGACGAAAAGAATTACGAAGGCATAGAGATGATATACAAGCAATGCTTGAGTGTTCTTGAAAGCAATAACATTGAAGAAATTGATGCACTAGGCGAAAAGTTTGACCCAGCATTGCACAATGCTGCAATGCAGTCGCCAATGCAAGAAGGTCAAGGCGAAGAAGAAATAATTGACGTATTTCAAAAAGGGTATAAAAAAGGCGATAGAATAATAAGACATTGTATGGTTAATGTCGCAAAATAACAAAGTAAATTAAATACTAAATTAATTTAGATTATTACATAATCAGGAGGTTTACACATTATGGGAAAAATTATAGGAATAGACTTAGGAACAACAAATTCTTGCGTAGCAGTGCTAGAGGGCGGCGAACCAGTCGTTATACCTAACGCAGAAGGCGCAAGGACTACACCGTCTGTTGTAGCATTTGCAAAAGATGGCGAGAGGCTTGTAGGACAAATAGCAAAAAGACAAGCAATAACAAATCCGGACAGAACAATCAGCTCTATTAAAAGAGAAATGGGCACAGATCGCAAAGTGGAGATAGACGGCAAAAACTATACTCCTCAAGAAATATCAGCGATGATACTTCAAAAACTAAAGGCTGATGCTGAAAGCTACCTAGGGCAAACGGTAACTCAGGCAGTTATAACAGTTCCTGCATATTTCAGTGATGCACAAAGGCAAGCGACAAAAGACGCAGGTAAAATAGCAGGGTTAGAAGTACTAAGAATAATAAACGAGCCAACAGCTGCTTCACTTGCATATGGTCTTGATAAAGAAGGCAACCAGAAGATATTGGTTTACGATTTAGGCGGCGGTACATTTGATGTATCTGTTCTTGAAATAGGCGATGGCGTTTTCGAAGTTCTTGCTACAAATGGTAATAACAGATTAGGCGGCGACGATTTTGATGATCGTGTAATGAACTATCTAGCAGCTGAATTCAAAAAGTCAAATGGTATAGATCTCAAAAACGATAAAATGGCACTACAGAGATTAAAAGAAGCTGCAGAAAAAGCTAAAATAGAGCTATCTGGCGTTTTGACTTCAAACATAAATCTGCCGTTTATTACAGCAGATGCTACTGGACCAAAGCATTTGGATATTACGCTAACTCGCGCTAAATTCAATGAGCTCACAGCTGACCTAGTTGAAAGCACAAAAGGCCCAACGGTTCAGGCACTTAGTGATGCTGGACTTAAAAATAGCGATATCAATCAAGTTATTCTTGTTGGTGGATCAACACGAATACCAGCTGTACAAGAACTGATTGAAAAACTAACAGGCAAAGAGCCACATAAGGGCATTAACCCTGATGAGTGCGTTGCAGTTGGTGCTGCTATACAAGCAGGTGTACTTGGTGGAGAAGTGAAAGATATCCTTCTTCTAGACGTTACTCCATTATCACTTGGTATTGAAACAATGGGTGGCATATTCACAAAGCTAATCGAGAGAAATACAACTATCCCAACAAAGAAAAGCCAAGTTTTCTCAACAGCAGCAGACGGTCAAACATCAGTAGATGTACACGTTTTGCAGGGTGAAAGAGAAATGGCTCAGTATAACAAAACACTTGGTAGATTCCAATTATCTGGTATACCATCTGCACCAAGAGGAGTGCCACAAATCGAAGTAACATTTGATATCGACGCAAACGGTATCGTTCATGTTACTGCAAAAGATCTTGGTACTGGTAATGAGCAGAAGATTACTTTAACTGCTTCTACAAATCTATCGGACACAGATATAGATAAAGCTGTCAAAGAAGCTCAGCAGTTCGAAGCAGAAGATAAAAAGAAAAAAGAAGAAGTAGAAACAAGAAACAACGCTGATACTCTTGTCTACCAGACAGAAAAGACAATAAAAGATCTTGGTGAGAAGATACCTAAAGAAGACGTAGACAAAATAAACGTTGAGCTAGAAGCAGTTAAAAAAGCACTTACGGACAACGAATATGAAGCTATGAAGACTACAAGCGCAAAACTGCAAGAAGTATCTATGGAAGTATTCGGCAAGATATACCAACAGCAAGCAGCACAGCAGCAGCCAGATCAGCAAGGCCCTAATCCAAACGCACAGGATGACAATGTCGTAGATGCTGATTATGAAGTTGTTGACGAAGACAAAAAAGAAGACAAATAAGAAAAATTCGCATATAATATAATATACCTAAGCCAAAGCCGTATTAGGCTTTGGCTTATGGTTGGTTTAGGTATAAAGGAGGCAATTTGTTGGCTCAGTTGGATTATTATAAAGTACTTGGCGTTGAAAAAAACGCAACAGATGATGACATAAAAAAGGCATACAGAAAGCTTGCAAAGAAGTATCACCCTGATTTGAATTCAGGAGATAAGGAATCTGAGCATAAGTTTAAAGAAGTTAACGAAGCTTATGAGGTGCTTAGTGATAATACTAAAAGAACACAGTACGATACGTATGGGCATGCTGCTTTTAATGGGCAGGCAGGCGGAGGAGCTTATTCAGGCTTCTCTGGTTTTGAAGATATTTTCGATGCATTTTTTAGCGGCTTTGGTGGCGGACAGACTTCACGAAGACCGGGACCAGTACGTGGCCAAGATCTACGAGTGGAGGTAACTCTTACTTTTGAAGAGGCTGCTTTTGGTGTGGAAAAAACTATAGAAATTACACGGACTGAAGTGTGTGATGTGTGCGAAGGCAGTGGTGCCAAGAAAGGCACTTCTTCTAGAACGTGTACTACATGCGGCGGTGCAGGGCAAGTTAAGCAAACAAGAAATACTGCATTTGGTTCTTTTGTGAATGTTACGACATGTAGCACTTGTGGCGGAACTGGAAAAGTAATAGATGATCCTTGTGCGCAGTGCGGAGGTAAGGGTACAGTAAGAAAGAAACGGCAGATTGTAATAAATATTCCTGAAGGGATAGATGACGGTCAAGCAATCACTATGTCAGGACAAGGAGAAGCAGGTACTCTTGGTGGGCCATATGGAGACTTGTATGTGTATGTTAGCATTCGCCCACACAGCTTATTCAGAAGGAAAAACTATGATATTTACTGCGATATAGATATATCTTATCCTCAAGCTGTTTTGGGTGGAGATATTGAAGTGCCAACTTTGACTGAAAAAATCAGATATAATATACCAAAAGGTACGCAATCAGGAACAACATTTAGGCTTAAAGGCAAAGGCATAAAGTATCTGAGATCTAATACACATGGTGATCTATTTATAAAAGTGCATGTTAACGTACCTAAAAAACTATCGCCTAAGCAGGAAGAACTGATAGCTGAGCTTAAAAAGACTTTTGGCGATGAGAGTTATGGTAGCCATGACGAAAAATCAGATAAAGGCAAAGGTTTTTTTGATAAAGTGAAAGATGCTTTCAACGGTTAATAAATAAAATAAATTTCAGTAGGTGTAGCATATGCAATGGCTTGAAGTAGCTATAATGGTTAAGGAATCTGGCTCAGATATTATGGCGGAAGTGCTTAGAGAAAAAGGAGCAGTAGGAGTTTCTATAGAAAGTGCTGAAAAGACAATATTTGATGAGGGTAGCAATTGGCCTCAAGACGAAGATATATACTTTCTAGATCCTAATGAGTATATGTATGTTAAAGCGTACTATAAATATGACGAAGAAACTTATAAAGAGATAGTAGATTATATTAAGCAGCGTGTCAGTGACATAACGCTTATGAATCTTGAAAGCATTAATCTTGGTGAGTGTACTGTTGTTTATAATGTGGCTAATGATGAAGATTGGGCAAATGACTGGAAGAAGTTCTTTGTGCCTTTTCACATAACAAAAAACATTGTTGTTAAGCCGTCTTGGGAGAACTACGAAAGTAAAGATAGCGAAATCGTTATCGAAATTGATCCTGGGTTAGCTTTTGGCACAGGCATGCATGAGACCACAAAAATGTGCATGGAGCTTACAGAGCAGTATGTTAAAGAGGGAATGAGCGTTGCTGACGTTGGATGTGGGACAGGCATATTATCTATCTTAGCAGCTAAGCTTGGTGCTAAAAATGTAAAGGCAATTGATTTTGATCCTATTTGTGTTGCAGTTACTAAACAAAACGCTATATCTAATAATGTGCAAGAACAGTTAGATGTTATTTCTGGCAATCTTGTGGATGAGCTTAAAGAAAAAGTGGATGTAGTGATTGCAAATATAGTAGCTGATCCGATAATAGAGATTATTGGAGTTTTGGATAGGGTTCTTAAGCCTCAAGGCTATTTTATTGCTTCTGGGATAATAGATACAAGATTGCCTGACGTATTAAATGCTCTTAAAAAGATAGGAATAGAACCGATAGAAATAAAAAAAGACAAGGTTTGGATTGCGCTTGTCTGCAAGATGTAATGGAGGACCAATGCATAGATTTTTTGCAAATCCAGTTCTAAGCCAATATAGCGTTATAATTAGTGGCGAAGATGCTAAGCACATAAGCAAAGTACTTAGGCTTGATGTAGGAAGCCTTATCACTGTTTGCGATGGAAATGGTACTGATTTTCTGTGCGAAATAGACCGCGTAGAAAAGAACGAAGTACACGCCATTATAAAGAGTAAAGAACGTAATTTAGCTGAGCCTAAAACCAAAATAACGCTCTATCAAGGCGTCCCTAAGGCTGGAAAAATGGAAACCATAGTGCAAAAATGTACAGAGCTAGGTGCTGTGAATTTTGTACCTGTTAGCTTTAATCGTTGCGTTGCCAAAATGGAAAATGACAGCAAGATAGATAGGCTTAATAAGGTTGCCGAAGAAGCTTCAAAGCAGAGTGGCAGAGGAATAATTCCTACCGTATTTAGACAGATAAGCTTTGATAAGCTATTAGATATTCTGCCCACACATGGAGCAATTATTGTGCCCTACGAGTCTGAAGAAAACCTTAGCTTAAAGGATGCACTTAAAAATATTGTTTGCGATGATATAGCAGTTATAATAGGCCCTGAAGGCGGCTTTGAAAAAGAAGAGGTAGAAGCTCTTACTAACGAAGGTGCATACGTAGTAACTCTTGGTAATCGTATATTGCGTACTGAAACAGCGGGCATGGCAACTATATCAATGATAATGTACGATAAAGACGAAATTAATTAGTTAAAGGGAATGTAAGATGGTTTCAGCAATAAATAAAAGTGACTTAGCGCTTAATGGCAAGGATTTTTTTGCGTTATATAGCAGAGAAAAAACCGTTGCCGCTTATACGCTTGGTTGTAAGGTGAATGCATACGATACGCAGGCTACACTTGATATACTAAGTGGAGCAGGCTTTTTGGTTGCACCTTTTGATAGTGAAGCAGACGTATATATTATTAACACCTGCACTGTAACGAGCCTTAGCGATAGTAAATCACGGCAGATGCTAAAGAAAGCAAAAAAGACTAACCCAAATGCGCTTATCGTGTGCATGGGCTGCTATGCTCAAACTAATCCTGAAAAGATATTAGACATGGGCGTAGATATTGTACTTGGCAACAAGAATAGAAAAGACATATTAAAAAATATCTATGATGCAGCTCACGAAGTACGAGTGAATGCAGTTACAAATATAGATAACGATAGAGAGTTCGAAGAAATAGAAATAGAAAGCTACGGCGATAGATCACGTGCTTTTATCAAAATAGAAGAAGGATGCGATCAGTTCTGCACTTATTGCATAATACCATTTGCAAGAGGCAGAGTACGCTCTAGAAAGCTTGCTAGCATTGTAGCACAAGCTGAAAAACTTGCTAAAGACGGCTATAAAGAGGTTGTGCTAACAGGCATTAACCTAAGCTGGTATGGTAAGGGCACTGGTGATAAGCTAGAGGACGTAATACTTGCGTTAAATGATATTGATGGACTTGAGAGAATCAGAATTGGGTCTATCGAGCCTGGCATTTTCACAGAAGAATTCTTGAGCACAATTTCACGAGCAGAAAAACTGTGTGATCATTTTCATATATCTCTTCAAAGTGGCAGTGATACTGTACTTGAGAGGATGCATAGAGGGTATACAGCAAAGCAATACAAAGACGAAATAGATAATATCCGAAATGTTTATAAAAATGCAGGCATTACTACAGATATCATGACTGGCTTTCCTGGAGAGACTGAAGATGAGTTTTCACAGACATACGAGTTTATAAAAGAAGTTGGTTTTAGTAGATTGCACGTTTTTCCGTACTCAATAAGGGAAGGCACGAAAGCCGCTAAAATGGATAACCAGATACCTCCAAAAGTTAAAAAAGAGCGTGCAGCAATACTTACGTCACTTGGCCAGCAGCTGGAAAATGATTTTACTAAGAAAAATATTGGAATAGAACAAAGTGTGCTGTATGAACTGATAGCCAATGATACGGTAGAAGGGTATACAACGAATTATATTAGAGTTCATGCAAAAGGGCAGAATGACGACTTGTATAAAGTGCTTACTACTCAGCTAACTCAAATAAAAAACAATATTTGCTATGGCGAAATAAATAAATAAACTATATTTTAAGAGGTGTAGATAATGAATGATTGCATATTTTGCATGATTGCCAAGGGCGAGTTACCTTCAACCAAACTCTATGAGGACGATTCATTAATTGCTATTAGAGACATTAATCCTGTAGCTCCAGTGCATGTGCTTATTATTCCAAAAGCACACTATAATAGTGTGCTTGAGTTAGATGATACTGCAATTATCGGTCAAATGACTAAAGTTGCAAAGGTCTTAGCGGTAGAATTAGGTATTTGTGAAGATGGTTTTAGGCTTGCTATAAACACTGGGAAGGACGCAGGGCAGAGTGTTGAGCATGTCCATATGCATCTAATTGGTGGCAAAGAGCTGCCTTGGCCTTAAAAGTTTTCATTGACACCATTATTTTTGCTAGAGTATAATTGTCTATAAGCTTTGAAAGATACATATTTGTTGTTTTTCGCTTATTGCTAAAAACGGAGGGAGGGAAAGGATAATGTCAGAGATAAGAGTTGGGGAAAACGAATCCTTGGATCAGGCCCTTAAACGTTTTAAACGTAAGTGTGCTAAAGCTGGTGTGCTTCAGGAGATAAGAAAAAGGGAACATTACGAAAAGCCCAGTGTTAAGAGGAAAAAGAAGGCTGAAGCAGCTAGAAAAAGGAAATTCTAATAATAAATCAAAACCCGGTATTTACCGGGTTTTTTTATTTGCCCATTCTTCTTTTTCACATATTTCACGCATAGATTTAATAGGAAAGGTGAGGTATTTCCTATTATGAAAACGAGAATTCAAAAATATAATATAGCAAATAAAGTGTCTGAAATAACGGATGTGCCTTCGCATCTTATTACCGGCACGCCTATGATAAGCATAGTAGACAATGAACTAATTCATATAGAAAACTATGGTAGCATTATAGAGTTTAAAGAAGATGTATTACGCTTTAAATCAAAAAGAGGCATAACGATAATTAAAGGATCTGATTTCGAAATAACATCCTTTACAGTCACAACAATCGAGCTAAAGGGCCTTTTTAGAACGGTTGAGCTTTGTTATGAAGGAGAAGAACAATGAGTTTATGGTATTCCATTTTAGGGTATGTTAATATAAAAATTGATGGGCTATCTACTGAAAAGTTTCTTAATCTCATTGGTCAGCATGATATAAAAATATGGGATGTTAAAAGGATTTCCAGGACTTCATTGACGGCGAGCATAAAGCGTAACGACTTTAAAAAGCTACAGCTACTGATGAGAAAACAAAGCATGAGTCTGCAAGTGCTACAAAAACGCGGCTTTGCTAAGCACTTCAAGTTTTTAAGAATGCGAAATGTCTTTGTGCTTCTAGTTCCGATTGTTCTAGTGTTTATATATGCAGTCACGTCTTTCATTTGGGTTATTGATATCAAAGGGGTTAGTGGGTCTGACATAAAAAAGATCACAGCATCGCTTGAAAATTGTGGTGTAAAAGTAGGCATGCCAATAGATCAGGTAGACCAAAAAGAGTATCAGCGTATTATTTTGAAAGAAAACCCTGACCTAACATGGGTCGGAGTAAACGTAATAGGCGTTAAACTCGAAATAAGTGCTGTCAAGGAAGATGCTCCCAAAAGTATAGTAGATAAGAGTACTCCTTCTAATATTGTGGCAAATAAAGACGGAATTATTTATTCAATAATTACTTATGATGGCACAGCGAAAGTTGAAGTAGGCTCAACTTTTAGAAAAGGGGACATACTAATTTCTGGCATAATGGAACACACGGTAGCCCTGCCAAGATATGTTTGTGCTAGAGGCACTATCGAAGCTAGAGTGTATTATGAGGCAACAGTAAATGCGACAGAATTGAGTAAGAAACAGCGCACCGGTAAAACAAAGACAATAAATTATATAGAAATAGGAAATATGCTTTCACCTATAGGGAATACTACGATAGACTATAAATATTACGAGTGTGAAATAAACAAAGAGGTTTTAACGGATTCGTTTTTTATTCCATTATGTCTAGTAAAAAAGAATGTTTATGAACTTGAATTAATTGATGTTGCTGGTGAGAAATCTCAGTATATTCGTGAGCAAGCCGAAGCGTTAGCTTACGAAAAAGCGCTAAGTCAAGTGCCAAAGGCAGGTGCGAAAATTTTAGGTAGCAATACAACATTTTCGTCTAACGACAAAGGCGATTTACTTGCAACCGTTTCAATTCAATCGCTTGAAAATGTTGGAGAGACTATTGCAATAGAAGGTGCACCTAAAATTGAGGATCCAACAGTGTCACCATAGCCTTCTATACTGACTACACCATAATACCAAAAATATGATATAATAACTTATAATAAAACACCAAGGAGGCTTTTCGCCTATATGGAACAAGGACAAGCTGAACAAATCATTGAAGTGGACTCTATAGATCATTTAGTGGCTCTTTTTGGTAAGTTTGATGAGAATATTTCGTTTATTGAATCGGAACTTGAAGTCAATATATTCACAAGAGATACAGTAATTACTATAAAAGGCAGCGAGGAAAACGCAAGCGCAGCTAAAAAAGTAATTGAGAAATTGCTTATCCTAATTAAAAAAGGCGAAGTAATAGATCGAAACAGAATAACGTATGCGATCGACCTTGTTAATGCAGGAGAAGAAGACACAATTGAGCAGATTATGGGTGACGTTGTAGCTATTACTGCAAAGGGCAAGCAGATCAAATGCAAAACTGTAGGTCAGAAAAGATATGTTAATGCTATAAGAAATAATACTGTTGTATTTGGTGTTGGACCAGCTGGTACGGGCAAAACGTACTTGGCAGTTGCTATGGCTGTTGTCGCTTATAAAAGTAAGCAGGTTAGCAAAATAATACTCACTCGTCCTGCTGTTGAAGCTGGAGAGAAATTAGGATTTTTGCCTGGGGATCTTCAGGATAAAGTAGACCCATATTTAAGGCCATTATATGACGCACTTTTTGATTTTTTTGGAGCAGAGACATACCAGAAACTTCAGGAAAAAGGCATTATTGAGGTAGCACCACTAGCGTATATGCGTGGAAGAACTCTTGCGGATGCATTCATCATTTTAGATGAAGCACAAAATAGCACAGTTGAGCAAATGAAAATGTTTCTAACTAGGTTTGGAGAAAACTCAAAAGTAGTTGTTACTGGAGATATAACTCAGATTGACTTGCCAAAAGAAAAGAGGTCTGGGCTGAAGCATGCAGTTAGTATTTTGGGTGATGTAGAAGATATTAGTATAATTAATTTGACATATAAAGATGTTGTGAGGCATCGTTTAGTGCAGAGCATAATAAAAGCATACGAGAAGTACGAAAAAAAGAGCATCAGATATAGGGCGGAGGAACCCAAATAAATGGAAGATCAAAATCAGGGCAGCAAAAGAAAATACACACCTAAAGAAGTAAGTAAGAGAACTAAGAAACTATTCAGTAATAATTTTACGATTATTACTGTGGTTGCGTGTACTTTTTTAGTTGTGTATTTTTTGGCTATCACGAACGTTACTCCTCAAAAATATAGCGTGGTAGTAGGCTCTGTTGCATATGAAACAATTGATGCTACAAAGGATATTACTGATACATTTACAACAAACGAAAACAAGAAAATCGCAAGCGAAAGTGTTGGTATAAAATATACTCAGAACGATACAGTTCAGCCAACATATGTAAATAGCGAAACCGCGTTTTTTGACGCTCTTATTTCCTTAAAGACAAAGGAATACGAGCTTATAAAGGCGCGAGCAGAGCAAGCAGGGAATTCCGTAACAAATATTACCGACTATAACCTTTCGAGCGCGCTTACTGATGCAGACTATAATACGCTGAAAAGTTATGTTGGCGTTGAAATGTCAAAAGATGAAATGAAAAACGCACTTAGTATGAGCGACGTAGACATTAATAAGTTAAGAGCATACTTAAAAGAGCAGACGAGCTTAGCATATACTTCAGGTATTAAACAAGATGCAATATCTGCGCAGATAGAAACAATTTTAAGTGGTACCAAAGAAAAGTCGTCAGCTTTGTATAATAAGTTACCAAATACATTAAAGAGCTTTCTAGCTGCATATTTAAAACCGAATATTGTACAAGATGCAGAGGCAACTGCCAAAGCAAAGACAGAGGCTGAAGACGCCGTTATTCCTACAACCTATCAAAAAGGACAAACGATCGTAAGAAGAGGCGATATCGTTACAGAAGCACAGTATTCAGTTTTGACTGAACTTGGGCTGATAAATAATAGCTCAATTGATTTATCTATCTATGTTGGTGCAGGCTGCTTTATTGCTCTTTTACTTGCTCTTTTGGCGTATTATATATCCCACTATGAGAAAAAATTATTAGAGCAAAAATCTAGCATATTAATTATGGGGATAATAATATGTGTTAGTATTTTGGTTACATTTATACTTAGCAAATTAGATTCAAGACTTAATATAATTTATTTCGGCACTTTACTATGTGCTGTTGTTTTTAACGTAAGACTAGCTGCAATGGTTAATGTGTTTTTAGCACTTGTAGTCACAATGGTAATAAAAGATAATTCTGGTACACAGAGCATGCAGATAGTATATAATGCGATCTCTTGCCTTATTGGTGGAATGGCTGGCTTGCTTTATACAAAAAGGAGCAACAGATCAAGCTATCTTAAAAGCGGAGCTGTTGCAGGTATAGTTGCGGCTTTTGCTAATGCGTCAATTTTAGCGGTCACAAATAACGATATGATGACGCTGATTACAACATCAGGCTTCATGATTATTAGTGCTTTTATAAGTGCTGTTCTATTAATTGGTTCACTGCCAATATTCGAGTCGGTATTTAATGTGCTAACTGATTCTAAACTGCTTGAATTATCAGATCCTAAAAACGCACTATTAAAAAAGCTTGCTATGGAAGCACCTGGCACGTATCATCATAGTATGTTAGTTGCTAATCTTGCGGAGAATGCTGCAGAAGCTGTAGGAGCAAATGGTTTGCTTGCTAGAGTAGGATCTTATTACCACGATATTGGCAAGTTAAGAAGGCCTCTTTACTTCTCTGAAAACCAACAGGGCAATAACCCACATGATAACCTAGAACCTAAAGTAAGCGCATCTATAATATTATCCCATCCTAAAGATGGATTACGGTTTGCAAACCAATATAAATTACCTAAAGAGATATGCGATATTATTGAGCAACATCACGGTACAACAATTGCTGCGTATTTTTTCGAACAGGCAAAATGCAGCGGAAACGAAACAGACATTGAAGATTATAGATATGATGGTAGCAAGCCTATTGCAAAAGAAGCAGCTATTGTTATGCTTGCAGATACTATCGAGGCAGCTATAAGAGCAATGATCTCAAAAACAGATGTAGAGCTTAAAGAAAAAATAGACAAGCTCGTAAATATGAAAATGCGAGAAGGACAGTTAAACGAGTGCAATTTAACTTTCCATGAACTGAGTATAATTAAACGAACATTTTTTGATTCTTACAAAGGAATAACGCATACGCGAATAGCATATCCAGAACTTAAATGGCCAGATGAGGAAAGTATTGATGGAAGTATTATTTAACAACGAAACTCAGGAACAAATTGAAAATAGCACTTATGATTTGATCGAAAAAGCAATAAGTACATCGCTAGAAGTACTTAAGATTTCAGAACCTGTAGAAGTTTCTGTTACAATAACGGATAATACTCAAATAAGGCAGTTAAACAATGAGTACAGGCGAATTGATAGTGCAACGGATGTGTTATCTTTTCCAATGATAGATACTGGATATTTGCTCACTAATGAAGACATAAAGGAGCAGTATACCAATGGGCACTCAGTTCCTATTGGTGATATTGTAATAAGCTTTGAGAAGGCAAAAGAGCAAGCTAATGATTACGAGCATAGCTTAGATAGAGAAATAGCCTTCCTTACTGTACATTCGATGCTACACCTATTTGGGTTTGATCATATGACAGATGAAGAAGAAAAAGAAATGTTTAGCCAACAAGAGATAGTTCTAAATATTATGGGGCTGAGCAGGGAGGAAAGTCATGTTTAAAAACATGATAGATAGTTTTAACTATGCAATAAGTGGAATTGTGCATGGGTTTAAATCGCAAAGAAATGTGAAATTACATTTCGCAAGCGGTATTTTGGTTATACTATCCTCAATAATATTTAGAGTAACAAGATTAGAGCTAATTGCAGTACTCTTTGCTATAACATTCGTTGTGTTCGCAGAGCTAGTCAACACTTCGATTGAGTATATTATTGATATGATTACAGAAGACTATAATCCGTTGGCACAGAAAGCTAAAAACGTTGCAGCAGGAGCTGTTCTTGTTACAGCACTCAATGCACTTTTAGTAGGGTTTTTAGTTTTTTATACGCGGTTATGGAGCATACAACTTTCTCCATCATTTACAGTTCTTCCGTCGCACCTTATGCTTGGAAGCCTTATAGTAGTTGTTATGTCAGTTATAATACTTAAATCTCAAAAAAGATCTGAGAACTATCTGCAAGGTGGAATGCCAAGCGGACATACAGCTCTATCATTCTCACTATTTGCTTCTATCACACTTTTTAGTGGACATCCGCTACTTGCATCATTTGCACTAATACAAGCGCTAATTGTTGCTGAAAGTAGACTCGAAGCAAATATACACACGTTTTCAGAGGTCGCAGTCGGAGCACTGCTAGGCTTTTTTATAACAGTAGCCGTTTACGCAATTTCTACACAAGTAGTATTATTATTTTATTAGAGGAGCACATACATGGATTTTATATCAGGATTCGTTTCAATCATAGGCAGCCCCAATGTTGGCAAGTCTACTTTGTTAAATAGCATAGTAAAAGAGAAGATTTCAATTGTTTCAGATAAAGCACAGACAACAAGAAGCACAGTTAGAGGTATATTGACTGACGAGACAAGCCAGATGGTGTTTTTGGATACACCAGGAGTGCATACGCCTAAAAATGTGCTTGGCGAGCATATGTCAAAGGAAGTTAACGATGCTCTTGAAGATGTTGATTCTATTCTATTCATAATTGATGCAAAAAGGGGATATGGAAACAGGGATAAGGAACTAATGAAACGCCTTAAAAAACAAAACGCACCACTTATTGTTGCAATAAATAAAATTGATATCATCGAAAAAGATAGATTGCTTTCACTAATGGCAGACATTGCGGCAGAGGGCGTCGAAGAAATAATTCCCATTTGTGCAAAAGATGGTGATGGGGTTTCTGAGTTAATTTCTGTTCTTAAAGCTCATTTAAAGCCGGGCGTAATGTATTATCCAACAGATATGGTTACGGATACACCTGAGCGCATAATAGCAGCAGAAATGATTAGAGAAAAAGCGTTACTTAATTTGCGAGAAGAAGTTCCTCACGGTATTGGCGTTGAAATAGAGCGTATTGAATACGACGAGAAGACAAAGATAACTAGCGTGCATGCACTGATCTACTGCGAAAGCGCAGGGCATAAAAGCATTGTAATTGGCAAAGGTGGATCGATGTTAAAGAAGATTGGTAGCGAAGCTAGAAAAGATTTGATAAAGTTATTTGGCACAAAAATCTATCTTGAAGTTTGGGTTAAAGTTAAAGAAAACTGGCGTAATCAAGGTTCGATAATTAAAGGCATGGGTTACGAATAAGCATATTTATACTTTAATAAAAATTATTACCAGGATAGCTAATCCTGCCATGGAAACCCTAAAAATAAATGAATAGGAGGGTTTTACATGGAGAATAAAGATTCAAAACAACTTGCATGGGATATGTTTAAAAGAACTGGAAAAGTAGGGCATTATATGTTTTTCAAATCTATAGAAGATCGAGAGAGAAACAAATAGGCGCTACATTTCGTATTTGTGAGGCACATTATGGCGTTAATGAAGGTTACTGGCATAGTAATGCGCTATGCAAACTATAAAGATTACGATAGAATGCTGACGATATTTACTTTACAGAATGGTAAAATTTCAGCTTTAGCTAGAGGCGCTAGAAGACCAAAAAGTGCACTGCTTAATGCTACTGAGCAGTTCTGCATGGCAGAGTTTGTACTAATGCAAAATAAAGATAGATATACTGTTACTTCTAGTAGTATTTTAGATTCGTTTTACAATATAAGAGTAGATATAAATAGTTATTATGCAGCATCTTATTTTTCGGCTGTTTGCCAAACACTTATTCAAGAAGAACAGCCTGATGAGAAGCTGTATTCTATTTTTGCAAAAATGCTTGCTTATATGGCACACAGTGAGAGTAGCGCTCTTGCAAATCTTATAATTGCTTTATGTACAGTGCTTGATATTTCTGGTTTCAAACCTGATATGAACTATTGCGTAAAATGTAAATGCGATTTAAGTACAAGTGATATTTTCTATGATAACGAAACAGGATATTTTACATGTTCAGATTGCAAAAAGCCTCAAAATAAAAAGATGAGCCTATCGAGCTATAAGGCATTGAACTATATTTTCATGCATAAAGAAAATGCGTTTGCAAAGGTGAATATGGAAGATTGGCTTATAAAAGAGATGCTTATTTATCTTACGAATTATATAGAAATAAAGCTTGATAAAAACTTGAAACAGACAGGCTTATTGCTTAGCATTTTATAAACAAGGCAAAAAATACTTTAGCGCTTTAAATGACAAAATACTTGTAAATAACACATATATGTTATAAAATATTCTGTATCACTTTGAAACATTTTCTAATTTTTTGGGGGGTCAGTCATAATGGCTAATAAATACGTTTACCTATTCAGCGAAGGAAACGCGCAAATGAAAGACCTATTAGGCGGCAAAGGCGCAAACCTAGCAGAGATGACCGGTCTAGGCTTACCAGTTCCCTTTGGCTTTACAGTAACTACAGAGGCGTGCACGAAATATTATGATGATAGCGAAGAAATATCTGATGAGATATGCGAAGAAATAATGAGTGCATTGAGTGTTTTGGAAGAGAAGATAGGGAAAAAGCTTGGAGATAAAGAAAACCCATTGCTTGTGTCCGTGAGATCAGGAGCAAGAGCTTCTATGCCTGGCATGATGGATACTATCTTAAACTTAGGACTTACAGATGAAACAGTAGAAGGACTTGCAAAGCTTACAAAAAATGAGCGTTTTGCATATGACAGCTACAGAAGATTTATTCAAATGTTTTCAGATGTTGTTATGGAAATTCCAAAATCCAAATTCGAAGCACAGTTTGAAAAAATCAAAGCAAAATATGGTGTCGAAAGTGATAAAGACCTTGACGCTTCCGGTCAAAAAGAAGTTGTTGCTGCTTATAAAATAGTATATAAAGCAGAAAAAGGCGAAGACTTTCCTCAAGATCCATTAGTACTACTGATACTAGCGATAAAAGCTGTTTTCCGTTCATGGAACAACCCAAGAGCAGTTATATACAGACGTATGAATGATATTCCTTATTCATGGGGTACTGCTGTTAGCGTACAGTCAATGGTATTTGGTAATATGGGCGATGACTGTGGTACAGGCGTTGCGTTTACTCGTAATCCTGCGACTGGTGAGAATAGAATGTTTGGTGAATATCTGACAAATGCGCAAGGTGAAGACGTTGTTGCAGGTATAAGAACACCGCTACCAATTGAAAATATGATAATTCAGATGCCAAAAGTTTATAAGCAGTTTTGCGAAACGGCTGAAAAACTAGAAAAGCATTATAGAGATATGCAAGATATGGAATTTACTATTGAACGTAATAAATTCTATATGCTTCAAACTAGAAATGGTAAGAGAACTGCAAAAGCAGCACTTAAAATAGCTGTTGACCTCGTTGATGAAGGTATGAGAACTAAAGAAGAAGCGGTTCTAATGATAGATCCTAAAAGCCTTGACCAGTTGTTGCACCCAATGTTTGATGCTGTTGCTCTGAAGAAAACAGATCATATAGCAAAAGGACTTCCGGCATCACCAGGCGCAGCTTGCGGAAAGATATTCTTTACAGCAGCCGATGCAGCAATAGCCGCTAAAAAAGGCGAAAAAGTTATACTTGCACGTATGGAAACATCACCTGAAGATATAGAAGGATTGCAGGTTTCGGAAGGAATACTTACGCAAAGAGGCGGTATGACATCTCATGCAGCTGTTGTAGCTAGAGGGATGGGTACATGTTGCGTTGCAGGTTGTTCTGATGTATTTATAGACGAAGAAGCAAAAACAATAAAAACTAAAAACGGGTTACTTCTTAAAGAGGGCGACTATTTAGCTCTAGATGGTAGTACTGGTTATGTATATGGTAAAAAAATACCAACAGTTGAAGCAGCGCTAACTGGAGATTTCGGCAAAATTATGAAGTGGGCTGATGAATTTAAAACGCTTCAAATTCGTACAAATGCTGATACCCCAAGAGATGCTATACAAGCAGTTAGATATGGCGCTGAAGGCATTGGACTATGCAGGACAGAGCATATGTTCTTTGATGAAAAAAGAATAAAATCTATGCGAGAAATGGTAGTAGCAAAAACCAGAGAGCAAAGACAAAAAGCTCTTGATAAACTATTGCCTATGCAAAGAGAAGATTTTGAAGCAATATATATCGCTATGGAAGGCAGACCAGTTACAGTAAGATATTTAGATCCGCCATTACATGAGTTCTTACCATCAACAGAAGAAGAAATCGTTGAGATAGCTAATGAAATTAATATTACAGTAGAAGATTTAAAAGAAACTATTGAAGATTTGCAAGAATTCAACCCAATGCTTGGACATAGAGGATGCAGACTTGCAATTACATATCCTGAAATAGCAAAAATGCAGACAAGAGCTGTTATTGAAGCTGCAATAAACGTTAGAATTGCAAAAGGCTATGATATTGTTCCAGAGATAATGATACCACTTGTTGGTGATGTAGAAGAGTTAAGGTATGTTAAGCGCTTAGTAGATGAAACTGCAAAGCAAGTAATGAGCGAAAAAGGCCAAATTATAGAATATATGGTTGGCACGATGATAGAAGTACCAAGAGCAGCGCTTACGGCTGACAAGATTGCTACAGAAGCGAAGTTCTTCTCATTTGGTACAAACGATTTAACACAAATGACTTTTGGATTCTCAAGAGATGATTCAGAAAAATTCATGAAAGATTACTACATCAAAAAGATATTTGAGAGTGATCCTTTTGCAAGAATTGATAGAGACGGCGTAGGACAACTAATGAAGATGGCCACTGATAAAGGTCGTAACGTTAGACCTGATATTAAATTAGGCGTATGCGGAGAACACGGCGGTGATCCGGATTCAATTGAGTTCTGTCATCAAATAGGGCTAAATTATGTTTCATGCTCACCTTATAGAGTGCCAATTGCACGTCTTGCAGCAGCTCAAGCTAAAATAAAGAGTGACGCAAACATGATTTAAATGTCTTTGTTTATTCTAATGAAAATGTGTTATAAATAAATAGCGAGAAAGGCTGCTTCTTAGCAGCTTTTTTTGGCTATATTTAAAGAGGTGGTTAATATGCTACATAGAGAAAGGCAAGAACAGCTAGAAAGGCAGATATTAGTGCCTTACGCATCATTTAGTGATGAAGCAGGTCCTCGTGATTTCCCTATAGAAAAATGCGACCTTCGTACAGAATATCAAAGAGACAGAGATAGAATACTGCATTGTAAAGCATTTAGAAGACTAAAACATAAGACTCAAGTTTTCTTGACACCGGAAGGCGACCATTATAGAACAAGACTAACACATACTCTTGAAGTTTCGCAGATCGCAAGAACCATTGCACGAGCGCTAAGACTTAACGAAGATCTGGTGGAAGCGATTGCACTTGGTCATGATTTGGGACATACTCCGTTTGGACACGCAGGAGAAAGGACGCTTAATGACCTTGTTAAAGAAACAGGTGGGTTTAGGCATAATGAGCAAAGCATTAGAGTAGTTAAATATTTAGAAAATAACGGCGAAGGCCTAAATTTAACTCTTCAAGTTCAAGACGGAATGCTTAACCACAGATCTTCTTGCACTCCAAACACGATAGAAGGCAAAGTAGTGCGTCTTTCAGATAAGATAGCGTACATCAATCATGATATTGACGATGCAGTTAATGCAAAAGTACTAACAATAGATGATCTTCCAACTGAAGCAATTAAGGAACTTGGCAGAGGACATAGCGAGCGCATCAATTCAATGGTAAGAGATGTTATTTTTAGCAGCGAAAATAAAAATGATATTTTAATGAGTCCTCAAGTTAAAGAAGCAACAAGCGAATTAAGGACATTTTTGTTTGAAAACGTTTATGCAGAATCGACAAAAGCAAAACAAGAAGAAAAGAAAGCATCAAAAATGATCGAAGTTTTGTTTGAATATTATAAAGAAAATCCTTGGGAGATAATTGAAGAGTATAATAGTGATTTGGATGACAAAAATATTGAAAGAAATGTATTGGATTATATTTCGGGAATGACTGACAGTTTTGCAATAAAAAGCTTCAAAAAAATCTATATCCCAAACTCATTCATATAATTTAAAAACATGTCATCATAATTTAAATCTATTATAAAAATAGTAATAAATAAAAAAGAAGGATTATAATAGATAGTGGCGAAAATATTCATATTAAACAAGATTGTGGGTGAAGATTCTCATGTCCCAATATTATCCAGAAGAATGGCTTGAGGAGCTTACTAGCAAACTGGATATTGTTGATGTAATTGGCGATTATGTTCAACTTAAGCCAAAGGGCAAAAATCATTGGGGAATTTGTCCTTTCCACGGAGAGAAAACTCCATCTTTCAGCGTTGACAGTGAAAAACAGTTATATTACTGTTTTGGGTGCCATAAGGGCGGTAATATGTTCAGGTTTGTTATGGACATAGAAAATATCTCGTTTCAAGAAGCTGCAGAGAGACTGGCTGAAAAAGCACACATTCCACTTCCGCAATTTACAATGAGCAACGAACACTCAAACCTGTTAAAGGAGAAAAAAGAAAAATTGTATATGCTGCAAAAAGATGCAGCACATCATTTCCACAATAATCTTAGTGAAAAAGATTCAAAGAGGGCACTTGAATACCTAGGCAAAAGGAAAATTAACATCGGTATAATTAAGAACTTTGGCATTGGCTATGCTAAAGAAGGTTGGGATGATATAAAAAATGTACTCCAAAGTAAGTATGATACAGAGCTTCTTGTTGAAGCTGGCCTTATTGGCAAAAAAAATGATAAAACATACGATTACTTTAGAGACAGAATTATTTTCCCAATAATTGATCTTAGAGGTAATGTTGTCGGTTTTGGTGGCAGGGTGCTTGGCGATGATTCTCCAAAATATTTAAACTCTCCTGATTCAATAATTTTTAATAAAAAGAATATCTTGTATGGCCTGAATTTTGCGCTGAAAAAAAACAGACCGCTTTCTAGGCTAATTATTGTTGAGGGATACATTGACGTAATATCACTACATAAAGTTGGATTCACAGAAGCAGTTGCAACTTTAGGCACTGCGTTTGCGGCCAGCCATGCGAAACTTATTAAAAGATACACAGATAATGTTTATGTTGCCTACGATGGAGACAATGCGGGACAGACTGCAATACTTAGAAGTATCGAAATATTACTTGAGAATGGATTGCAGCCCAAAATAATAAAATTAGCGGATAAAAAAGACCCAGATGAGTTTATAAGCGCTTATGGCGCGCAAGCATTTGAGAAAGCAATATCTAGCGCACTTACTTACATGGACTTCAAATTGGACATGCTAAAAAGCGAGTATGATTTGTCCACTCAAGAGAATAGAATGCAGTATGCGACAGCAGCAATTAAGCTAATTAGTAAGATTAATAATGCAATAGAGCGAGATAGATATATAAGTAGGATTAATATTGAAACTGGCTATGGTAAAGAAGTACTCAAAAGCCAGATTGCAAATGAAATGGGAATAGTGGATACTCCTAAAAGTAAAAAAGCTGTTAATGTAATACTTGAGGCGGAAAATATAAAAAAACAACAGCTGGATAATATCAAAGCAGAGAAATACATAATATGTATGATGTCTAAAAACGAAGAGGATAGAGCATTAATACTAAAACATTTGAAAGAAAATGATTTAACATTGCCTCTTTGCAAACAGCTATTTGCGTATATAGCAGGTAGGCATGAAAATAATCTGCAGATGAACACGAGTACTCTGCTTACTCATTATAGTGAAGATGACTCTATAAGCGAAATCACTGAAATAATAAATTATGATATACCTGACGAAAAACGAATAGATTTCATAATAGATTGCATAAACTGTATAAAAATGGCTCAAATAGAAGACAATATGAAAAAAATAATGCAACAATTGGGAAATAACCCAGATAAAAATAACAGGCAATCATTGCTTAATGAATATAGGGAACTAGATAAGCAGTTGAAAAAATTACACGCGCATAATACCGAGGAGGTTTAAGATGGCCATTGCTGATATAAAGCCAAATAGAATTGACAAGCTAATTGAAAATGGTAAAGTTTCAGGGACGCTTACATACAAAGAAGTAGTAGATATGTTTGAGGACGTTGACTTATCACCAGATCAAATAGAAGTAATTTATGAGGCACTTGAGAAACAGAACATAGAAGTGCTAGATGACGACGAAGAGATACTAAAAGACGCTGGTGCAAAGAACCTTGAACAAACAATTCCAGAAGGAATCAATATTGATGATCCTGTAAGGATGTATCTAAAAGAAATAGGAAAAGTATCGCTTCTCTCAGCAGAAGAAGAGAGAGATATCGCTAGAAGAATGGGCGAAGGCGATATGGAAGCTAAAAAACTTCTAACTGAAGCTAATTTGCGTCTTGTTGTTAGTATAGCTAAAAGATACGTAGGCAGAGGTATGCTATTTTTAGACCTTATACAAGAGGGTAATCTAGGATTACTTAAAGCTGTAGAGAAATTTGATTTTTCTAAAGGATTTAAGTTTAGTACTTATGCAACTTGGTGGATAAGACAAGCAATTACAAGAGCTATCGCAGATCAGGCCAGAACGATACGTATACCTGTGCATATGGTAGAGACGATAAATAAATATATAAGAGTTTCGAGGCAGCTATTACAAGAATACGGCAGAGATCCTCAGCCAGAAGAAATAGCTAAAGAGATGCTGATCTCAGAGGAGAAGGTTCGTGAGATAATAAAAATTGCGCAAGAACCTGTTTCGCTGGAAACACCTATAGGCGAGGAAGAAGATTCTCACTTGGGCGACTTCATTCCTGATGAAGATGCGCCAGCTCCTGCTGAAGCAGCAGCATTTGCTCTTCTTAAAGAGCAACTAACTGATGTACTTGACACACTGACGCCAAGAGAAGAAAAAGTTTTAAGATTGAGATTTGGCCTTGATGATGGAAGAGCAAGAACGCTTGAAGAAGTTGGGAAAGAATTCAACGTAACAAGAGAGCGTATAAGACAGATTGAGGCAAAAGCTTTAAGAAAATTGAGGCATCCGAGTAGAAGCAAAAAGCTTAAAGATTTCTTAGACTAATTTCTACGGGCTGGCATGGTGCTAAGCCCGTTTTTTGTGAGGGGATATTAATGAATTTACCACCGAGATTATTAAAAATGGGAGATATTATGCCGGCAGCCAGAACTATTGCTGATATTGGTAGTGATCACGGTCTTTTTTCAGTGTGGTCAATTGAAAACAATATGGCAAATAAAATTATTGCAGTGGATATTAGCGAACCATCTTTGAAAAAAACAAAAGATATTGCTAAACAAAGAGGCTTACATGAGAAAATTGAGTGTAGGGTTGGAGATGGGCTAGCTCCTCTTGGCGATAATGAAGTAAATGGTATCGTTATAGCAGGACTTGGAGAAATAACTATAACTGAAATAATTGAAGCTGATATTGAAAAAGCGCGAAATGCTGATTGGATACTTCTGCAACCAACCAGAGGTGCAGGAAAAATAAGACGGTTTTTAGCAAACAACGGATTTAGTATAAAAGACGAAGCGCTAGCTAAGGACGGAGATAGGTATTATCAAACAATACTTGCATCGAAGGGACTCACAGTTGTAAGCGGCGACCCATTTTATTATGAATTTGGGATAATGCTACTTAATAATGAAGATCCGCTACTCGAAAGATACATTGGCAATAAAATTGAAACTATACTAAAAGAAATAGACACTTTAGAGCTTGGAACAAGTGAAGATGCTATTAAAAGAAAAGAAGAATTGAAAGAGTTAATTAGACGATATGAAGGTTTACTCGAATGGATATAACAGCAAAAGATATTTCAAACTTTTTAGAAGAAATAGCGCCAGTTTATTTAGAAGAAGAATGGGATAATACTGGGTTTTTAGTTGGAGATGAAAATGCAGTTATTAAAGGAGTAATGGTTGCTCTTGATATAACAAAAGATGTTATACAGCAAGCGAAAAATGCAGGAGCTAATATGATTGTTTCGCATCATCCCGTTATTTTTACGCAAATAAGTGAAGTGACTAATACTAGAAACTCAATTGTATATGAGCTTATAAAAAACGATATTAATGCTTATTGCGCGCACACTACTCTTGATAACGCAAATGGTGGTGTTAATGATTGTTTGGCAAAAGCATTGAACCTTATGGAAGTAAAGATTCTAGAAGAATTTAAAGATGGACAAGGCACAGGCAGATTTGGCAAGCTCTGCAAGCAGATGAACGCTAAAGAGCTTGCAGAATATACAAAAATTAAGCTTAATTCAGAGTATATTAGGTATGCAGATGCAGGCAAACAAATAGAGAATGTTGCTGTTGTTGGTGGTAGTGGTGCATCGTTTATTGATAGGGCAATGGAGCTAGGTGCAGACGCAATTATCACTGGAGATATTAAGCATCATGATGCGTTAAAATGCCTAGAAATGGGCATAACTGTAGTAGATGCGACGCACTTTGCAACCGAGCAAATAGCGAAGGATAGAATAATTAGCCATTTACAAACATGCCTAAATAAGTTACAATATAGTATAGTGTTAGTGAAAGCAGATGAAAAAGATATTATGAGTATACTTGTTAGGGAATAAGTGTGTTTGCTTAGTTCCCTTTATTATTGAATTTTGCGTCGGAGGAGGAAATTTATGAACAAGCTTGAAGCGTTACTTGCATATCAAGAAGCCGATATGAAGCTACTGGATTACGAAAATAAGCTAAAAAACTCTCCTGCAAGGCAGAAACTATTACAGGTTAAAAATTATTTGTTAGAGCAGCAGGATAAGTGGAAGCAATTCGAAACAGAAACCCTTGAGAGACAAGGCAAGTACGAACAGTTAAAACAATACTATGACCAAGCGCTTAGTGATTATAAATTAGCAGAAGAAAAGTACTTGGGTATTACTTCAGAATCAAAAGAAGATATAGATGCAATAAAAAAACAATACGAAAATGTGCAAAATACTTTAGCTAAATTGAGAAGAGAACTAGTTAAGATTATCAAAGACATGGGTGACTCTGAACAGATGGTTGTTAAGATGCACAATAGCGTAAACAGTGCAAAACAAGAGTTTACCGAGCTTAAAGAAGAGCACCAAAAAGAACTTGATGCATCAAAAGATGAGATAGAAAAAACTAAGAAAAAAGTATTATCAGCTGGCAAAAAAGTAGATAAAGAACTTCTTGAGCTATACAACAAGCTAAGACAGAATAAACCTAACCCAGTAGCGCTAGTTGTAGATGATAAGTGTGGCGGATGTAATATGGAACTACCATATCTTACTAGAAGTAAAATCAAAGAGAATAGTGATATAATTATAGAGTGTGAGAACTGTGGAAGAATACTCTACTATAAAAACTAATTAACGGCGAGTAAGCTAGATGATCGCGGCTGGTGTTTGCCAGACGAGGAAAGTCCGAGCACCGTAGGGCAGAGTGCTGGATAATATCCAGTGGAGGCGACTCCAAGGAAAGTGCAACAGAGATAAACCGCGAAGTATTTATATTTCGTAAGGGTGGAAAGGCGAGGTAAGAGCTCACCAACAGCTTAGGCGACTTTGCTGTTCTGTAAACCCCACTTGGTGCAAGATAGATCGTGAGACACATGTGGCTGCTCGTCACGTCTCCTGGTTATCGCTTGAGCCACATGGCAACGTATGGCCTAGATAGATGATCACCCAAGACAGAACTCGGCTTACAGGCTTGGCTCGCTATTAATAAAAGTGTATACAATGTATGCGCTTTTTTTTATTTGCCTTTTTTAACGCTATCGTTACTTGAATTATATTGCCTTCTTTAGATAATAATAATGCAAAAGAACATAAGGAGCTCTCATGAAAGAATTTATGTATTTTGCTAAAGACGATATTGCAGACATAAAGAAAAGCACTGCATATATTGCTAAGGAAATAATCTATAGAGGTAAATTTATAACAAGTGGATCAAAAAAAACAATAACTGTATCAAGGTCAGATTTGCCAAATGCCTACAAAGCTGTTTTGAAAAGAGCAGATGTAAGTAAAGATATCAGTTTATATTCACGGCGATTGATAGATAATTTTTATTTGTTTGAGCAGCAAATAAAAAATTTATCTTTTTCGCTTACCATAAAACAAATACGTCTTCTGCCTAAAATGGCAAGAGGCACATATAAAGGCTTACCTCGTATTTATGCGATTGCAAGTGAGATATTGTCGCTTTTTAATTGCAGAGTTGATGAAGAAGCAATTGTAACCTATATAGAGCAATTACAGCAAGAAGTTACGCTTGAGATGGAAGAGTTAGATGTTCTTAAAAACATGCTAATGTTATGCCTTCTTAATGCTTGTGCTAGCATAGCTAAGGAAGAGGAAAAAGAACAAGAAGATATTTTACGTGCGGACAAATGGATAGCGACTCTTAAGACTATTGTTGCAGAAACAGCGCTTAATGACGCAATAGAGAAGATGGCGAATGAAAAGGCACATACTGGTGCGTTTATTGAAAGACTTAACAAACGATTTTCCGAAACTGACAAGCAAGTAATAATAGATAAATATATGGCCCTAATAGATGGAAAAGGCATAGATGCAAAAGAATTAATAGACAAATCCAAAAATGATAATTTATCTAGAGAAGAACTGTTCTTTTCATGCATTGAATCAATAAGAACTTTAACAAGTATGCCGTTTGATAGCATATATGAATCGTTATGCTTAGTTGAATGTGAGTTAAAAAAAGATGAAGTATATAAGGCTATGGATGATTCGTCAAGGCAGTATTACCGCAGGCGTATCGAGCTAATGGCAAAAACTATTGATGTTGCAGAAATAGACATTGCAAAAAAAGCTATTGAACTAGCAGAAAATGATGAAGGAATAGAGGGCCATGTTGGGTTTTATATAATAAGCGAAGGTCAAAAAAAGCTATTTAAGGAGTTAGAAAAACCATTTAAGGGCAAAAGTACTGAGGAAAAGTTTAATACTTATAAAAACACTATTTTTAGCGTTAGTATTTTTTTTGTGCTATTAAGTGGCTATTTTGTGTTTGCTAAAAGTAATAATGCATCTTTAGCATTGATAGCAGGCATCCTGTTATTTTTGCCAGTGTACACAATCATTCAGCGCCTTTTGAATGATGCAATACTAAGATGGATAAAACCAGCTTTCATGCCTAAGATTGAACTGAAAGAGCTTAGCGCAAAAAACAAAACGATAGTAATAACGCCAAGAGTAATAACTGATAGAGCAGTTATTGACGAAGCTAAAAAAGACTTAGAAACATATTATCTAGCAAATGAGGATAAACATATATATTTTGCGTTACTTGGTGATTTCCCAGATGCTGAGAAACAGCTTTATACAAAAGACATTAAGCTTATGGAATACGCCGCTTCAAGTATTCAAGAACTAAATAATAAATACAATCGAGAAAAAAGCATTTTTTATTATCTGCAAAGAAGCAGAGGATTCAGCGAAACGCAGCAATGTTTTATTCCGCCCGATAGGAAAAGAGGGTCAGTAGAGTATTTTAATAATCTACTGCTAAACAAGGAAGGCGCAAAAGAAAAATATGCTTACATCTCTGAAGAGCTACCGCAGAACGTACCGTATGTAATCACACTTGACTCAGATACCAGGCTTATTATGGGTAGTGCAAAAAAGCTTATAGGTACTATTGTTCATCCACTAAATAAGCCATTAGTGAGCGATGACGGGCGTATAATAAGAGGTTATAGCATTATTCAACCAAGAATATCTACTGACGTAATTAGTGCTGGAAGAAGCCCTTTTGCAAATATATACTGTGGGCAGACAGGGCTTGATGTGTATTCTAGTGCTGTCTCAGATGTGTATATGGATCTGTTTGGCGAAGGAATTTTTACTGGCAAAGGGTTATACGACGTAAAGGCTTTTTCGGCAGCTACAAAAGACAAAATGGAAAATGAACAAATACTCAGCCATGATCTGTTAGAAGGCATAATTACAAGAGTAGGGTATGCAAGCGATGTGCAACTTTCAGATGGATTCCCCATGGCATACACTTCATTTATGAAACGACAACATAGATGGATTAGAGGCGACTGGCAACTACTGCCTTTTTTAAAAAAAGAAAACAGAAAGAAAGCACATATAAATTCATTTGCTGCTTTTAAAATAACTGACAATTTAATTAGAAGCTTGTTACCTATCTTCGCTTTACTAATATTATTATTAGGCATATTTTGCCAGACAAGCATATCCGTATATATTGTTACTGTAGCGCTCTTATCGCTATTTATTAATGTAATACTTGATTTTTTTACGTCTCTATACGTTTACGCTACGAGTAATGAGCTAAAAGCAAATGCAAAGGACATGCTATATGAAAGTAAAGTAGCACTATTGCAATCACTACTTAACATCACATTTTTACCATTTGCTGCGGCTGTAAACACAAGTGCTATTGTAAAAACAATCTATAGATTGACAGTATCAAAGAAAAAACTGCTTGAGTGGAACACTGCAGCAGCAGTTGAAAAAAAACACCAGAATAGTTTGGTGAGTTATTATACTGAGATGATTGCAGCACCAATTTTAGGAGCGACGACCCTAGCTTTTACTTATTTCTTATGGGATCTATCAATTCCTTACGTTGTTCTTGGAGTAGCATGGCTACTAGCACCATGTATTGCTTTTATAATCTCTCAAAAGAGTGAGAGCGATAAATACACACTTAAGGATAGCGAAAAGCAGTATATTAGAATGCATGCAAGACTGACATGGGCATATTTCGAGGATTTTATTAATGAAGAAAATAACTACTTAATCCCGGATAATTATCAGCATACACCAAATAAAAATATTGCTTATAGGACATCACCCACAAATATCGGATTATCTCTTGCATCTATCATAGCGGCAAATGACTTAGGGTATCTTGATGCAAATACAATGCAAAAGCAAATAACCTGTATATTGGATACTATAGATAACTTAGAAAAATGGAACGGTCATCTGTTGAACTGGTATGATACAAAAACACTAAAGCCACTTAACCCATTGTATATTTCTAGCGTTGACAGTGGAAATCTTGCGGCCTATATAATAGTGTGTTTGCAAGCGATAAATCAAAAACTGGATAAAACAATAATAGAAAAGCAACAGATAAAAGGCTTAATTGACACACTAAACTTAGTTGAAACTAAATCAGAGAAAATAGAAAAGACTATAGAAACATGCATTGCACTTGAAAAAGAAATCGAAGTCGGTATAGATGCACAGGAAATAAGCAAGGTAGTAGCTTTAGTGGATTCAATAATAGAGCTAAAGCTAGTCGATGAATGGGGCAAGAAAGCTACCGAAATTGCTAATGGTTATAGTGAATTTATAAGTGGGGTACTTTGTTATATTAAACCTCTAGATGCAATAAAAGAGGAACTTTCAAAAGCTGTATCTTATGGGGATATAGAACAGAATATAGAAAAAATAGAAAGATTGATAATTGAAAACTTAAGTGTGAATGGTCTTATAAAAGTATATCCTCAAATTGTAGAGCAGATTTTAATTATTAAAACAGTTATAAAGACTGAAGAAAAAAGTGCGCAAGAGGCTATTGCAGAATTGCAAAATTGTATGTTGAAAGGGCACGCTCTTGTTAAAAAACATAAAGCGCAAGCAGAAGGAATTATGGCAAGGCTCAATACGCTGTTTAATGATATGGATTTTACATGCGTATTTGATAAGACAAAACAACTTTTTGCAACTGGATATAGCCTAGAAGAAGGACGGCTAAGCAGTTCCAGTTACGATATGCTGGCTTCTGAAGCACGCCAAACATCTTTTATCGCTATTGCCAAAGGCGAGGTTGACAAAAAGCATTGGTTCAAGCTTGCAAGACCTCTAACAGTAGTTGGCGGGTCAAGGATGCTCATTTCTTGGGGAGGAACAATGTTTGAGTATCTTATGCCACTTTTAACAATGAAGACAAATAATAACACAATACTAGGCGAAACATACAAATCGTTAATTAACGCTCACATAAACTATGGGAAATCTAAAAATGTGCCATGGGGAGTATCTGAATCAGGCTATTATAGATTTGATGGTAACATTTATTACCAATATAAAGCTTTTGGGTTGCCTAAGACTGGACTAAAGACTGGACTTAGTAATGATACAGTAATAGCACCATATGCAACATGCATGGCGCTAATGGTTCAGCCATATTCATCAATAAAAAACATGCACGCCTTGCAGAAGACTGGTGCTTTTGGAAAGTATGGATTTTACGAAGCGCTCGACTATACAAAATCTAGGTTATATGGTGGAAAGCATTGCTTAATTGTAAAAAGCTTTATGGCGCATCATTTGGGTATGAGCATGCTTGCGTTTGATAACGTACTAAATAACAATGTCATTCAAGAGTATTTTCATTCTGCTCCAAACATTAGATCTGTGCAATCTCTTCTAGACGAAAGTATACCTGCACGAAATGTTGTAATGAGTAGCTATCAGCAAGACACACAGGAAAGACCTGCCCAAATAAGTGATGTTGGGTATTCAAGAACATATGAAGTAGAAAGAGGGATGGATCAGCATGTTCATTTTCTTTCGAATGGTGAATACACAGTATATTTGAATTGCTTTGGAGGCGGGCAAAGCATATGCAACGGGCAAGCGATAAACAGATTCAGAGGAGATATGTTTATGGATACAAAAGGCATATTCTTCTATATTAAAAATACTGAAAATAAAAACACTTGGTCAGCCACAGTGGCTCCAATAAACGTTATTCCGTCAAAGTGCACAGTGCAATACGATGAAGATAAAGCAAGCTATACAAGAATAGATGGGCAAATAAAGACTAAAGTTGAGGTTTGTGTGTGCGCCGATAGGAATGCAGAAATACGCAAGCTAACGATAACAAACAATGGTAGTAGCGAAGCAGAGCTAGAAGTAACAAGTTTTTTTGAGGTTTCACTCAGCCACATTGCTGACGATTGGTCGCATGCGCAGTTTTATAATCTTTTCGTAGGATCATACTATGATAAGAAAACAGACTCGCTGATATTTAAAAGAAGAAAAAGATCCAAAAAAGATAAAGTTGCTTTTATCTATAACAAGCTTATCGCGTCAGGTGAAACGAGTTATGAGACTAATAGAGCTGAATTTATAGAAAGAGGTAGAGATATCTCGAATCCAAAAGCAATAGATGAACAACTGAAAAACACAGAAGGTATTGTTATTGATCCTTGTGCTTCGCTAAGAAAAAGGATAAGAGTAGGAGCTAATAAAAGTACTGAGCTTTATTATGTCCTTGGCATGGAGTACGAAGAGACGGATGCAATTAAGTCAGCAGCCATAACAAAAAAAGCGGCAGAAGAGGCTTTCTCATCATCGAAAATGAAAACGGCTATAGGATTAACGCAACTAGACGTGACAAGCGATCTGCTTGAACTCTATCTTGAATTGCAAGATGTTATATATGCTACAACACAGAACAAAGAGAAGGAGCAAGCAATTAAAAACAACATAAAGCCACTTAGTTCGCTGTGGTGCTATGGAATCTCTGGTAATAATCCAATAATATTATGTTATGCAAAGGGTCTTGACCAGCTTGATAATGTTATTACTCTTATTAAGGCCGCAGCATATTACGAAATGCATGGCGCGACAATGGACATTGTGATAATTAATAGAGAAGAAAAAGGTTATTATGAGCCACTAAGAGATAAATTAAATGAAAGTATCTCCTCAAAGATAAAGAAGTCCGTTCACCTGATAAATATTAATGAAATCAAAGAGGACGAGCTATACTTATTAGAAGCGATATGCAGAATAAAGTTTGATTGCAAGCAACCATTAATCGACCAAATTAAGGAGCAGAAAGAAAATAACATTCTTTGTGACTTGAAATATGCAGAGGCTTCGCTAGTAGATGGGCATGTATATAGTAGTCCACAACTTAAAGAGATTGATGAATCATTTGATAACGGCTTTGGCGGGTTTGCAAGTGAAGGCAGTCAATATGCAATAGATATTAAAAACGGAAAGGTACCGCCTATGCCATACAGTAACGTTATTGCCAATCCGCAATTTGGAACGCTAGTAAACGATGGAGGCATATGTTTTAGCTTCGCCGAAAATAGCAGAGAGAATAAGCTTACTGATTTTGAAAACGACAGCATTGATCAAAGTGTTTCGCAAACGGTATATGTACGGGACGATGAAACACTAATATACAACAGTATTTCTCGAGAGCCCGTTAAAAGAGAAGCGCAGTATAGAGTAACGCATGGCAAAGGGTACAGCGTGTATGAGTGCTCATATAATGGACTGTTGCAGAAAAAAACTGTGCATGTGGACATGGATAAAAAACTTACTTACATAACTGTAAATATAACAAATGCATCAGATAAAACAAGAAAAATCAGCGTTTATTATTATGCGGATATCCTTTTGGGAGTAGATTCAAGACATAGACAAAAGCTACTGTACACGGGATATGATAATGGCATAATATATGCAAAAAACTCAGAGGCGGCAGAATTTACAGGGGTTGCGTTTGCGGCTTGTCCTGGGCAAAATATTACATTCACGGGAAATAAACGGTGCTTTGTTGGTGATGGACGCAGTATGAAAAATCCTAAAGCCATGCTACTAGATTCGCTAGATGACGATTCTGGCATTGGCGAATGTTGTTTTGCGCTAAAAGCTACAATAGAGCTTGAAATAAACGAAAGCAAAAACATAACGTTTGTTCTTGGTTACGAGCACACGCTTGAAAGAGCTGAGAAGGCCGTAGAGGGCTTTGCACTAAATAGAAGTGCCGAAATATCTCTTGTAAACGCCCAAAAGTTTTGGGATGAGCTGTGTGGCAGGATAAAAGTTACTACGCCAGATGAAAGCTTTAATTATATGGTCAATGGTTGGTTGCAGTATCAAATGCTTAGTTGCAGAGTATGGGCTAGGACAGGATTTTACCAGGTTGGTGGCGCATACGGGTTTAGAGATCAGTTACAAGATATGCTCTCTGTTATGCTGCTAAATGAAGATATAGCAAGAAAATATATTATATCTTGTGCAGCACATCAATTTGAGGATGGAGACGTACAGCATTGGTGGCATCCGCCAGCAGTAGGTGTAAGGACGCATATAAAGGATGATCTGTTATTTTTACCTTATGTAGTTGCACAGTATGTAAGCAAAACTGGAGATGATACTATACTAAGCGAAACAGCTCACTACCTGAAAAACGTATATATTGATCCATCAAAAGAAGACGTTTATGTTAACGCAAAAGCCAGTGAAAAAACAGGCACGATACATGAGCATTGTAAAAAGGCTATAGAAAAAGCAATGAGCTTCGGTGAGCATGGTTTGCCGCTTATGGGTAGAGGAGACTGGAACGACGGCATGAATGCAGTGGGCGAAAATGGACGCGGAGAGAGTGTTTGGCTGGGTTTTTTCTTCTATGATGTGCTGAAAAAATATCTAGACATTCTAAGACTAACTGGCGAAGTTGAATTAGAATCTCAGTATAAAAAAACAATGAAAGACTTAAAGCTGGCATTGAATACTGATGGATGGGACGGTACTTGGTTTAAGCGCGCATACTTTGACGATGGGACACCTCTTGGATCAGTCTACAATGAAGAATGCAAAATAGATTGCATATCTCAGGCTTTTTCGGTTATCTCTGGAGCGACAACAGCACTCAAAGCTGAAAGCGCAATGGAGTCTGTATATAACATGCTTGTCGATAAAGACACAGGAATAGTAAAACTTCTGTGGCCAGCATTTGATAAAAGCGAGCAAGAGCCGGGATATATAAAAGGCTATAATCCAGGAGTTCGTGAAAATGGCGGACAGTATACGCATGGAGCTATATGGGCAATAATCGCATTTGCAATGCTAAAACAACCAGAGAGAGCATATGAGCTGTTTCATATGATGAATCCTATTAATCATACTAAAACAGAGCTGCAAGCACGTAAATATAAAGGAGAACCTTATGCAATGGCCGCAGATGTTTACGATGCTAATGGATCAAAAGGCAGAAGCGGTTGGACTTGGTATACGGGATCAGCTTCTTGGATGTATAAAGCAGCAATAGAAGACATTTTGGGCTTTAAAAAGCGAGGAGAGTTATTATATATTAACCCATGCTTACCAAAACAGTTTAAGAATGTTAGCATAGAGTACAAATACAAAGAAACATTATATAGAATAACAATAGAGAATGATCACGAATATGTCTCAAGTGAAAATGATAAAGTAATAAAGCTTGTGAATGACAAAGGAATACATGAAGTGATAGTAAGGGTTTAAGGGCTAAATGTTAGCTTAATAAAAAGAGCTTATAAATTGCTATTTCTAGATTTGTATGTTAAACTAATTAACAGGTTTTTTAACGTAAATAACATATATAAAATATTTTTATGTGTTATAACTAATAATATTTTGTTTATAAAAGTTTATAAGCATTTAGGAGGAAGCACATGAGCTCAACAGTAGAAAATATAGGCGCAAATTTAGTGAAATTAACGATTACAATAAGCCCGGAGGAATTCGCAGAAGGCAAAAACAAGGCATATGCTAAGAAAAAAGGAAGTTTTGCTATCCCTGGCTTTAGAAAAGGTAAAGCACCACTAAAAGTATTTGAAACACATTATGGAGAGAGCGCACTTTTTGAAGATGCATTTGAAGAAGTATTTCCTGAGCTATATCAAAAAGCGTTAATCGAACATGATGTTAAGGTTGTAGACAGACCAACTTTAGATATTGACAGTAAAGGTGAAGATGGCAGTGTTGTATTTACTGCAGAAGTTTTTGTTATGCCAGAAGTTAAACTTGGTCAGTACAAAGGAATAGAAATACAAGAAAAAGTATACAATGTTTCTGAAGAAGAAATTATGAAAGAAATCGAAAAAGAATTAGATAAATCAGCTAGATGGGTTGAAGTAGCCGATAGAACAGTTCAAAATGGCGATAACATAATTTTAGATTTCAAGGGTATGATAGACGGAGTAGCTTTTGATGGTGGCACTGCAGAAGATTACATGCTAGAAGATGTTGGATCCGGAAAATTTATCACAGGGTTTGAACCACAGCTTGTAGGTATGGCAATAAACGAAACTAAAGATGTTGTAGTTACATTCCCAGAAAACTACAATGCAGAAGAACTTGCAGGTAAAGAAGCAGTTTTTGTTTGTACAATAAAGGGTATAAAGAGCAAAGAGCTTCCAGAGCTTGATGACGAGTTTGTAAAAGATGTAAGTGAATTTGATACACTAGATGAATATAAAGCTGACATTAAAAAGAACCTACAAGAAAAAGGCGACAAAAACGCTATCAATACAATGATAGACGAAGTAGTTGATAAAGCTAAAGACAATGCAGAAATTGACATTCCTAGCTGCATGGTTGAAAAACAAATAGACTATATTGTAGAAGATATGAACTATCGCTTAAGTTTCCAAGGATTAAATCTAGAAACATATCTACAATATACAGGTAGTACAATGGAAGCCTTTAGGGACGAATGCAAAAAAAGCGCATATGATAAAGTAAAGACTCAGTTAGTTTTGGATGCTATAATTAACGAAGAAAAGATGCAAGCTGCTGAGGATATTTTAAATAGAGAAATCGAAGAAATGGCAAAAGTATACAGCAAAGAAGTAGAAGCTTATAAAGCTGATATGAGCGCAGAAGACAAAGGTTATCTAGAAAGTAGCGCACAATATAAAACTGCTACACAGTTCTTGCTTGATAATGCTGTTAAAGTAAAAGCTTAAGATCCTAAAAATTATAATAATACCTATTCCTTGAGGAGGGATACAAATGAGTTTGGTACCAGTAGTTGTTGAACAAACAAACAGAGGCGAAAGAAGTTATGACATATACTCTCGCCTATTAAAAGATAGAATAATTTTCCTTAGTGGAGAAGTAGAAGATTTTTCTGCAAACCTAATAGTAGCTCAGCTACTATTTTTAGAGGCGGATGATCCAGATAAAGATATACATCTCTACATTAATAGCCCAGGTGGCTCAATTACAGCTGGAATGGCAATCTACGACACGATGCAGCACGTTAAGTGCGATGTATCGACAATATGCGTAGGTATGGCAGCTTCTATGGGAGCATTCCTACTAGCTTCAGGAGCTAAAGGCAAAAGAAAAGCGCTACCAAATAGCGAGATAATGATACATCAACCTTCAGGTGGTACTAGAGGTCAAGTAACGGATATTGTTATCCATGCTGAGCGCATAATTAAAACTAAAGACAAACTAAATAAGATCCTAAGCGAAAGAACAGGCAAGGATCTTGAAAGAATCAAAAAAGATGTGGAAAGGGATTACTTTATGGACGCTGATGAAGCGCTTGCATATGGTATAATCGATGAAATAATCCCGGCACGCAGATAACTATTTCATAGAGGTGTTTAATTAAACGATGATGTATGATGAGAAGAAGCAACTTAAATGCTCCTTTTGTGGCAAAGCACAAGATCAAGTAAAAAGGCTTATCGCTGGTCCAGGCGTGTATATTTGCGATGAGTGTATAGAGCTTTGCAGAGAGATAATCGAAGAAGAGTTTGCGGATATAACAAGCATAGAAATTAAAGATATGCTAAAACCACAAGATATCATGAAGGTTTTAAACGATTATATCATCGGGCAAGATTCTGCAAAGAAATCAATGGCAGTCGCTGTTTATAATCATTATAAACGCATAAATTCTATTACTGCAAATGACGAAGTCGAGCTACAAAAAAGTAATATCTTAATGGTCGGTCCGACTGGCTGTGGTAAGACATTTTTAGCACAAACATTAGCAAGGATATTAAATGTA
The DNA here is from genome assembly GCA_002435915.1 of Christensenella sp. UBA6094. Classification (GTDB taxonomy): domain Bacteria; phylum Bacillota; class Clostridia; order Christensenellales; family UBA6094; genus UBA6094. The sequence goes on along the minus strand of DIWY01000004.1, from coordinate 414,823 downwards.
CCTTTTGCTATAGCCGATGCTACATCTCTTACTGAGGCTGGTTATGTTGGCGAAGATGTTGAAAACATATTACTGAAACTTATTCAAGCTGCCGATTATGACGTGGAGCAAGCTGAAAAAGGTATTGTGTACATCGACGAAATAGATAAGATTGCAAGAAAATCCGAGAATCCTTCGATAACGCGCGATGTTTCTGGCGAAGGCGTGCAACAGGCTCTTTTAAAGATACTAGAAGGTACTGTGGCTAGCGTTCCTCCACAGGGTGGCAGGAAGCATCCGCATCAAGAATTTATACAGATAGACACAACAAACATACTGTTTATCTGTGGCGGAGCTTTTGACGGAGTAGAGAAGCTTATTGAAACAAGAGTTAACAAAAAATCTATGGGCTTTGGCGCCGAAATAAAGACAAAGATTGAAAGAAGTAAAGACGAGATATTGTCTAAAATACTCCCGGAAGATTTACTGAAATTTGGTTTAATACCAGAGTTTGTAGGTAGGTTGCCAGTACTAGTTACTTTGCAATCGCTTGATGAAGAGGCATTCATTAAAATACTGGGAGAACCAAAGAACTCCCTTGTTAAACAATATAAAAAGTTATTTGAACTGGATGGCGTAGAACTTGAGTTCGAAAAGAAAGCGCTTGCTGCTATAGCTCATAAGGCTATTGAACGAAACACTGGTGCCAGAGGACTTAGAGCTATTATCGAGGATATAATGCGAGATATTATGTTTGAGATACCGTCTAGAGAAGATATTCAAAAGGTTATTATAACAAAAGAAACTGTCGAAAATGCACAGGAACCAATGCTGATTTTGGCAGAAACAAAAAAGAAAAAACCTCCCGTTAAACAGATCCAGAAAAAAGAAACTTTTGCATAAACAATTAAAGTTCACTATGACAAATAGTGGGCTTTTTTTCTGTTCATTTTCTTTTCTTTTTAGGTATATTTTGGTTTAAAACAATTGCGTAAAGAAGATACTACTACTGTAATAACATTGAGGAGGAATAGCAGATGACAGAAGCAGTAGTAATAGCACAGTTGGGATTTTCTGCGATAATCGCAACATATTTTTTCATGCAAATACGCGGACAACAATCCAAGAGGAAAACAATAATCAGCGATTCGAAAAAAGAGCAAATAATATTAGACGAGATGAGGCGTAGAAAGCTAAATATGCCACTTTCAGAACTGACAAGACCTAAGACATTTGACGATATTATTGGGCAAGAAGACGGTATTAAGGCTCTAAGAGCAGCAATATGTAGCAAAAACCCTCAGCACGTTATTATATATGGACCTCCGGGAATAGGTAAAACATGTGCAGCAAGGCTAATTTTAGAAGAGGCAAAGCAAAATAAAGAGTCACCTTTTGATGAAAACTCCAAATTCGTTGAGATGGACGCATCCAGCATGAGGTTTGATGAAAGATCAATAGCAGATCCGCTTATTGGTTCTGTTCATGACCCTATATATCAGGGCGCAGGCGCAATGGGCGTTTATGGGATACCTCAGCCCAAGCCAGGTGCTGTTTCAAAAGCGCATTGTGGCGTTTTGTTTCTGGATGAAATTGGTGAGATGCACCATTTGCAAATGAACAAATTACTTAAAGTATTGGAAGATAGAAAAGTCTTATTTGAAAGCGCATATTATAGCGCTGAAAATCAGAATATACCTAAACACATACATGACATATTTAAGAACGGCCTTCCTGCTGATTTTAGGCTTATAGGAGCTACTACGAGATCTCCTGAGGATATTCCGCCTGCAATAAGATCAAGATGCTTAGAGATATTTTTCAAGGCGTTAGATGAAGAAGAGATAATGGATATAGCTTATAATGCAACGGCTAATAGTGGTGGCAAATTAAACAGCGAGGCAGCTAAACTTATTGGCCAGTATGCTCAAAATGGGAGAGAAGCTGTAAATATTATTCAATTAGCTTACGGGTTTGTAAGCCAAGAATGCCGAGATGTAATAGAAAAAGAAGACATAGAATGGGTAATTGAGACAGGGAGATATAGCCCAAAGCCAATAAATAGAATAAGTGATAAACCTCAGATTGGCATAGTAAACGGATTAGCAGTCTATGGAGCGAATATGGGTGCAGTAATTGAAATAGAGGCTCAAGCCATGAAGGCCAGACATGGTAAGGGGAAGGTTACCATAACAGGTATAATTGAAAATGAACGAATAGATGGCAGAGGTAAAAGCTACTCGAAAAAGAGTACAGCGGCTTCTTCTGTCGAAAATGTACTTACCGTACTCGATCAAGTATATGACCTGAATACTGAAGCATATAATATACACGTTAATGTTGGTGGGGGTATGCAGCTTGATGGGCCTTCTGCTGGTTCGGCTATTGCTGTAGCTATATACTCGGCTATTGTAGGGCTGCCAATAGATAACAAACTAGCTCTAACAGGAGAGATATCTATTCGCGGTGCAATAAAGCCAGTTGGTGGCGTTTTAGAAAAAGCGACAGCTGCTATGCAAGCTGGTGTAACCAGAGTTTTAGTACCTAAAGATAATTATTCGCATAGGTTAGATAAGCTGGATTTGAAAATAATAAGCGTATCGTCAATAAAGGAAGTAATAGATTTAGTGTTTGCTGACATGAAGCCAGCGCACTATTATAATAGTATTGAATTACCAACTGTTGAAGTTGTTTATGCAAGTGAACAGAACCATTAATTGTATTTTTGTTGCTCTTACCTTTGCAAATGTATATAATAAACCAACTAGTATTAGGAGGTGGATAGATGCAAAAAAATATTGATAAAGAGAATAAAGATACTGAAAATATTTTTATTAATGATAGTAAAGGTGTTATTTTACCACTTTTGCCTTTGAGAGGGCTAACGATATTTCCGTATATGGTATTGCATTTCGATGTGGGTAGAGAGAAGTCGATCAAGTCATTAGAGCAGTCAATGGTGTTGAATCAACTGATTTTTCTTGTATCCCAAAAAGAAGAGGCGCAAGAGAACCCAAAAGCCAATGACTTATTTACTGTTGGGACTATTTCTCGTGTTAAACAAATTTTAAAGCTGCCTGGTGATACAGTTCGTGTTTTGGTTGAAGGCATTTCTAGGGCAAGCATACTGAAGTTTACAAAGACAGAAGATTATTTTGAGGTTGAATTAAAAGAAGATCCACAAGAAGAAAGTGTCGATCCAATCGAGATGGAAGCTATGATGAGGAGTGTTTTGGAAGCGTTCGAAGATTTTGCCCAAGTGAACGCGAAATTACCACAGGAGACGCTCAGCTCTGTTTCAAGCATGCAAGACCCAGGCGAGTTTGCGGATGTTGTTGCAGCAAATATTCTTGTTAAACAGGATGATAAACAAGCAATACTTGAGTGCTTCGGAATATACGAGAGAATGGAAAAGCTTTTAGCTATTCTTAAAAGAGAAATTCAAATACAAGAGATTGAAACAAAAATCAATATACGTGTTCATAGGCAAATAGATAAAACTCAGAAAGAATTTTATCTAAGAGAACAAGTCAAGGCAATACAGAAAGAACTTGGAGAACAAGATGGCATTCTATCTGAAGTCGAGGAGCTAAAGCAAAGACTCAAAAAAGCTAAACTTCCTGACGAAGCGTACCAAAAGGTAAAAAAAGAGCTAGATAGAATGGCGAAGATGCAATCAGGCTCGCCAGAAGTTGCTGTAATAAGAACATACGTGGAATGGATATTGGATTTACCATGGAGCAACCAAACTCAGGATAATTTAGATCTTAAGAATGCAAAAAGGATACTTGATAGAGACCATTATGGCATGATTAAGGTTAAAGATAGAATACTTGAGTATCTTGCTATACGTAAGCTTAAAAACGATATGAAAGGCCCTATTTTGTGCTTTGTAGGCCCTCCAGGAGTTGGCAAAACATCTATTGCAAGATCAATAGCAAGAGCAGTCAATAGAAATTTTGTTAGATTCTCACTTGGTGGTGTTAGAGACGAAGCAGAAATAAGAGGGCATAGAAGAACTTATATTGGCGCTATGCCTGGTAGGCTTATAAACGGCATGAAGCAGGCAGGTTCAAATAACCCTGTATTCTTGTTTGATGAAATAGATAAAATGGCATCAGATTTTAGAGGAGATCCGGCATCGGCAATGCTTGAAATATTGGACTCTGAGCAGAATAATACATTTAGGGATCATTATCTTGAATTGCCATTTGATCTTTCTAGCGTAATGTTTATTACTACTGCAAATAGTGTTGATGGAATACCTCGTCCTCTTCTGGATAGGATGGAGATAATACAGATTTCTTCTTACACATACGAAGAGAAGCAAGGCATAGCGAAAAAACATTTGTTACCAAAACAAATAAAAGAGCATGGACTATCTAAAAAGAATATTTCTATATCACAGTCTGCTATTAGTATGGTAATTAACAACTATACAAGTGAAGCAGGAGTAAGAAGCCTTGAAAGACAGCTCGCTGCAATATGCAGAAAAGCTGCTAGAGAGGTTGCAGAAGACGATAAAGCTCAAGTCAAAATTACTACTAAAAATCTATCTGACTATTTAGGCGTACCAAAGTATAGCTATGATATTATTGAGGGCGCTGATAAAATAGGTACTGTAAATGGTTTAGCTTGGACTGCCGTTGGTGGGCAAACACTTTCGGTAGAAGTTACATGCATGCAAGGTTCTGGAAAGCTTGAGCTTACTGGTCAACTCGGTGATGTAATGAAAGAATCAGCAAAAGCAGGATATAGCTATATTAGAGCAGAAGCTAGTGTGCTTGGCATTGAAGATAAGTTTTATGAAAACAAAGATATACATGTGCATATTCCAGAAGGGGCTATACCAAAAGATGGACCTTCTGCTGGCGTGACGATGGCAACTGCAATGATATCTGCGCTTACAAAAAAACCTGTGCGTAGAGATGTTGCAATGACTGGTGAAATTACGCTTAGAGGAAGAGTGCTTCCTATCGGCGGATTAAATGAAAAGATACTTGCTGCAAAAAGAGCGGGTATAAAAACAGTTATTGTTCCAAGTGAAAATAAAAAAGACATAAGTGAGATTGACGAAAATATTATTAGTAAGCTGAATATTGTATATGCAAATACAATGGAAGACGTACTAAAAAATGCATTGAGAGAAATTTAGGGGGATACATGGAGATAAAACATGCTTCTTTTGTAAAGAGCATTAAAAACATGAGGCAATATGACTTACCACAGCTAGATGAGGTTGCAGTAATTGGCAGATCCAACGTTGGTAAATCTAGCCTAATTAACTACTTAACAAATAATTATAAGCTTGCCAAAACAAGCAGCACGCCAGGTAAAACAAGATTGATAAACTATTTTTTGCTAAACGAGTCGTTTTATTTAGTTGATCTACCTGGATATGGCTACGCAAAAACAGCTAAATCTGAACAAGAGAGCTGGCAGCCTATGATTGAGGACTATTTAAACGAAAATCAAAACCTAAAGGTACTTCTATTACTTGTTGATATAAGGCGTGCTCCTTCGCAAGACGATAAAACGATGATGCAGTATATAAGGTATTATGATATCCCATATATCATTGTTGCTACAAAAGCTGATAAGCTTAGTGCTCCTAAAAGGCAAAAGCAACTGCTTGATATTGCGTTCCATCTTTTGATTGATAAGAGCGAGATAATGGTAACTTCTGTAAGCGGTAAGATGGGGAAAGTTGAGTTGTTTGATAAAATTCAAGAATTTATTAGCGAAAGTGAATAATTGTGTTGACATATACTACGGGCTAAATATAATAAAAAAAGAGATAAATGGATTATTATATTATTAAAGAGGGATGACATGCTAAAAAAATGTCCTAGATGCGAATTAAATTATATTACTGAGAATGAAAATGTATGCAAAGTGTGCGCCAAAGAAATAAAAGGCGAACAGAGTTTTGGAGATGTTGTGGAAGTAATTTGCCCACAATGTAATGAGAGATATGTTGTCCCTGGTAAAGAGCTTTGTATATTCTGTATTATGGAAAACAAAAAGAACAAAGAAGATATTGACGATGATGAACACCCAGAAGTAGAAGCCGAGTTTGAAGACTTAGATATCGATACTCTAGATGAAAGCGCACTGGTTGAACTGGAAGAGATTGATGATGAAGATGAAGATTTTGACAATTATGACGACGAGGAAGAAATTTAATTTAGAATTGAGGGCTTATGAGGTTATATGCAATAGGTGATTTGCATCTGTCCGGTGCTGAAAATAAGACGATGGACAGGTTTGGACAGCAATGGCATAATCACTGGCAACTGATAAAAGAAAATTGGGTAGCATTAGTAAATGAGGACGACAGTGTTCTTATTCCTGGGGATATTAGCTGGGCGCTTAGGTTTGAGGATGCTGCTAATGATATAAAAGATATTTCAACGTTGCCAGGCAAGAAAATCCTACTTAGAGGGAACCACGATTATTGGTGGAGTTCATACAGAAAAGTGCAAGACTTAATGACTGAGAGCATGTTTGCACTTCAAAACAACAGTATCATTGTTGGGGACACTGCAATTTGTGGAACACGAGGTTGGCTATGCCCGAATGAAAAGACCTTCACTCTGGATGATAAGAAGATATACGAAAGAGAGCTTTTAAGGCTTAAACTCTCACTTGATAGTATAAAAGGCAAAGAATATGATAAAGTAGTTGTAATGCTACATTATCCGCCTTTCAACGACTCCTTGGAAGACAGTGGCTTCACTGAAATATTAAAAAGCTATGATATTAAGCAAGTTGTATATGCACATTTACATGGCTTTAGGCAAAAAGAAAAATACAATTTTGAAAGAGACGGGATAACATACAACTTAGTTTCATGCGATTCTTTAAATTTTGTGCCAAAGTTAATAAGTGAATAATAGAATGATTTAAACGGGAAATATAAATAAAGCAAACGCAAACTATTGCGATTGCTTTATTTTTTTGGGAAATAGTAAATTTTTTTTTAATTTTAGCAGGAAATACCATAATAATGGAGAACTATTATATAAAAGTGGTGCAAAGTGGTGCAAAGTGGTGTAAAATACTAGCAGGGAGGTGAGAAAATGCTCATAGGGGAATATCAACATTCATTAGATGCAAAAGGCAGACTGTTTATACCTGCAAAATTCAGAGATGACTTAGGTGATCAATTTGTAATAGCTAGAGGCGTAGGCAATTGTTTGCTTGGAATGTCCCTGGAAGAATGGAACAGTTTCTCACAAAAATTACGTTCCCAGCCAGTTACTGATGTGCAAGTACAAAAGTTTGTCAGAGTAGTATTTGCAGGAGCTACTGATTGCGAGCCAGATAAACAAGGCAGAGTAGTTATACCGGCAAACCTCAGAGACATAGCAGGGCTAGGTAAAGATGTTGTAGTAATAGGCGTTATGTCCAGAATAGAAATATGGAGCAAAGAAGCTTGGGAAGCTTACAATGCTAGTGCTAACGAAGACTACGATGAAATGATAAACAAAATGGCAGAGCTTGGTATATAAGATGGAGTACACTCATAAGCCGATAATGTTAAACGAATGCCTTGAAGCACTCAATATAAAAAATGGAAGTACAGTAATTGATTGCACACTCGGGCTTGGCGGACATAGCGAGGCGATATTAAAGATAATTTCACCAGATGGCAGACTCATAGGAATAGACAGGGATACAAATGCAATAGAGTTTGCTACAGAAAGACTAAGTAAAACCGGGACAAATTTCTCTACAGTGCATGATGTGTTTTTCAATATAGAAGAAATTGCACAAAGAGAAAATGCTATAGGAACAGATGCGATACTAGCAGATTTAGGAGTTTCATCGTATCAGCTCGATGACAAGACAAGAGGGTTCTCCTACATGGAGGATTACGAGCTTGATATGAGAATGGATAAAAGCCAAACAAAGAGTGCTAAAGAAGTAGTAAATAAATATAGCGCAGATCAGCTTACAAAAGTAATTAGGGATTATGGTGAAGAACGCTGGGCAAAGAGAATAGCGCAATTCATTGTTCAATACAGGCAGGAAAACGGTAGTGTAGAAACAACAGGCCAACTCACAAAAATAATAAAGGCGGCAATACCGGCAGCAGCAAGAAGAGACGGACCTCATCCAGCAAAAAGAACATTTCAGGCAATAAGGATTGAGGTAAACGACGAACTAGAGCCACTTAAAAACGCATTATTTTCCATGATGAATGTTTTAAAGCCAGAGGGTAGGCTGGCTGTTATAACATTTCATTCTCTGGAAGATAGGATAGTAAAACAATCATTCAGATCAATGGTAGATCCGTGCATATGTGATAGAAGAGCTCCAATATGCACATGCGGAAAGAAACCAACCGGGCGGTTAATTACTAGAAAGCCTATTACACCAAGCGAAGCAGAGCTTGAGGATAATCCAAGAGCAAGAAGTGCTAAACTACGTGTAATTGAGAAGCTTAAATAGGGGATTTATTAGGGGTATGTTCTAATTTATTGAGGGGATGAATAAAGTGATTACAGGGAATATGACAAGCGCTAGCGCTTACGCACCAAAAGTTCAAACTTATGCAAGAAACAGACAACGTTCATTTGTTGGAGGCAATTATAATTTATCGGTGGCCTCAGTAGCAGCAGAAGAGGTAATTACCCCAAGACGCAGATATGGAAGAGAAACTGCTGTTCCAGTACCGCAACGCAAAACAAAGACGGTAGAGCAAGTAGTCCCAAAAACAAAAACTCGCACCGAAACGAGGAAAAGAGAAAAAGTTGCAGGCAAAAAGTTACTTAAGAAACAAGCAGCTGCAATAGTTTTAGTATTATTTTTCTTTTCGATGTATGCTGTTCTAATATCAAGATTTTCACTATTAAGCCAAAAGACACTTGATACAGCATCACTAAAGAGCCAAATTACTGTTGCTCAAAATGAAGTAGCTACTTTAGAATCTACTCTTGCAGCAAAAAATAATATAAATTCAATTAAAGAAAAAGCAGCAACGCAATCACAAATGGGATTTGCAAAAAACAATCAAGTTGTGTATGTTGACGTTCCAGCTGTTGAGAATGAAACTAATATTTCAGAAGACAGCAATGAAAACAGCGGATTTTCTTCAATTCTTCAGTTTTTAGGCTTGTCTTGAGGGGAGTGATACTCATTGGCAATGCCGAGAGTTGGTAATAAAAAAAGGTTACTCGCCCTTTTGGTCGGGGTAACCTTAATTTTTTTAGTATTAATAATTCGTATCATGTATATCCAAATTGTTCAGGGACCAACCCTCCAAGCTAAAGCTTTGGAACAATGGACAAGAGATACGACTATTACTGCTAAAAGAGGAACAATTTACGATAAAAACATGCAGGTTCTTGCGCAAAGCACAAGCGCTGAAACTGTTGTACTAAGACCCAATCAAATTAAAGAAGTTAATGTTACGAGCACTGCGCAAGCACTTGCTCTACTTTTGGATATGGACGCTTCGGAAATTGTGAAAAAAATTACCGATGCAAAAACGAATAATAAATCTGAAATATGGCTAAAAAGACAGATAAGCAGTGATGTTGCTGATAAAATTAAAGCTCTTAAGTTAGCTGGAGTAGCATTTACTATCGATTCGAAAAGAACATATCCAAATGGTTGCCTTTTATCCCAGGTAATTGGATTTACATCCGTAGACGGACTTGGGCTTGAGGGACTTGAAGCTAAGTATGATAAATACTTAAGCGGTACAAATGGAAAACTAACAAGAGAAACAGATGTTAATGGCAGAGAATTACCACTCAGTGCAGAACAATACATTGCAGCAGAAGATGGATTAAGCTTAGTGTTAACTGTTGATAGCGTTATGCAATCATTTTTAGAGAGTGCGTGCGAGGATGCACTCGAGGTAAACAACGCAAAAGGCGTTGAAGGAATAATAATGGAAGTTAAAACGGGTAAAATACTGGCAATCACAAATAAGCCCGATTATGATCTTAACGACCCACCAAGAAACGACACAGCGACTTTACAAGCGCTTTCAAGAAACAAAGTTATTATAGACAGTTATGAGCCGGGATCAGTTTTTAAAGTAATAACACTTTCTGCAGGTTTAAATAATGGAACAGTTACGTCAGCATCTACTTTTTACGATCCGGGATTTAAAGTAGTAGATGGTCAAACAATCAATTGTTGGAAAAGACCACCACATGGCGCTCAGACACTTGCACAAGCTGTGCAAAACTCGTGCAATGTAGCTTTTATGGAAATCGGCCTCGGACTTGGCCTAGAAAAATTTTACGACTATATTTACGCATTCGGTTTTGGGCAAAACACTGGAGTAGATTTCTCTAGCGATGGTAAGGGTATTGTAATAGACGAAAAATATGTTAAGAATGTCGATTTAGCGCGTATATCTTTTGGGCAATCAATTAGCGTTACTCCACTTCAAATGATTAGTGCGGTTAATGCAGCTATTAATAACGGAAACCTTATGACGCCATACTTAGTAGATCATATGATAGATTCTGATGGAAACATAGTTGAACAGACTGAGCCACAGGTAGTAAGGCAAGTAATAAGTGCAGAAACCTCAGCACAAGTAAGGACGATACTTGAGTCGGTCGTAAGCGAAGGCGGAGGCAAATCTGCTAAAATAGCTGGCTATAGAATAGGCGGAAAAACAGGGACAGCGCAAAAGTACGAAAATGGAGTAATTGCTAATGGAAAGCTCATTACGTCATTTGTTGCATTTGCACCAGCGGATGATCCGGAAATAATTATGTTAATACTTGTTGATGAACCTAAGGTTGCATCAGCTTTTGGCAGCACAGTTGTAGGCCCAATTATTAAAATAGTCATGAAAAACTGTCTGCAATATATGGGCATTCAACCTGAATATACTGAAGAAGAGAAAGCAAGTATTAAAAAGAATGTTGAAGTGCCAAAAATTACTGGATTATCGCTAACTGACGCTAAAAAGCAACTTCAAAAATCCGGACTTTCTTACACGAGTGATGGTACTGGCAAAGTAATCAACCAATTACCAAAAGCAGGAGAATTAGTTGATTCAGATACAAACGTAATAATATACACTGAAAATGCTACGAAGGAAGATACAACAGTAATAGTACCAGACGTAAGTGGTATGGATGCTTTAGCGGCACAGGCTGAACTAAAAAATCATAAACTTAACATTAGTGGATCAGGAACAGGAAAAGCAACAAAGCAAGATCCGGCTGCAGGTAGTGCTGTTGATGAAGGATCTGTTGTAACTGTTGAATTTTCTCAGTAAAAGAAAAGAGAGTTTATTATGCTTATTAACAAACTTATAAAAGAATTAAAAGATTATAGATTAGTAGGAACAGCAGCAAGAAAAGAAATAACTAATCTAGAATATGATTCAAGAAGAGTAACACCGCAAACGCTTTTTTGTTGTATTGTTGGCGAAAAAGAAGATGGGCATAAGTACGCAGCGCAAGCTGCCCAAAAAGGTGCTACAGCTTTGCTTGTTAATAGAGAGCTAGAGCTTGAGGGAGATGTTCTGCAAATTATTGTGGAAGATACTAGAGCTGCTATGGCAGTAATTGCAGCGGAATTCTATGATCATCCATCAAGAAAAATGACTATGATTGGTGTTACAGGAACAAACGGAAAAACATCAATAACGTATATGGTGGACGCTATTGCACGTCAAGCCGGCAAAAAAACAGGTATAATAGGCACGATAACAAATAGGATATTGGATGAAGACGTACATACCGAGCGCACAACTCCAGAATCTGTTGATCTACAAAAGCTACTAGCCAGGATGGTAGAAGCAGGAGTGCAGTGGGCAATAATGGAAGCGTCTTCACATTCATTAGAACTTAAAAGGGTACATGGGATTACGTTTGATGTAGGCATATTTACTAATCTAACGCAAGATCATTTGGATTTTCATAAAGATTTTGAACACTATAGAGAAGCGAAGAAAAAGCTGTTCTATAATAGCAAAATAGCTATTATTAATGGCGATAGTAATGATGGACCTTATATGGCAAAAGATCTTACAAGCCCGATTTTCACATACGGTCTAGAAGAAAACAGAGATTATTCGGCTTCTCATGAAAATCTTGCTGCAAATGGTACATCATATTTATTCAGCACACCAGTCGGTTCTACAATTATAAACATAAATATTCCAGGTCAGTTTAGTGTATACAATTCACTTGCAGCAGCAAGCGCTTGTATGGCTCTTGGGATAGATATTCAAACAGTTAAAGCTGGGCTTAAAAATCTAGAACACGTAAAGGGTAGAGCAGAGTCAATTTACAATGAAGAAAAAGGCTATTCTGTAATGATTGACTACGCGCATACTCCAGATGGACTTGAAAATATATTATCTTCAGTAAGAGGCTTTGTTAAAGGTAGACTCATTACGGCATTTGGTTGCGGTGGAGATAGAGATAAAACAAAAAGACCTATTATGGGAGCTGCTGCATGTAAATACTCGGATTTCGTTATTGTTACTTCAGATAATCCTAGAACAGAAGCGCCTTCAGATATAATTAAAGACATATTGCCAGGCGTTGTTAACGCTGGATGTGAATATGTAGTAATAGAAAATAGACGTGAAGCTATAAAGTACGCTATTGGTTTAGCGCAAAAAGATGATATAATTGTTCTTGCTGGTAAAGGACATGAAACATACCAAGAGATAAACGGTGTAAAATACGATTTCGACGAAAAAGCTATCGCCGAAGACTTTATGAAAGAAAAAAATAGCCGTAACTAAGGAGTAATACGTATGCAGTATTTGGGGTTATCAATTATCATTTCATTTTTAATAGCTATTGCGTGTGGGCCATTTATAATACCTGCACTAAAAAGGCTGAAGTTTGGGCAAAATATTAGAGATGATGGTCCACAAAGTCATTTGAGCAAAGCAGGAACACCAACTATGGGCGGAATAATAATGCTGATAGCAATATTACTAACCTGTATAGTGCTTTGGACAAGTGATTGGTATACGATGATTGTTGCATTTATTGCTACACTAGGATTTGGCGCAATTGGTTTTGCAGATGACTATATTAAAGTCGTTAAAAAAAGGAATTTAGGATTAAGAGCTAAACAAAAGATATTAGGGCAGATAATAATATCTCTTATCGTTGCATTCTTAGTAATGAATAATGCAAACATTAATACTAGTGTTTATATACCTTTTGCAAATGTTTATTGGGATATGGGATGGTTGTTTGTACCATTCATTGTGTTCTTTATGATAGCCCTTACAAACAGTGTTAATCTTACTGATGGCCTTGATGGGCTAGCATCAGGCGTTACATTTATAGTAGCTGCTACCCTTGGAATTATATATTATTTTGCATATAACGGAACAAACAGTGAGACCTTTAGAACTATGATAATATTTAGTGGCGCTGTAACGGGAGCTTGCCTTGGTTTCTTAAGATTCAATGCGTTTCCTGCTAAAGTCTTTATGGGCGATACTGGCGCATTAGCTTTGGGCGGAGCATTAAGCGTTATGGCGATAATGATAGGTATGGAATTCTTCATTCCAATTATGGGATTCATGTTTATGCTATCTACAATATCAGATATTATTCAGGTTTCGTACTATAAAAGGACAAAAAAAAGAGTATTCAAAATGGCGCCATTGCATCATCACTTTGAGCTTTCGGGTATGTCAGAAGTCAAGATAGTAACTATGTACATGTTGGCGACTCTTGCTCTTTGTATTGTAACTTTGCTTATTATGTAGAGGAGAAATATTATGGAATTAAAGAATAAAAAAGCTTTAGTAATCGGTATGGCTAGAAGTGGTGTTTCAAGTGCTTCACTGCTTTTAAGTAAAGGCGCAACAGTTTTTATAAATGATTTAAAACCACTTGAAAGCTTTAACGGAGAGCTTGATGGTCTTATAGAAAGAGGAGCTATAGCTTATATGGGCATAGCACCTTCGGATATAGCAGAGGAAATGGATTTAATCGTTTTAAGCCCTGCTGTTCCTAGTACTGCACCATTTTTGCAAAAATCAAAAGATAATGGAGTTCAGGTAATCGGCGAATTAGAACTAGGATACTTAGAATCAAAAGGAACATTTCTTGCCATAACAGGTACAAACGGAAAAACCACTACAACAACTTTAGTTGCTGAGATGTTTAAAGAAGCTGGGTATAGGACTAGAGCGCTTGGTAATATCGGTGTAACAGTTGCGGCGCAAGCGCTTGAGTCGAGCGATGCTGACATATTAGTAACGGAAGTATCTTCTTTTCAAGCAGAAACAATAGATCAGTTTCATCCAAGAGTAGCAGCAATATTAAATATTACTGAAGACCATATGGACAGACATAAGACAATGGAGAATTATATAGAGGCTAAACTACGCGTATATAAAAATCTTGATGAAAATGACTATGTAGTTATAAATGCAGATGATAAGATTCTGAAAACTTGCACAATTAAAACAAAAGCAACTATACTCTACTTTGGCCTTGGAAACAATATCGAAAAAGGGGCATATGTAAAGGACGGGTATATATACTTTAATAAGGGCAATGGACCTATAAGAATATGTAAAGCGGAAGAAGTATATATTCCAGGTGAGCATAACCTTTATAACGCGCTTGCAGCTGTTTGCGTTGCAGGAGCTATGGATGTTGACGCAAATGATATGAAAAACACGCTAATTACGTTTAAAGGCGTTGAACATAGAATTGAAACTGTATGTGTTTATAACGGAGTAACATATATCAACGATTCAAAAGGAACAAACCCAGACGCAGCAATAAAAGCGATCGAGGCAATGAAAGTTGAGACAGTTTTGCTTGCTGGTGGTTATGATAAACATGCTGATTTTTCTGAATTTATCGAATCAGCAAAAAATGGCAAGATAAAGCATATGGTTGTGTTTGGCCAGACAGCCGATCAAATAGCTAGTACTGCTATTAATCATGGGTACGAAAATATCACACGAGCAGAGAATATGGAACAGGCGATAAAGATAGCTAGCGAAATAGCACAGCCTGGAGAAAATGTATTATTATCGCCTGCATGTGCAAGCTTTGATATGTTTTCTGATTATGAGCAACGCGGCAGAATTTTTAAACAGATAGCAATGGGCTTAGGGGGAAACAATGGAGAGGAAAGCAGCAAATAAAAAACCAACTCCTACAAAAGCAAAAGCAAAAGTTACTAGAGCAAAAACTACAAAACCTTTAGTGGCAAAAGTAAAAGCAAAAGAACAAGAAAAGACAATTAAGAGACCAATGGATTTTGTTATCCTTATAACAGTAATCATATTGGTCTGTTTTGGCATTGTCATGGTTTATGACTCAAGCTTCTATTATGCTGAAATACATTTCAGCAACAGTATGTACTACTTTAATAAGCAATTAGTAGGAGCAATACTTGGGTTTGCAGCTATGATATTCTTTTCATATTTTGATTATAGATATTTAAAAAGGTTTAAGACAATTGCAATGTTAGTAAGTATTGCAATGCTGGTTGCTGTGCTTTTTGTTGGCAGTAAACTTGGTGCATCAAGGTGGTTTGATGTTGCCGGAATCAGCGTGCAGCCTTCAGAAATTGCAAAATTTGCTTTGATACTGTTTCTTGCAGATTCAATAGCAAAGAACAGGAGAATGGGTACTTTTAAATATGGAATAGTACCATATTTATTATTAATTGGTGTTGTATGTGGTTTAATAATTCTTCAACCGAACTTTAGTATGGTTGTAAATCTTTGCTTGCTGGTATTTGTTATGCTATTTGTTGGCGGAGCTAAAGGTAGGCATCTTTCATTGTTGGCTGGCGGTGGGGTAGCAGCAGGCGCAGCACTGATGATTATTGCCCCATACAGAATGAAAAGATTTACGATTTTCTTGGATCCTTTTAAAGACCCATTGGGAGATGGTTTTCAGCTGGTTCAGTCTCTATATGCTGTTGGGGCAGGAGGACTTTTTGGTGTAGGACTTGGAAATGGGCATCAAAAATATTTATATCTTCTTTATGCTGAATCAGATTTTATTTTCTCTATAATTGTTGAAGAATTAGGGCTAATCGGAGCAGTTGTAGTGCTTGTCGTCTTCGCAGTCCTTATATACAGAGGAGTGAAGGTTGCACTTACTTGCCCAGATATGTTTGGCACTCTTTTGGCAACAGGCATTATAGCAACTATAGCAATACAGGTAGCGATACATGTTGCGGTTGTAACTGGCTCAATACCACCAACTGGATTAACACTTCCATTTATTAGTGCAGGTAGTTCCTCACTCATTATGTGCATGGCGAGTATTGGTATACTACTAAACATATCAAAGCATACTACTAAAGTATAAAAGAGGCACTGGAATAAGCTGTAGTAACACCTTGCAAAAATTTGCATAAAATAGAATTGTGGCAGTGGAATTGCGGAGGTGTTTTATGTGTCAAAGAAATATATAGTTACGGGCGGCAAGCAATTAAGTGGCGCTATTGAAATAGGTGGAGCTAAAAATTCAATTTTACCTATATTGGCTGCAACGCTTATGTGTGAAATGCCTGTTGTGCTACATAATTGTCCACACATAAATGATGTATACAATATGCTCTCAATACTCTCGAAATTAGGGTGTAATGTAAGCTGGTGTGGAGATCATAGCATAATTATTGATACAGCAAGTGCATACAGCTGGGAGATGCCGGATAGACTTGCTAAACAATTAAGGTCTTCTATTTTTATGCTGGGACCAATTGTGGCAAGATTTAAAAAGGCATATTTTTCTTATCCAGGCGGGTGCGAGATCGGTGTAAGGCCAATTGATTTGCATTTAAAAGGACTAAGAGAGCTAAATGTTGAGATTGAGGAAAAACATGGGCATATTTTGTGCCAGGCGGATAACATGAGAGGAGCGGATATTTCTCTTGATTATCCTAGCGTTGGCGCAACAGAGAATATTATGATGGCAGCGACTCTTGCAAAGGGAGATACAACTATATCAAATGCTGCAAGAGAACCTGAAATAGTCGATTTGCAAAACTTTCTAAATGCTTGCGGAGCCAAAGTATATGGAGCTGGATCTAGCACGATATACATTAAGGGCGAAAGGACTCTAAAAGGAGTTGAGCATACCTTAATACCAGATAGAATAGCAGCTGGTACCTATATGATTGCAGGAGCGATCACTCAAGGAGAAATAGAGCTAAATAATGTAGTACCTGAGCATATGAGTGCACTAATATCAAAGCTTAGAGAAGCGGATTGCAAGATTTATACAGATAAAGATATAATACGTATAAAGGGACCAGAAAGACCACTGGAAATGCGTATCATTGAAACGTTACCTTATCCAGGTTTTCCTACAGATATGCAAGCTCAAATGTTTGCGTTTGCATGCGTTGCTAAAGGCACAAGTGTTATAGTAGAAAATGTATTTGATAATAGGTTTAAGCATGTTAGCGAGCTCACTCGAATGGGAGCAAATATAACTGTTAAGGACAGGACGGCTATAATAAGAGGAGTAGAAAGCTTAACTGGAACAGAAGTTTTTGCAATGGATCTAAGAGGTGGAGCTGCTCTTGTGCTTGCTGGACTGAGGGCAGAAGGAACTACTACTGTAAATGGCGTTACGCTTATAGAAAGAGGCTATGAAGGATTATGCGAGAACCTAATTAAGCTAGGTGCTCAGATAGAAAAAGCATAGCCATTAAGTACACAAAAGAGGATTTTGAGGGGTAATATGACTGAGGTAAAAACAAAAACAAAAGCTAAAAAGAAAAAAGGGAAATGGCTAATAATTGTAGCTGTTATTTTAGTTATTCTTACTGGCATTGGGTTTTTAGGATATAAAACGCTTAAAATAGCTAAATTAGATGTTAAAGGCAATTCTATTGTAAGTACGGAAGTTATTTTAGGCCTAGCTGATATTCAGATAGGGGAAAGCTTGCTATCTGTTAGCAATAGTAAAGTAGAAGCTAACATAGAAAAAAACCCTTATCTAATATTTGATAGTATAAACAGAGTATTCCCTGATACAATTATTATTAACGTAAAAGAGAGAACACCAAAGGCAATTATACAATATGTTGGCTCTACAGTTATAATAGATGCAAACGGCTATGTTTTAGCAGTTGCAGATAATAATACCAACAATGCGATTCCAGTACTTAAGGGTGTTGCAGTAAAAACCGCTACAGTTGGAAGTACGCTTGAACCTGACAATAAGTATCAGCTAAATCAAGTCAAGGAAATTATTGCTGGATTGGAAAAAGAAGAGGTTTATGGTATAATTACAGAGATTAACATGACTGACCCCAATTCTATAGTTTTAACAACAAATGACGGGTATACTGTAAAGTTGGGTGAGTTTGAAAATATTCAATATAAAATCAGATTTTTTAAGACAACAAGAGATCAAATAATTCAGATGGGTAAATCTGGAGGTACTATTGATGTCACAACTGGGGACAAGGCATATTACGAACCATCAAGTAGTACACAATAATAATGCGGAATACAAATTCTTGCGATTGTTAGATGATAAGTAAGATTATTTAGTTAAATGATGCTACTTATGACTATTTTCACGCTAACTATTTATTATTTGCAAGAAATTTGTTATTATATAACATAAACAATAAAGCTGAAGCTGCTAGGAGGATTAATTGATAATGAGACAACCTGTATCAATACTAGATATAGGTTCTTCTAAGGTTGTTTGCCTTGCAGGCGTTCTTAGGGGCACAGATGCTCTTGAGGTCGTTGGATTTGGACAAGCACAATATGATGGTTTCAACAAAGGTACTTTTTTGAATCCGATTTCTCTAGAAAAAGCTATAATAACTGCTGTTGACGAAGCATCAAAAGAGTTAGGCAGAAAAATAAAATCAGTTTATTGCTCTGTACCGGCAACGTTTACAGATGTTGCATGTAGTAGCGCAATTGTTAAAATAGCAGACGATAAAGAAATTACAGCTGATGATGAGAGAATGGCTATGGAGCTGGCAAAGGATTTTTATGTACCGGAGCGCATGCAGATAATCCATCAACTAACAAGATTTTATGAACTTGATGGTGGCAGGCGCGTTGTAGATCCAACCAACTTAAAAGCGAATGCAATTAAAGGGAATTTTTCGTTTGTCATGGCACAAAAACAATACATTGCCTTTATGACAAAAACGCTTGATAAATTGGACCTTGCGATAGAATCTTTTATAAGTGAAAGCACTGCTGAGAGCCTTTATGTAACAGATCCTCAGCAAAGAGATAATATAATGTGCATAGTTGACGTCGGTTATTATTGTACAAGCATCGACATTGTCGAAGGTGATGCAATAATAGCACATTGGGTACTTGACGTTGGTGGTGCTCATGTTGTTAATGATCTTATGTATGGTGCTGATTTAACAAATAGTGAAGCTGAACAACTTAAAAAACACTATGTTTTTGGTTTGAATGTTAACGATTCCGAATCTTTTGAGGCTATTAGGTCAAGCGACGGTAGACAAAAGTTTGTCCCACGTGAGATTGTTCAAACAATAATAGAATCACGGGTTTATGAGATAGCTGAGATGGTAAAAGAAACAATCGATTCATTGAGTGTGCCACTTACAAATAAATCGAAGATATACTTGACTGGCGGAGGCATTGCAATGATGCGAGGCGCTAGGGATTTATTTGAGACGGTTGTAGGTATGCCTGTTGAAGTATCCAGGAAATACACTCCGAAAATTAACACACCAAATTATCTTGGTGCATTGGGAATGCTTGATTTTGCATTTAACGTAGAAGACGATTATAAACCAGAAAACACTAAGGTAAGTAATAAGAATTCAATACTAGATAAAATACTAAACAAAGTGCGTAGATAGGAGGAAGATCGATGTTAGAAATCGATACAGGAATGGGCGACTTTGCCGCAATTAGGGTTATAGGCGTTGGTGGCGCTGGAAATAATGCAGTTAATAGAATGGTGCAGTACGGGCTAAAGGGCGTAGAGTTTATTTCGATAAACACGGATAAACAAGCACTTGGTCTTTCAAAAGCAAATTATAAAATACAAATAGGTGAAAAACTTACAAAGGGATTAGGAGCAGGTGCAAACCCTGATGTTGGTAAAAAAGCAGCTGAAGAAACTAGAGAAGAAATAATGAAAGCTATTGAAGGTTCAGACCTTGTATTTGTAACAGCAGGTATGGGCGGCGGAACTGGAACAGGTGCAGCGCCTGTTGTAGCTGCAATAGCAAAAAGTATGGGTATTCTTACAGTAGGCGTAGTTACAAAGCCTTTCATGTTTGAAGGAAAATCCAGAATGAACAACGCAGATTCTGGGCTTGAACAGCTTATGGAAAGCGTAGACACACTTGTTACTGTTCCTAACGACAAGCTTCTTCAAATAGTAGGCAAGGAAACATCAATTGTAGATGCATTTAAGGTAGCTGATGATGTTCTTCGCCAAGGTATACAAGGTATATCAGATCTAATTGCTGTACCTAGCTTAATCAACCTTGACTTTGCAGATGTAAAAACAATAATGCAAGATAAAGGCGTAGCACATATGGGAATTGGCCTTGGAAGTGGCGATAACAGAACAATAGAAGCTGCTAAACAGGCAATAGAGAGCCCACTACTAGAAACGACTATTGAAGGCGCTAGAGGCGTTCTACTAAATATAACAGGTGGTCCAGATCTTGGTCTACTTGAGATTAACGAAGCTGCATACCTAGTTCAACAAGCGGCTGATCCAGAAGCAAATATCATATTCGGTGCTGGAATTGACGAAAACCTTGGAGATCAAGTACGTGTTACAGTAATTGCAACAGGATTTGATAAATCAAATAAAAAGCCTATAGGCGCTAAAATATTTGATAAGAGCCAAGCAACATCAGTATTTGGAGCTGCTCCTGCTCCAAGTGAACAAGAAAAAGAAGAAAAAAATGAAGGACCAGAGCTACCTAATTGGGTAAAACAAGAAAGTGGCCCTACATTATCAGATAATTTAGATATACCTACATTCTTAAGAAGACCTAGAAAGTAATACTAGAATGTAATATGGAATCTAAATAAAAAAAGTTTATTTTTATAACGACAAAAACATTTGTTTTTGTCGTTATTTTTTGTTTTCGCCAGCGTTAGTTCAACAATATATATACGTATTGTGATTATATAATTTCTTTATGATAAAACATAAGATGACACAAAGAAGGGTTATTATGTACACAGTTTATGTGGAATATATTCTGCTTGATAATCTACTAATGAACTATCTTATTTTGTATGCAACTGGTGCTGTACTGAAAATGAAGCCAAAGACATGGCGGTTATTACTTTCTGCACTACTTGGAGCAGTGTATGCCCTTTTTGAGCTGATGTTTTATCCGAGTGCATTGGATTTATTGCCTGTAAAGATATTATTATCGTTTGCGATAGTAATAATGGCACTGCATTTTTATACTTTGAAGGAGTTTTTAAAAAGCGTTGCTGTTTTTTATTTAGTTACATTCATATTTGGTGGTGCGATGTTTGCAGTCGCATATATATTGGGCGGGAATTTTAGTTTTATTGGAGGAGTTCATTACTATGGAGGTGTACCAATAAGGCTTGTATTGATAGCAATTGTGTCAGTACTTGCGTTAATAAGGATATATAAACAATTCAATGTATACTTTAATTCCACAGATGCGCATTATAAATTGCAAATATTTATGGGTGAGAAAACTGTTAGCATGGATGCAGTTTTGGATACTGGAAACGAGCTAGTTGAACCTATAAGTAGAACGCCAGTTATTATAGCGGATGCAAGCAGGCTGAAAAATATTTTTGGACAGGAAATATTGGAGTTTGCAAAATGCATTGAGCAAGAAGAGATGAAAGAAATTTCAGCTTATGGAATGCGTATATTACCTTATCAAACTATAGAAGGAGGGAAGAATATTATGCTTGGCATAAGGCCAACACGCATAATAATACAGAGAGGAAAAAAGCAAAAAATAATCGAAGATGTTTATATTGGGATTAACACAACAGGAGTGCTGCTTAACGGAGCAGGAGTACTATTAAATCCGCTACTAATACACGGTATATGAAGAGGGGGCATTTGATGTGAGTTGGTTTTTAGCCAAAACAAGAGCAATATTCTTAAGACTATTAATAAAATGCCATATAATTAAATATAGGGGTGTGCATTATATAGGAGGTAGCGAAGCGTTACCGCCACCACTAACTGCACAAGAAGAGAAAGAACTCATTGAAAAACTGGATAATGGAGATAGAAGCGTCAACAGCACGCTTATTGAAAGAAACATCAGGCTAGTAGTGTACATAGCGAGGAAATTTGAAAACACAGGAATGGGAATTGAAGATCTTATTTCTATTGGGACTATAGGATTAATAAAGGCAGTAAACACTTTTGATACAACAAAAAAAATCAAATTAGCGACATACGCTTCACGATGTATAGAAAATGAAATACTTATGTATTTAAGGCGTAATAATAAAATTAAGACAGAGGTATCATTTGATGAACCATTAAATATTGACTGGGATGGTAATGAACTTCTTTTGTCAGATATATTGGGTACAGATAATGATTTAGTATATAAAAGAATTGAAGATGAAGTGGAAAAAGATTTATTGCAAATTGCCATGGCAAAACTTTCTGCAAGAGAAAAAAAGATAATGGAGCTTAGATTTGGGATAAATACTGATGGAGAAGAAAAGACCCAAAAGCAAGTAGCTGATATGCTTGGCATATCACAATCCTACATATCAAGACTAGAAAAACGAATAATAAAAAGACTGGAAAAAGAGATGTCCCGTTTAGTCTAAAACAAAATATTCTATGTTTCGGCAGTATAAAAACATACGACTAGGCAAAGCTACATGCATAGACGTGAAATGCCGGAGGATGGGATATGATAGGTAACAAAGTAGAGATATGTGGTGTGGATACATCCAAACTGCCCGTATTGACTAGCGCTCAAATGAATGAGCTGTTTAAAAGGATACATGCTGGGGATGATAGCGCAAGAGAAGAGTTCATACAGGGCAATTTAAGACTCGTTTTAAGCGTTATACAGCGTTTTTCCAACCGAGGCGAATATATAGATGACTTATTCCAAGTTGGGTGCATAGGGCTAATTAAGTCCATTGATAACTTTGACCTAAGTCAAAACGTAAAGTTCTCTACATACGCAGTTCCAATGATTATTGGCGAAATTAGAAGGTATTTAAGAGATAATAATGCTATTCGTGTAAGCAGATCGCTAAGGGACACTGCCTACAAAGCTCTTCAAGTTAGAAGTGAACTTTTAAATAAAAACTTAAAAGATCCATCTATTGTAGATATTGCAAAAGAGATGGGGATACCCAGTGAAGAGGTCGTCTTTGCGCTTGATGCGATTCAAGATCCCATATCATTATTTGAACCTATATATCATGATGGTGGGGATACAATATACGTAATGGATCAAGTGAGCGATGAGAAGAGCCACGATGATAACTGGCTAGAGGAATTATCTATTCAAGATGCAATGCGTCACCTAAATGATAGAGAAAAGCATATACTACTATTAAGGTTTTTTAAAGGCAAAACGCAGATGGAAGTAGCTGAAGAGATTGGAATAAGCCAAGCTCAAGTCTCAAGGCTTGAGAAGTCAGCTCTCAAACATATGAAGAGATATGTGTAAATCAAAATGATAATTACAAAAGCTTTACCGGGATAAAAGGTAAAGCATTTTTTTTGTTGGCATATATTATTATATATGCTCTTGTGGAGGAGGCTAAGAAATGCTGTTTTGTGAGTTAAGGCAGATGGAAGTTGTGAATGTGTGCAACGGATGCAGATTAGGATATGTATGCGATTTTGAGCTTGATTGTAACTGCGGGAGAATTCTAGCTATAATAGTACCAGCTCCGAGTAGATTTTTTGGGTTAGTTAAGGGCGAAGCGGACATAATTATACCTTGGGAAAAGATCTGCAAAATAGGTAAAGATGTCATATTAGTAGAATTACATGCCAATTATTTTAGAAAAGTATAGTTAAAGTAGTAATTGACACAACTGTTTGATATAATGAAGAAAAATTAAAACTAATGAGGTGTACATATGAAATGCATGTACTGCGGATGTGTAGAAAGCAAAGTTATTGACTCAAGACCTACTGATGATGCAATACGTAGAAGAAGAGAATGCATTAACTGCGGTAAGAGATTTACTACATATGAAAAAATGGAAACAAGCCAGCTATATATAATAAAAAAAGATGGTAGACGCGAGGTTTATAATAGAGATAAGCTAAGGTCAGGTCTTATAAAGGCTTGTGAAAAAAGAGCTGTTTCTATGGATAAAATCGATGCTGTCGTTGATGAGATAGAAAAGCAACTTTCAAGCTCTGTTGATCAGGAAGTTAAAAGCGAACAAATAGGCGAAATCATAATGAAAACGCTAAAAGACTTAGATGAGGTCGCATATGTAAGATTTGCTTCTGTTTACAGGCATTTTAAAGATTTAAATACTTTTTATGCTGAGCTTAGTAAATTGATTCAAGAAGGAAAAGAAACTGAAAGTGAATAGAAATATTTTATATAATTCGGTTAGCGTAGGAGCAAATAAGCATGTTGCACCAAACGGTGTTGTATACTTTACAATGCCAAATTTGGAAGGAATAAAAGGGCTTAAACATGCATTTACATCCCGAATAGGTGGAGTTAGTAAGCCGCCATATGAAACGTTAAATATGGGAGCGCGTGATCTTGAAGAAAGAAGCGTGCGAAATAAAAACATTGAGCTAGTTGGCGAGGCAATGGGTATCTGTAGCGAAAATCTTGTTGCAATAAACCACGACCATTCAGCTGATGTGGAGATAGTTACATATGAAAACGCAGGAGAGGGCATATACAAACTTTTTAGCAAAGAAGACAGGCCGATTTCGGATGCACTTATTACGGCAAGCTTGAATCTTCCTATAATGACACTCCATGCTGATTGTATACCAATATTTTTTTATGATAAGAAAAATCGCGTTATTTCAGTCTGTCACGCCGGCTGGAAAGGCGTCTACAACAATATAGTAACAAATGTTACGAATAAAATGATTAAAGCTTTTGGCTCATCTCCAAAAGATATACTTGTTGCAATTGGGCCGTGTATAGGCGTTGATTGCTTTGAAGTTAGCGATGATCTTGCTGAGAAGTTCGAAGAAGCGTACAAACAATACGATATTATTACCCCGAGAATAAACAGTAAACATCACGTTGATATTCAAAAATGCTGCTGTATGCAGTTACTTGATAATGATATTCCTGTAGAAAATGTTCATGTTGCAAACATGTGTACCTGCTGCAATAAGGAAATGTTTCATTCATACAGACGAGATAAAAAGTGCGGGTCTATGGGCGCAATAATGGAACTTAATAATGAATCATGTTAAATGCATGTTAAAAATAGAGTATGTAAACTAGCTTATATGCTCTTTTATTGTATAATGAAGAAAAAATGATGAGGTTATTATGATTAAAGATTATATATTAATTGTAGATGATGAATTACATATTTTAGAGCTCTTGCAGTTCAATCTTGAAAAAGAAGGATATAATGTATTAACAGCAAACGGTGGCAGAGATGCTATTGCGCAGATAGCACAAAAGAAGCCGTTGCTTATCATCTTGGATCTAATGATGCCTGAGATTGATGGTTTAAGCGTTGTAAGATTACTAAAAAGAGAAGATAGAACTAGTGAAATACCCATTATCCTACTTACGGCTAAAAGCGAAGAAGTAGATAAAGTTTTAGGGCTTGAAATGGGCGCAGATGACTATATGACAAAGCCTTTCAGTGTGAGAGAGTTAGTCGCAAGAGTAAAGGCGCTTTTAAGAAGGACAACCTATGTAAGCGAGAAGCCTCTAGAAAACGAAGAAAAAAACTTTACATACAAATCTCTATTTGTGGATTATGAAAACTATACTGCATTTGTAGATGAAGAAAGAATATCGTTAACTTTAAAAGAATTCGAGTTATTAAGATGCCTCATATTAAACGAAAACAAAGTTTTAACAAGAGATTACCTGTTGGACAAAATTTGGGGATATGAGTATTTTGGAGAAACACGAACAGTAGATGTTCACATAAGGCATTTGAGGATAAAACTACATGAGTATGGTGATATGATAGAAACCGTAAGAGGCGTTGGGTACAGAGTTAACATAAAAAAATAAAGCAGGAAACATAAATGAAAAGAAAATTCGTTCTTTGGGTTACGGTAATAAATCTAATTGTGATGGCAACTGTTGCTGGGTTTACGTTTAAGGTTATTAATGACGATTATAGGGATAACGTTATCGACAGCCTTAAAAAGCAGTGCGCCATTTCAAGCATGTTTTTTGAAGATAGTAATGACTATATTGCAACTGCAAAATTAATATCAGAACAGTCTGGAAACAGAGTCACTGTAATATCTGCGGCAGGAGTAGTACTGGCTGATTCTGAAGTTGACTTAAGCACATTGGGATTACACGATTCGCGAGAAGAAGTACAAAACGCTAGAAAGAACGAAGGAATTGGGTTTGCAACCAGATACAGCGACACTATTAAAAAAGATGTCATGTATGTTGCTATGACTCTTGATAACACAGGAACAATAGTTCGTATAGCGCAACCTCTTGAAAACGTATGGGTAAACATCTCAGATATGTGGGGGAATATTGCTCTTATATTTATATCGTCAATTATTGCAATTACACTATTTACAATATGGGTAATGAGTAGAATCGTTTCGCCGGTTAATGAACTTATTGTTGCCACGACTGAAATAACTAATGGTAACTTCAAAAAGAGAGTATTTGTTAGAGGAGAAAAAGAAATAAATGAACTTGCAACATCTTTTAATCAAATGACAGAAGAACTAGAGAGAGCAATAGGTGGGCTTAAGGACGAAAACTCCAAACTAGATACAGTTTTAAATGCTATTGGGAATGGCGTTATTGCTGTGGATAACCAGATGAGAGTAATAATGATAAATGAAAGAGCAAGAAAACTGCTGCATATTCAAGAGCAGGCTCTAACTAAAAATGTACTGGCTGTTTCCAGAAATGCAACAATTGAAGCGCTTCTTAAAAAGTGCATTTATGAAGACGCCAGCTATAAAAAAGAAATTAAAACAATTGAGAACGGAAAAGAAATTGAGTTGTCGTTTTCTATAGCACCTATGGATAGAGATGGACAGGCAAAAGGTGCTGTTGCAGTTATTGAAGATGTAACAGAGCTTAGAAAGCTAGAAAGTGTTCGTTCTGAATTTGCTGCTAATGTATCGCATGAGCTTAAGACACCTCTAACTGTTATTAGAGGGTTTGTTGAAACGCTACAAGAGGGAGCAATAAATGACGAAGCGCAGGCAAGGAAGTTCCTTGATATTATAAACATCGAAACAGACAGACTTACAAGGCTAATAAGTGACATACTATATCTTTCGGAGATTGAATCGGGAAGCGTTCAAGTAGAGCTAAATAAGCTGAATGTTGTAGTGCCGGCAAAAGAAGTTGTTGAGCTATTATCACAAAAAGCTAAAGAAAAAAATATCTCATTATCACTTTCTAGTCAAGCAGATGTTTTTATTCTTGGCAATAGAGATCGAATCAAGCAAATGATACTCAATCTAATAGACAATGCAATTAAGTACACAAACGAAGGTGGCTCGGTGGCTATTTCGCTTTACGATAAAAACGGCGATGCATATATTGAAGTCAAAGATACCGGCGTTGGAATAGCAGAGAAAGATCTAGGACGGCTGTTTGAGAGGTTTTATAGGGCAGATAAGAGTAGGTCTAGAGAATTAGGTGGAACTGGGCTTGGACTTGCAATTGTAAAACATATAGCATTATTACATGGTGGGAAGGTTAGCGCAGAAAGTAAATTAGGAGTAGGAACTACGTTTAAAATTATTATTCCAGGTTACACTAAAAACATATAGATGACATAATTTAACTTGTACTTAACATTAGCTTTATGGGCAATTAACATTATAGCTGTATTATTAAGGCACAAAGAAGAAAAAATTTATGGAGGTATATATGTTAAGAAAAAGAATTACTGCTGCTATACTTGGCACAGCAATGTGTGTGATAGCACTAGCTGGATGTTCTAACTCGGGTACTACAGCAACACCAGCAGCAACCACGGCTACAAAAACTACAATAAAGATCGATGGATCTACATCTGTTTACCCTCTAATGGAAAGTTTAACAGAGAAGTACATGGCAGAAAACAAAAACGTTGATATACAAGTAGAACAAGGCGGTTCCGGTGTAGGTATTAAAGATGCTCAAGAAAAGAACGTCGATATAGGAATGTCTTCAAGAGAATTAAAATCTACCGAAACAGGTATAATTGCAACAAAAATATGTACTGACGGTATCGCAGTAGTTACAAACAAAGATAACAAAGTAACAAACTTAACTACAGATCAACTTAAAAAGATCTATACATTTGAAATAACAAACTGGAAAGATTTAGGCGGAGACGACCACAAGATTGACGTTGTAACTCGCGAAGCTACATCTGGCACAAGAGGAGCTTTCGAAGAACTAGTACTAGATGCAAAAGTCATAGATGAAAAGAAATGTGCTGCAGTAGCTAACTCAACAGGTAATGTTGCTCAGACAGTGCAATCTGACAAATATGCAATCGGCTATATATCACTAGGAACAGTTAGTTCTTACACAGTAAACGCTCTTAAGATAGACGGCGTTGCAGCAACAAACGAGAATCTTCTTAATAAGACATATAAAATAGCTAGACCTTTCTTACTAGTAACAGCTGGTGAGCCAACAGGAGCAGTAAAGACATTCATTGACTGGATCAATACTAACGCTGCTGCACAAAAGATAATTACAGATGAGCATTATATAGTAGGAAAATAATAAACATCAAAAAGAGAGCATGAAAATGCTCTTTTTATTTTGTTTTACAAAAGTTAAATACCTTATATAATAAATATAAAGAGAAAAAATATTTTATATATGAGGTGTAAATGGATGGAAATAGGAGTAATAGTAGTAGTTGGGTTAGTTATTGCCTTTGCAGCGTTTAGAGCTTATTCAACACATTTCATTTGTCCAAAATGTGGTACTAGTTTTAGAGTTAATCCATTAATCTATATTGTTTCTGCACATTCGTTTAACAAACGATTAGTTAAGTGCCCAAATTGCGGGCGTAAAGATTTTATGAAAGCAGAATGGGGTAAAGAGTAAGTTTGTTAAATTGCCGCAAAACTGAAAAACACATAATACCAAGAAATAAGCAAATAATGAAAAGAGCATACATATGCTCTTTTTTTAACATGGAATTAACATTGGATTAACATTATGAGAGGGAATAACATTTTTATCGGGTATAAAATATACATTGAAATAGATTTGATTAGGAGTGGTTATTTTTGAGTCGCACACTTAAGAAAAGAAGATGGGGAGAAAAGGCTATTGAGTCGCTTCTGTTCGTATGTGCTCTAACCGCTGTTGTAGCAATAGTACTAATGACAATACTGATATTTAAAGAAGGATTGCCGATTTTTAGCTCTTATGGTTTTACAAAATTCATATTTGGAACTACATGGGCACCTACAGCTGCTGATCCGCAGTTTGGCATATTGCCAATGATATTAACGACATTTATCGTAACAGTTCTGTCAATTGTAATTGCGGTGCCTTTAGCAATAGGATGTGCAATATTTCTAAGCGAAATGGCGGAGGCTAGGATAGCTGCCGTCTTAAGAAGAGCGATTGAGCTCCTTGCAGGTATTCCGTCGGTAATATTTGGTTACTTTGCTCTTATGACAATAGTACCAGCAATAAGGCAGGTATTTAATGTGCAGGGGCTTAGCGTACTGGCAGGTGGCATAATACTAGCTATCATGATACTACCAACAATCATTACAATATCAGAAACAGCACTTAGAGCAGTTCCTAAAGATTTTAAAGATGCTTCGCTTGCACTTGGTGCAACACACTGGCAAACAATATATAAGGTATTAGTACCAGCGGCAAAGTCCGGTATAATAACTTCTATAGTGCTTGGTATTGGCCGAGCAATTGGCGAAACTATGGCAGTTATGCTTGTTATGGGTAATATACCAGTTATCGCTTCGACTATATTGAATCCGGCAAGGACGCTAACAGTCAATGTAATAATGGACATGTCATACGCTACGCCTGGTGGGCAGATATATTCTGCACTATTTGGTACAGCAATAGTGCTGTTTGTGTTCATAATGCTTTTGAATCTTACGATACAGATGATAACACGTAAGGCGGTGAAGCAGAATGGCTAATAAGCAGAGAGATAAAGTGAGAAAGCAAGAAAAGTTTTTCAAAGGTCTGATTTATGCCAGCGCAGCCATTACTGTAATAATTGTTATAAGCATAATAGGATATATCCTAATAATGGGATTGCCAAATGTAACGAGTGAGTTTTTGACTGAGAATGTAACAAGCTTAGGTAGGACAGGTGGCATATTTCCGATAATAATTAACACTCTATACCTTATTGGTTTGGGTTTGCTTTTTTCAGTGCCTATATCAGTAATGGCGGCGATATATCTAACGGAATACGCAAAAAAGGGTAGGCTTGTTGATTTTATCAAGCTGTGCACGGAGAATCTGGCAGGTATTCCATCAGTAATATTTGGGCTTTTTGGTTTTCTATTGTTCGGCAGAATATTCGGGCTTGGATGGTCGCTCTTAAATGGATCCATAACAGTTGCGATAGTTATTATGCCGACTCTTATTAGAACAACTCAAGAAGCACTGATTACTGTTCCGGATAGTTTTAGAGAGGGTAGTCTTGCTCTAGGTGCTACAAAATGGAAGACTATTTATAAAGTAGTGTTACCTTCTGCAATGAGTGGTATATTCTCTGGCGTTGCTTTGAGTATGGGCAGAATCATTGGCGAGACAGCAGCGCTTTACTTAACGCTTGGGAGCGGTACAAAGCTTGTTAGTGATGTTATGCAGTCGGCAAGATCACTTGCCTTGCATCTGTATATCTTAGTTAGCGAAGGTTTATCACCTGGTAATGCTTATGCTACGGCTGCTGTTCTTATAATAGTAATACTAATACTAAACTTGAGCGCTTCACTATTTACCTATAGGATGAAGAAAAAGCTTGGAATGGATAAATAATTGGGGGAGTATAGATATATGGGTAACAAAACAAAAATTAGCGTATCGCACTTGGATTTTTATTATGGACAAACGCATGCGCTAAAAGACATAAGCATAGATATTAATGAAAAAGAGGTAACAGCGCTAATCGGTCCATCAGGTTGTGGTAAATCTACTTTTTTACGCACGCTAAACAGAATGAATGATCTTATTGCTGGAACAAAAGTAGAAGGACAAATACTAGTGGATGGTGAAGATATATATGGACCAGAAAGCGACGAAGTTTCACTAAGAAAAAAGGTAGGCATGGTTTTTCAAAAGCCAAATCCATTTCCAATGACAGTTTATGATAATGTGGCATATGGACCTAGAGTTCATGGAATTAAAAATAAAGCAACTTTAAATGAAATTGTAGAAAAATCACTTAAACAAGCTGCACTGTTTGACGAAGTTAAAGACAGACTAAATAAATCAGCTATGGGACTTTCGGGTGGACAGCAACAAAGATTGTGCATAGCAAGAGTTTTAGCTGTAGAGCCTGAAATACTGCTTATGGATGAGCCGACTTCAGCGCTTGACCCAATATCAACAAATAAGATTGAAGACCTTATACGCGATTTAGAAGAGCAGTATACAATTGTTATCGTAACGCATAATATGCAACAAGCAGGTAGAATATCAGATAAGACAGCATTTTTCTTAAGCGGTGAAATAATAGAAGAAGGAATCACGGATGATATCTTCTTTAGCCCTAAAGATAAAAGAACTCAAGACTATATTACTGGTAGATTTGGATGAGGAGGGATACTATGACACCAAGAAAAGATTTTGTTGAATCACTTAATTCGCTTAAAAACGAAGTATTGCGTATGGGTAGTGAAGTAGAAAACATGGTAAATAGGTCTGTAAAAGCGCTTGTTGATCAAAACGAAGAGGAAGCAAATGCTATAATCGATAGTGATGATAATATTGATTTTATGTGTGAGCAGATTGAGGATAAGTGCATTAGACTTTGTGCTACTCAAGCACCGCTTGCTGCAGATCTAAGAATAGTATTTGCATTAAATAAAATAGCTACAGATCTTGAGAGAATGGCAGATCTTGCTTGTGGTATATGTAAATCTACTTTGCATATGAGTGATGAGACGTACATAAAACCATTACTTGATATACCTACTATGGCACAGATTACAACAGGTATGCTAAATAGCTGCTTAAGCGCCTTTGTTAATGATAACATTGAGATGGTCCATGAAATTTATAATAAAGATAAAGAAGTCGATGCATTATATAACCAAGTGTTCAGGGAACTTCTGACTTATGCGATGGAGAAACCGAGCACTATGAATCAAGTAATGAATCTAATATTTGTTGCTAGGAACTTAGAAAGAATTGGCGATCATGTAACAAATGTATGCGAGTGGACTTACTATTATGTAACAGGAAATAGGCTTATTACACATAACCAAGTTTGATATAAGTATTAACGATATAAATAATTAAAAGTGAGGCAATAGTATATAGAACATGTAAAATTGTATTTATATATGATGCAGCACTTTTTTTTTATGGAAATAAAAGAGATACGATATTATTTAAGTAAAATTGAGAATTGTACTGAATAATTTAGCAATTAAACATATGGAATTTGATGGAAGCTAAAAGGCAAGCCAGTTCAAGCGCTTCTATTTTTCTCAAAATAGTGCCAAAGAAATGCTTATATGTTATAATAAAACATATAATTCTAGCGCATTGAAAAGCGCATATTTTTTGTTATACAAATTTATAATAGCGAGAGAATCTCTAGAAATATAAATAACAACCGCTAAAGTGATGCGGTTAGAACTTTTGGGTAGGTGAGCAGGCTGATTAAAAAACCGTTGGTTGCTATTGTTGGAAGGCCAAACGTAGGTAAATCCACTTTATTTAATAAATTATGCGGCAAACGTGTGTCCATTGTTGAAGATACGCCTGGTGTAACAAGAGACAGGCTATACGAAGACGTGGAATGGACAGGGCATATATTTACAATCATAGACACAGGTGGCATAGAGCCACAAAAAGACGATGTTATTCAAAAGCATATGCATGCACAAGCACAGCTAGCTATAGATACTGCTGATGTTATTATGTTTATTGTTGATGCACGTGAAGGCATAACAACCGTTGATGATGACGTTGCACAAATGCTAAGGCAAAGCAAAAAGCCTATTATACTTGTTGCAAATAAGGCAGAGACAGAAACGCAGAGAATGAATGCAGTTGAGTTTTATAAATTTAATTTAGGAGAACCTGTAGCTATTTCTGGTGAACAGGGACTTGGTATAGGTGATTTACTAGATATCATTGTTGAGAAATTTGAACGCAATTTCGAGGAAGATTATGATAGCGGTATACTTAAAATTGCTGTTGTAGGAAAGCCAAATGCAGGCAAGTCCTCATTAGTTAATAGAATATTAAAAGAAGAACGAAGCATAGTATCTGATATTGCTGGAACAACTAGAGATGCAATAGATACACCTTTTACTTATAACGATAAGAAGTACATGATAATTGATACTGCTGGCATTAGACGCAAAAGCAGGATAGATGATGATACAATAGAGAGGTATAGTGTTATTCGCTCTTTAGCAGCGGTTAGACGCGCCGATGTTACGTTTGTAGTTATAGATGCAGAAGAAGGAATGACAGAGCAGGATGTTAAAATAGCCGGCTATGTGCATAACGAAGGCAAACCTTCTGTTCTTGTAATAAATAAATGGGACTTAGTCGAAAAAGATACACATACAATGGCAAAGTTTAGAAAGAAACTACGTTCTGACCTTATTTTTATGGACTATGCACCAAGTATGTTTATTAGCGCGCTTACTGGTCAACGTATACCAAAGCTAATGGAGTTAGCTGACTATGTTGTAAAGCAAGCAGCTTTTAGAATATCAACCGGTGTACTAAACGATGTTTTAATAGAAGCAATTTCAGCTACAGAACCACCTTCTAAAAACGGCAGAAGGCTTAAAATAATGTATGCTACGCAAGCGGCTACAAATCCGCCAACGTTTATACTGTTTGTAAATGATACGGAACTAACACATTTCTCATATACAAGATATTTAGAAAATTATTTTAGAAAATCATTTAATTTAGACGGAACGCCTATTAGAATATTATATAGGCAAAGAGATAAGGAGGGTCATGATGGTAGGTAATTATTTGTTATCAGCAATAATAGGTTATGCTATCGGATGTTTCTCTAGCGCATATTTTCTTTCTAAGATGGTAAAAAAAGGTGACATAAGGAAATACGGCAGCGGTAACGCTGGAACTACAAACATGATTCGTGCCTATGGGCTTGGAATTGGCTTAGTCACTCTGCTTTTAGATGCGCTTAAGGGAATACTTGCACTTGTTATTGGTTATCTAATTGGTGGAGAAGTATGTGGACTTATCGGTGGACTGTTTGCAGTTATTGGCCATATATTGCCATTTTATTTAGGCTTTAAAGGTGGAAAAGGCATAGCTACAACACTTGGTATAATAATCGCAGTAAACCCTCTTGTCGGATTTTTGCTATTTATTCTTGGGCTAGTTATTGCACTTGTCACACAGTATGTGTCACTTTCTTCGTTAACAGTTGTTTTGCTGTTCCCGATTATTTGTTTATTCTTATATCCAACAAGAGCGTTCTTGCTTTTTGTAGCCTTAGTACTTGCTGGGCTTGCAATATACACACACAGAGAAAATATTAAGCGCTTAAAAAATGGTACTGAGAATAAGACTAATTTAATAGCTAAACTGAAAAAGTAATACTAAAGAAAATAAATATAAAGTACAACGTAAAACATGAGTTGCGTTGTACTTTTTTTATCATGAAAATTAAATCCCTGTCATATATATTTATTGTTAATCTATAAATATTTGCAAGCTAAATAAGTTTGGGAGGGAACGCAATGGATAGATATGACTTATATGACAGCATTAATAAGAGGACGGACGGCGACATATACGTTGGCGTTGTTGGACCTGTACGTACTGGTAAATCTACATTTATAAAGAAGTTTATGGATGTTATGGTTCTGCCGGTAATAGAAGATGACAATTGGAAAACACGTATAACAGATGAATTGCCACAAAGCGGCTCTGGAAAGACAATAATGACTACACAACCTAAGTTTGTTCCGGATGACGCTATAGCAATAAGTATAGATGATTCAGCAACTCTTAATGTACGTATGGTAGATTGCGTAGGCTATATCGTAAATGGAGCTTTGGGCCATATTGAAGACGATATGCCAAGAATGGTACGTACACCTTGGTATGATTACGACATACCGTTTGAAGAAGCGGCAGAACTAGGTACAAGAAAGGTTATTAAGGATCATTCGACAATAGGTGTTGTTGTAACAACGGACGGAAGTATTACGGATATTCCAAGAGCAAACTACATAGAAGCAGAAGAGCGAGTAATCTCAGAATTAAAAGAACTAAGCAAGCCTTTTGTTGTCGTTCTTAATACGCTTTCACCGAACAGCGACGATACAGAAAAACTAAGAAGCTCTATGTCTGAGCGTTACGATGTGCCTGTACTCGCATACAATATTATGCGTATGGATAAAGAAGATATAAACAATCTTATGGAAAAAGTTTTGTTTGAATTCCCACTTAAACAGATCACATTCAATGTGCCATTATGGGTTCAAGCACTTTCCGAAGAGCATTGGTTACCAAGCGAACTGGTTTCCGCACTTGCTGAGAATTCAGCCTCTATCAATAAGGTAAGGGACTACAAACAGCTGCTTAACATATACGACGAGAACGAACACGTAACAAATGTTACAGTAAATAGTGTTCAGTTAGGCACTGGTAAAGTTAATATTGACGTTGAGCTTCAACCAGAATTGTTCTATAAAGTGCTGGGCGACGAGTGTGGTTATGAGATAAAGGATGATTTCCATCTCACATCAATTATCAAAGAACTTGTTGAAGCAAAAACAGAGTATGATAAAGTTGCAGACGCACTAAAAAGTGTTAGAGAAACAGGATATGGACTTGTGCCTCCACTGCTCAGCGAATTAACACTTGAAGAACCAGAAATGGTACGTCAAGGAAATAAATTTGGTGTGAAACTGAAAGCAAGCGCTCCATCACTACACATGATACGTGTGGATATTAAAACAGAAGTATCCCCAATTGTAGGTAGTGAGAAGCAAAGCGAAGAGCTAGTGCAGTACTTGCTAAGCGAATTTGAAAGTGATCCATCGCAAATATGGGCTACTGATATATTTGGCAAATCTCTTCATGAGCTTGTAAATGAAGGGCTTGCAAATAAACTTACACGCATGCCTGATGATGCAAGAGAAAAGGTTCAAGAAACGCTTCAGCGCATAATAAACGAAGGCAATGGCGGTCTAATCTGCATACTGCTATAAACTAATATTTATTATTGTACATAAATGAGCCCTAATATATAATTAAATTACTGTTTTTTACAAAAGATAAAATATGAGGTGCATTATGCTTGGTACAATAGTAAATGTTGGAGCAATTATCGCGGGTGGCTTTATTGGCCTTCTTCTTAAAAACGGAATGCCAGAAAGATTTCGGCAGGGCATTATGCACGCACTAGCATTATCTTTAATGGTAATAGGGCTAATGAGTGCGATAAAAACTACAGATGCGATAATAGTACTTATATGCCTTGTGGTGGGAACGATCATTGGCGAAGCTATAAATATTGATAAAAGACTAGAACAGTTTGGTGATAAAGTAAAAAATAGATTTTCTAAAGATGGGGATTCAAAATTTGCTGAAGGGTTTATTACTGGAAGTCTAGTGTATTGTGTTGGTGCTATGGCAATAGTTGGTACGCTAAACTCAGTAATGCTAGGAGATAACAGCGTTCTATACACAAAAGCGGTTTTGGATTGCATTTTGGCGTTATTGTTTACTTCTGTTTATGGAGTGAGCACAATATTCGGAGCAATAACAGTACTTGTTTATCAAGGAACACTGTTACTATTAGCTGGAGTAATAGCGCCATTTATTTCGACAACTGCCATAATAGAGATGTCTGCGGTAGGTGGAGTACTCATTGTAGGTGTAGGGATTTCTATAATGGAAATTAAGCATATTAAGGTAGCAAATATGCTACCGGCAATATTCCTTCCTCCGGTATACTTATTAATAGCCAGCTTATTTTAAAGAGAGCAACAAGCTCTCTTTTTTTTGTCTTTTTTGAGTTAATGTGATACGAAACTACAAAAAATATTATTATTGTACAAAAACATACCCTAATATATAATTAAGAAGTTATTTTTACAAATGAATATATGAGGTGTATTATGCTCGGAACATTAGTAAACGTTGGTGCAATTGTAGTAGGCAGTAGCATTGGACTTTTGATAAAAGGCGGATTACCTGAAAGATTTAGAAATACAATTATGCAAGCGCTTGCGATGTTTGTAATAGTAGTAGGGCTAATGGGTGCTATGGGAACAGCGAATGCAATACTTGTGCTTATTTGCTTAGTAATAGGGACTATAATAGGTGAAGCTATAGATATAGATAAAAGACTTGAGCTTTTTGGTGGCAGAGTAAAAGATAGATTTTCAAAAGATGGAGAATCAAACTTCGCTCAAGGGTTCATTACGGGTAGTCTAGTGTACTGCGTTGGTGCAATGGCGATTGTTGGTTCGCTAAACGCTGCAATACAGGGCGATAATAGCATTTTATATACTAAAGCAGTCTTAGATGGCGTTTCAGCAGTATTATTTACTTCAGTCTATGGGATAAGCGTTATGCTAGCAGCTGTATCGGTTCTTGTTTATCAGGGAGCGTTAACATTATTAGCTGGAGTGCTTGCACCATTTCTTTCGGCAGCGGCCATAACAGAAATGTCGGCGGTTGGCGGAGTATTAATATTGGGACTAGGCTTTTCGATAATGGAAATAAAGCATGTGAAGGTTGCAAACATGCTGCCTGCAGTATTTCTTCCTCCAATATATTTGTTAATAGCCAGTTTGATTTAAGAGAGCATAACGCTCTCTTTTTTAATATCTAAATGTTATATGAATAATTGCAAAGTGATTTTTATTCTGTTATTATTTTTACAGATGTAATATCCGAGAATTTATGAAAAAGATTTAGGTATTAAAAACAAAGAGGAGATATTATGGCTAAAAAATTTACTATGATAAGAACAGGCGAACTGATGCCTGAACTTATAAAACAGACAGGCGATATGCAGGATATTTTTGCAAACGGTATGTCCATTGATAAAAATGACATAGACGTGTATACAGTATTTGATACGTTTGAACTTCCTGATCTTGATAAAACACACCCTTTAATAATAACGGGATCTCCGGCGCTTATAACTGATCATGATGATTGGAGCATAAAGACTGGTGACTTTTTACTTGAGGCACATAGAAGAGAGATACCGATTCTAAGTTTATGCTATGGTCATCAACTTGTTGCTTACGCATTCGGGGGCGAGGTAGGTTTCCATCCTACAGGAGAATATGGCACGCTCGATTTATTTCTAACAGAATATGGAAAGAAAGATAGACTTTTTAGTGCAGTTCCAGAGGAATTTTATGGGCAAGCAGTACATATTAATACAGTAACAAAGCTGCCAAACGGAGCTAAGCTTACATGCTATGGTAAAAATGAACCAACACATGGCTTTTCGCTTGACGATTCAATTTGGGGAGCTCAATTCCATCCTGAATTCACTCCAGCTGTTGCAAGAGGATTGATCGAATTTGATGCAGCCGATTTGACAAAGAGAGGCTTCGATGTACAGGCAATACTAGATGGTTTAGCTAAAGACAACAAGTGCGGAGAAATGCTCTTAAAGAGATTTAGAGATATAGTATAAAAATAATGCGGAGGGGTTTATTTATGTCAAAAGTAACAGTGTTTGATATGGGTGCAACGACAGGTGAATTAGTAGAAAAGTTTGGAACATCAGCAGATAGAATACTTGAATGCGCAAGCGTAGCAAAAGAAGACGCGGATATTTACTTCGTTTATGAAAATCCAGTTTTTCCTGATGTTAAAGATGTAAAATGCGTTATAGTATCTGGCTCTATGGCTATGGTTACTGATAAGCCGGATTGGGCAATGAAAGCTAGTGAATGGCTAAAAGAAGCGGCAAAAGCACATATTCCAATTCTGGGAATATGCTTTGGACATCAACTTGTTGCGTATACATTTGGTGGAAAGGTTGATTGGTGCCCAAACGGAACACAGGCAATAACAAACACAATAGTGCTTAACGAAGAAGGCCAAAAAGATGCAATTCTAAACGTTATGCCAAAAACATTCCTTGCAAATGAAGGACATTCTCAAAGCGTAATTGAATTACCACCTGAAGCAATTAGACTAGCTTCAAGTGAGCTTGAGAAAAATGAATCGTATAGAATTGGTGATAACATCTGGGGAATACAGTTCCATCCGGAAATTAATCATAAATTACTTAAAGAGATCGTAGTTTTATGGAAAGAAGGCTTAGAAAGCCAAGGCATTGATTATCAAAAATGCTACGATTCAATACAACCAACTCAATGTTGCGGAATATTGAAGAAATTTGTTGAATTAGCTCAGTAATTGTTCTATTAAAAAAGCAGGTGATATTATCTGCTTTTTTTATTTGCTGATTTAAAATGTAAAAAACTATTGACATTTTATGCGCTGATAATATAATAATAATGTAAAACATGTTATACATTATTATTTAGGAGGTGCTATATGAAGTTTTTTAGGAAAATGGATGAAATGGAAATGTATATTAATTTCAAAGCGCTAAGGCTTACTTATATTTTTATTTTAGTATTTTTAATCTGTCGTCTAACATATATTATTGTTTCAAGTGGATTTGAGCCGACTGAGGCTTTTAGAAGCTGGGAATTTTTTCTGTTAATCACACAAAATTTAATTTTAATTGGTTCGAGATTAATTATGAACACGAAGATGGGTAATGATGGTGAACAATGAAAAATAAAATACGAGAATATAGAAAAAAGCTTGGATTTAGGCAAGAAGATATGGCTATTCTACTTGGCGTTACAAGACAAACGATTAATGCAATAGAAAATGAAAAGTATAACCCAACATTGCAATTGGCGATGAAAACAGCAAAATTACTTGAGACTACAGTAGAAGAGCTTTTTACTTTAGATGAATAGTGCAACTTCATTTCATTTACTTTGGAAGAGAGAATAAAGTAAAGCATGCCAAAAGCAAATAATTGAGCTTATGCACTTAAAATGATATAATTTATATGTCTTGAAAATAGAGATTAAAAATCGCAATGGAAGAGCTAACGGTAGGAGGGAAGTTTTTTGATATTAGTAACAGGCGGAGCAGGGTATATTGGTAGCCATACTTGTGTTGAATTGATTGAAAAGGGCTACGAAGTTGTTGTTGTTGATAATTTTAGTAATAGTAAGCCAGAAGTAATAGATAGAATAAAGAAGATAACTGGAAAAGAGATTAGTTGCGTTAATGCAGATGTTTGTGATAAGAATGCATTAGAAGAAGTCTTTAAAACGTACGATATTGATGCGGTCATTCATTTTGCAGGCTTTAAAGCTGTGGGCGAATCAGTGCAAATTCCTCTTTCATATTATCGCAATAATATTGATAGCACTTTGTCATTATGTGAGGTAATGAATCAGTATAATGTACATAATATTATTTTCAGTTCTTCTGCTACGGTTTATAGAAGCGATAATGAAAGTCCAATAAGTGAAGACAGTGAATTGGGTTGTACAAATCCATACGGATGGACTAAATACATGATAGAGCAAATATTGAAAGATTTAAGCGTTTCTGATAATCGGTGGTCAGTTATTCTACTGCGTTATTTCAATCCTATTGGAGCGCATAAAAGCGGCCTTATTGGCGAGAAACCGAATGGTATTCCTAATAACCTATTACCATACGTTTCGCAGACGGCAGCAGGAAGGCGAGAGAAACTTCATGTTTTTGGTAATGACTATCCAACCAAAGATGGCACTGGCGTACGAGATTATATACATGTTGTCGATCTTGCTAAAGGGCATGTATGCGCGTTAAATTATATATATTCACATAAAGGTGTGGATGCTGTAAACCTTGGGACAGGAAATGGGTACAGTGTGTTAGAAATTGTTTCGGAATACGAAAAGGCAACAGGCAAAAAAATACCATATGTGATTGATGGAAGGCGTGCAGGAGATATAGCAGAATGTTATGCAAATCCTGCAAAAGCAAAGAAGATGCTAAATTGGCAATCAGAGTATGGGATTAAAGAAATGTGTGCTGATTCATGGAATTTTGAAAAAAACAATATAGAAAAATAACTTGCATAGAAATATAGCAACAATTTAAAAAATTAAAAGTCCTGAGTTCTTAATGATCTCAGGACTTTCTTGGTCTGGGTGACAGGAATTGAACCTGCGACCTCATGAACCCCATTCATGCGCGCTACCAAACTGCGCTACACCCAGATATGCAAAACATATTATACTGTATTTATAAGTGTTTTGCAATTGCGACATGAGTATTGCCCGGGACAAAAAAGCCTAATTTAAACAGTTTTATAATGAATTTAATAGATTAATATTATAAAGAACTGAAGCATCATCGGGTTTGATTTTAGCTGCACATTCGTTATGATATTTTGCTTTTTCGTAATCCTCTAGCTGATAATATAGTACGCATAACCATAGATGAGGGATGTAACCATAGTAATCAACTTGAACAAAACCCCAAGATTCAGGAGCTTTTGCCGTAAGTGCCATTTCGTACCAATATATCGCTTCTTCAAATTTGTTGAAGTTAGTAAAATAATCGCCAATACGACAACAGATTTCTGCTCTTGGAGTTGAATACTCAAATGATGCAAGTAGGGAAGATATCATCCCTTTAAAATTATTCGTTTTTTCATAGCAAAAAGATAGCTCAAAGCAAGCTGCAATCTTATCTTCGTCCCAGCTTTCCATATCTAAAAACTCAAGGTATTTATCTATGGCTTGATCATTCATATCATGAATAGCCAGTTCTTTTGCAAAATAATAAGTACTTCTTGCTGATAGAGCTATACCTTTTGCTAATAGATTATTGTATATATCTAATTTGGTAGTATTATCTGTAGCGTATTCTTCTATATGCTTAATGTGTATATCGGTTTTAATTACATTACCTGTTGGTTGTATGTATTCGTACACTGGTTCTTGCCATTTTAGATTTGCTTCTCGCTTTATAAGCTCTTCTCTAAAATAAGTGAGAGTGCAGTAGTCGTTTGTGTCAAAGCTTGAGTCATACGGAAACATATACACATCTACATCACCTTTGGCATTTTGCTTTAAATTTAACAACTTATTAATTTCGCAGTTCTCAATAATGTCACTAGCATCCAACCACATAATATAGTCCATTGTAGCAAATGAAAACGAATAATTTCTTGCAGCAGAAAAATCATTTTGAAATGCAAAAGAAGTAACATGAGGAGTAAATTGCTTGGCGATTTGAATAGTATTATCACTTGAACCTAAATCTACTATTATTATTTCATTAGCAAATTGGCTAATTGAGCTTAGTAGAGGGGAAAGCGTTTTCTCGTCGTTTTTTACTATCATACATACACTAATTGTTATCATATAGCAGACCTCCTTTATATATAATTTTATTCACAAGCATATAAAAGGATGACCTGATACGTAATAAATTAATTTGCAGAATTCTTGTGCGGAATATTGAAGAGTCACCGTTTTTAGCCTGCAATTACTGACATTTATTTAAACAATACGGAGATAAACTATTAATTTTGTATTAAGAAATTACATATTTATTGACAAGTATAGCCATAAAGTTTAAAATAAGGAGAACACAAACGTTATGAATGTAAAAAGGAGGCTATATAAATGATTAAGAAAATAATAGTTGGAGCAGTAGCTGTATTAACAATGGTAGCAGTTTCAGCATGTACATCAACAACATCAACACCAGCTGCAACAACAACAGCAAAAACAACAGCAACAGCAGTTGTTTCACCAGTTGCTACAGTAAAAGTTTCTCCAACTGCAACAACAAAGTAATTTCCGATAAAAATACAAAAAAGCGTGATAATCACGCTTAACTATTTAGTTAATTATAGTCAAGTTTATACTTGACTATAATTAACTCAGATAGTATAATAAATATCACTTGGCATATTGATGGTGTTTACGCGGGTGTGGCGGAATTGGCAGACGCGCTAGACTTAGGATCTAGTGTTTTTGGACGTGGGGGTTCAAGTCCCTCCACCCGCACCATTTTTTTATGCGGTAGTAGCTCAACGGTAGAGTGCCACCTTGCCAAGGTGGAAGTTGCGGGTTCGAGTCCCGTCTACCGCTCCATTATCCTGCGGGTGTAGCTCAACGGTAGAGTTCCAGCCTTCCAAGCTGGCTGCGTGGGTTCGATTCCCATCACCCGCTCCAGTTGCCAGCACATTGTGGGTGCTGGTTTTTTATTTTATACATCGAACAAGCGGTAACAAATGGCACGAAAAACTCGTTTCACTATAGGGTTTAGTAATAAAAAGCTTCAAATTGTTTGAAGCTTTTTTTGTTTCCTAAAAAGATATTATTATAGCTGATTCGAATACAAAATTCACATTAAATAATCTGAAAATATTAATCTTTACAAAAATGCATAATATGTATTATTATAACTGCAAACTGATTGTGCTAGTATTATAAATATATTTGACATTAATGGTATCAGATTATATAGGAGAACAAAACATGAATATGATTACATTTTCGATTGAAGTAGATAGTAATATTCCGATTTATCGCCAGCTTTATAATTATATTAAAACAGAAATTCAAACCGGAAGGATTACTTTTAACACTAAACTTCCGTCTAAAAGAAAACTTTCGTCTTATTTAAAGATTAGTCAAAATACTATACAGATTGCATATGACCAGTTAATAGAAGAAGGGTATGTTGCTTCTATTGAAAGAAAAGGTTTTTTTGTTTGTAAACTTGATAATATTATTGAGTTAAAAGTGAATAAACTTGGTGACCCTACTGATAAAAAATCAAACAAGTCTGGTATCAAATATGATTTTTCATATAATGGAATAGATGCCGAATCATTTCCATATTCGATTTGGAGAAGGCTTACTAAAGATGTAATTAATGAATATGATAAAGAACTATTCCAACTTGGGAACTCACAAGGGAACATTACGCTACGAAAAAGTATTGCAGAATATCTTCATCAATCAAGAGGAGTGAGCTGTTCTGCAAATCAGATCGTTATTAGTGCGGGCACAGAGTTTTTGTTTCAAATTCTGATCCAATTATTTGACCAAAACAGTGTGTATGGCATAGAAAATCCTGGTTATGAAAAGCTTAATTTGTTATTTAGAAGCAACCGTGCTAAATATCAGCCGATCAATATCGATAAAAATGGAATGATTCTCGATGAAATAATTAAAAGTAATGCTAATATACTGTGCATAACTCCAGCTCATCAGTTTCCTTCAGGCGGAATCATGCCGATTAATAGAAGAATTCAACTTTTGAATTGGGCTAATGATGCAGATGACCGTTATATTATCGAAGATGATTACGACAGTGAATTTAAGTATAGTGGAAAGCCAATACCAGCCTTGCAAGGCGTTGATGCTAATGGAAAAG
Source organism: Christensenella sp. UBA6094 (assembly GCA_002435915.1). Classification (GTDB taxonomy): domain Bacteria; phylum Bacillota; class Clostridia; order Christensenellales; family UBA6094; genus UBA6094. The sequence continues at coordinate 370,075 of DIWY01000004.1, read as the reverse complement.
TAATTTATATGGGAGCTCTGTCAAAATCTCTTTCTCCAGCTATCAGAGTAAGTTATATGGTATTGCCAGATAAGCTTTTAAAGCGATATACAGAAAATCTTTCGTTTTTAATATGCCCAGTTCCTTCAATAGAGCAAAACGTACTATGTAAGTTTATACAAGATGGGTACTTTGAAAGACATTTGAATAAAATGAGAAACATCTATAAGAAAAAAAGAGAGACACTTGTAAGTGAAATCACAAAGCTCAATTGTGATATAGAGGTTATTGGCGCTGATGCGGGGTTGCATTTACTATTAAGAGTTAATAATGGAATGACAGAGAAACAGTTGATTAATACGGCATTTCAGGCTGGTGTAAAAGTATACGATCTTTCAGAGTATTATTTTGAGAAAACATCCACAGAAGAGACTTCAACAATTATATTAGGGTATGCAACAATGGATGAGGAAGAGATAAAAAAAGCGGTTAATATATTATATAATGCTTGGTTTTGATTTGCTTGATTAATGTAAAAATAAAAAAACACCCATAAACGTACTGTTTATAGGTATCTGTTTTGGTGCGTCATCGGGGACTCGAACCCCGGACACCCTGATTAAGAGTCAGGTGCTCTACCAGCTGAGCTAATAACGCATAAAATCACAAGGATTATTATATGAGATATGCTCGGTTTAGTCAAGCTTTTAGTGCCTTTTTTGAAGAGTTTATGTGTTTAATATTAATATTATTCTTGAATATTCAAAAGCATTTCAAGATAAGAAGTATTGGTCGCAGCACTTTTTTCTATTCCAAGCTTATCTAACAAGCTAAATAATAAGTCCGAATATTTTGTAAGGTCATCTGTTTCTAGAGCAAGCATTTCAAGCTCAATAAAGTATCCAAGTCTGGTTACATTATCAAGAGTTGCTGTTATATCACCGCTTTTATAATAATGTCTTTGCTTTTCTACTGTAGCTACTTCTTTAAAACCAAGCGCTTTGGTGATTTTTAACATAGTATCATAATCAGCTACAGCAACTTCTAGCTCCTGCCTAGCTTTAATGTTTTTGCTTAGTTTAGATCCCTTGTAGGTGATGTATACGGTTGTTATATCATTTTTAACTTCTTTTCTTATTCTAAAAGCCTCGTCTGTTTTTGCAAAATCTCTATCAATTCCATTAAAATATAGGTCAGTTTCGCCAACGGAACCATTATATGTAAAGTTAGTATCAAGATATGTTTTAACGTTTAAATACTGCAATTCAGTAAGTTTAGCTTTTATTTCAATTTCTATCATAATGCTTATTTCTCCTTATATGTTAATATAATAGAATAAAATTATCATATAAACAATAAAATATTGTTGACATTTTTATTTTCTGTTAATATAATGAACAAAACACTTTAGGAGAACAAAATGCAAAATTACAATCAAGCAACAGCATATTATTACTTTAGTGGCCAATTCTATTTTAGCTTTGGTTATTTTTTCTATGCTGATAAAGTGCTTGAGAAGGGTTTTGCGTAAACTATAAGAAACTAGAACGCATTATAAAGGAACCTGATCTCAATCAGGTTCCTTTTTTATTTTGAATTTATTTAAAAAGAGGTGAGAGGCATGATACTAATACTAAAACCGGGATTATCCAAAATTGCTGTTGAATCTATTGCCAAGAAGGTGGGCGAAGACTACGCTGTTCAGACTGATATTATGTTTGGCACAGAATGTTCAACAGTTGGACTTATTGGAGATACATCGAAAATTGATATGGGCAAACTAGAGCTTTATGATAGCGTTGATCGCGTAATGAGAGTTAGTGAGCCATATAAAAAGGCAAATAGAAAATTTCATAACGATGATACTGTTGTTGATGTATGTGGCAGAAAAATTGGTGGTAGTAAATTAGCTATTATTGCCGGACCTTGCTCAGTTGAAAGCGAAAAACAACTTGTTGGCATAGCAAAAAGCGTCAAGGAAAGTGGAGCGGGCTTTTTAAGAGGTGGAGCATTCAAACCTCGTACATCTCCATATTCTTTCCAAGGACTTGGAGAAGAAGGTTTAGATCTATTAGTTGAAGCAAGAAGGCAGACTGGACTTCCAATTGTATCCGAAATCATGTCAACAAGTTATATTGATAGATTTGTAGAGAATGTAGATGTTATTCAAGTTGGTGCAAGGAACATGCAAAACTTTGACTTGCTAAAAGAACTAGGTAAAGTAAATAAACCAATACTATTAAAGCGTGGACTATCTTCGACAATAGAAGAATGGCTTATGTCAGCTGAATACATTATGGCTCAGGGTAATAACGACGTTATACTTTGCGAAAGAGGAATTAGAACATTTGAAACTTATACAAGAAATACACTTGATTTAAGTGCGATACTCGTTATTAAGAAACAGAGTCATTTGCCTATACTAGTTGATCCATCACACGCAACAGGTCATGCATGGATGGTGGAGCCACTAGCTCTGGCTGCTATTGCAGCGGGTGCTGACGGACTACTTATAGAAGTTCATAACGATCCACCTCACGCTCTTTGCGATGGACAGCAGTCGTTAACACCAAAACAGTTCGATTCATTAATGGGCAAAGCAAAGCAAATGGCGCCATTATTTAATAAGGAGATTTAATATGAACATAGCAATAGTTGGACTTGGCTTAATTGGCGGTTCAGTGGCAAAATCACTAAAGGGTTTAAAAAATGCTCATGTTTTTGGAATAGATACTGACCAAATGACACTTGAAAAAGCTAAGGCGGATGACGTAATTGAAGATGGCTTTACCAGCGCAAATAATATCTTAGATAAAATTGATCTGACTATTATTTGCGTATATCCAAAAGCTACAACAAATTTTTTATCAGAAAATATAGAACTATTTAAACAAGACTCAATTGTAATTGATATGGCAGGGGTTAAGGAATACGTAATGGACGCTGCCAAAGCAAGTGGAGTAACAAAGAGAGTAAATTTTATTGGTGGGCATCCGATGGCAGGCAGAGAAGTTGGAGGATACGATAGTTCTCTTGAAACACTATTTGACGGTTCAGGATTTTTATTAGTTCCAGACGAAAACGCTAGCAAAGAATCAATAGAGACAGTTATAGAAATACTAAAATTTATGGGCTTTAGTAGCATAAAAAATACTACTGCAAAAGAGCACGACGAGACAATAGCTTTTACCAGCCAGATATTACACGTAATTGCCGTTGCTCTAAGTAAAAATGATTATTACTATGCAGACAAGGCATTCAAAGGTGGTAGCTTTAGAGATTACACACGCATAGCTCTTATAAATGAAAGTTTATGGAGCGAAACGCTTATGGAGAATAGAAAGTACCTATTGAAGAGAATAGACGAGTTTGAAGATGAGATGAGAATTATCAAGCAAGCCCTGCTTGATGAGGATAAGCCGACGCTCCGTAATATTTTAAAAAATGATAGATTGTTAAATGAGGATTAACTATGGCTTTAGTACATGTTCCAATAAAAGACAACGAATATGATATCTTGGTAGAGCGAGGATCGCTAGGCAATATCGGTGAAATAGCGAAATCAGTGCTGAAAAAAGGTGCACGAGTGCTTATTGTCACTGACGAGAATGTTGAGCCTCTCTACGGAGATGCTGTTAGAAATTCGCTTTCAGCTGCTGGGATAAATTCTATTACGATGATACTTAAACCTGGCGAAAGCAGTAAGTCTTATAAAACACTAGAGAGCATTTATTCTTTTGCATTTACTAACAAGCTAACAAGAGCAGATGCAATTGTAGCGCTTGGCGGAGGAATAGTTGGCGATGTTGCTGGATTTGCAGCCGCTACGATCTTTAGAGGGATAGATTATATTGGAGTTCCAACATCACTGCTTGCTCAAGTTGACAGCTCTGTTGGCGGAAAAGTAGCAATAAACACTGAGTTTGGAAAGAACCTAGTTGGAGCATTTTATCAGCCAAAATGTGTTTTAATCGATCCAAATACAATCAAAACATTAACGCCAGAATATTTTTCGGATGGAATGGCAGAAGTAATAAAGTACGGTTGCATTAAAAGCGAAACACTTTTTGATACGCTTAATAATAACAGTGAACATTTAGAGGGTTTACTAGAAGAAATAATAGTGCAGTGCTGCTCGATTAAGGCTGACGTAGTGCTTATAGATGAAAGAGATACTGGAGAGCGTATGGTGCTAAATTTTGGGCATACAGTAGGGCATGCACTTGAAAAAGCATACGGTAGCAAAGGACTATCACATGGAGTTGGAGTTCACATTGGGATGTGTGTGATGGCTAAGTACGGAGAAAAGCTTGGTATAACTGAAAATGGAACAGCAAAACAAATAATAGAATGTGGCCATAAATACGGCTTATCTGATAAGTACGAGATAGAAGATATGCAAGTATTGGCAGATGCTATGAATTTAGATAAAAAATCTGACAGCGAAGAGATTAATATAGTTTTGCTTGAGAAAATAGGTAAGGCGATAATAAAAAAGGTAAATAAACGTGATTTTATAAAAGATTTATCAGAGCTGCTTAATTAGCATTGGAGGGAAAGACATGAATTTATTACTCGAAAACAAAAAACTGATAGGTAGTGTGAATGTGCCAAGCTCAAAGAGTTTAGCGCATAGATATTTGATATGTGGAGCGCTTGCAAAGGAGCCAGGAAGCATAATAACCAATGTTTCAGTGTCAGATGATATATTAGCTACCATAAATGTATTGGAAGCACTAGGAGCTGAAATAGAGGTGCGGGGAAATACATGTACTATTATTAAATGTATTTCTAACACACGAAGTACGGTGCTCGATTGTAAAGAAAGTGGATCAGTACTAAGATTCTTTTTGCCTATTGCGCTAATGCTAGTAGATGAAGTAAAATTTATTGGTAAAGGTCGACTTTTAGAAAGACCTCTAACCCCATATTTTGATATAATGGATAAACAGGGAATTGCATATGTTCTTACGCAAGATAGCCTTATAATAAAAGGCAAACTTAGCGGTAATAAGTATGAATTACCCGGTGATATATCATCTCAGTTTATTACAGGCTTATTATTTGCGGCAGTACTATCGGATCAGGATACTATTATTGAAATAACAACAACGCTACAGTCAGTGGGCTATGTAGAGATGACTTTAGATGCATTCGAATGCTTTGGTGTGCACGTAATAAGGGAAGAAAACAGATTCATCATTACTGGTGATCAATGCTTTGAAAAAACATGTATATCTGTTGAAGGAGACTATTCTCAAGCAGCATTTTTCTTAGTTGCTGGTGCATTAGGTAACGAAATAAATGTTTTAGGGATTAACGAAGACTCGCTACAAGGTGATAAAGAAATAGTACAGATTCTAAAAAACGCTGGAGCAACTATCGTTCAAGATAATGATGTAATTAAGGCAGTACAGAATGAATTAAAACCTTTTGTAGTGGATGCAAGCGATATACCGGATTTAGTGCCGATTTTAGCAGTACTTGCTTGTGGCATTAAAGGCGATTCAAAGATAATTAATGCTTCGCGCACAAGGCTAAAAGAGAGCGATAGGCTCTATACAATAGCAAAAGAACTACGCGCTTTAGGCGGAGATGTTTTGGAGCTTGAAGATGGCTTAATAATAAAAGGTACTGGTTCACTAAAAGGTGGAACAGTAATTGGTCATAACGATCATAGAATAGCTATGGCACTTGCTATAGCAAGTACTATAGCTAAAAACAATGTGGTTATAAACGGTGCGGAGTGCGTTTCTAAGACATATCCACACTTTTTTGAACACATAGTAAGCTTAGGAGGAAAATATGAACACATGGGGCAATAATATTAAAATATCTATCTTCGGAGAGTCGCACGGTCAAGCAATCGGCATAGTAATTGACGGGTTACCGGCAGGACATCTATTAGATATGGAAAATATAACTGAACAAATGGAAAGAAGAGCTCCAGGGCGTAATAACCTTAGTACTCAGCGCAAAGAACTCGATGCTCCAATTATTCTCAGTGGTGTGTTTGAAGGTAAAACGACAGGTGCTCCACTTTGTGCCATGATTAAAAACGACGATACTAATTCAAAAGATTATGCAAAGTTAAATAATACAATGAGACCGTCACATGCGGATTATCCTGCACGTGTAAAATTTAATAGATATAACGATTACAGAGGCGGTGGACATTTTTCGGGTAGAATAACAGCGCCTTTTGTGTTTGCCGGTGCTGTTGCCCAGCAATTATTACTAAAAAAAGATATAGTTATTGGTGCGCATATTGCATCAATAAATGGAATAGATGATTTGCTGATAGATGCAGTAAAAATAGACAAAAATATTTTGAATGCGCTTAGAATTAAAGAACTACCAGTAATCAATGAAAAAAATGGCGATTTAATGAAAGAAGCAAACGAAAATGCACGTTTAAAAGGCGATTCGGTAGGCGGAGTTATTGAGTGTGCAGTAGTTGGTTTGCCTGTAGGCATTGGAGAACCGTTCTTTGGTAGTGTAGAGAGTTCTATAGCGAGCTTGCTATTTTCTGTTCCAGCAGTTAAAGGCGTTGAATTTGGTGCAGGATTTGCTATAGCAAAAATGATGGGTAGCGAAGCTAACGACCAGTACCATCTTGATGAGAATGCAACAATAAAAACGACTTCAAATAATAATGGTGGGATACTTGGTGGGCTGACAAATGGTATGCCAATAATATTTAGAGCAGCAATGAAACCAACTCCTTCAATAGCACTTAAACAACATACTGTAAATATTGACAGCATGGAGGAGTGTAGCTTGGAGATAAGCGGTAGGCATGATCCTTGCATCGTGCAAAGGGCAGTTCCCGTAATCGAAAGTTGCGCTGCAATTGCTTTATTGGATCTTCTTAAAGGGGCGGGACAAATATGAGAGAATTAAGCGAAATAAGAGCCGAGCTGGATGTGCTTGATAGAAAAATGCTAGAGCTTTTTGAAAAGCGTATGGACCTTTCTAAAGGCGTAGCAGATTATAAAGTGGCTAATGATATGCCGATATTGGATTTAAAAAGAGAAAAACAGCTACTAAAGGACAAAGCTGAGAAGACTGAAAACAGCGACTACAAGCAATATGTTTATAAGTTCTTTTCTGTTTTAATGGATTTAAGCAAAGAGCTACAAGCTAACGAATTAGGCGAAAACGAATTAGCTTTTTTTGCTAACAAACAAACTAAGGAAGAAGAAGGCCCAATTAAAGTGTGCTATCAAGGCGTAATGGGCTCTTATGGGCAACAGGCCGCCTATAGTTTCTTTGAAGGATATGATGCATCCTTTGAAAACGTAAAGACGTTTGCGGATGTATTCAAGACTGTCTGTGAAGGTAAGTATAAATATGGTGTGGTACCTGTGGAGAACTCTTCAACAGGCGTCGTAAATGAAGCGTATGACCAGTTCGAAACTTACAACTGCTATATAGTAGGCGAGTATGAATTGCCTGTTGAGCATAGCTTATTGGCTGTAAAAGGTGCAACGATTGACGATGTTAAAGAAGTATATTCACATCCTCAAGGTTTACTTCAATGCCAAGATTTTATCTTAAAGCACGGGTTTGAAACAGTCATTGATATTAATACAGCTGTTAGTGCAGAGAAGGTAGCTAAATGGAATGATAAAACAAAGGCTGCTATTGCTGCTAAAATTAACGCAGAGATATATGGCCTAGATGTGCTTGCAGAAAATATTAATCATAATAAAAAGAACGTAACTAGGTTTTATATAATCGGTAAAGAACCAAAAGTAGATGAAACTTGCAATAAGACGAGTATTATATTTACTACAAAACATGAAGCTGGAGCACTTTTTGAAGTGATCAAGTGCTTAGCTGGGCATGATCTGAGCATAACTATGATATGCTCAAGACCTATTGTAGGTAGTGATTTCGAATATAAATTTTTCTTAGATTTTTTTGGATGTGTACTTGATGATAATGTTATAGAAGCACTTGAGCAAATTAAAGATAATTGCCAGAGTATGAATGTATTAGGATGCTATAGGCATAGATAGTGAAGAGGTGAAGGATGAGAAATATTGCTGTAATTGGGGTAATGGGCTGTGGCAAGACAGAATCAGGAGTTTTGCTTGCAGAAAAGCTTGGCAGAGAGCTTATTGAAATCGATATAGAGATTGAACATCAGATGGGTATGACTGTAAAAGAAATATTTGCGAAATTCGGTGAAGGGCATTTTAGAGCCCTTGAATGTGCAACAATAAAAGAAGCTGCATTAAAAGATGATGCAATAATATCAACTGGCGGTGGCTGTGTTTTAAACGATGAAGCTATGACAGCTCTTAAAAAAACTAGTACAGTAGTTTTTATTGAAAGAGATCTTGATGAGATAATTAATACTGTTGATACAACGACAAGACCTCTACTAAAAAACGGAGCGCAGGCGTTGTATGATATATATGCAAAAAGAGAAATGCTATATAGAAAATATGCGGATGTGACAATAATTAACGATAGTACGTTAGATGTGCTCGTAGATAAAATTATTGCAGTTTGTGAAGAGGAGTAAAGATTATGAAAGTGCTTGTAATGAATGGACCTAATATAAACATGGTTGGTATCAGAGAGCCAGATGTTTACGGGAAAAAAGACTTTAACATGCTATTAACTGAGATAAAGAAACAGGCAGATTCACTTAATATAGAAGTAGAAATGTTTCAAAGCAATAGCGAGGGTGCTATCATTGACTGCATACAAAACGCTCATAACAAGTTTGATGGTATAGTAATTAATCCTGGAGCATACACACATTACTCTTATGCAATATCGGATGCTATTAAGGCTATAAGCGTTCCGGTTATTGAAGTTCATTTATCAAATATACATGCAAGAGAACAGTTTAGAAGAACAAGCGTAACGGCAGAAGGTTGCATCGGGCAGATAAGTGGCATGGGGTTTGATTCATACATGCTAGCACTAAAATATTTTGCAAGCAAATAAGTAATTAAAATACAGTTTCAAATAAAAAAAGCAGTCAGGTTTATGATCTGACTGCTTTTGCGTATAAATGTTTATTATTTAAGGGCGTTCGTGCCTAAAAAATATTTTCCTTCACCAGCATGGACAATAATACCTTTTGCTTCAAGGCGTGAAAAAAGTAATACTTGCTTTACGTTAATACTAGTAGGAGATACGGCGCTTTCTTTACTTATTGCTCCAGCTTTTAAAAATCTTTGAACAATAATTTTTCTTCTAATGATAGGTACTGGTATTATCGGTATCATAACAAAACTCCTTGGCGAAAAACATATCAAGGCTTTTTATAGTAAGTCTTTAATTGTATTTTCTATTAACTCTATTGTCTCATCAGTTATTGGTTTACCGTAAAAGATTCTTGAGGCAATTATTCCTTGGTATACAAGCATATAAAATCCGCTTATGGTTTTATGACCTAAGTGTCTAGCTTTTTTAAGAAGATCTGTATCTATTGCATTATATACAACGTCACAAACAACGGCATCTTTCTGTAAACCTTCTAAAAAGTTCAAATCTGGGTATTCTGGGCTATGAACCATTCCAAGTGGAGTACAGTTTACTAGAATATCGCAATCTGCTAAATTATCTCTAATTTTATTAAAATCAAGCTGCACAGCACTTGCTTCTATTGATGGAACATGCTTAGAAATATTTGCACATAGTTCTTCTGCTCTTGATAGCGTTCTGTTTATTATAGTGATTTTTTTTGCGCCTTTTTTTGCTAGCATCAGAGATACAGAACTTGCAGCGCCACCAGCACCAATAACAACGATGTTTTTGCCTTCTGGAGAAACTTCGCCTATTTGAAGTGCCATATAGAAACCATCAGGGTCAGTGCAATAGCCATAGAGCTTTCCGTCTTTTACAGCAACGGTATTTACAGCGCCGTATGCTAAAGCGTCTTCATCAATATAGTCAAGATATTCCATGATAGCTTGCTTATGAGGCATAGTAACATTAAATCCTTTAATGTTTAGCATATCTATTGTGTCAATAAAGCTTTTTAATTTGTCTTTCTTTACATCAAAAGCAAGGTATACACAATTATCGTTATTCTGCTCGAAAATAATATGGTGTAGTACAGGAGACAATGTGTGGGTTAAAGGACTGCCAGCAAGGCCATAAACGTCCGGATTAGCTGATATCATAGTATTCCTCCTCTGCGTTATAGCGTAATTATACGTGGATTTGATTTTCAAGTCAAACAGAAAACTGTATAAGAACTGCCTATTTTGCCACATAATACATAATAGACAAAAACTGAGAAGAGGTTATTATATGAATGCTAATAAATCGCTATGGCTTCACGATTATAATATAAAGTCATTTGAGCCATTGACCAGCAATATGGAAGCGGATATAGTTGTAATTGGAGCTGGCTTATGTGGGCTACTTACTGCATATATGCTTAAAGATACTGGGCAAAAGATAGTTATTATTGACGCTGGGAAAATTGCAAGCGGTACATCAGCAAATAACACAGCCAAAATAACAGCTCAGCATGGCATTATGTATAAAGAACTTTTTGACAAAGACGAAAGTGCCGCAAGACTATATAAGAAAGTATGCACTGACGCTATAGAGAATTATAAAAAGATAATAACTGAAAACAATATTTTGTGCGATTACAGAGAATGTGACGCATTAGTATATTCTATAGATGAAGAATATGCCAAAAAAATAGTGGACGAGTATGAAATTGCAACCCAACTGGGTTTTGACGCTTACTTAACAGATACAATTGAACCTAACATAAATGTAGTTAATGCGCTTGGTTATAAAAAACAAGCAACATTTCATCCTGTAAAATTCATGAATGAGATAGTAAGACTTCTAGAAATTAGTGGTGTAAAAATATACGAGAATACAACTGCAATTGATATTGAGGATGACATAGTTGAAACAGAGGATGGATGGGAGATAAGAGCGTCTCATATCGTTATGGCAACTCATTTCCCGTTCTTTAAAATAAAAGGATTATATTCATTGAAAATGCAGCAGGAGAGGTCATATATAGTTGCGCTCAGCGGGATAAACAAAAAAATAGAAAACATGTATATAGATGCTTATGAATACGGTTATTCATTTAAACAGCATGGAGAGTATCTTTTGGTTTGCGGACAGGATCATAAAACGGGAGAAGATGAAGGAGAAGATAGGTTTAAAGAACTTGAGGAGTACGCAAAATACTTGTACCCAGAATCACAAATCGCATGCAGATGGGCAGCTCAAGATTGTATGACGCTTGATAACATGCCATACATAGGCAAATACTCAACGTTAATGCCAAACTGTTACGTTGCTACTGGCTTTAAAAAATGGGGAATAACTCTTTCTATGGTGGCAGCGAATACAATAAAAGACATGATAATCAATAGAGTGAATGAAGAAAGCAATCTTTTTTCTCCGAGTAGATTTAAAATTGGCTCAACTAAAAAGCTGGTTGAGTTTGCAACAGACAGTGGAGTTGCATTTGTAAAAGGGCATAACAATGTATTTGGGATAAGCTCCGAGCTGAAACTGGCTAAAGGTGATGGAGTAGTTATGCAACACAACAATATAAAACTAGCAATATATAGAGGTGAAGATGACAAACTAACATGCGTATCTGCTGTTTGCAGCCATTTAGGATGTGTGGTTAAATTTAATAAAAGCGAAAAAACATGGGATTGCCCTTGCCACGGATCAAGATACGATATAAATGGAAATGTGATTGAAGGACCTGCGCTAGAACCTCTTAAAAAATTATTCTAGTTTATCGAACTGTATGTATAGCGAGCTACTGCTCGCTTTTTTTATACGCTGTCTGCTCTAATTATTTTTCCACATGCTATTTTAGCTCCAGAGTTGCCAGAGGGCTGTGTTGTATAATCATCTGGGCCTTCGTGGATTACTACAGTTTTGCCTATTATTTCATCTACAGTAAATTTATTAGTAAAAAAGCACATTTGAGCACGCCCGTCTGAGGGGATTAGTACTGGCAAATCGCCTACATGGTTGCCATGAGGTTGGTTTGTAGGGTTATAGTGCGCTCCAGCTGTCGAAAATGGATTATCGCCATTAGGATCGCCGCAAGTAGAGCCTACGTGTATATGAAACCCATGAGGGCCGATTTGAGCAGAAGTAGCGGTTTTTTGCTTGTATTTGGGTAAGTTTTGTATTTCAGCACAGACTTCAACACCATCCTCAAGCTCTAAAAACCATACGTATCCGCTTATGTTTGGATATTTACTGCTGCCGCGCATTGAAGCTACTGCACCTAAATAAACATCTCTATTATCTAAATCGTTCAAATAAATCAAGTCCTTTCGAAAAGTAAAGTACACTATTATATTATGCAGAATGTATTTATTGTTTAACAAAGTGGGTAAGCTATATGCTAAAAGATAGCTCAGATGTAATATAATTTTAAGAAATGCATACATTTATTCAACTTGCTAATGCTTTTAATAAATGGTAAAATGTCAAAATAGCGTAGAAAGTCTTAGACAAAGGAGATGGAATTCTTGATTGAAACAATTAACTTAGCAAAACAATTTAAGGATGTAGCAGCAGTAAAGGGGATATCACTAACCGTTCAAAAAGGTGAGATATTTGGCCTTTTAGGAGAGAACGGTGCAGGGAAGACTACTACGTTACGAATGCTTGCGACAATGCTTATGCCCACTTCGGGCACAGCACGAGTGGGCGGATTCGATATAATAGATGATAGTGAAAAAGTGCGCGCAAATATTGGTGTGCTTTTTGGCTCAGAAGTAGGTCTTTATGACAGACTTACTACAAGAGAAAATATTGCATACTTTGGTCAACTAAACGGCATGGACAAAAGCAGTATAAACCAAAGCGTTGAGATGCTTGCAGATGCTTTTGGGCTTAGTGAATATCTCGATCGTAAAGCAGGTAAGCTTTCAAAAGGTAATAAGCAAAAGACAGCTTTTGCAAGATCTGTAGTACATAACCCAGATTATATGCTTTTTGATGAACCAACATCAGGACTCGACGTAACTGCATCAAAAGAAGTTCATGTGTTTATAAAGCAATGCAAGGAAGATGGAAAGACAATCGTGCTATCTAGTCACCATATGGATGAAGTTGAAAAACTGTGTGATAGAGTAGCTATTCTACATAGAGGCGAAATAATGGATATCGGCACAATCCCAGAGCTTATCCAAAAGTACAATTGCGATGATTTGGAGCAAGTCTTTGAGAAACTGACAAAAGGAGCTTAAATGATGACTTATAGAAATGCAATGATAGTATTTAAAAAAGAACTAAAAGATTTTTTTCGTGACAAGAGAACGATTATAACTACTATAATTGTGCCACTTCTTATGTTTCCACTTATATATTCTGTTTTAGGTGGACAAATAAGCTCAGCAACCGAAAAACTAAGTTCATCAATCACGATCGGCGTACCAAATAGCACGAGTGATGAAACGATTAGCTTATTATCAAACAACATATTTTCAGGGACAGGGACTACTTTTTCTCTGAAAAAAGTTAGTGATTTTAAAAAAGCAATAGATGATGAAGATATAGATGTTGGAATGCAACTTGACGATGCAAAAGTATTTGCTTCAATAAAAGCTAGCAAGCCATTTGAGCTAAATATAATTTATGATAGTAATAAGCTTGTTTCTGGTAATGCAATATCAGTGGTTCAGTCTGCGATCAATAGATATAATACTAAAGTTGCAGATGCAAAACTAAAGGCTCTAGGACTGAGCGAGCAGGATATAAAACCAGCACAAACAAACATTACTACGATAGATGAGTATGTTGTTTCAATTGGTGGCACAGCTACTAGCACTGGCGATACAAACCCATTTTTAGCAATGATGTTACCATTACTTTTAGGAGTAATGGTTCCTTTGAGTACCATAGCCGCAGCAACAGATATGTTTGCAGGAGAAAAAGAGAGAGGCACATTAGAGCCACTTCTTTCAACAAAAGCAGGAAGATCTTCTGTACTGCTTGGTAAATATTTTGCGGTAATAGTATTAGGTATCATTTCAATTACTGCCTATATAGCCGGGTTTATTATTGCACTCGCAATGAATCCATCTATTACATCGAGTTTTTCATCGGGTGAAGCTACTGGAGGCATTCTTTCAGGGCTTAGTATTTCGCTTGGTGTTGGTTTAATGGTTATTGTGCTTATATTATTACTATCCATGACTTCAACGGCCATACAAGTCGCTTTAAGCACTTGGTCAAAGTCTGTAAAAGAAGCCGGCTCATACATGTCTTTCATGTCCATAGCTGTAATGATACCAGCTTATGCAACAATGATGCTTCAACCAGGAGATGTAAAAGAGTATATGATGCTAATTCCACTGTACAACGTAATTGCATCAATGAAGCTTGCACTTGGTGGTATTGCAAATATTAAACTCTACGCTATTGCAATCGCATCAAGCCTAGCTTTCCTAGCAATAATTCTGGTAGTAGTATTAAAGATGTTGAAAAAAGAGAGCGTTTTGTTTAGAAACTAATGCTCAAATAAAATAAATTCTAATAATAATATGCTACTAAGTGCGAATCTGCTATTAATTTTGATTGGTCTGATTATTGTATTTGGTAGCATAAATAAATTCTACTATTCCTAACAAATGAAATAAAAACTACTATGTATTGGAGTGATATAGATGCCAGTAAAGGTACAAGATAATCTACCTGCGATTGAAACATTAAAACATGAAAACATATTCGTTATGTCAGAGCAAAGGGCTGTGTCACAAGATATTCGCCCTCTAAAAATATTATTACTTAACCTAATGCCAACAAAAATCGTAACAGAGACACAAATAGTAAGACTACTATCAAATACGGCGCTTCAAGTAGAAGTAGACCTGATGACGACAGCAACTTACGAAGCTAAAACTGTTGCGCAAGAACATTTACTCGCTTTTTATAAGACATTTGATGAGATAAAAGATAAAAAATACGATGGGCTTATAATAACAGGCGCTCCGGTTGAAATGATGGAATTTGAAGACGTTGATTATTGGCAAGAGCTATGCGACATTATGAAATGGGCAAAGAAAAATGTATTTTCAACAATGCACATATGCTGGGGAGCACAAGCAGGACTATATTATAATTATGGTATAAAAAAATATCCACTTCCTAAGAAAATGTTCGGAGTATTTGAACACGATGTAATAGATGCGAGCGATGACTTAGTTAGAGGATTTGATGAGGTGTTTTTTGCACCACATTCAAGGCATACTGAAGTGCACGAGGACGAGATCAAAAAAATTGATGATCTGAAAATTTTAAGCACCTCTAAAGATGCTGGCGTGTTCATTGTTGTTAGCAAAGATGGAAAAAACGTATTTGTAACAGGGCATGCAGAGTACGATAGAGATACGCTGAAAAGTGAATATGTTAGAGATGTGGATAAAGGGTTGCCGATAGAAATACCAAGAAATTATTTTATTGACAACGATCCGCAAAAGTTGCCACAAATAAGATGGAGAGCACATGCAAACTTACTCATTGGCAACTGGCTGAACTATTATGTATATCAGCAGACACCTTATGATTTAAACGAACTATAAAAAAAGAGNNCTCTTTTTTTATAGTTCGTTTAAATTAAATTAGGGAGTTGAAGTTGCGATTGGGGTTTTAGTTGGGGTAGGTGTAGCTGTAGCTAAAGCAGCTTTTATTGTTGCTAGAGTACTTTTCAATGAATCGGTTGACAGCTTTAGTGCAGAGTAATTTACTGGGGTTGCAGCAAGTTGCGATTTTACATTGTTAATATCTGTAGTAAGGCTTGTCTGCTGCGCAGTAGTCATCTTAGTTTTATTAGTATTTAAGTAATTAGTTGCTTCGGTCACGGTTGTATTTGCGTCAGAAACGATGCCGGCGTTTTGAGAAGCTGATTCTGCTGTATGTATAGTGCAGTAATCAGTTGGTGCGGTTTCAGCCGATGTTGTTTCTGTTGTTATGTTAAGGTATTGTTTTAATATATTAATTGGTGCATCGGATAGCACTGAATTTGCTTTTGCTAATAAATATGCTTTAGTAACTACCGAAGAAGCTGGGCAATATTCCGTAGCGAGCTTGTTGCTCTCTGTGCATACTTTTACTGATACGTGTAAGTCACATTTTTCGGTTGGCTGAGTTCCGTCAAGCCACCAGTCAGTAACTGGCGGATGATCTGTATCAGCAGCACATGCTTCAGTTGCCAGTTTGCCGGATACCGAACATGTAGTAACTTTTACTAACCCAAGCGATTCTGGAGAAGCAGCTATTATTGCTTTGTTTGGAAGACCTGCAAGGGCTTTAGTCATAAATGCTTTCCATAGTGGAGCTGCATAGCCACCACCAGTGGAGCCCCTTCTTAGGCCAATTTTGTAATCATCTGTTCCTATCCAAACTGAAGCGGAGTAGTAAGGGGTTATTCCTGTAAAGTAGACGCCCTTATAGTCTTGGACTGTACCTGTTTTACCAGCGACAGTGATACCTGCAACTTTAGCTGCAGTGCCAGTTCCGCTTTGTACTGCGTTTGTTAGCATATCAACAATAATATAAGCAGTGGATGCTTTAAATGCTTGTGTCTGAGTGCGTACTGTACTTGCATCTAAAAGGACATTACCTTGGGAGTCTGTAACCTTTGTAAACGAAAGTGGCTCAAGGTATAAACCCGAGTTACCGATCGCACCAAAAGCAGCTGCCATTTCAACCGGCGTAATCGGGGAAACACCAAGAGATAAACCAGCAGCAGTTTTTTGTATGTGAGAAGAATTGACACCTAGACTTTCAAGATAACCTGCTGACTGGTCAATTGATGAGTATCCTAGTAAAGTTCTAGCAGCTGGAACGTTTAAGGATTTTACTATTGCTTCTCTAAGAGTTACAACACCAGTGAACCCACCACCTTCATAGTTATCAGGGTAACCTTTTGACGAGCTCCAACCATTAATGGGTGAAGGAACGTTTAGTACTGTTGAAGCAGGAGAAGCACCTAAATCAATTGCAGGACCGTAAACAGCAATAGGTTTTATTGATGAACCAACAGACATAGTACCTTGATATGCTCTATTAAAAGTTTTTTTCTGTGTAGGAACATCTCTACTACCAACTAGTGCTTTTATTTCGCCTGTATGATAGTCGATGATAACTGCGGCTGCTTGAGGTTGTTTTATCTCCGTATACGTACCATCAGAATTTTGTTGTTTTATAACACTGCTTCCACTTGCAACAGAAGGGTATTTAGTCCAAGTAGCTAGGGTGTCTTGTAAATCAGTTTGTATTTTAGTATCTACTGTTGTGTAAATATGATAGCCTTTTGTTCTAATCTCAACTTCTACTGCATTTCTAAGAGATTGGTCAGTAGAATCTTGGCCTCTACTTTCCAGAAGGTTAGTTATTACATCACTTACTGCATATTCAACAAAATGGGGCATAGGATAAATAGAACCAGAAGAGCCAGTAGACTTCTCTTTTACCGCAAGTTGTTCGCTCATTGCTTGGTCGTATTCTTCTTTAGTGATGTAATTTGCGTTATACATACTTGTTAGAACTGTATTAGTTCTTTTGTCAGTTATTTCAGGTTTTTTCAGAACGTAGTAAGTACGTCTTGGATTATATGCATAAGGGTTTTGAGTCAATCCTGCAAGCGTTGCACATTCTCTTAATGTAAGATCTTTGAGCTCTTTGCCAAAATAATCTAGAGCAGCAGCTTTAACACCATAGTTTGAGCCACCAAGTGGGATTGTATTTAAGTAAGAAACTAGTATCTCGTCCTTGGAATACTTTGTTTCAAGCTCCATGGCAAGATAAGCTTCTTGTATTTTACGTTTATAAGAACGCTCGCTACTTAGTATGCTTTGTTTAATAAGTTGTTGGGTTATAGTGCTTCCGCCTGAAACGCTATCGCTAGTTGCGTTGCTAACAAAAGCGCCAATAATACGCTTAACGTCTATTCCATTGTGTTGATAGAATCTGATATCTTCTATTGCAACAGCAGCATCTTTTAGGTTTTGTGGGATTTCTTCGGAAGTGGCGAGTACTCTATTTTCAACGCCTCTGTACTCAGTAATAAGATCACCATTACTGTCATATATATAGGAAGTTTGAGCTTGATTTTCTATTTTTGATGTATCAAGAATAGGAGTGGTTTCAGAGTATGCTTTAGCAATACCCATAACGATACCAATTCCTGCAATAATAGCAAAAAATACAATTAAAATGAACGCTTTAGAAACTGATGCCAAAACGCTTAACGAAACATTATTAGTGCTATTTGCTGGCACAAAAATACTCTTGCTTCCATCTATTGGAGTCCATTTTTTCTTGGCGTTAGTAACAATTTTGCTACTTATTATGGCTGCAGATGTAGAATTTTTATTGTTAGAGCTTTTAAAACGTGCATCTCTTCCTTTGGCATCTTTATTGCCAAAGAGTTTTGCTATTTTAAATACTGCAAGTGCTAACAAAACTTTTAGGTTTTCTATGCCTTGTTTTGATAGTGTAACAATATCTTTTAATAATTTACTAAATTTTTCTTTTAGGTTATCGCTCATAAAACCCTCCATTGTTATTGAGTATAATAAATCTAGACTATTATATCATAAAAATGACATTCACTTATTAAATATATATTACATAATTATAATATAAAAGCAAAATTTGCGGGGCATGATAAGGAGCAACATATTATGAGAAAAAGTAAGGAGTTTAAAATTGTATTTATAACTTTCTTTGCATTTATTTCATTACTCTTTTTTATAATAAACAGCGCTCTTGAACCAACGCTTATTGCAATCTCAGAAGTTAGGCTGAGGAGTATTACAACTAAAGCTTTGAACGAAGCTGTAATAGAGAACTTCAGCTCTGTAAGGTACGAAGACTTTATTTCAATATCACGAGATAATAATGGTAACATAACAATGGTGCAGACAAACTCAGTTTATATGAACAAGCTTGCAAGCTATACTGCGCTAGCAGCCCAAGAAAAAATAGCTTCACTTGGTGAACAGGGTATTGATTTGCATTTAGGAACAATTACAGGGGTCCAACTTTTTTCTAGCTGGGGACCAATGATAAAAATCAAGATGATACCTATGGGCTCTGTTTCCGCTGAATTTGTGAGTGTATTTGAGTCGGCAGGAATAAATCAAACACGTCATCAAATATCAATAGTAATTAAGGCGACAGTACGTGTCATTGCTCTAAATAATAGCCAGGTATTTGTAATTACTTCGAAAATTCCTATAACTGAAACAATTATAGTAGGAACAGTACCAAATTACTATGGGTCATTATATGGAAACGGGCAAACGCTTGACCTAACCCCAAAATCAACTATTAACCCTTGATAATGTAATGCCAATAATGTATTATAAATAGATGTTAAAATACAAATGGAGGCATTGTTTATGTCAGGTCACTCAAAATGGTCTACTATAAAAAATAAAAAAGCGAAAACCGATGCAAAAAGAGGCAAGATATTTACTAAAATTGGCAGAGAAATAATTGTTGCTGTTAAGGCGGGCGGCCCAGACCCAGATATCAATGCAAAATTAAAAGATGTAATAGACAAAGCTAAGGCAAACAATATACCTAATGATAATATATTGCGTAGCATAAAAAAAGCATCTGGTGATACAGACTCAGTTGATTATGAAGAACTTACATACGAAGGCTATGGAACGGGCGGAGTTGCAGTTATTGTTGAAGCTCTTACTGATAACAAAAATCGTACAGCAGGCGAAGTTAGACACTTACTAGATAAAAACGGCGGATCTTTAGGTGCACTGGGCTGTGTAAGCTGGATGTTTGAAAAAAAAGGTCAGATAATCATTGAGAAAGCTACTCTTAAAATAGATGAAGATACATTCATGATGATTGCTCTTGAAGCGGGAGCATTGGATATATTAACAGATGATGACGAGGTATACGAAATACATACTGAACCATTAGAGCTAAACAATGTATCGGATGCGCTTGAGCAGCAAGGAATTAAGATAGAAGAAGCTGAGGTGCAAATGATACCTAAGAACACGGTTGAGGTGAGCGAAGATATTGCCAATAAAATATTAAATATGCTAGATGCGCTTGAGGACAACGACGATGTTCAAAATGTTTACCATAACGCTATAATACAAGATTAAGAGAAGGACGCAAGTCCTTTTTTTTGCATACAATTGTTATTTTGAGGGGATACTGGCAAAAAAGTGTATTTTTATTGCGTTTGGAGTGATACAGTTGTATGATCGTAAAAAAAAGAACACACGTTTTGCCTTGTATATCCTTATTTGCGCTTTTGCAATTTCTTTTGGAGGAATAAATGCAATAATGCTTAATGAAAGTGCCGATGATGAATATAATGCAATAAATGTTCAAGCCGTAACTGACACAGGACTTTCGCCTAATGCAGATGTAGAGTGGGAATATTACTACGCTAAGTGTAGCCACAGTGAGTATATAAGCGTAAAAGCTAGTAATGATATGATAGGTAAGTCTGGAGAAGAGATTGCTGATCTTTATGGAGCTAAATTAATATCTTATCAAAACAATAAGATAAAACTGAAAAAAGAGATAAACGCCTATTGCCCAAACCATTATATTCTTAAAAAAGATGGCGATAACATCTCAATTTATAAACCTATAAGTGGCAGTGAACAAGTTGAGTTTACAAAAGCAACTGACGTTAAATTTTGCGTTTTGAGTGGTAATGCAAAAACTGAAATTGAAAATGGAAAGGTATTTGAATCAATTGAAGATCTTGAACTGTTTTTAGAGGATATAGATTCATAAAAAAGCACTAAAATACGTGCTTTTTTTTGGTTGAGCGTATATACTAATATAAATACTAATTTGGGGGCTGAAAAGCAATGGATGTAAGAGGAAAAGCTCAAAAAGCAAAAAACGCAGCGCATACAATGGGGCTACTAGGCCAAAACGAAAAAAATGCTATCCTATTTGCGATAGCAGGTGCGCTAAAAGAAAATTATGAAACAATAATCGAAGCTAATAAATTGGACCTAGAAAATGCGGAGCAAAATGGCATGACGCGTGCATTTATAGACAGGTTAACACTGACGCAACAGCGTATTAACGGCATTGCTGATGGCGTTCTGGACATAGCTAAACTTGATGACCCCATAGGCAAAGCAGATATGTTTAAAAGACCAAATGGACTAATTATTGCTAAAACAGTAGTTCCTCTAGGTGTTATAGGAATAATATTTGAATCAAGGCCGAACGTGTCTATTGATGCTATGGCTTTATGTATAAAATCAGGAAACTCGTGCGTATTAAGAGGTGGCTCAGCTGCTATAAATTCTAATATGGCACTTGTTAGCGTTGCAAAAAAGGCTGCTATAGAAGCTGGCTTGCCTGAGGGTGCTGTGCAGCTTATTGAAGATACGACAAGAGATAGTGCTAAAGAAATGATGACAATGAATGGCGTTATTGATGTACTCATACCTAGAGGTGGAAAAGGGCTTATTGATTCTGTAGTGCATAATTCTACAGTGCCAGTTATTGAAACAGGAATAGGCAATTGCCACACATATGTAGATGATAATTCAAATGAAAAGATGGCTATAGATATAATAGTCAATGCAAAAGTTTCAAGACCTTCTGTTTGCAATTCATTAGAAAAAGTACTTGTGCATAAGAGTATAGCAAATGAGTTCGTTCCAAAATGTATTAAAGCACTTAGGGATAACGGTGTAGAGATACGTGGATGCAAAGCAGTGCAGGCTATTGTAGCTGATGTTATACCAGCTACAGAAGAGGATTGGTATGAAGAGTACTCAAACTATATTGTAGCAATAAAAGTTGTGGATGATATAGATACTGCAATTGCTCATATAAACAAATACGGATCGGGGCACTCTGACGCAATCATTACAGAAGATTATAATAACTCGCAAAAATTCTTGGCTGAGGTTGATTCAGTAGCTGTATACGTTAATGCATCTACAAGATTCACTGATGGTTATGAGTTTGGTTATGGTGGAGAGATGGGTATAAGCACTCAAAAGCTGCATGCGCGTGGACCTATGGGCGTTAAGGAACTTACAACAGTAAAATATATTATCTATGGAAACGGACAAATAAGAGTTTAATATTTACGGCTTAAACTTTTTGATAAGTTCATTTGCCCAGTTTGTATCTGGTCCTTCTACAATGCAAAAAGGAGCGCTGCTCGAGGTCGAGCCTTCCTTAAAGAGCAGAATAGTGGGGCCATTTCTGTATTGATCAGCTGTTACCATGACATTAAAAAGTGCATATGGAATATACCCATCACTATAAATAATAAGAGTTATTTCACCCCAAGTTTTATCTAAAATATCTTTATATACTTCATCTTTAATAATGGGAACTGTAAGTACAGCCGTTTTTCCAAAATCATCTGTTTTAAATGATTTATTTAGTTCGGGAATGACTACTGTTGCGCCTTTTATTGGCGCTTCACTCCAGCCATCAACAACACAAACTTGGATAGTTCCGCTACCATTTTGATTTGCGTTAGCAGCTGTATTGATATTTTGATCATAAGGCAAGAACATATTGGCTAACTGTGCTATACATACAGTAACAAAAACAATAATCATTGCAGGGAAGACATTTTTTCTTTCTATCATATAAAACACAACCTTTTGTATAAATTCCATATATAATTTTTATTACGAATAACCAGCACAAAGTACTAAAAGTTAGACAACTGTAAAAACAAATGGAAAATATATATAAAAAACGATATAATAAAAGAAAACATTAGGAGAGTTAATTATGCCTATGCAGCAATATCCTTTTACTGAGGAAGAAAAAGCAGAAGATATAAAATGTGACTATAATTTTATGCTCGAAGAAAATATAGGCCCTGCCGGTGTGAGTTTAGACGAAATCGATAAGCAGAAAGAACTCATAAATATTGCATTATACAATATGAGACAGAAACGCTTTCTAATGCAATGGCGTGATTTGCCATACACTCAGGATGACGTGATGCAGGATATATTAAATACTGCAGAAGTTATCAGAAATAAATTCGACTATTTTGTTGTTTTTGGCATTGGTGGATCTGCGCTTGGTGCACGTATGCTTTTTAATTCACTGAAACATCTTAAACATAACGAACTGCCAGATCATGTTAGAAACGGCCCTAAATTTTATGTTGAAGACAATATTGATCCGGAAGGATTACGCGCACTGTTTGACGTAATCGAGCCAGAGAAAACATGTTTTAATATTATAACTAAATCAGGAAACACTTCAGAAACCATGTCACAGCTTCTTATTGTTACGGATATGCTAAAAAGCAGACTAGGTGCTAAAGCATCAAGCCACATTATTGCTACAACGGATGAAACTGAGGGTAACCTAAAGCGTATTGCTCTTGCAGAAGGGTATGAAACGTTTATTGTTCCGCAAGGTGTGGGAGGTAGGTTCTCAGTGTTATCTCCTGTAGGGCTATTGCCTGCTGCTGTACTTGGGATAGATATAGCTAAGCTTCTTGAAGGTGCCGCATATATGGACAGCATATGCGATGAGTACGATATATATAAAAACAAAGCTTATATGGGAGCGCTATTGCAGGTACTTGCAATGCAAACAGGTAAAAACATAAGTGTTATGATGCCATACTCAAGTGCTATGGACTACTTTGCAAGTTGGTATGCTCAGCTTTGGGCAGAATCACTTGGAAAGAAAAACGATATAAAAGGGATGCCATTGTATTCGGGGCAAACGCCAGTGAAAGCTATAGGCGTTACAGACCAGCATTCACAAATTCAGCTATACACTGAAGGGCCATATGATAAAGTAATTACTTTTATGAGTATTGAAAAATACAGAGAAGTTGTTGATATTCCTTTACTGTATGAGCTAATAAAAGATATATCGTTCTTAGGAGATAAGACTTTAAATGATCTAATTAAGGCAGAAGAGCAAGGCACAATGTATGCTATTTTTAAAGCGAAAAGACCTTTCATGAAGATCATTGTGCCTGAGATAAACGAACATACCATTGGACAACTTATCCAAATGTACGAGCTTATGACAGCCTTTGCAGGTGAACTTCTAGAGATAAATACATTCAATCAGCCAGGCGTTGAACTGGGTAAAGATGTTACATACGCTCTTATGGGTAAGCCGGGATATGAAGAGCTACTAAAAGAAGTGCAGACAATGCCAAAAGGTGATAATCGATTTATATTTTAAATAATTAAAAGAGCCAAATGTGGCTCTTTTTTGTGCTCGATTGTTCACAGAAATTCATTTCAGCAAATAAAAAACGGCCGTGCGGCCGTTATTTTTATGGTTTTTACATCTCGTCGATATTAATTGACTTTGCTTTTATGCCATCAATTTGATTTAAGGCTTCTTCTAGTGCTATCTGATCTTCAGGGTCACCACATAATCTTAGTATCACAACACCATTATCTGAGCAAGAATCTCCGGCAGAGTCGTGCAAACCAAGTCTTACGGATATACTGCACCCATACTTAGTCAAGGTTTCTTGAACTTTTGCGGCTGTTTCTTGACGCTCTTTCATTCTGATTATCATGATAACTGGACACATAGTAATTACCCCTTTCTAATTAGAAAACTAGCTTTTTTTGTATGTAAGCTGGAACTTCTGCAAGTGGCAAACGTATCTGCTCCATTGAATCCCTGTCTCTTATTGTTACGGTATCATCTTCAAGTGTATCAAAGTCGATTGTCATGCAATAAGGTGTACCGATTTCGTCTTGTCTTCTGTATCTTTTTCCTATGCTACCTGATGCATCATAATCAACATTGAAGTAATTTTGCATTTCGCTTAATACTTCTAATGCTTTTTCAGATAGCTTTTTCTGTAATGGAAGTATTGCCAATTTAAAAGGAGCCAAAGCAGGGTGTAGGTGCAATACAGTTCTTACATCACCATCATTTAGTGTTTGTTCTTCGTATGCGTTGCAAAGGAAAGCGAGTGCTACTCTATCAGCGCCTAGTGATGGCTCAATGCAGTAAGGCACAAAACGCTCATTAGTTATAGGATCTATATACGACATATCCTGACCAGAGAATGTGCTATGTTGTTTTAAATCGTAATCAGTTCTGTCTGCAATGCCCCAAAGTTCGCCCCAACCAAATGGGAACAAGAACTCAATATCTGTTGTTGCGTTAGAGTAATGGGAGAGCTCTTCTTTATTATGGTCGCGAAGCTTGATGTTTTCTTCGTTCATGCCAAGTCCTAATAGCCAATTATGGCAAAAGTCTTTCCAGTAAGAGAACCATTCAAGGTCGGTGCCAGGTGCGCAGAAAAATTCTAGCTCCATTTGTTCAAATTCTCTTGTTCTAAAAGTGAAGTTACCTGGTGTTATCTCATTTCTGAACGATTTACCTATTTGACCTATGCCAAAAGGAATACGTTTTCTTGTTGTTCTTAGAACATTTTTAAAGTTAACAAAGATACCTTGAGCTGTTTCGGGTCTTAGGTATACTTGCGCTTGTGAATCTTCAGTAACACCTTGGAACGTCTTAAACATAAGGTTGAATTTTCTTACAGGTGTAAAAGCGTTTTTACCACAAGAAGGACAAGGAATGTTTTCACTCAATATTTTTTGCTCGAGCTGATCGTTCGTCCAACCGTTAACATCTATTGTCTCATTTTTTGCCTTATAATATTCTTCGATTAGTTTATCAGCTCTGAAACGCTCTTTGCACTCTTTGCAGTCCATAAGAGGATCACTAAAGCCTGCAACGTGACCGCTTGCTACCCATGTCTGAGGGTTCATAAGAATAGCTGCATCTAATCCAACGTTATAAGGAGATTTATGAATAAATTTATCCCACCAAGCTTTTTTTATATTGTTTTTAAACTCAACGCCTAATGGGCCGTAATCCCATGTGTTTGCAAGGCCACCATATATTTCGGAGCCAGAGAAAATATATCCACGTCCTTTGCATAATGCTACTATTTGATCCATATTTGTCGCTGCCATAAAAGTATTCTCCATTCATTTTTTATAAATATATAAAGCAGACCAAGGCTGCTAATAATACTAGGTTAACATTTGCGGTGTTTAGGTGCTTTGCTTGAAGGGTCGGAACTAAATTTGATATTTTTCCATATTGTAATAGTGAGTAACAAAAATATTAGAATATTGCTTACATGCAATGAGTCTAGTAATTAAGTTTAACATAATAATGCATTTATTTAAATATTTTGTCAAGGCGATAAAGTAAATATGCACCAATAATTAAACACTTGAGTATTATACAGTAAGCTCACAAGAGCAAAATGCATTATTGCTATAAGGGGGATATGTACATGAATGGGTTCTTTGACAATGAATGGATCTGGATAATTTTAGTGATTATCTTACTTTTCAATGGGGATAAAGATGGTTGCGGTTGCGGCGGTGGCGGCTTCGGTGGATTATTTGACGGGGATAATATCATATTAATACTTATATTGATATTAGTATTTTGCGGTGGTTTCGGCGGAGACAAATGCTGCGAACCAAGATGTTTTGATCCATGCGACAAATGCTGTGACTAATTAAAACGAAAAAGAGGGGGGATCCCTCTTTTTTTAGTATATAGACTTTGCTGGAGGAATATGAATATAGAAAAGCAGAAATGGTGAGCAAGTATGGAAATGAAAAAGGCTTCAAAAATAATAATTAATCTAAAATATATTGCTATTATACTGGTGGCTTTGGTAATTACCTTGGGGACAAGCGTATTTTTTTGTAATTCAGGGCAAAAGTGGTATGGTACGATCATTAAGTCAATAGTAACTCCACCAACTGTTGTATATAATATCGTTTGGATAGTTGTTCTTGTGCTGATGGCGATAAGCGCTTACATGGCACTAAATTCAAATTACGGATTACAAAGGGATAACTGTTTGCGGTTTTTTCTAATCAATATTGCTTTGCTTATGCTGTGGAGCTTTTTGTTCTACTATAAAAACAACACTTGGACATCGTTTATTGATATAATAATGCTAGAAACCAGTACATATTTACTGATAAAAAGAACATATTTAGTAAATGCTACTGCAGCTTGGATACTCATGCCGTATTTTTGCTGGGTAGGTATAGTTGCTGTATTAAATTATAGTATAGTAATGCTAAATTAAGAAATAGTGCGGCTAAGGCCGCTTTTTTTATTTTATTGCCGTAATACGTTGATGTAAGGCAAGATAATTGATATAATAGGTAATACTACTAGGTAAAAATAAAATATTTATATCTAAAAGTAGTTTTTGGACAAGCAACCAAATTTATTAATCAAAGAAATGAATTGGAACGTAAAGATATTAATTTTTAAAATAAATATTGGTTATATAAATTTAGATATTTTTTAACATAATGGAGGGATAGTATGAAAGTTGTAAATGTAGCTCTACTAGGAATAGGTAATGTTGGTACAGGAGTTTATAGGATTCTGACAGAAAATGCAGCGGATATAAAGCACAGAGAAGGTCTTGATATACGTATCAAAAAAATACTTGTTAGAAACATGAACAAAAAAAGAGATTTAGAAATAGATAAAAATCTATATACTGAAGATTTTGAAGACATTATTAATGATGATGAAATTGATATTGTTGCGGAGTTCATGGGCGGAGTAGATCCTGCACGCGATTATATCGTAAAATCACTTCAAAAAGGTAAAACTGTTGTTACTGCAAACAAAGAAGTCTTGGCTAAACATTGGCCAGATTTTGAGCAAGCAGCAAAAGGCACAGGAGCTGGGCTCTATTTTGAAGCAAGTGTAGCTGGCGGAATACCTATAATAAGAGCACTTACTGAATCTTTGCAGGCTAACAATATAGATAGCATCATGGGCATAATCAATGGCACAACCAACTACATACTTACAGAGATGTCTGAAAAAGATGCTTCTTATGATGATGTACTTAAAGAAGCACAAAGACAAGGATTGGCTGAACCTGATCCAGCAAACGATGTTGAAGGATACGATGCGGCATACAAACTTTCGATTTTAGCATCACTAGCATTCCATTCAAGAGTGCATGTTGAAAATATATTCGTAGAAGGCATAACAAAAATAAATGCACAAGATATCACTTGGGCTAAAGAACTTGGATACACGATAAAACTGCTTGCAATAGGTAAAAAAAATGGCACTGTTATTGAAGCTAGAGTTCATCCAGCACTAATAAAGCAAACACACCCACTAGCATCTGTTAGAGGTGCTTATAATGCAATATTCCTACATGGGCATGCTTTAGGTAACTTCATGCTTTATGGTAAAGGTGCAGGCGAAATGCCTACAGCCAGTGCAATAGTATCTGACATTATCTATGCTTCTCACATAACTGAACATAAGTTCTCGACTTTTGAAAATACTTATAAAAAACCATCTGCAATTACATTTAATACAGACTGGGCAAGTGAGTACTTTATTCATTTAAAAGTTAAGGATAAGCCGGGAGTTCTTTCGAAAATATCAGGATTATTTGGCAATAACGGAGTTAGTATTGCGTCGATGATGCAAAAGCAAACTGAAGATGATGTAACTGGTATAGTTCCTTTAGTTTTCATCACTCATGAAACAAGTGAACTATCAATGAAAAAAGCTATTGAGCAGATAAAAGAAATTGGCGATGTAGTTGAAGTAGCTAGCTTATTAAGGGTTATTGATTAATATAAAATTATTAAAATAATAGAAGTGAGGTATGTATGTTTAAGATAGTTGTATTATTTAAATGCGAAGATAGGACCGATGCTCCAGTTATGGCTAAACTGCTCAAAGACCTTGAAATGGTCATTGAAGAAATTAATACGTTTGAAGTAAATTTAGACGCACTGGGAACGGAAACCTCATATGATTATTCTTTAGAAGGTACATTTAATACTTACGAAGACTATCAGTCATACATTATAAATCCAATACACAAGGAATATGTGGAAAAAATGAAAGAGCTTGGAGTTAAAGCTGTAAAGGTTTGCTTCAACAAATAATGTAAAAATTAATTTTTGAAATAGCGTGTAAAATTTGCCAGTACAGCATTTTTTGCACGCTATTGTTGTATTAACATGGGTATATTATAATAGTTGTTACTTTGAAAAATAGTGATTGAAATATTAAAATTGTCGATATATAATATAAAAGAACATATGTACGATTAACGCGGAGGGCAAGAATGAAATTTAAAATAGAATCACCTTTTAGCCCGCAGGGAGACCAGCCACAGGCAATAGATGCACTAGTAAAAGGTTTGGAAAATAATGAAAAACACCAAGTTTTGCTTGGTGTTACTGGTTCTGGAAAGACATTCACAATGGCAAACGTTATAGAACGTGTACAGAGGCCAACGCTTGTTATTGCTCACAATAAAACACTAGCTGCTCAGCTTTGCAGTGAATTTAAAGAGTTCTTTCCTAATAATGCTGTTGAGTATTTTGTTTCGTATTACGATTATTACCAGCCAGAAGCTTATATTCCTTCTTCTGATATATATATCGAAAAGACTGCAATGATAAATGAGGAAATAGATAAGCTTCGCCATAGCGCGACATCTTCGTTGCAAGAAAGAAATGACGTAATTATCGTAGCGAGCGTATCTTGTATATATGCACTTGGTGACCCAGAAGAATACTTAAACATGAGTATTTCACTAAGACCAGGAATGCAAAAAGAGAGAAATGAAGTCATATCACGGCTTGTTGATATTAATTATGAGAGAAACGATATTGAGTTTGTTCGTGGAACATTTAGGGTAAGAGGAGACGTTGTTGAGGTTTTCCCTGCAAATTCCACTTCAAAAGCTATTAGAGTAGAGTTTTTCGGCGATGAGATAGAGCGTATTTCTGAAGTTGATGTAATAACTGGCGAGATACTAGCAGAAACGGCGCATGTCGCAATATTTCCTGCTTCTCATTATGCGATTTCAAGAGAAAAGATGGAGAGCGCGTTTGAAGAAATTGAGGGCGACCTTTCCGCTAGAGAAAAAGAGCTTTTGGATAAAAGGCATGTACTTGAAGCGCAGAGGCTTGTTCAGCGCACAAGATACGATATAGAAATGATGCGTGAAGTTGGTTACTGTACTGGTATAGAAAACTATTCAAGGTACTTTGATGGCAGAAGCCCTGGTGATCCACCGTATACACTCATGCATTATTTCCCAGACGACTATTTAATAATAATCGACGAAGCGCATGCTACAATACCTCAAATAAGGGCGATGTTTAACGGCGATTACGCAAGAAAAGATTCGCTCGTTCAATACGGTTTTAGAATGCCGTCTGCTTATGATAATAGACCTCTTAAATTTAACGAATTTGAAGATAAGGTTAATCAAGCAATTTATGTATCAGCAACACCAGGACCATATGAGTTAGAAAAATCTGAAATTATAGTAGAGCAAATAATTAGACCTACGGGACTTATCGATCCACCGGTTGAAGTGCGACCTGTGGCCGGACAGGTTGATGATCTGCTTGGGCAGATAAGAGAGACTGTAGCCAAAGGGTTTAGGGTACTTGTTACTACACTCACAAAAAAAATGGCAGAAAATTTAACAGAGTATTATAAGCAGTTGGATATAAAAGTAAGTTATCTGCATTCGGATATAGATACTATGGAACGAATGGAGATAATTAGAGATCTAAGGCTAGGTAAGTTTGATGTACTGGTTGGAATAAACCTTTTAAGAGAAGGTCTCGACTTGCCTGAAGTAGCTCTCGTTGCAATCCTTGATGCAGATAAAGAAGGGTTTTTGCGTTCTGCTACATCTATGATACAGACAATAGGACGTACAGCAAGAAACGTCGAAGGACGAGTAATCATGTATGCTGACGTAATGACAAAATCTATGCAGCGTGCGATTGATGAAACTGAGCGCCGTCGTAATATTCAAATGGAATACAATCGAGTAAATAATATAACACCTACGACAATAGAAAAATCTGTTCATGAAATACTTGAGATAACAAAAGCTGCACATATTGGTGATGCGAAATCTGCGATGAACGAAGCGCAAAAAGCGGCTGCAATATATGTAATTGAAGGACAGATGAAGCTTGCAGCAGCTGAGCTTGATTTCGAAAAAGCAGCTAAGCTAAGAGATGAATTATACAAAATTAAGGGTATTAAAAAGAAAAGTGAACCTAAATACAATTTGGGCAACAAGAAAAGAGGAAAACGTTGAAAGAGACAATCAAGATAAAAGGTGCAAAAGTGCACAATCTAAAAAATATAGATGTTGAACTACCAAGAAATAAACTGATTGTATTTACAGGGCTTTCTGGATCAGGCAAATCGTCTTTGGCTTTTGATACGATATATGCAGAAGGGCAAAGAAGATATGTGGAATCATTATCCTCTTACGCACGTCAGTTCTTAGGACAGATGGACAAGCCAGATGTAGAGTACATTGAAGGGCTTTCTCCTGCAATATCCATAGACCAAAAAACAACTAGCCATAACCCGAGATCTACTGTTGGAACTGTAACTGAGATACATGATTATCTTAGGCTTTTGTATGCGCGCATAGGCATACCACATTGCCCTAACTGTGGTAAAGAGATAAAACAACAAACAGTAGACCAGATGGTCGACAAAGTCATGGAGCTTAAGCAGGGCACACGTGTTCAAGTGCTTGCACCTATTGTACGCGGCAGAAAAGGTGAACATGAGAAGCAACTGCAAGAACTGAAAAAGAGCGGTTATGTACGCGTCAGAGTAGACGGTAATACATTCGAACTAGGCGAAGAGATAAAGATAGAAAAAAAGAAGAAGCATAATATAGAAGTTATTATAGATAGAATCGTGATAAAAGAAGGTGCTGGGCAGAGACTGTCCGACTCAATAGAAACGGCTCTATCGCTAAGCGACGGAATAATTCTAATTGATGTTATAGACGGTAAAGAGCTTATGTTCAGCCAAAACTATGCTTGTGTTGACTGCGGTATAAGCATAGAAGAGCTTGCACCACGTATGTTCTCTTTTAACAATCCGTTTGGAGCGTGCCCTACATGTTCAGGACTTGGTATGCTTATGGAGATGGATCCAGACATAGTAATTCCTAATAAAGAGCTTTCTTTAGCAGAGGGTGCAATAAAGGTTTCCGGCTGGAACACATCTAAAGTAGACACAAACTCAATGGCTGGAATGTATTTTAACGCTCTTGCAAAGCACTATAATTTCTCGCTGGATACACCTGTTAAGGATTTGCCGAAAGATGTTTTAGATAAAATACTGTATGGCACAGGCAAAGAAAAGATAGAAGTACAATATACAAGAGATTATGGCAACGGAAATTTTAAGATGGTTTTTGAAGGAATAATCAAAAACTTAGAGCGCCGGTATAGAGAGACTACTTCTGATGCCATGAAACAAGATATTGAGCAGTACATGAGCACAGTTGCTTGCCCAACGTGTAATGGCGAAAGATTGAAAAAAGAATCGCTTGCAGTAACTGTTGGAGGTATATCGATCGCAGAACTAAGCAAAATGCCTATTACTGATGCACGAGCTTTTATCACAGGACTTATTCTAACACCAAACGAGACGATAATAGCAGAACGTATAGTAAAAGAGATAGACGCTCGGCTTGGATTTTTAGAAAATGTAGGACTGAATTATCTTACACTAGCAAGATCGGCAGGAACACTGTCAGGAGGCGAATCGCAGAGGATTAGGCTGGCAACACAAATAGGGTCTTCGCTCGTTGGAGTACTCTACATTCTAGATGAGCCTTCAATTGGACTTCACCAAAGAGATAACGACAGATTATTGAGTACACTTATTGATCTGAAAAATATTGGAAACACTTTGATTGTTGTCGAACATGACGAGGATACAATAAGAAAAGCTGATTATATATTAGATATGGGGCCAGGTGCTGGCGAACATGGTGGAGTCATTGTAGCTCAAGGAACACTTCAAGATATTTTGGATAACGAAAATTCTATAACAGGGCAGTATCTAAGCGGTAAAAAGAAGATAGAAATTCCGAGCATTAGAAGAGAACTTAGTTCGCAATGGGTGACAATAAACGGTGCAAAGCAAAACAATTTAAAAGATATTACAGTTAAGTTTCCGGTTGGCGTTATTACTTGCGTAACAGGAGTTTCTGGTTCGGGCAAATCCAGCTTAGTGAATGAGATACTTTTCAAGGCACTGTATAGAGATTTAAATAGATCCAAAGTGCGCCCAGGCAAGTATGATTCTTTAGAAGGAATGGATAATCTTGATAAAGTAATCAATATAGATCAGGCACCTATCGGTAGAACGCCAAGATCGAACCCAGCTACATATACAGGCGTGTTTGATCATATCCGCGATATATTTGCATTAACTTCAGACGCTAAAATGCACGGCTATCAAAAAGGCAGATTTAGCTTTAATGTTAAGGGCGGCAGGTGTGAGGCTTGCAAAGGAGATGGAATAATCAAGATTGAGATGCATTTCTTGCCTGATGTTTATGTGCCTTGCGAGGTTTGCAAAGGGCATAGATATAATAGAGAGACGTTAGAAGTTAGGTACAAAGGTAAAAACATCTACGAAGTGCTTGAAATGACTGTTGAAGAAGCATTAACATTTTTCGAGCACGTTCCTCAAATAAAAAACAAAATGCAAGCGCTATACGATGTTGGGCTTGGATATATTAAACTAGGGCAACCTTCAACTATGCTCTCTGGTGGAGAAGCTCAGAGAGTTAAACTTGCTACAGAACTCAGCAAACGTTCAACTGGTAAAACGCTTTATATTCTTGATGAACCAACAACAGGACTTCATGTTGATGATGTTGCTAGACTAATTGAGATAATACAAAGGCTTGCAGAGAGTGGAAATACTGTTGTAATAATTGAGCATAACCTTGATGTAATAAAAACAGCAGATTACATCATTGACCTTGGACCAGAAGGAGGAGACAAGGGCGGTATGGTAGTTGCGACTGGCACACCAGAACAAGTGGCAAAAAATAAAGACAGCTATACTGGTTATTATTTAAATAACATACTCTAAAAGCAAAAGAGCCTTATAAGCTCTTTTTTATTTTGTAATGAAGCAGAATCTTAGAATATGCTTTTAAAAGATAATGTTTCTACTTCTTTCAAACTCTTTAGATAAAATTTTGCGCCTACTAACTCTTTTATAGCTTCTGTTTTAACTTTGTATTCGCAGTATACAATTGACTCATCTATTGAACGTATTAATTCTTCAATGTTCTGGTGCTCTAGTAGTTTCTCTAAAGCAGGTGTAATTTCTTCCAGTTCATCTTTAAGAGTGGTCAACACAACGAGTGCTAAATCATAATCATCATTTTCGATGGCTTTAATTGCATCTTCTGTGAGTTGTAAAGAACTATCAACTTTATTTATAACATAATTATGTGAACAAGTAAAAGCAATGCCTAAAACTATAATGACGATAACTGCACCTAATATTTTTTTCATAATTAACCCTCCCTTAAAGAGGGCTTCTGTGTGGTTAGATAAATTGGCTTAGCATCTTTGCCTTGTGCTTGTATGAATGTATTGCCCTGCATATCTACAGAATAAATCAATACATCCTTAAAGGAAGTAATACCTTTTTTAGATAACTGAGTCTCAAGCCATTTCGGAGTAAAACCTGCTTTATTAAGGTTTTCAAAATTAACATTGCCATCTAATATTAATGCAAGAGGTAGCCCTTGATAAGGAGGATGCACGTTTAGATCTTCAGTGATTACATTTCTTTTACTTTCTTTTTTTATTACGCTTAGTTGACCGTTTGTTTCAAGTATCGCATATTCAACATCTAGTATATTTGAGACATCTTTAGATCTTAACTGTTCTAATAAATCATTTAGATTATATTGGAGATCTTTTAGTTTGTTTTTGCAAATACGCCCTTTTTCAATAATGATTACTGGCCTGCCGCATATGACTGCTCTTGATCTTTCGCTTTTTAGTGCAATAAAGGAAATAATGGTATGGAGCAAAAACAATGTTAAGATAGGTATAATACCGTATAGTAAAGGTATACCTATATCGGACATGGGAGAGGCTGCAAGGTCAGCAATCAGCACTGTTAAAACGAACTCAAACGGTTGCAACTGTGCTATCTGTCTTCTGCCCATTGCCCGAATCATAATGAAAGCAAATAAATATAGTATTGCTGTTCTAATAAATATATTTGCCATTTTTTTGCCTCCCGTTTTTTCTTAGCATTTGTTATAAATGTTCTATATATGCGCTATAATCAAAAAGCAATTTACTGCATATAATGTAGTGTAAGAGCAAAATACGTAGAATTATGATATAAACTGCAATATAAACAGATTAAATTTTCTCTATACCTAAAATTAATGTCTAACCCATGAGATGTTTTTGCTGCTAAGTAAATGCTACGATAATTTAATTTTGAATAGAGGTAACGTACTAAAGCAGCAAGAATGACAGCAAAATCGTAGCGCAACTAGTTTAGCTAGTGAGGATGTGTGATTTTGGATATAGTGGATCTTGTAAATGGCAAGCTTATGATAGTCATACCTGTCTTGTGGTTTCTCTCGGCAGCGCTAAAAGATACACCATTTATTAAAAAATGGATTATACCGTGGGTAATAAGTGCTGTTGGTATAATACTGTGTGTCTTAATTGTGGGGTTAGATATTCAATCTATTATGCAGGGCATATTATGTTCGGGTATAGCGCTATTTGGGTCTTTTGGCAGGAAAGGCTCTTCTAAAGAATAGGCTAACAATTGCATGATCTAAAGAGAAAATTGTAAATAAGATAATTATGATTATAACTTCTAAGCAAATAAAAGAGAGAGCGTAAGCTCTCTCTTTTTCGTGTGGTGGAGATGGGGTAGTGGAAGTATTTGGATTACTATGCCTCAAAGCTATTATTACCATTTATAAACACTTTATACAATAACCACAAATAAATTAATTATTGTATAAATATAACATTTTTCGTTCGTGTATTGACTTTTAAATCTAGGTATTGAAACTGAGTATATCCGTTGTAACGAGGACGTTTTAGGATTTTTTTAAGTGCATTATAAAACATTATGAGTATGCATTATATATAAACAAATCAAAATAGTGAAAAATCAAAACCAAAATTAACTAAAAATAGATAAATATGTTGTTATTAAAACTTTAATTTGTTGCTTTTGCGTGCAGAAAAGTTGAAAAAGCGCCATTATTCAATCATTTTTTTTTCATATTTATTTGTTCTGAATTTGTTTATGTGATACAATATGGAAGGTATTTTATGAAAATTTTTAAAAATGAATAAGGCAGGTGTCTTAATATTGGCTCTATTACACACATTTAAGGGAGGAGTACATCCTTTACAGAAAATACACGAGGGCAAAAGGTATAGTGAGCATGTTGCAATCAAAGCTGCTAAAGTGCCTAGCGTTCTTATGGTACCAATGTCACAGCACATTGGAGCCCCGTGTAAACCTGTTGTCAAAAAAGGCGACACTGTAAAAATGTACCAGCTTATAGGCGAAGCTGCAGGCTTCGTATCGGCTCCCATCCATTCTCCTGTATCCGGCAAGATCAAAGACGTTAAGAAAATGATGCATATGTCGGGTAAAGAGGTTGAGACAATCATTATCGAGAACGATTTCAAAGATGAAATCGATGAGAACGTTAAACCGTATGGAACTATTGACGATTTAACACCTGAACAATTAAAAGACATATCGCTAAAAGCAGGGTTAGTTGGTATGGGCGGCGCTACATTCCCTACGCATGTTAAACTTTCACCACCAAAAGACACGCATTGCGATACAGTAATACTTAATGGCGCAGAGTGCGAGCCTTTTCTAACTGCTGATCACAGGCTTATGCTTGAGATGCCAGAGCTTGTTGTAAAAGGTCTATATGCTTTTAAAAAGCTACTAGGAGCAGAACGCGGTATTATTGGTATCGAACAAAACAAAATGGACGCATATGAAGTTATTAAAAAAGCGTGCGAACCATATGACGGCATAGGCGTAGAGCTTATAAAAACCAAATATCCACAAGGCGCTGAGAAACAACTAATAGAAGCTTTAACTGGAAGGCAAGTGCCATCCGGTGGATTACCTATTGCAGTTGGCATAGTTGTTTCAAACGTTGGAACAGCAGCTACTTTTGCTCAAGCTATAGAAACAGGCAAACCTTTAGTAGAACGTATTGTTACTGTTACTGGTGCTGTAAATGAACCGTCAAACCTTTTAGCACGTGTTGGGACAACATTCCAAGACATGATAGACCAGTGCGGTGGATTCAAGGGAGAGCCAGTAAAGATAATAAGCGGTGGACCTATGATGGGTATGTCAATATTCGATCCTGAAATTACAACTGTTGGCAAAGGTACATCAGGAATACTTGTTCTTGATAAGCAACTTGCAAATACAGAAAAAGAAACAGCATGCATCAGATGCGGTAGATGCGCTACGGTATGTCCTGTTGGTTTATTACCATTAACTATCAATGCATTTTCAATAAAAGGAATGTATGACAAATGTGATGAGTATAAAGCAATGGATTGTATTGAATGCGGTAGCTGTTCTTTCATATGCCCAGCAAAAAGAAATCTTGCGCAGTCTATTAGAGTTGCTAAAAAGCAAATTCTACAGATTCGTAAAAATAAGAAATAGGAGGTGTAATTTAAATGAATCTTATATCAACCTCATCACCCCATGTAAGAACTAATGAGTCAGTAAAAGTAATAATGATGGATGTCCTTATTGCTTTAATGCCAGCTCTTATTTGGGCGGTGTATATATTCGGAATAAATGCGCTTCTTATTACGGTAGTTTCAGTATTATCTGCCGTTATATGTGAAACAGCAGTAGAAGCCTTTATGAAAAAGCCTATTACTACAGGAGATTTAAGTGCTGTTGTAACAGGTATCCTTGTTGCTTTTAACGTTTCGCCAGCGGTACCAATTTGGATGCCAGCTATAGGCTCAGCGTTTGCAATATTAATAGTTAAACAATTATTTGGCGGCATTGGCCAAAACTTCATGAACCCAGCATTAGGCGGACGTGCATTCTTACTAGCCTCTTGGCCAGTAGCAATGACTACTTGGGTAACAACAGGCACTGCATCGGCAGTATCTGGAGCAACACCTCTTGCGATAATGAAAGGTGGAGAGGCCGTCGGCCAACTACCTTCAGTATGGAACATGTTTATTGGTAATATAGGCGGTTGTATCGGCGAGGTTTCGGCGCTTGCACTGCTTATTGGCGCAGCATATTTACTATATAGAGGGGTTATAACATGGAGAATACCTGTATCCTTTATTGGTACAGTAGTTGTACTTACATTGGCATTCGGGCAAAATCCACTTAACCACATATTTGCTGGTGGATTAATGCTTGGTGCGTTCTTTATGGCAACAGATTATTCTTCATCACCAATTACAGCTAAAGGCCAAATAATATTTGGTATAGGCTGTGGTCTATTAACTGCTGTTATAAGAGTATTCGGCGGTTACCCAGAAGGCGTATCATATTCGATACTACTTATGAACGTAGCTGCTCCACTAATTGATAAATTCACTAAACCGAGAGTATATGGGGAGGTGGCTAAGAGTGTTTAAATTAGGAATAAAGCTTACAGTAATATGCTTAGTTGCTGCTCTAGCGCTTGGTTATACAAATTATATAACAACAGACCCTATTGCTGAACAAATTCAAATGGCTAATGATTTAGCTAGGAAAAACACACTTCCAACTGCAGAAACCTTTGAAAAAATAGATATTAGCAAATATGATATGACTGACTATGACAGTATCGTTGAAATATACAAAGGAATCGCAGCAGAAAAAACTGTAGGATATACAGCAAAAGTTACTACTAAAGGCTACGGCGGTTCTTTCGAAGTAACAATTGGTATTAACCTAGATGGTAAAGTTACTGGCATAATAGTAGGATCAAACTCAGAGACAGCAGGACTTGGAGCAAACGCTTCAAAAGCTTCTTTTAGAGATCAGTATGCTGGTTTGGATACCTCAAAGACAATTGAGGTAATTAAAAGTGGTTCACCAAGTGGTAACCAAATATCTGCACTTACAGGAGCTACTATAACGTCTAAAGCAGTTACCAAAGCAGTAAACACTGCTGATAGTTTTTTTGTAGCAAACCTTAAGAATGAAGGAGGGGAAGGACAATGAAACTATTCAAAGTCATTACAAACGGTATCTTCAATGAGAACCCAACTTTTAGACTAGTGCTTGGCACATGCCCGACCCTTGCTGTTACTACTGCGGCAGTTAATGCTTTAGGCATGGGTGCAGCTACAACATTCGTTTTGGTTGGCTCAAACGTAGTAATAGCAATGTTAAAGAACTTTATACCTGAACAAGTACGTATTCCAGCGTTTGTAGTTGTTATTGCTTCTTTCGTTACTGTAGTACAAATGCTACTAAAAGCATTTTTACCAGCACTAAATGAATCTCTTGGAATATTTATACCGCTAATAGTTGTTAACTGTATAATACTTGCAAGAGCAGAATCATTCGCATCTAAAAACAAAGTTATACCATCTTTACTTGATGGTATAGGAATAGGTATTGGATTTACACTAGGTCTTTTACTTATAGCTTCGGTACGTGAAATACTAGGCAATGGTACAATATTCGGGATAAGTGTTATGGGAGCAGCATACCAACCAGCTCTTATGATGATACTAGCACCTGGTGGCTTCTTAGTATTTGGAGTTATGATGGCTCTAGTTAATAAAATATCCTCTAAAAAAGGAGGTAACGCATAATGGATGGTTTTACAAGAATTATGCTAATACTCCTAAGCTCAATATTAGTAAACAACTTCGTTTTATCTAGATTCTTAGGAATATGTCCTTTCCTTGGTGTATCAAGAAAGGTTGAGACGGCTGTAGGCATGGGTGCTGCTGTTACATTTGTTATGGCACTTGCTTCTGTTATTACTTGGTTACTACAGTATTATGTTCTTGTTCCTTTGCATATTGAGTATATGCAGACAATAGCTTTTATCTTAGTTATTGCTGCACTTGTGCAATTTGTAGAAATGTTTATAAAGAAATCAAGCCCGACACTTTATCAGTCTCTAGGTGTTTATTTACCGCTGATAACAACAAACTGCGCGGTGCTTGGTGTTGCTATACTTAATATAAATTCACAATACAATTTGATAGAAACGCTTATAAACGGTACTGGTGGTGCACTTGGATTTATGCTTGCAATAGTTCTTTTCGCAGGTATTAGAGAAAGAATGGATACAAATGATATTGCAAAGTCATTCCTAGGGTTCCCTATAGCGTTAGTGACAGCAAGCCTTATGTCGATTGCGTTTTTAGGTTTCCAAGGCTTGATTAAATAGGAGGTGTAAAGTTATGTTAGAACAGATAGCAATACCTATAATAGTATTAAGCGTACTTGGCCTCTTGTTTGGTGTTGGCCTTGGGTTTGCAGCAAAGAAGTTCGAAGTTGAGGTTGATGATCGTGTTGCGCGTATACGTGAAGCACTTCCAGGCGCAAACTGTGGTGCATGTGGCTTCCCAGGATGTGACGGATTTGCAGCAGCAGTAGCAGAAGGCAAAGCTCTACCTGATGGTTGTCCTGTATCTAGTGCGGAGCAAAAAGCCGCAGTTGCAAGTGTTATTGGTGCTACGGTTGGTCCAGAAGGCGAAAAGATGGTTGCACAAATCATGTGCCAAGGCGATAAAGATACTTGCTCAAATAAATACGAATATGCAGGCCTTCAATCTTGTGCAGCAGCTAACATGGTTAACGAAGGCCCTAGGTCTTGCCAGTTCGGTTGTATCGGTTTTGGCGACTGTATAAACGTATGTAAGTTTGATGCTATTATTAAAAAGAATGGTATTATAGAAATAGACCCAGAAAAATGTACGGCATGTGGTGCATGTATAAAAGAATGCCCTAAGAGTGTTATTTCTCTTCTACCGTATGTTTCAAAAAATAAAGTGCAAGTTCTTTGCAAAAACACTGGCTTTGGCAAAGTTGTCAGCAGTGTTTGTAAAAAAGGTTGTATAGGATGCCAGTTATGCTTTAAAGCTTGTGAATTTGGTGCTATTACAATGGTTGATAATATCCCAGTAATTGACTACGAAAAATGTACTGGATGCTTGAAATGCGCAGAAGTTTGCCCAACAAAAACAATTGCAGCAGATTTCTCAAACAAAAAAGTAGCTGTAATTAGAGAAGATGATTGTATCGGTTGCACTATTTGCAAAAAACAATGTAAGTTTGATGCGATCGAAGGCGAACTAAAGCAAGTACATAAAATAATTACTGAAAAT
Organism: Christensenella sp. UBA6094; assembly: GCA_002435915.1. Classification (GTDB taxonomy): domain Bacteria; phylum Bacillota; class Clostridia; order Christensenellales; family UBA6094; genus UBA6094. Next base: position 328,868 of record DIWY01000004.1, on the reverse strand, counting down.
TGTACTGGTTGTGGCGCATGCGCAGTTAAGTGCCCTAAAAAAGCGATTGACATGATTCCCAAGCAAATTTAATTACTAAAGCGCCTTTATGGCGCTTTTTTATTTGGTGGTAAAATGAATAAACGTATACTATTAGCGTCTGCATCCCCAAGAAGAGCAGAGATATTAACAAAAATGGGTTTTAGAGAATTTGATATTATTCCTGCTGAAATTGATGAGAGCATTATCGCTTGTGCTCCAGATGAATATGTACTGTCACTAGCAAAACAAAAGGCAATGCATGTTGCTAAAAGCTATGAAGGTATAATAATTGCGGCTGACACAATTGTTGCGCTCGGTAACGAAATACTAGGAAAACCAAAAGATGAGTTCGACGCAAAAAATATGCTAGAAAAGCTAAGCGGTAAAAAACACTCAGTATTCACAGGAATATGTGTTATCGATACAATGACCAGTAAAACGATCTGCGATTATGAGAAAACAAATGTCTATTTCAAAGAATTAAGCGATAATGAAATAAATGACTATATAAAAACTGGTGAACCAATGGATAAAGCTGGTGCTTATGGTATACAAGGCAGTGCTTGCATATTTGTTACACGCATTGATGGCTGTTACTATAATGTAATGGGTTTGCCTGCCGCGAAACTGTATTCAATACTAAAAACAATAGAATAAACTATACGGTGATATAGCGCTGCGAGTAATATACACTCCTTTGGAAACAATATTTATTGTAGAGAGAGGAGTGCATTTTTATGTCTATAAACCTTTTTTCAAAGGATTTAGGGATAGATCTCGGTACTGCAAACACATTAGTCTTTTGTAAAGGAAAAGGAATTGTATTGAGGGAGCCATCTGTAGTAGCAGTTAGAATGCTGGAAAATGGTAACACAAAAGTGCTCGCAGTTGGAGAAGAAGCTAAGAAGATGATTGGGCGAACTCCAGGCGATATTTTTGCTGTTAGACCACTTAAAGACGGTGTTATTGCAGATTATAATATCACAGAAATCATGCTTAAATATTTTATATAAAAAGCGCTAAAATATAGTGCTAAAGTTGGATTCAGGCCTAGAATAGTTATTTGTGTTCCGTTTGGAGTTACTGATGTTGAGCGAAGAGCAGTTGAGGAAGCAGCAAAATCTGCTGGAGCCAAAGAAGTGACACTGCTAGAAGAACCTATCGCTGCCGCGATTGGTGCTGGGTTGCCATTGGAAGAGCCAATTGGAAGTATGGTAGTTGATATCGGGGGAGGGACGACTGAGGTTGCTATTATGTCTCTTGGAGGAATTGTGACATGCAAATCGATCCGTGTTGGCGGTGATAGCATGGATGAATCCATAATTAATTTCATTAAAAAGCGGTACAATCTATATATTGGCGAATCGTTTGCTGAGCAAGTAAAAATCAATTTGTGCTCAGCTTTAATTGGCGATAAGAATGTACGTATGAACATACAAGGAATGTGCTCGTTCACAGGGTTGCCAAAAACAATATCAGTGACGACAAAAGAGCTGGCAGGCGCACTTAAATCGCCACTCAATGCAATAATTGATGCTGTAAAGCAAACACTTGAGAAAGCGCCTCCACAGCTTGCAGCAGATATTGTTAATAATGGAATATATTTGACTGGCGGTGGTGCACAGTTAGATGGAATTGATAGATTAATAAATGCTGAAACTGATATTACAGTACATATTGCTGACAATCCACTTGATTGTGTGGTTAATGGCACTGCTAAGGCAGTTGAACATATTAATGAAATCGAAAAAATGTACAAAGGCGATTTTATGTAGAACTAGTGCCCTAAAATGTGTTATAATCTAAGCCTATAGAAGAGAAACGAAAGGTTTACAAAAATGCCCAAATTTAAAAAAAGTAAACTCGTAAAAATAGGCATAATACTTGTAGGGTGTATAGCACTTTTAATCGTTGTATCCATAATTGGCAAAGCAACTGGCGGGGCTACTGGCACATTCGGAGCTATTTATGCACCTATTGAAAATACTGCAAAGAACGTTACAACTACATTTTCAAATCTTTTCAATAATATTTTTGGCGGAAATGAAGCGATAGAACAAAACAAAGAGCTTATTGCAAAAATAGAAAAACTCGAAGGTGAAAATCTAAAGTTACAGGAGCTAGAGCAAGAAAATGCTAGGCTATCTGAGCTACTTGATTATAAAAATGCGAACCCAGGTTATTCGTATGTTACAGCAAAAGTTATTGCACACGATCCTGGATATTGGTTTGATACATTCACAATTAGTGCTGGCAAGCATGAAGGCATTAAAGTAGATATGGGCGTAATTACTGCTGATGGAGTTATTGGAAAGATCGTTGAAGTCGGCGCCAACTACTCTAAAGTTATGAGCATCACAGATGAGAACAGTTCGATAAGCGGTATAGTAGAACGTACACGTGATACCGGCATAATCCAAGGAAGCACAGACCAGGACAGGACAAACTCAAATCTTAAAATGGTTTATCTTCCAATTGAGTCTAATCTTATACCTGGAGATAAAGTATTAACATCTGGGCTTGGTGGCATTTATCCAAAAGGGCTACCTATAGGTGAAGTAGTTGAAATGAGTACTAAGGGCGATAAACTAGAGAATTATGCGATAGTTAAGCCTTATGTAAGTTTTTCTTCGATTGAAGAAGTTTTAATAGTAGTCGGGGATAAGGAAGGGTCTTAATAAAGTGAGATATATTGTTTTATTTGTGTTGACTCTTTTTTTTGCATTGTTCAACACATCTTTTATTAATTATATAAGTATACTGTCTGTCTTGCCCGATATTTTCCTTGTGTTTGTTGTATGCATTGGATTACTTGAGGGTAGTATTACTGCAGGTTTAACAGGACTTATCGGTGGTCTTTTTATAGACACAACGGCAGGGTCTGTCCTTGGAATGTATGCTTTTGTATATCTGTTAATTGGTTTAATATCTGGTCGTAAAGTTCGCGATCTTACAAACGAAACTATAATAAAACCAGCAATATTTACTGCGATTGCCACGCTAATTAGTGGCATTATTATTATGCTTACGATTAGAATATCTGGCACTTATGTTTCGTTTTTCTATTGTTTAGTAAGATACTATTTGCCTGCTATTTTGTATAATTGTATTATTGCAGAAGGCATGTATTTCGTTTTGAGAAAATTATACACATTGCATTTTATGAGACGGTTTAACACTGATCTGGATATATTGCTAAAGCATTAGGAGAAAAGTATGTTAGAAAAAATGAGAAGCAGATTTATTATTGTCGGCGTTTTAGTAATATTGATGTTTTTTGCTCTTATAATAAAAATGAATAATATTATGATCATACAAAGTGACTCTATTTCTGATGCACTTATTGCTAGAACTACCAAAACAATACCTGTTTATGGTGAGCGCGGCAAGATCCTTGATATAAATGGAGTGCCACTTGCTATGGATCAAAAGTGCTATAATGTTATTTTCACTAGAAATGAATCTTTAAGTACTAAAGCAATACGTTCTAGCTATACGCAACAATTCATTGAACTATATGATATTGTTACTAGTAACGGTGGAAAATTTATCAATACATTTGCAATTGTTAAAAATGATAAAGGCGAATATTATTTTAGTTGGGGAAATATAAGCGAGTCAGCAGCAAAAACTAGAGAGACACGTTGGCGCTCGAATATGTACGTTAACTCAACAGATACGCCTGAACAGATTTTTCTGGATTTGTGTGATAAATATCAAATACCAACAGATTTACCATATGAAGAGATAAGCAGTTTGCTTTCCGTTTGGCAGGAGGTTCAGTTGACATCGTATGTTTCGTATCTTCCAGTTACTATTTCTTATGATGTTAATACAAAATGTGTTGCAGAGGTTGAATCAAAATCCGATACTTTCTCTGGAATTTCCATTGCAGAAAGCACTACTAGGGTATATACAAAGAATTCAACAGCAGCGCATATTATTGGCTATATGGGGCGTATGACAGACGATACTACAGTAACAAAATACACTGCACTTGGATATAGTCAGGATAGTCTGATTGGAGTTTCTGGAATAGAGAAGACAATGGAAGAGGCTCTATCTGCCAATATCTCTGAGAGACAAGGCGAAGAGGTTGTAGAAACGGACATAAAGGGTAGGATTACCTCAGAAATAAGCAATAAGGAAGCTACAAATGGTAGCGATGTTTTTCTTACAATTGACTTATCGCTTCAAATGCTTTTAGATGATGCACTTGAAGAAAACATCAGACAGGTACGTGAATTTGAAGAACAGCGTATTGCGTCAAACCCAGACAAATATTCGGCAGTGCTTGCTACTAGAGAGATAGAAAAATGTAATAGTGGAGCAGCTGTTGTAATGGATGTTAAAACGGGAAATATACTCGCCATGAGCAGCTACCCATCATACGATCTTAATCTGTTTTCAGGCGGGATATCGACTGAAGAATATGCATCTCTAACAAATGACACTAGAACACCGCTATTAAATAAGGCCATAGCCAGTAAGGCAGCTCCAGGCTCTATTTTTAAGATGGTAACTGGGCTAGCGGGGCTCGCTGAGGGTGTTATTACTAGAAATACCATTATTCATGATAATGTTATATTTACAGACGGTATTGACGAGAGATCTGCGCCGAGATGTTATTTGTCATCTGGTCATGGGGATGTTGATATTGTTAAGGCACTTGAAGTGTCATGTAACTATTACTTCTACACAGTGGCATCAAGATTGAAAATAGATGCATTAAACAATTGGGCAGAAAAATTTGGTTTAACAAGTACAACGGGAGTTCAACTACCTGGCGAAACGACAGGGCAAATCGGTGGGCAGAGCGTATTATACGACAATACAAAAGATGTAAACAACCAAAAAACATCTAAAGCGATCCTTGTATATAATAAAATAGTTGAATATTTAAAGGCTGACTGTGAAAAGAGCAACATTACACCTGATGATGCGAAAATAGCTTCAGCGGCAAATAATATAATAAAGCTTGTAGGAACAACAAGTGAGGTTGGTCCTGAAATAAGACGTATTATGCGTGAAGAGCTTGGAATATCCGAAACAGTTAATTTGCAGAAATTTTGGTATAAAGATATTTCGGATTTACTTTATGATATTACATGGAACCAATTGTTAACGGTTACAACTGGAATTGGGCAGGGTGTTTCGCTTATAACCCCAATTGAAGCCGTTAGGTATATTGCGGCGATAGCAAACGGTGGAACAGTTTATAATGCAAACCTTATTGATAAAATTGTAGCTTCTGATGGCACAGTAACAGAAACACAACCTTCAATTTACTATAAATTAAATGTTTCTCAGACGTATCTAAGTTACATACAACAAGGTATGGTAAAGGTTGTATCTGACGAAGATGGCGGTACTGCTGCAAGTACATTTGCTACTTTTAAATACAAAAGTCAAATAGCAGGTAAAACAGGAACATCACAAACCGGGTATAAAGGTACAAACGTTGATATAGAGAATACATCTTGGTTTGTATGCTATGCTCCAAAAGATGACCCTGAAATAGCAATAGTTGTTTATTTACCTCGTGGGTATTCAGGGTCAAAAGGCGCGTATACAGTAAAGCAAGTAGTTCAGTACTACTTGGACAAAAAAGCTGAAGAAGCGAAGACGACCAATACAGATTTAAATTCACTTGGCTATTAACTTTATAGTGTAAGAATATAATATTTATTGTATAATATGGTGTGGAAAAAAGAATCGAAAGTGGATGGAAAATGCAAGAAAAAGACAATATCATTATTAAAGGGAAAAAAGAAGGACTAGAAATATTGCTGCCGGCAAAAGTAAGCTTTGACATGATATTTAATGAGCTCCAACAGAAATTGGAGAAGAATGAAGTGTTTTTTGAAGGCTTAAGTAATGTTTGTATTAGTTATACTACTTTGTCTGCACAAAATAGGGACAAGATTAGTTCTCTGTTAAAAGAAAAACTACGTACGATCAATATTACTTTTGCAGATAGATCCAAAAAAGATAATAAAAATGTAAGTAACACAGTTGTTCCTAATAAAAAGTCGTTATACTTGAAAGAAACAATCAGAAGTGGACAAAGGGTAGAATATGATGGCAGCATCATTATTTTGGGTGATGTGAATGCCGGAGCTGAAATAATTGCTACTGGTGACATATTGATCATGGGTGCCTTAAGAGGATTAGCTCATGCAGGTGCACTGGGAGACGAAAAATCTATAGTAACGGCCATAGAATTACAGCCAGTACAGCTTAGAATTGGTAATTTGATTGCGGTAAGTCCTGACAAGAGTTCGAAGAGCAAATACCCAGAAATAGCCTGTTCTAAAAATGGTACAATTACCATAGAGCCACTTGATAAATAAAAATGTATGTTGTTGCAGGAGGAGTTATATGAGCGAAGTAATAGTAATCACATCTGGAAAAGGTGGCGTTGGGAAAACTACAACATCGGCTAACCTTGGCACAGGTCTAGTGATAGAAGGCAAGAAAGTTGCCTTAGTTGATACAGATATTGGATTAAGAAATTTGGACGTAGTAATGGGCTTAGAAAATAGAATAGTATACGATCTTGTTGATGTTGTTGAGGGAACATGCAAGATTAACCAAGCATTAATAAAGGACAAGCGTTATTCAGGACTTTATCTATTGCCCGCAGCACAAACAAGAGATAAAATGGCTGTTTCTGAGGAACAGATGAAAGTCGTAATAGCTGAATTAAGAGAACAGTTTGATTATGTAATAGTAGATTGCCCAGCTGGTATCGAGCATGGGTTTAAAAATGCTATTGCTGCAGCAGACAGCGCTATTGTTGTTACTATTCCTGAGGTATCCGCAGTAAGAGATGCAGACAGAATTATTGGACTATTGTCAGCACATGGCATAACAGAACCAAAGTTAATTATAAACAGAATTAGACCTGAGATGGTTAAACGTGGAGATATGATGAGTATTGAAGATACTCTTGATATTCTTGGTATCCCATTGCTTGGAATTATTCCAGAAGACGAGAATATTATTCGTTCTTCGAATCTTGGTGAACCAATAGTAACTTCGGGCTTTAAAGCTGGCATGGCTTATAGAAACATAGTTAAGAGAATTATGGGACAAGAAATTCCGTTTATGAATATCGAAGACGATCTGGGCTTTTTTAATAAACTGAAAAAACTATTTAAAAAGTAACGACTGGAGGTTAAGCATGTTTAATATATTTAAATTTTTCGAAAAGAAACCGGCATCAAAGGATATAGCGAGAGATAGGCTTAAGCTAGTGCTTATGAGTGATAAGACTAGAATAGATCCTAAGGTACTTGAGGAAATTAAGACAGATATTATTAATGTTATTTCAAAGCATCTAAACATTGATCTTGACGCAGTAGAAATTGAAATCTCACCAGTTGGAGACGGCCATGGAGGATTTTCAAGTGCTCTGGTAGCAAGCATACCAATTAAATTTTAAAAATGCGCTCGCTATATAGGCGAGCTTTTTGGCAAATGTATCAATTGATGCCAAATAAAGACACTGGGTGGTAGAATAATTGAAAATAAATTTTAAAAATACTATATTTAAATATGACTGGTTTCTGCTAGCTTTAGTACTTGCTATATGTGCAATAAGCATATTGATGGTAGCAACTGCAACATCTGGCACAACTGGTACGTCTATTGTAACAAAATATTCTATGTTACAGCTTCTTTGGGTTGGAGTAGGGCTTGTTGCAATGACTTTTGTTTCGATTATTGATTATAGGTTTTATGCAGAAAAATATAAATGGTTTTACTGGGGTAATATTGCTGTACTTTTTTTACTATTAGTGTTAGGAACAGCTACAAGAGGTACTGTAGGGTGGATTAAGGTTATTGGAGAAAGAACAATTCAGCCTTCAGAGCTAGCTAAGATAACAATAATTATCGCACTTTCAAAAGTCGTATCTGATAAAATGAGAGGCAACGGCGAAATAACCAGATTTACTGATTTGTTTTCTATATTTGGCTATTTTGGGATTCCGTTTGTACTTATCATGTTACAGCCAGACTGGGGCACAGCATTTGTTTATGTCTGCATCTTAGCTGGTATACTCTTTATTGCAAAGACAAGCTGGAAGATAATATTATCAATTGCAGGAGTCGGCATTGCATCGCTGCCAATTGCTTGGCTGTTTATGGCCACATGGCAAAAAAATAGAATACTAAACTTTTTTAACCCGCTAGCTGATGTTAATGGTACAGGGTTGCAGGTTGCAAATGCAAAACTTGTTATTGGCTCTGGTCAGTTAACAGGGAAAGGACTATTTGCAGAAGGTACACTCTCTAAACTTGGATTTTTGCCCGATAGTCACACAGACTTCATATTTTCGGTTACAGCAGAGACGATTGGTTTTGTAGGTGGCACGATACTTGTTGTTCTTTATGCAGCACTAATATTTAGGATGATGTATTTGGCCATGAAAGCACCCGATACACTTGGTTGTCTTATGATAGTTGGCGTAGCATCGATGTTTCTGTTTCATATATTTGAAAACATAGGAATGAATATTGGCATGATGCCTGTAACTGGTATACCTCTTCCGTTTATGAGCTATGGAGGATCCAGTATGCTTGCAAACTTCATTGCAATAGGACTCGTGCAAAATATTGCATTGCGGCGAGGCACAAACAAACCATTTAATGAGTTCTCAATTAAATAAATATTATATTTAAAAAACACCTATCATGGGTGTTTTTTTATCATTTCTTCATTAAAGCTTGAATAAGTATTATTATTAATAGCTAATGGAGGGAGCACTATGGAAAATAGAAGTGCATTAGATCACATAGAGACATCAAGTTTTGTTACAGTAGAAGAACGCCATAGAGAATTAAATGCAAGAGAAAGACTTGAAAAAAGAAGACAACAGTTTTCAACACCTAAAAAGAAAAAGGGAGCAAACTTCTTTAAAAGGTCTAGCAGGACTTTCAAGTCGATTAATTTTGATAGAATAAAGAATGCGAGAAGAAACGGTTTTAGTAAGTTTAAATCACAGGATCCATTAGTACATTCTATGCTGCGTAATTTAGCAGTTTGCATTATTGCTGTGCTAGCGATATACGGTATTAAAATGATTGATTCGCCAATAACAAATAGCATTACGGCAAGCGTGAAACAAGCGATATCCTACGAACTCAACATTGATCAAACACTAGGCAAACTACAATTTGTTAATGAAGCAACAACTTCAACGCAGACTTTTAGTGGTGTTCCTGAAATGAATTATCCTATAACAGGCGAAGTAAAGACATCATTTGCTGATTCAAATAGCACTGGAATAACGCTTTTAGGAGTAAAAGGTGCTACAGTAACAGCGGCTGCTGGAGGAACGGTTGCAATAGTTGGCGAAGATAGTACGCTAGGAAAATATGTGCAAATTAAACATACGGATGCAATTTACTCTTCGTATTATGGCTTAACTAGCATAACAGTGAAAAAAGGTGATACAGTTACCTCAACCCAAAAAATCGGCGTGCTAAACTCTACAGAATTGTTATTTGAAGTGAAGAACAATGGCCGTCCAGTAGATCCAAAACAGTTTATAAAGGATGGGGATTAACAAATAGCTTTATAGGAAGAGTGCAAATTATATGAAATTATGCTCTGTGGGCCAAATAGAAGTAAAGACGGATATACTATCATTAATAATATTTGCGCTTCTAGCATATTTAGGGCTTTTGCAACAGTTTTTTATAATCTTCATTGCGTTTATATTGCATGAGCTGAGTCATGTGTTTGTTGCTAGAGAGTGTGGTCTTACGGTTAAAAGCATCAGGCTCACACCTTTTGGTGGGATAGCAGAAATTGAATCGTTTTATGCGGTAGGTGAAAAAACAGAGTTTTTTATTGCAATAGCAGGACCGCTAATGAACATAACTCTAGCAGTAATTGCATCTGCTTTTGTCAAATACATGATCTTCTATGCTAGCTGGATTGACACATTTATATATGCAAATGCAATACTTGCAGGCATAAATTTGATTCCAGCTCTTCCGCTTGACGGAGGATGTGCACTAAGAGCAATATTGAAAAAGATATTTGAAGAGAAACGAGCAAATGCAATATCTATCTACATAAGTATTTTGATAGGTGCGGTGTTTTTAATTGGTGCAGTATATTCAGCTTTTTATGGAATAATAAATATAAATGCTTTTGTGATTGGTGCTTTTATCATTGCAAATGCAGTGAAAGAAAAAAATCACAACGCATACACACTAGCTCGCGGTATCATGGCAAAAAGGCAAAGATTAGGCAAACAAGGGTACATTGGAGTAATGCCAATGGCGGCGTATAAAGGCGAAAGGGTTAGTAAAATAATAAGTAATTTTAGCTCTGTAAGATATAACGTTGTTGCTGTTTTAGATGATGATATGCAGTTAAATGGCTTCATAGGTGAGGAAGATATCTTGCAAGGTGCCATTGAAAAAGGCTCGCAAACTACTATAGGAGCTTTAAGCAAGAGCAGTTTTAGCACCGTTGACCATGAAAGAAAATAATGTTACACTTACTAAGGTGTAGCATTTTTTTATAGAAAATGCTTTTATTACGTTCGAAAGAAAAGTAATGTAAATATAATTTCTTGATGATATTTATTACTATTTCTTTTATATATTTTAAGGCTAAAAATGCTCTGCATATGTGATACTAGAAAGATATTGCTTAACAACTATGATGAATACACCGCTTGAGCTAAATAGTGTAAAGAGGTTTTGTAGATGACTAAAAGGATATTGGTAGATGTAAATGATTATTGGGCTCGTGTTTTATTACAAGAAGATGGATCCTTATCTGAAATATATATCGAGATGCGCGGTAAAGAGCGCACAGTAGGCAATATATACAAAGGTAAAGTTGAAAACATATTACCTGGAATGCAAGCTGCATTTGTTTCGATAGGACAAGATAGGAATGCTTTCCTATTTGCTGGAGATGTCTTGATAAACAAATCAGACTTTGTTTTTGAGGAAAAATCAACAGAACCGATAATACCTAATATTAAAAACGTCCTGAAAAAAGGTCAAGATATTATGGTACAGGTTCTTAAAGAGCCTATTGGCAACAAAGGAGCTAGGATATCATCTCATGTGACTTTGCCTGGAAGACTTGCTGTAATAATGCCGACAGTAAATTATGTGGGTGTATCTAGGCGTATTGATGATGAGCATGAAAGAGGTAGACTAAAAAGTATTGCGGAAAGTACGCTCCAAGGAAGTGGAGTTGGAGTAATAGTTCGTACAGAAGCAAAAGGCAAAAGCGAAGAAGAGCTTGTTCATGAAATACAATTTTTAAAAAGATTATGGGAACGTATTAAAAATAAATATACACTTGTTTCGGCACCAAGGCTAATTCATTCTGAAGAATCTCTTATTTTTAGAACTTTAAGAGATGTGTTTAATATGGATGTAGAAGAGATGCTTGTAAACGACGAGGAGTATTTTAGTAAAATAGTAGCTGCTACTAAAATTATGGCACCTAACCTAGAGGAAAGAGTTAAGCTTTATGAAGGCGATGGAGATATGCTAGAGTCGTATGGCCTTGAAGATGCATTTTCAAAAGCGCTTAGCAGAAAAGTTTGGCTGAAAAACGGTGCGTATCTTGTAATTGATAACACAGAAGCACTTACTGTTATAGACGTAAACACAGGTAAGTTCGTCGGAACATCTGACCTCGAGCAGACGATTCTTGAAACAAATACAGAAGCAGCAATTGAAATTGCAAGGCAAATTAGGCTTAGAGATATAAATGGAATAATCGTAATTGACTTTATTGATATGCTGCAAGATGTGAGTAAGCAAAAACTACTTGATGGTTTCCAAGCGGAGCTTGCTAAAGATAAAACAAAGACTACACTAGTAGGAATGACTCAGCTCGGGCTTGTCGAACTTACAAGAAAAAAAGAAAGAAAGTCGCTCAGATCTTCTTTAAAAGTGACATGTCCGTATTGCAGTGGTAGCGGAGTGGTGGACTCAAAAGAAGTTGTAGCTATAAAGATAATAAAAGAAGCAAAAAGAAAAATGGAGAATTATTCGGGCGAAATAGTGTTAATATGTGCGCATAGCGACGTACTGCCACTACTTGAAGAGATGTTAAAAGGTCCGTATCCATTATTAGATAATGCAAACAGGGACTTCTATCTTAAAACTAAGAATAATCACATAGAAAAATATGATGTTGAAGTGTTAAGTAAAAAGGACAAGATAAATTTAGAGAATACGCTTAAAATAAGCTGATATAATTGGAATTGACACAAATTCGCATATATGATATTATTCTTTGGTAGCCGCTCTTTGCTGGTTTTAAAACCATGTTAATGGTACCATGCCGAGGCGAGACTGGGATTAGGGAGGTGTATTTAGAATGTATGCAATAATAGAAACAGGCGGAAAACAGTTCAAAGTTGAAAAAGGCGACGTAATACGCGTTGAAAAACTTGCACTAGAAGTTGGCGAAACAGTTACTCTTGATGCGTTAATGACTGGTACTGGTAAAACGATAAAAGTTGGAACACCAATAGTTAAAGGCGTTAAAGTTCAAGCTGAAGTTAAAGCTCATGGTAAGGGTGAAAAGATCATTATATTTAAGTATAAGGCTAAGAAAACTTATCGTAAAAAGCAAGGACACAGACAACCTTATACAGAACTTGAAATAATAAGTGTTGGAAAACCTACTGCAAAGAAAGCAGAAGCCGACGATTCAGTAGAAGCAGCAGAATAATATGATTAATATAGTTATATGTAAAGAGGCAGACAAAATAATATCTTTTAGTGTAAGTGGGCACAGTATGTACGATGATTATGGGCAAGATATTGTCTGTGCAGGTGTTTCTGTTTTAGCTCAAAGTGGACTTATTGGCCTTGAGCATGTAGCTTGTGTACAGGTTAAAAGCGTAACAGAAGATGGGCTTTTAACTGTAGAGATACTTGAAACAAACGAAAAAGCGATGGCTATACTTGAGACAATGGAACTTTCACTTAAGGCCATATGCGATACATATCCAGATAATGCACGTATAGAGTATAGGAGGTGCGGTAATGATAAAAATTAATTTACAATTGTTTGCTCACAAAAAGGGCATGGGTTCTACAAAAAACGGACGTGATAGTGAATCTAAGAGATTAGGTACAAAAAGAGCGGATGGTCAATTTGTTCTTTCTGGCAACATCTTAGTTCGTCAAAGAGGAACAAAAATACATCCAGGCACAAATGTTAGCATAGGTGGAGACGATACACTTTTTGCTACTAGTGATGGTGTAGTTAGATTCGAAAAGAAGCGCGATAGGAAACTAGTAAGTGTATATCCTCAAACAGTAGCTTCTGAGAATTAATTAGCATATAATTATGGCCGTAGCTTAGTGCTACGGCTATTTTTCTATACAAAGGGGCGAGACGTTTGAAGGTCGTTTTTAAAAATAAAGAAGCAATAGTAATTGGACAAAAAGATTTTGAAGAGCAGCATATTTTTGAATCCGGGCAGGTGTTTAGGTTTCTCCCTGCTGAAAAAGGATATATAGGAGTAGCTGGTGATAAACGTGCAAATATATACATGCAAGATGGAAATCTGCATATTTTTCCTTGTGATGAAAGCATTTTCCCTTTTTGGCGGGACTACCTTGATTTAGATACTGATTATACTGCAATTAAAGACACTCTATCTTTTGACGATTATGTTAAAGAGAGTATTAATTATGGTAGCGGTCTTAGAATACTAAAACAGGATCCTTTTGAGACTTTAATTTCTTTCATTATTTCAGCTAATAATAACGTTAAAAGAATAATGGGTATTATTGATAGAATATGCACTGCTTTTGGCGAAGCAAAAAACGATACATTTGGCACATATTATGCTTTCCCAACACCAGCAGAACTTATCAAAGCAAGTGTGCAAGATTTTATAGAGTGTGGAGCTGGGTATAGAGCTCCATATCTTGCTCAAACGGTGAAATCAATAAATGATGGATTTGACTTAGAAGTAATAGGCGAAATGGAATATAGTGATGCAAAAAAGAAAATTCAGCAATTACATGGTGTTGGTCCAAAAGTAGCTGACTGTATATTATTGTTTGCGTATGGATTTGGTCAAGCGTATCCGCTCGATGTATGGGTAAAACGAGTTACAAGGTCAATATATTTACAAGACGACTGTTCATTAAAAGAGATGAGCGAATTTTCATACAATAAATTTGGAGAATATGCAGGAATTGCACAACAGTATATGTTTTTTAATGTGAGAAAAAATGGTCTTCCTGAAACAATCGAACTTGACAGGAAATAACCATTAATATATAGTATCTTTAATATTCAAATCTTTTTATAACAACAATGAACAATTTTTTATACGATTAATTTTTTGAGGTGATTATAGATGAATAATGCAAAAATTAGAGAAGGTTTAACATTTGATGATGTATTGTTAGTACCACAACAATCCTCCATCCTTCCAAAAAACGCAGACCTTTCCGTGCAACTAACAAAAAACATTAAATTAAACATTCCTATGCTTAGTGCGGCCATGGACACAGTAACAGAATCTCGTTTAGCAATTGCACTTGCAAGAGAAGGCGGCATGGGAATAATTCACAAAAATATGACAATAGAGGATCAAGCTGAGCATGTAGATAGAGTTAAGAGGTCAGAGCATGGGGTTATAGTTGATCCTTTTTATTTACATCCAAATGACAGAGTATCTGATGCGCTTGAGTTAATGGAAAGATACAGAATATCTGGCGTTCCAATAACTGGGGACGGGAATATGCTTGTAGGCATACTTACAAACAGAGACTTAAGATTCGAAACCGACTTTACTAAATACATTAAAGATGTGATGACGAGCGAAAACCTTGTAACAGTTAAAGAAGGAACGACGCTTGAACAAGCAAAAGAAATATTAAGAAAAAATAAAATAGAAAAACTACCTATCGTAAACAAAAAAGGAGAGCTTAAAGGTCTTATTACAATAAAAGATATTGAAAAAGCTATACAATATCCTAATTCAGCAAAAGATTCTAATGGTAGATTAGTTGTTGGCGCTGCTATTGGTGTTACAAAAGATACCATAGAAAGAGCAGAAGCGTTAATACATTCTAAAGTAGATATTCTATCTCTTGATACATCTCATGGACATCATATTGATGTAGTTAATATGGTGAAAACTCTAAAAAAGAAATTCCCTAATATGCCTCTTATTGCTGGTAATATCGCAACAGCTGAAGCTGCAAGAGATTTAGTAAACGCTGGTGCTGATGTTTTAAAGATTGGTATTGGTCCTGGTTCTATATGTACAACGCGTGTAGTAACTGGTATAGGTGTACCACAGCTTACGGCAATTATGGATTGTGCAGAAGAAGTTAAAAATGAAAAAGTAACATTAATCGCTGATGGCGGTATCAAATATTCAGGAGATATTCCAAAAGCTATTGCTGCTGGAGCACATGCAGTTATGATAGGTTCATTGTTTGCAGGGACGGAAGAAAGCCCTGGCGAAATGGAAATATACAAAGGCAGAAGCTTTAAAGTATATAGAGGAATGGGATCTCTTGCTGCTATGGCAAAAGGTAGCTCAGATAGATACTTCCAGGAAGATGCAAAAAAACTTGTTCCTGAGGGCGTTGAAGGACGAGTTCCATTTAAAGGACAGTTATCCGAAACAGTATTCCAAATGATTGGTGGACTTAGATCAGGTATGGGACTTTGCGGCACGCCAGATATAGAAACGCTAAGGCAAAAAGGCAAATTTATTAGAATAACAAATGCAGGGCTTATTGAGAGCCATCCGCATGATATAAACATAACAAAAGAAGCACCAAACTACAGTATACGTTAAAACACTTAAAGAGCCTTAGGGCTCTTTATTTTTTTCGTTAGTAAAATAGCTGATGAAGCAAAACTTGATGACATGACCGACTATAGACTAGCAGTAAAGTGTTAAGCGGATTAAGCCTAATAAGCTTGCTAAAGAAGGTGAATTCACTGAGGTTATATCGTACTATTTTGCAACAATTAAGGCTTAGAACATTCAATTTGACTGCCTGCGCATGCTTAGCTTCGAGGGGATTATTAGGATAAACGATGACTCTAAAAATGTTGATGTGATAGTGGAGACGGAGGAGTTTTTTTACTTACGTACCATCATTCAAGAGGATTAAATTCAATAAAAAGACAAAAAAAGAAGGTAGTGATTGCTACCTTCTTTAAATATTTAAGCTAAAATATCGCTCATGCTATATAATCCGTTCTGTTTATCTGAGATGAATTTAGCAGCTCTTATCGCTCCAACTGCAAATACATTTTTGGAGTGAGCAGCATGGGTTATTTGAATTACTTCATCATTACCTAAAAACATAATGTCATGCTCGCCGACAACAGTTCCACCTCTTATAGCATGTATACCTATCTCGTTTTTTGTGCGTCTGCTGTCTTTATCGTGTCTGCCAAAAACATATTCGTGCTTAGTAGCTAAGGATTCGTTGATCGCATCTGCAAGGACAAGAGCTGTGCCGCTTGGTGAGTCAACCTTATGGTTATGATGCTTTTCAACTATCTCAATATCAAAATCTTCGCCCAAGATGGCAGCAGCCTGTTTTGCAAGACTCATGATTAAGTTTACGCCCAGTGACATATTAGCTGTAAAGAAAACGGGTATGTGTATAGAAGCTTCGTTAATAAACTGTTTTTCTTTATCTCCTAGACCAGTAGTTGCTATAACAGCGCCAATTTTGTTTTTAACACAGTATGCAAGAACAGATTCAGTTGCTTCAGGTCTTGAAAAATCTATAAGCACATCAGCTTTTGTATCACACAAGTTTATATTTTCATAAACGGGGAAGGGGTGAGAGCTGTTTTTAGCTGATATGTCTATTCCGGCAACTATTTCAATATCTTCGTGCTCTTTAGCTACTTGCACCAGAGTATTGCCGAGTCTTCCATTAACTCCGTTTATTATTAATTTTAACATTTGTACACCTTCCAACAGGCTTTATTAGATTAATTTATATTCCCTCAATGTTTCGGTAAGCTTAGCTTTAGTGGAATCTTCCATTTCGCAAAGAGGAAGTCTAATTTCGCCCATATCATAATTCATTAGTTTTAGTGAGGTTTTTGCAGGGATTGGATTTACTTCTGAAAACATTACGTTAACAAGCGGGTTAAGCCCAATCTGCATTTTACTACTGCCTTTAATGTCGCCCTCTAAGAACATTGTTACCATATCATGCACTTGTTTTGGTACAACATTTGCAATTGTAGATATTACGCCGATTCCGCCAAGAGCCAATATAGGAGTTATTTGGTCATCATTACCAGAATAGATGTCAAGCATAGGGCAGAGCCTTGCTACTTCAGCTATCTGAGAAATATTACCGCTGGCTTCTTTTACAGCTTTTACGTTTTCTATTGTTGCAAGCTTTGCAAGTGTTTCTGGCAATACATTAAGGCCTGTTCTGCTAGGAACGTTATAAACAATTATAGGAATGTTTACTGCGTCTGAGATGGCTTTATAGTGTAAGTATAACCCTTTGGGAGTTGCTTTGTTGTAATAAGGAGTTACAACTAGAAGAGCATCAGCGCCCATTTTCTCTGCGCGTACGCTATCTGCAACTACCTTTTTAGTATTGTTACCACCAGTGCCAACAATTACTGGAAGTTTGCCTTTTGCCATTTCTACAGTAATAGTTATAACATGTAATTTTTCTTCTTCAGTCATTGTTGAAGGTTCGCCGGTAGTGCCCAAAATTACTAGCGCATCTGAACCATTGTTGAGATGGAACGTAATTAATTCTCTTAACGTTTTCTCATTTATACCTTCGTTTGTGAAGGGCGTGCACAGGGCAACGCCTGAGCCAGTGAATATGCTCAATTTGACCCCTCGCTTTCATCTAATATAATGATTATTTGCTTTCCCACATTTTTATTAAATCTTCTGCTATTTGGACTGCGTTAGTAGCAGCTCCTTTTCTAATATTATCGGCAACGACCCACATATTAAGACCGTTTTCAACGCTATCATCTCTTCTTACGCGACCAACAAATACTTCATCTTTGTCTTCTGAATTAATAGGCATAGGGTAGATGTTGTTTGCTGTATCATCTTGCACAATAACTCCAGGAGCTTTCTTTAAAATTTCCATTAGTTCGCTAAGAACAAAAGGTTTTTCGAATTCTATGTTAATGCTTTCGCTATGGCTATGGAATACTGGTACTCTAGCAGTCGTAGCGCTTATTCTAAGGTCATCTCTGTGTAATATTTTCCTTGTTTCTTCTATCATTTTCTGCTCTTCTTTTGTGTTGCCATTCTCCAGGAACACGTCGATATGAGGCAAAACATTACCAAAGATAGGGTGTGGGAATTTTTTAGGAGCATTCCCTTTAATCCCTTCTTCAAGGTCACTGTAGCCGCCCATTCCAGCACCGGATACTGCTTGGTATGTTGAGTAAACAATTCTTTTTATTTTATATGCTTCATCTAAAGGCTTAAGTGGAACTACTGCTTGTATTGTTGAGCAGTTAGGGTTTGCAATTATGCCTTTGTTTAGAGCAATATCTTCTGCGTTAACCTCAGGAACAACTAGAGGGACTTCTTTATCCATACGCCAAGCACTAGAGTTATCTATTACAACTATGCCTTTGGAAGCTGCAATAGGAGAGAACTTTAGACTTGTGTTGCCACCAGCTGAGAATAGAGCGATGTCGATGTTTTTGCCATCGAAACATGTTTCGGTTAGTTCTTCAACTGTATAAGGTTTACCTTCAAACGTAATCACTTTGCCTGCGGATCTTTTTGAAGCGAATACGTAAAAATTAGCGATAGGTAATTTACGCTCTTCAAGCACTTGAAGCATTTTTCTTCCGACCATACCAGTAGCACCTACTACTGCGATATTGTACTTTTTCATGATTACCTCCATTATAATATATTCAAATAAATAAATAAAGCGCTCTATAAAGAGCGCCGTATGTATAGAAAAAAAGTATAACTATACGATACGGATAGCTCTCCACCAAGATAATTCAAGGTGACAGTCGCAGGGCTCTTAACCAAGCAACCAGGCTCTATGCATGCGGGTGCATATCCTTCGGCAATTTTTCCTTTCGCATTAATTCAATCAAGCTCCGCGCTCTAATTAATGCTACTGATAAAAACTGCGCCTCCATCCAAGTAAAACATATTACTTATATATGTGTATGTTAGCATTTATAAAAACGAAAGTCAATGTAGAACAGGATAAATTTTGCTATAAGTAGCACGCTTTTTATGATAAACTTAACTGTATAATTGAGGTAAAGGAAGATGACAGATGAACAAGGTAATTAAAGACTATGAAAGCATGCTAATTAAGCTAAGAAGAGACCTTCATAAAATACCAGAAATAGGGTTTACTGAAGTTAAAACACAAAAGTATATTTTAGATTTTCTAAATCAATATAAAGACCTTAAAGTTACTCCAATAGCTAAAACAGGCATTAAAGCTGTTCTTGATATTGGCGCTAATGAGACAGTTGCATTTAGAGCTGATATAGATGCGCTTTGCATTGAAGAAAGAAATCAATTGGATTTTGTTTCGACGCATAAAGGTTATATGCATGCTTGTGGGCACGATGGGCATACTGCAATGCTTATGACTATTGCTGCGTTTCTTTGTGATAATAAAGATAAGATTAAGCAAAATATCGTTTTTGTTTTTCAGCCGGCAGAAGAGTCGACTGGTGGCGCAACAGTTATGATAGAAGAAGGTATACTAGAAAATCCTAAAGTAGATAAAATTTTTGCTTTTCATATTTGGCCAGCAGTAGAGCAAGGCAAAATAGGTATACGTGCAGGCGCTTCACTTGCAGGCACTACTGAGTTTAATATAGATATCTCAGGTAAATCCTCTCATGGAGCAAGCCCGCAGAGTGGCATTGATACAATTGTAGCTGCTGCATCTATTATAGAAGCATTACAAACAGTTGTTACAAAAAACATATCTCCACTACAGCCTGCTGTATTAAATGTTGGTAAACTAACCGCTGGAACTGCTAGAAATATTGTGGCTGAAGAAGCCAGGATAGAAGGCATATTACGCTCGTTTGATGAGAATATGCATATTTTTATGGAAAATAGAATAAAAGAGATTGTCGCTGGTCATGAGAAAGTGTATGGCGTAAAGGCTATGTTTTCTACAGAAGTAAAGTATTCTGTTGTTTATAATGATGTTAAACTTGTTGAGCGGCTAAACAACATACTTGACAAGGATGTCATAATAGAGAATGAGTTATTCATGACGGCTGAAGATTTTTCAGAATATCAAAAGTATGTACCAGGCGTTTTAATGTTGCTTGGAGCAGGCAACGAAGAGAAAGGTTTTACAAACCCACTGCACAGCTCTTCGTTTAATTTTGACGAGAGTATTATGCTTTTAGGTCTTGAAACCGTTTCGAAAATACTAGGTATGGATTTAGAGGAGAAATAAAGTGGCTTATGAGGTTTTAGCAGCATGTTACGACACTTTTATGGATGATGTAGACTATGAAAAATGGTCTGAGTATATCCTGGCTTTGTTGCACAAATATGGCACAGAGCTCACTGAAGACAGTACTCTAGTAGACCTAGCTTGTGGTACTGCACAACTTACATGCATGCTTAATAATAAGATCGCAGCCAAAATAATAGCTATAGATTACAGCGAAGAGATGCTTTCGGTAGCAGCTAAAAAGGCAGAGGAATGTAATGCGGATATCACGTTATACTGCCAAGATATGACGGAGTTTAGTCTAGCTTCTAAGGCTGATGCAATAATATGTACTTGTGATGGAGTTAACTATGTTGACCCAGAAGATATTCAAAGCTTCTTTAAAAGGGTATATGATAACTTAAAGGATGGATGCGTATTTGCATTCGACATAAGTAGCTCATATAAACTTATCAATTTACTTGGTGATAACGTTATAGCTGAAGATAGAGGCGATATCGCTTTTATATGGGAAAATACGCTTTATGATGATTGCGTTCAGATAGATCTGTCAATATTTAGACAAGAGCAAGGTAACAGATATATAAAAGAAGAAGAGCAACAAATACAGTTTATTTATGAACAAGACTACATTATGAATAATTTGAAATCAGCAGGCTTTAGCGAAACGCATGCTTTTGGATTTAACACATTAAAAAAAGCTAAGGCAATCTGCGAGAGATTACAATTTGTTGCAATAAAATAGATAATTGAAAGATGGTAGTATATGTCACAGGATAAAATAGTAAGAGCAATCACAGCAGATGGATTATCAATAATCGCTGCAAGAACAACAGTTATGGTGGAAACAGCAAGGCAAACACATGGTACATCGCCTGTGTGTAGCGCAGCATTAGGCAGAACGCTAACTGCAGCAGCTATTATGGGATCTGGGCTTAAATCGGAAGATGCAAAGCTCACAATCATAATAAAAGGTGGAGGCCCGGCTGGCAGTATAGTCGTTACAGCTAATAATAAAGCTGCCGTCAAAGGATACATAACTAATCCTATGGCTGATGTTCCTATAAGAGAAGCGGATTATAAGCTTGATGTAGGGAGAGCAGTAGGTACTGACGGATACATAACAATAATTAAAGATCTAGGGCTAAAAGAACCTTATGTTGGCAAGGCAGAACTAGTATCTGGAGAAATAGCTGAAGATATAGCATATTATTATGTCGTTTCAGAACAACAGCCGTCTGTAATATCGCTTGGTGTGCTTGTGGATACGGACGAAACGATAATATCTGCTGGCGGTATATTTTTACAACCGTTACCAGGCTGCAAAGAAGATACGATC
Organism: Christensenella sp. UBA6094; assembly: GCA_002435915.1. GTDB lineage: Bacteria > Bacillota > Clostridia > Christensenellales > UBA6094 > UBA6094. The sequence goes on along the minus strand of DIWY01000004.1, from coordinate 307,048 downwards.
ACCTATATTGAAAGCATATTAGAAGATGTAGCGGCATTTAATAAAATCCTTGTTGAAGGTAAAGAGCCAGAAGATGTTATAATGGAATTACTTAAGCCGCTTAATCCACAGATATTGAGTGTAATCGAACCTGCGTTTAGGTGCGACTGTTCTAAAGAAAGAATTGAATCTGTTATAATATCTATGGGCGCTGCAGAAATAAACAGCTTAATTGAGGATGACGAAGAGGCAGAAGTTGTTTGTCATTTTTGCAATACAAAATACAAACTTAATAAGGAAGAGCTTATCAAACTATTAGCTAAAGCATCAGTATAATATTAATTAACAAATATCTACTGTTGCAAGCTACTATGAAATTGAGCTAATATATTTATATATAATATATGGGAGATAATTAATGTCAAATTTACTAGAGGTTAAAAGAACAGCAAAAATAATACCATTTGAGCAAGATGGTGAATTTTATTATAAAAAAGCATTACGCTTCATGGAAAACAAAAACTACTATAATGCGCTCTTTTATTATAGAAAAGCACTGTCTAAAGAACCGTATAATAACGATTATTTATTATCGCTCGCTGAGACATATACTGAAATGTGTTACTATCAAGAGTCTAATAGAGCGTTATTTCTTGTGTCACAGAATAAAGATGATGATGTTGCACCCGATTTTTATTTTGGGCTAGGATGCAATTTTATGGGCATGCACGAATACAAACGAGCAGAAGATGCTTTTGAAACATATTTGCAGTTGGATCCTGAAGGACAATATAGTGACGACGTTTACGATATGCTTGATGCAATACAGTCGCACGAAATGCTTACATATGAGAATGGACTGAAAAAGAGTAGCTCAAGGACAAGTGAACTTTTAGTCTTAGCTCAAAAAGGTAAGACTCTTTTAGACAATGGAAAATATAATGAAGCAATAAACATATTTCTAGAAGTATTAGAAGCAGAGCCAAACTTTTTGCATGTGAAAAACAATTTGTCGCTTGCCTACTTTATGGATGGTAACCATCAAAAAGCTGTATCGATAGCTCAGGAAGTTCTCAAAGGAGACGATAAGAATATTCACGCTAGATGCAATGTTGCATTATTTTTTAACGCTGATGATACGCTAGGCAATTATGAAGAAGCACTTGAACAATTGAAAAAAATAAAACCGGATACAGATGACTATGATGATTTGTTAAAAATTGCTACAACTTTTTGCGAATTGGGATGCGATAAACAGGCATATTTTAATCTTAAAAAAGTATTAAAAATAAGACCTTTTAATAAAAAAATACTTCATTATATTGCAGTCGCTTGCTTTAACCTTGGTAGTATTAATAACGCACTGGAATACTGGGAAGATATCCTAAAAATTGACCCGTTAAATATTATTGCTACACATTTTAAGTCGCATGCACTAAATATAATTAATGGCAAGAAACATACATTTAGACTAGCATATAATTACCAAGCTCCAACAGAGGATGTAATGGCTCGAATAAAGAAGATTAAAGAGCTTGTGGATCTTGATATCCCACAATTAAAACTAAAGTGGAAAGAAGATTCGGATTTCTATTATCTTATTCTGTGGGGACTTGAGTATAGAGATATCAATATTAAAAAAGCAATGATGAACTTCATTGCTTCTATGAGTGATGAGAAAGCTGAGTATGTAATAAGAGATTTCGTGCTAAGAAAAAATGAAACAGATGAAATAAAAAAAGAAGCGTTTGCACTGCTAAAACAAATGGGCGCTGAAGAACCATATGTTGCCTATATCAACGGCAATATAGTGGAAGTAAGAGTAAATGTATACGATAAACCTACGGCAAGTATGCCAAAATCATATAAGGCAGTAATGGATTATTTAATTGATTCTATGAGAGGTAGAATAGAAGATGAATATGTAAACGAAGCTATTGGCGTTTGGGATAGATATATCTCGGCTCTAAATAAGCGCTTGCCGGCTATACAAAACAAAGAAGTATGGGCAGCTGCACTTGAATACTATGTTCTAAAAAATAATCAGCATAAAGTAACGAAAAAAGAGATATACGATCTTTATGAAGTAAATGGTCCGACTTTTAATCAATGTTACAAAAAACTAGTTGAAAAACTAAAGGATTGATATTATGGCTACCGATAATTCCGGAAACGTCTTTGATAGAGTTAATAATGTATATAAAGGCACTATAGAAGAATATAAGCTTATAGATTTATCAGATATATTTGAGAGATATATAAAAGCTTATATTATAGAAAATAATTTAGATTCTGAAAAGGACGAAGCATTTGAGGATACTATTGCGGATATTTATTTAGAATGGTTAGATAAGTATAATGTACAGCTCGAATGTAAACCGACCGATTATTTTAAACCTTTTACTGATGCTCAGCTTATACAGATACTAATTAAATATGTAATGGCTCATGTTAAATTGCCTGATCCTCTTATAGAAGAGGTTGTACTGCGAAAAGAGAACACAGCACCGCTAATTGAAAAGATTCTTGAGTATGAAGATGGTAGTCATTTTTCACTAGATATTAAGCTTATTGTTATGAATATCTTGAGCGAAATGCAATATCCACTTCCTTTAGTGCATTATATGAGATTTATAGAAAAAGGCAATCAGGAAGACGTGCTTGCTCAAACAGCGTATGAGATAATAGACGAGCAAATCGAACAAAAAGATTTTGCAAAAATTATCGCAGCTTATGATACGACAAGAAATGAATATGCACAAAAAACGTATATAGACATTATGGCTAGATTCTATGGGAATAACGACGCATATCAGCGCATAATAGATGCGTTTTTGCAAAACGTTACTGATGATAATGTTGCCTTCTATGCAGCTTGTTTAGCTAAGTTTGGAGACGATAGGGCTGTTAAGATATTAGAGGGAGCACTAAAAGATAATGAGTTTAATTATTTGAATTTTACTGCTATAAAGTTTGCAATAGAGCAGTTGGGCACTGATATAAATATAGATAGAGCATTTGATGGGGATGAGGCATACGAATTGCTTAAAAACATGCCAGAAGAATAGTTCCACAGAAAGAGGTCAGCGATAATGAAAAGATTACCACTAAAGAGCGTTTATAACGCAAGAGAGCTGGGTGGGTATTATACTGATGAAGGTAAAATGACTCAGTATAAACGATTCTTAAGAAGTGACGCATTTTGCTCAATAGCTGATGAAGATAAAAAGTACTTGATCGAGCATGGTGTAAGAGTAGTGATTGATCTACGTGATTCATTCGAAACAAAAAAGAAACCTAATTCGTTTGAAAACGTAGAAGGAGTTACTTATTACAATATACAGCTTAGAGGATCTGAAAATCTAAGCCCTGATCCAAGTAACATAGACATGCTACAAGGTTATTATGACATGATCAACAGTTCAGCCAATATAGCTACTATATTTAAAACTATAGCAAAAGAGGCGGATAATGGTATAATAGCATTCCATTGCACAGCAGGTAAAGATAGAGCAGGACTTATAGCTGCGCTGCTTTTGATGATCGCTGGAGTGGATAAACTAGATATAATGGCTAATTACCAGGTTTCGCATACATATATAACACCTATTATTGAAGAGCTTTTTAAAATCTATCCTAATTATCCACAGCATGTTATGCTTTCAAAACCAGAATGGATAGGAAGTATTGTGGATTATATAAACAACGAGTGTGGCGGTGTAAACGCGTATTTGCTAAGCAAAGGCGTTACAGAAGAAGAAATAAAGATTATTAAAGATAAGCTAACTAAAGGATAATTTATAAATTTAAATAAAAAAGACTGCATTGCAGTCTTTTTTTTGCTATCCTTGTTTTACGTATTTTTTTTCAAGCCAAGCGACAAAGGCGTACATAAGGCCTGCCGCAATAGAGAGTATGATGACGCTTGTCATAACAAGGTCTAATTTAAATACCTGACCGCCATATACGATAAGGTATCCAAGGCCATCTTTTGAAACAAGGAATTCTCCGACTATTACGCCTACCCAAGCCATACCGACATTGATTTTCAAGGTTGAAATCATCGTAGGAATTGAGGCAGGTAGTACAACTTTTTGTAGTATTTGTAGCTTAGTTGCGCTGAATGTCTCCATTAGCTTTATTTTGGAGTCGCTGACTTCCATAAATCCATTAAGCATACTAAGTATTGTTACAACTATCGATATAAGTATGGTTATTGCTACTATTGCTTTATAGCCTGCACCCACCCATACTATTATTACTGGGCCTAGTGCTATTTTAGGTAGTGCATTTAGAACGACTAAATATGGATCTGCAATTTTAGCGACAGTACTTGACCACCATAAGATTATTGCAATAAGTACGCCGAAAACGGTTCCTAATGTAAAGCCTATTACGGTTTCAGTAACAGTTACAAATATATGCCAGGAAAGATTATCCTCAGTAAATAGTTTAATGGCAGTATTAAATATGCGTGAGGGAGAGCTCATTATAAATGAATCTATCCAGTTAAGGCGAGCTGCAACTTCCCAAAGCACAATAAATGCTAGAAGTACAGCCAAACGCATTACAATTATAAATATTTCTTTACGTTTTACTTTTTTTAGGTATTGTTGATGTGCTAATGAGTGCTGCATTGGGTCAAGGGTCATGAATATCTAGCTCCTTCCATATCATGTTAAAGTACTCTCTAAATTCTGGAGCTGTTCTTTTTTGAATTGCTGATTGTGCTCCTCCCGAAAGTGTTATGTCATATATGTTTTTTACTATTGCTGGTCTATGACTTAATACCATAACTCTGTCAGACATGGAAACAGCTTCTGCTATGTCATGAGTAACCAAGATAGCTGTCTTTTTCTCTTTTTGAATTATGCTTAACACTTCGTCAGATATATAGAGCCTCGTTTGATAATCCAGAGAAGAGAAGGGCTCGTCAAGCAAAAGCACCTCAGGGTTGATAGCAAGAGTACGAATTAGTGCTACTTTTTGCTTCATCCCTCCAGATAGTTGCCTAGGGTAGTTGTATTTAAAATCTGATAGACCATATGTGTCTAGTAAATTAATGGCATGTTCTTTTGTTTCTTTTGTTAGCTTATGCTGGACTTCAAGTCCGAGCAATACGTTTTGTAATATGTTTCGCCACTCAAAAAGATGATCTCGCTGAAGCATATAACCAATTTTAGGGTTAGGACCTAATAATGGCTGATCATCTATTGTTATTGTGCCACTTTCGGGTTTTAAAAGACCGCTTATAATTGATAAAAGCGTGCTTTTGCCGCAACCACTAGGGCCAACAATAGAAAAAAACTCTCCTCGTTTTACACTAAAAGAGACATTGTTGACTGCGAGAGTTTCTTTGCTTATTGTATGATAGGCCATGTTTACATTTTCTATGTTAAGAATTATGTCATTCTGCACTATTCTATCTCCTTTCGTGTATTTGAGTAATCTCTTTACATTATATTCGCAAGTACTATTAAGGTGCGGTTATGAAAGCTAAAAACAGGCTTGTGTCATATGAAAAAAGTAAGGCTCGGATCCTTCCAAGCCTTACTTTTTGGAGTGCTATTATTTTGCTTTTTCTGCAAATGTATTATCAATTAATTTAGCAAAAGGTGCACGGGAATCAAGCTGTTTTGCTTCCTGCATAACGTCTTGCAATTTATCAAATGCTGTTTCTTTCATCACTGGTGTATCGTTCCAAACATCTGCATCTTTATAACGTTGTATTGATAGTGTAAGTGAATCTATATCTGAATCTGGGAATTGTGATTTTATAACTTCGGCTATTTCTTTTGCTGTATGTTCTTTAACGTACTTTTGACCTTTAGCTACTGCATTTGTAAAGGACTGTATCGTGCTTGCGTTAGCTGTTATATAGCTCTGTTTTGCCATATAAGCTGTATACGGTATTTCGCCGCTAACTGTGCCTATAGCGAGCAGAATATGACCTTTACCAGCTTTTTCTAGGGCTGTAGCAGTAGGCTCGAATAGTGTTACATAATCTCCAATGCCACTTTCAAAAGCACTAGCCATTAGATTGAATTGTATGCTTGAATTAACTGTTACATCTTTGCCTAATGTGAAACCTTGCTTTTTCAAAACATACTCAACAGTCATTTCTGGAACGCCACCTAAGCGACCACCTATAACAATTTTCCCTTTAAGGTTAGACCATTTGAATTCACTTGCAGTTTCTTTGCCAAATAGGAAGGAACCATCTCGTTTTGTTAACTGAGCGAATACTTTTACGTAATCTTCTTTACCTTGGTTATAAACGTATATAGCTGCCTCGGGTCCCATTAAACCAATATCTGCTTCTCCTGAAAGAACAGCAGTCATGCTTTTGTCGGCGCCACCACCATTTACAAGTGTTACTTCTAGACCTTCATCTTTAAAATACCCATTGGCTAACGCTACATATTGAGGCGCATAGAAAATCGAGTGAGTAACTTCGTTTAATGTAATTTTCTTTGCTTCTTGCTTAGTAGATGAGCAGCCTACAAATGAAAACATCGCAAGGCAAAGACATAAAACAATTACAGCAATAGAACGTAAATACTTCATATATATGTACCCTCCTTAATTTTTACTTCATGTTATGCGGTGGATTTTACAAGCGTGTAAGATTAAAACAAAATTGACATACTAAATTTCTTTATGCTATAATTTGCAAGTATTAAGCGCTAATGTAGCTCAGTTGGTAGAGCAGCTNNGATTCGTAATCAGCAGGTCGGGGGTTCAAGTCCCCCCATTAGCTCCAAAAAAAGACCACATGCAAAGCGCATGTGGTCTTTTTGCTTTAAAAAATTATAAAAACTGAATTATAGCATTCACTCTAATAAAAATAATGGAAATAGATTTTTAAATATATTGAGACTTTTTGAAGAATACTAATATAAAAATTCATTGAAAAATAGAAAGGAATATAGAATGGCTAATAACGAGAATAATAAAGATTTAAACTGGATATATGATCATGAAGAATTAGATTTAAATAAAGTTACTTCGGCAACAGACTGCACGGGGTTGATGCCAACTCCTTCATTATCTGATGAAGAAGCAGAATCTTATAATGATATTTACACAATACCCGAAAAAGATTCAAATCCAAAACATAACAAAAGGGAACAAGATAATATAAACAATTCTGATCCTTTTTAATCGAATAATAAATGTTTTTCTTTCGACGCTTTTTATTTTACTACATAATAATACAAAATAGTAACATTAATACATTAGCTGACATAAAATGTAAAGAAGAGTATTATGCTTTTCACATTAAAACTATTGAGGTAATTATTATGTGTAGAAATGACTGCGATGACGGATGTAATGGCTGTCATTGTAATTGTGTTGTTTATCAAGGACCTCAAGGTCCACAAGGTGATCCAGGGCCAATGGGACCGCAAGGTTATCCAGGCCCGACAGGTGCGACAGGCCCAGCGGGCCCGAAAGGTGCAGTAGGGCCGATAGGACCACAAGGCATTGCAGGTCCATCGGGTGCGCCAGGCCCAGCGGGTCCACAAGGTGCAATAGGGCAAATAGGACCACAAGGCATTGCAGGTCCATCGGGTGTAGCGGGGCCAGCAGGACCGCAAGGTGTAGTAGGACCAATAGGACCAACTGGCGCTCAAGGAATACAAGGTGAAACGGGGCCAGAGGGCGCTCCGGGTAGCATGAACAATACAGCCACATGCTTTAGCTATGCACAGCTTGCGCATGTAATAGAACAAATTATTGTATTATACCCAGCGACTGTTATTACGGTGTATCTTCCTGGGTTTAGTCCGGCAGCTGTAACAGGAGTTCCTTTTCAACTTTTTGCTTCTCCCGAATCTACTTATGGTGGAGTCTTTGTGTTAGAAGACAGTGGACAATACGAAGCTATTCCCCTTAGCGCAATAGTAGCTATAGACTTAGGAGTAGGTTCAGTATACAATCCAGCTATCACATATCTTTCAGCGCCAGAATTTCCTGCTGGTTGTGATACGAATATCGTTACTTCACTTTACGATTATTTACCAGAATCTACAGATGTTACTGTTTATTTGGGGTCACTAATTAGCGGAACAGGTACTATCTACCGAGATGAGTATGGCATGATTGTGCTAAGCGATGCGCTTGGCAATGAACCAACATTTATACCAGTATTGCAGTTGAACTTAATTCTCCCAACAGTAGCTGCATTGCCAGTAACACTAAAGTCAAATATAGAAAATTTAGGTGGAAGAATGAAGGTTACTAAAATTTCTGGATAGGTATTAAAAAAATAACTATAAAAAAGCAAAACACGTTCTGATTTTGGGAGTGTTTTGTTTTATCCCAAAACGTTATTGATTTTGGGATCTTTGTTTTTCAAGTCAATGTGTAAATTGCCATCCGTGTCATAACTTGCGAGAAGTACATCCTTTACAGATGGTATATTGTATTTCTTGAGTTCGTTTATAAGCCAGCTGTCTTTCCTATTTAGTAATTTAAGGTTTTCACTTAGTATTTTGCCGTCTAAAACTAGGATTGCATTTAGTCCTTGATAATTTGTAGGTATATTCATCTGTGAGGCAGTGACAGTTTGCTGATCTGATTTTTTTAAAACGCTAAGTTGTCCGCCTGTCTCTAATATTGCAAATTCAACATCCTCAATATTAAATACGTTTTTTAAACGTAATTCTTCAAGCAGATCGTTAATAGTAAATTTCTCACGATATAAACTTGCTTCGATTATTTTACCATTTTGAACTAGTATCGTTGGTCTTCCGTCAAAAATCCTCCTCCAAAAGATACCTCTTTTTGAAATTAAATAGAAAATAATGGGGAATAGGGCCCAAATAATCATACTAATTACGCCATTTAATAGAGAAACATTTGGATCAACTGAAATAGCAGCAGCAATAGAACCTATTGAAATGCCTACTATATAATCGAAAAATGTTAACTGCGAAATCTGCTTTTTACCCATTAGTCTTGTAAGAATAAAAAGAATACTAGCTGAAATAATGCTATTCATGTAAATCACTTCCTTTAGGTAGTTTGTCCTAAAGCATAGATATTACATATAAAAATACTCTGATAAATTCTAAACTGTCGAATTTAATTTTCTAATTCAAAAATCATTGTTTCTATGGTAATATTAGGATATAAAATGTTTGGAGGGGAAATTATGATTATTACTACGACTCCATCTATCGAAGGCAAGCAAATTGTAGAGTACAAAGGTATTGTGTTTGGAGAGGTAATTTCAGGTGTAAATGCTATAAAAGATTTCAAAGCGGGTCTATCTAATATTTTTGGTGGCCGTTCTGGGACGTATGAGAATGAACTTATCCAGGCAAGAGAAAATGCTCTAAAAGAAATGAGCGATCGAGCATCGCAAACAGGAGCAAATGCTGTTGTTGCAGTAGATGTGGATTATGAGGTTCTTGGTGCTGATAACGGTATGTTAATGGTCACGGCTTGTGGTACTGCAGTAGTGTATAAATAAAATTATGTTTTTCAGTATTGTTTAATGATTGTTAAAAGACCCCATGAATATGCTGTTTCATGGGGCTTTTACATAATAGATAGTGTGCTTAAAATTAAATAATTTTCTTTCAACTTTTCAACAAAACTGCGCTTACTGCATAAAATGTTTATGCAATAAAAGGATTGACACTATAGCAGGTGTTAAGCTAAACTTTATAGATAAATAGTGCGGACGTGCAAAAACGGGGTGTAGCGCAGCTTGGTAGCGCGTCTGGTTCGGGACCAGAAGGTCGCAAGTTCAAATCTTGTCACCCCGACCAATAATATTAATGAATAAATTAGAACTATTTTTAACAAAATAGTAATTATATTACAAAAAGGCAGGCGTTTATGTTTTTGAATTTGCCAAACATACTATCCTTTATTAGAATAGCTTTTGTAGGCGTTTTTATATACTTCTTTTCAAACGATATGCTTATGTGGGCGTTGTTTATATATGTATTAGCAGCATTTACAGATTTTCTTGATGGGTATATTGCTAGAAAATATAATTTGATAACAGATCTTGGGAAGGTTCTAGACCCGCTTGCAGATAAATTAATGCTTATAACAGCGCTTATCTGCTTGTATTCTAGGGACATGCTTCCGTTATGGGTAATTGTTGTAATATCGATTAAAGAATTGCTTATGATAATAATAGGGATATTCTTCTACTCGAAAAATTATATTGTATATTCAAAGTCATTTGGGAAACTTGCAACAGTATTTTTTAATATTGCTATATTATTAACATTTTTTAAAGATAAACTTTACCCTTATAATGAGGTATTTGTATATATTGCTGTTGCGCTTGCGCTTTTAGCTATGATACAATATGGCAAAGATTTTGTCTTGACATTTAAAAGCTCGACAAAAGTGAAATAAAACTATATTATAATAATTGCAATGATGCAGAAGAGTAGTGTGTTATTCTGGCTTAAGAGAGGCGTCGGTTGGTGTGAGACGTTGCAGAGAATACATGAAAGTTGCTGCTGAGCTTAATTAGTGAATCTATATATCAAGTAGCTTTTTACGGTGTGCGCGTTATAGCATATATTGAGTGCTTTAAAATATTTATAATATTTTAAAGAATTTGGGTGGTACCGCGTAACTTTCGTCCCTTTTTTGGCGAAGGTTATTTTTTTATCGAATTTTAAGGAAATATATACATTTCCTAAGCAATGTGTATATCAAATAGGAGGATTTTATTATGGAAAAAAATTATTCAGCAACGGATATTGAAGACAGAATCTACTCATGGTGGGAAGAAAGTGGATTTTTCCACGACGAGCCAGATGAAAATAAAGAGCCATTTTGTATTATGATGCCACCACCAAACATAACGGGTCAACTTCATATGGGGCATGCTCTTGATGGCGTGCTACAAGATGCGTTAACAAGATATAAGCGTATGAGTGGATTTTGCACGCTTTGGCTTCCAGGTACGGACCATGCATCTATAGCTACTGAAGTAAAAATTGTCGAAAAGCTAAGAGCGGAAGGCAAAACAAAAAAAGATGTTGGTAGAGCTAAATTTTTGAAAATGGCTTGGGAATGGAAAGAGCTTTATGGTAGCACTATTGTTAAGCAATACAGAAAGATGGGTGCGTCATGCGATTGGCAAAGAGAGCGTTTCACTCTGGATAAGCAGTGCACTGAGGCAGTTAATGATACATTCGTTAAGCTTTATAGAGATGGGCTTATATACAAAGGCGACAGGATAATAAACTGGTGTCCTGACTGTAAAACGGCACTATCTGATGCTGAGGTTGATTATGAAACAGAACCAGGGCATCTATACTATGTAAAATATAAAGTTAAAGACGAAGAAGAGTATATAACTGTAGCAACTACAAGACCTGAAACTATGTTAGGCGATACAGCAATTGCGGTTCATCCAGACGATGAGCGGTATAAGAATCTTGTAGGTAAAACGGTTATATTGCCATTAATGGATAAAGAGATTCCTATTATTGCAGATGATTATGTTGAAAAAGATTTTGGTTCAGGTGCGGTTAAAATTACTCCTGCACATGATCCTAACGATTTTGAGGTAGGGCTTAGGCATGAATTGCCGATAATACGTGTTATGGACGATGCTGGAAAAATCAACAAACTTGGTGGAGTCTACAATGGGCTTACGCGCGAAGAAGCTAGAGAACAAATTTTAAAAGATCTAAAAAAACTTGGTGCTCTAGTAGAAATAAAAGACCACGAACACAACGTAGGGCATTGCTATAGATGCAGCACTATCGTTGAGCCAATAGTCTCTAATCAATGGTTCGTAAAAATGAAAGAGCTAGCAGAGCCAGCGCTACAAGCAGTTAGAGATGGCAGAATAGTTTTTGAACCTAAGCGTTTTGAAAAGATATATTTTAATTGGCTTGAAAACATTAAAGACTGGTGTATATCAAGGCAACTTTGGTGGGGGCATAGGATTCCTGCTTATTATAACAACTGTGGTAATTACAAGACTGTTGAGAATGCACATGGTGGGCAGCTATATTGCAATAACTGTAATCTTCTGTGTGAACTAAATCAAGATGAAGATGTACTCGACACCTGGTTTTCTTCAGGATTATGGCCGTTTGCGACACTTGGATGGCCAAAACAAACTAAAGACTTTGAGTACTTTTACCCAACTTCAACTCTTGTAACGGGTTACGATATAATATTCTTTTGGGTTTCTCGCATGATAATGCTGGGGCTTTATGACACAAAAGAAATTCCATTTAATACTGTTCTTATTCATGGTATCGTTAGAGATGAAAAAGGACGCAAGATGTCTAAGTCTCTTGGTAATGGGATAGATCCTCTAGAGATAATAGAAAAATATGGCGCAGATGCGCTCAGATTCAGTCTTGTCCAAGGTACTTCGCCTGGAAACGATATGAGATTCTACAACGAAAAGGTTGAGGCATCAAGAAACTTTGCTAACAAGATTTGGAACGCATCTAGGTTTATTTTACTCAATATAAACGAAGCTGATGAGCCACATTTTGAGTTAGAGGATATAGATATTGCTGACAAATGGATTCTTTCAAGACTTAGCACAATAACTAAAGAAGTAAGCGCAAACTTAGATGCAAATGATATGGGCTTAGCAGTTGGAAAACTATACGATTTTGCTTGGAATGAATTCTGCGATTGGTATATTGAAATATGCAAACCAAGGCTCTATTCCAACGTTCAAAAATCTAGGAATGTTACGCTTGGAGTACTGCTAACAGTTATTAAAGATATAATCAAATTATTGCATCCATTTATGCCATTTATAACGGAAGAAATATATAGTTTTCTTCCTGAATCTTTTAAAGATAGCGAAGCGCTAATTATAGCTGCTTGGCCAAAAGCAAACTACTCGTTTTCTGAAGAAGAAGAGGCTATGACGCAGGTAATGGAGCTGATTAGAGAAATCAGAAATGTTAGAGCTCAAATGAATGTAGCTCCTTCAAATAAAACAAATTTATATATCTTGCCAAAGACAGGACAAGGAAAAGCTTATGAAAGTACACTTATTTATTTAGAAAGACTTGCATATGCAAAACATATTGATATACTTATATCAGAAACAGAAATTCCAGAAAATGTAGTTGCTTGCCAAGGTACTGGAGCACAAGCATTTATACCTCTTGGAGAGCTTATAGACGTTGAAATCGAGTTAAAAAGGCTATCTGAGGAAAAAGAAAAACTTGAAAACGAAATTAAAAGATGCAGTAGCATGTTATTAAACGAAGGTTTTTTAAAGAAAGCTCCTGAGCATGTTGTTGTTGAAGAAAAAGAAAAATTAGCTAAATACAATGATATGCTTGAGAACACTTTGAAAAGAATGGAGATGCTAGAAAGGGGGATCTAAATGGTTCTTACAAACTACAAAGAATGTTTAAACTGGTTATACTCATTCCCAACGCATAGGTTCGAAAAGCATAATATCGAAAGTACTCTAAGTATACTTGCTTGCCTAGGAAATCCTCAGGATAGCGCTAAAATTATCCACGTAGCTGGAACAAATGGTAAGGGATCAATCAGCGCATATTTACACACTATTATGCAAAAAGCAGGGTATAAGTGTGGATTTTATACTTCACCATATCTGCAGAAATTTAATGAACGGGTGCAGATAGATGAGCCGATTGAAGATGAAATGCTTGTAAAAGGATTTAACCTGATAATTGAGGCCATCGAGAAAACAAACGCAAATCCAAGTCAGTTTGAGATAATAACTGCACTAGGGTATTGGTACTTTGACCAGAAAAAAGTTGATTATAGTGTTATTGAAGTAGGACTTGGCGGATTGTATGATCCAACAAACATTGTAACTCCAATAATAAGCGTTATTGTTGCTATTGGACTTGATCATACGGAGTTTTTAGGTGATACTCTTGCTCTAGTGGCAACGGAAAAGGCAGGTATAATTAAACCTTATGTTCCTGTTGTTACTTATCCACAAGAACCAGAGGCAGAAGAAGTATTAGTGAAAAGTGCATTAGAAAAACACGCACCATTATTTAATATTAAAGATGCAGAAGTTAATATTAAAAAACTGAGTCTTGAAGGATGCTTGTTTGATATTAAATATCAAGATATTGATTTTAAAGACGTTTCGGTTAAATTAAACGGAAGGCATCAATGCTATAACGCTTCAACGGCATTAGTTGCAGCCAAAGTGCTACAAAAAAGTGGTCTGCATATAACGGATCAAAACATAATTGAAGGGCTAAGAGACACTGTTTGGCCTGGTAGAATGGAACTAATAAGAAGAGAAGGCAAACCAGATTATATTCTTGATGGCGCTCATAATGGTCATGGCGCAAAAGCACTTTGTAGCCAGGTAAAGGATTTAGTTACAGATAGTCCTAGAGTATTTGTTTGTTCAATCAAAGGGACAAAAGACGCAGAAACTATGATAGCTGAATTTGCTAGCTGCGCTGATAAAGTTATAATTCATCAGTTTAGTAAAGAGCATTACGAGCCTGAAATGCTGATAGATTTGTTTAAAAAGTATGGCAAAGAAGCGATCATGATCGAAGATACAGCAAAAGCGCTTGATTATGCTGAAAAGTTAGCAGGAGATACCGGCGCTGTAATAGTATGTGGTTCGCTATACATTGTTGGCGAAGTAAGGAACTTGATATTTGGGTTTGAAACTGAATACCATTAAAAGCAAATAAAAAAGAGGAGTATAACTCCTCTTTTTTTATTCACATTTATTCTCATTTAATAGCATATTTACCACGGATTTGTACATTTCGCTACCGGTATTTGCCCAATTATTACAAATATTCTGTGCCTGTTTTTCAGTGACAACGTTTATTGATAGTTCCATAAGTAAAATGTTGTTTTCAATAATTTTGCAGGTGGCCATGTATTGAGCATCAGCAATTTTTTTGTAGTCAGCAACGAAAGCGGATTCTTTTTTTAATTCTACTATTACCTTAGGCATATTATCATCCATAGAGATTTTCGTGTTGATAGGAAGCATGTTTTTAAAGTAACTTAAAGCTTCTTTCCCGGAATCAGTCATTTTGTACTTTATGCCATCGGGTGTAATTATTTGCTCCAGCATTTTAGATTCTGTAAGTTCTACAACTATTTGTTGAAGCTCAAAATAATTTATCCAATCATAAAGAGTTATATGCCTAGTAAGCTGTAGAGAAGTAAGAGGGATGTTAGCTTTATCCATAAAGTAGAAAAGAATTATTTTGCTAATTGCTAAATCATTAGGACTATAAGAAGACATATTACTCACCTCGCGATATTGCGTATTTATGCACTAATTATACCACATTATGTCGATAATAAACATTTTGAAGATTTTGCTATTTTAGATTATTTATGTAGTCTTTTAGTTTTTTAGTTAGAGTCGTTGTATCTTCATCCAGCACTTTTTTTAAGGCATCATTTGTTAGTGAATTTATCGTGTCGAGCTTATCGTCAGAAGATAGCTCAATGTATTGATTGGTTTTTAGTTCTGCTAAGAGTTTACCAATTCCGCTAATTCCATGATCCCTGTATAAAATATAACCATATGCTTTGCTAATAGTATAATAATTGCTAGAATCTGGTGTTTGCAAAGCTTCAAGATGTTCAGACTCAAGCGTAGTTAAGTCTATGAGATTATAATTTTTAGCAAATAGCGTTTTTAAGGTAGCGTTATCGGCAGATGTTAACTCAAGCTTGTCACTAGAAAAAAGCATAGCAAAACCTTCTTGAGTAAAATATGTTAAGTTATCGTTACTAAGATCTGAAAGCATTGCGTGGATTTGTTCGTGTATGATTGTTTGATCTATATAATCCTTTATATCAGAAAAGCTTATATCGTCATAACAAGCTATTTTTATTGATTGCTTGTATTCGTTCCAACCCCCAACCCAGTCGGGCGTAGAGGGCTTAATCGTGCCTCTCATAGTGGTCATATTGCTATAAATACGCGCTTGCCCAACAAATGAGGGAGTATAACTAAAAAGTTTATATAGTGACTTTGTTTTTGTGTTGAATATGTTTGCAAGTTCATCAGCATATTCTTTTGCGGTTGTGTTGTAATATATAGTGAATCCATCGAGCTGTATTGACTCCATATCTATGCCAGTTTCTTTGTAGCCATCATCAAAACATTTAAAAACAAGATTGTATGTATATTTCTTGTTAACCTCACTAATATTAAATGTTTCGGTTAGAGCTGCTTTATAACTATATTCGTCTATCTTTGTAGAAGAGACTATGCTTAAATTATAGTTTGAAACAGTTTGTTTTTTCAGGTCAGTAAACCACGCTTTTTGCTCGTTATAATAAAACTCGTCGCTTAAATCAAACAAGCTTAAAAAAGACACTTCATCTTTATTTTTCACAGCATTCTCTCTAGTGCTTATATAATTATTGAGCGAATTCTGCTGGTCCGTTGTTAGCTTAATATCTGTAATTGCAATGGTAGGTGAACTATTAAAAGCTACTGTTGATACCAGTTGCTCGTTACTCGTACATCCACTAACAAATAAAACAAAAAGTAAAAGAATGGAATATAATTTTTTCATAAAAAAGTACTCCTTAAATGCTCATAATAGGGTATAATAGTATTAGTATTAGGAACTTATATTTGTTTTATTTATGTTAATAATTGCTTTATATGCAAACGAGGGGTTATAGCTCAGTTGGTTAGAGCGCTACGTTGACATCGTAGAGGTCGTTGGTTCGAGCCCAATTAACCCCACCAGTATATTTGATACAATATAATAACAGTTGACTCAATACAACTGTTATGCTAAAATTTTTAAAGTGCAAACAACATTTCTTCCTGAGGTGTTCGTAAAGCTTTAGTTTTAAACCTACATTTTGATTTCGGGAGTTCGAGTCCCACTAGCTGATGTCACGCTGCTTTTACTGTAGTAGGCAGATGCTATGAGCAGAGCACCCACCTGCTATGAGGCAGGTGTTAAAATTAGAGTAAACGGCACCGCGGGAAATTTTTTTATTTTGCGGAATTGTGTAATGGTAGCACCTACGGCTCTGACCCGTATTGTCTAGGTTCGAATCCTAGTTCCGCAGCCATATGCCTCCTTCGTCTAGTGGTTAGGACGCCGCCCTCTCACGGCAGAAACAGGGGTTCGACTCCCCTAGGAGGTACCATTTTAATGCTTTTGCAAAAAGATAGAGATTATTTTGTCTCTATCTTTTTGATTTGTGAAAAGTTATGTGCGTTTAAATGCAAGAAAATGGGTTAAATTAGAATGTAGAGTATATATTAACCATATGATGGAGGATTACAGTGTTAAATTTTAAACAATTATGTCTTGAAGACAAAGAGACCGTAGATAAATACTTAAAAGCTTGGAATTCGGATTCTTCTGAAATGTCTTTTGCAAATATTTACACATGGGCGTGTAGCTTTAATACACAGTTTGCAATAGACGGAGGTGCATTATATTTAATACACAAGTTTACAGATAATAAAGTCCTTATGAGAATGCCCATACCAATTGATGTTAATGCAGACTTATCTGCATATATAGAAGTTGCGAAGGGCTTTTGTTATGATAACAAACTTACAATGGATTTAAGAATTTCAAGTGAAGAAATGCTAGATAGATTTAAAAAAGATTATGGTGAAGACTACAATATTGAGCCACATGAAAACGGATTCGATTATGTTTATACTTCTAAAAGTTTAATTGAGCTTTCTGGGAAGAAATTGCATTCTAAGAGAAACCATATTAATAAGTTTCTATCGTTATACGAGCCAACGTTTAAATTGTTTGATGATTCTAATATAGTTGAATGTCTTGAATTGTATAACAAATGGCTTTCTAGCAAGGATCTAGAAATTAAGAATATCATGGAAGAATCATGTGCAATAGACAGAACGCTTAAAGCTTATAATGAGCTAGGTCTCACAGGGTGTATAATAGAAGTTAAAGGCAAGGTAGAGGCCTTTGCATTTGGCGAGAAGCTTAACGATAACACTGCACTTATACATATTGAAAAATACAATGCGGAGTTTGAAGGAATTAGTTCTTATGTAAATAAAGCATTTGTAGAGAATTGCTGGTCTGAACTAGAGTTTATAAACCGCGAAGAAGATATGGGAATCGAAGGACTAAGAAGGGCAAAAAAATCTTATAATCCGATAAAAATGGTAGAGAAATATATAATAAAGAATTTTGTAGTTAACGGTGAAAAATGATGTTAGAATACAAAACGCTTCAAAAAAATGAGATGAGTCTTGCTAAGAAGCTATGGGCAACTTGTTTTGAAGAGGACTCGCAAGAGTTTATCAACTATTATTTTGCAAATTGTGTAGAAGATGGTTCTTTTATTGGTGCGTTTTTTAATGGTAAGCTGATCTCTATGCTACAGATAAAAGAATACAACCAGGAATACCATGGTAGCAGTGTTAAGACAGGATATTTGGTTGGGGTATGCACAGAGCCAGCATACAGAATGCAGGGTTATTCAAAAAAACTGATTTATATGGCACTTGATACGCTGAAATGTAAAGGTATTGCCTTTTCAGGTCTTTATCCTTTTAATTATTTATTTTATGAGAAGTTTGGCTATGCAGTATGCAATGAAAAGCAGATAATCTCTATTGATAAAGATCAATTTAGTCGTTTTGATACGAAAAGTATTGAAATCTCGATAATTGATAGAATAAACAGTGAGATTAATACTGCTGAATTATTGAAGTGCTATAATGGTTTTATAAGCCGTTTTAGCGGATATATAATCCGAGATGAAGCGTTAATGAGAATTAATTTGCAAAGGCACCTTATAAATGAAAAGGCTGGAGTTTTGATCGCCAAAGAAAATGGCATGGTTGTAGGGTATGCCCTATTCACTCGGACAGATAAAGGAATTATTGCTGATGAAGTCGTATATACGGACAAAATAGTACTTGCAGCTATTGCAAATCGCCTTAGAGATGACAAATATGCAGTTAAGCTTACAGTTCCTTCTAGTGACAAAATAAATTTATATATGGATGATCCAATAGATAATGTTAGATGTGAACCGCACACAATGGGATTATTACTAGACATAACTAAATCATTTATTATTTCGGAGTTAGAAGGATTAAACGAGAGGATTAATATAAAAATCACGAACAATCCTGTGGGCGAAAACATAGAAATATACGAAATAAGCGAACATGGCATTAAAAAAGTAATAGATGTAAACTACGACATTGAATGCGATATAGCTACGTACTCTCAGTTGTTATGGGGTTATATTGGATGTGAATTCGCGGCTAGAGATGGTCTGTTAAAAGTTAATAATTACGAACTTTTACCTGCATTTGAGTCTGTTATTCAAGAGAAAAGCACTTACGTGTTTGAAATGTTTTGATTGAAGCGCATAGTTATTATAAAGTGGCTGATTTGAACGAATTTATTGATTTTTGAAATAATTTAACTAAAAACTAATTTGCACAAATTGACCGTTAGATGTAAATTGAATACATGAGAAGTTATAAGGATATATAATATGAATATTATTTTTGGTTTGTTTCTGGGGGTTGCATTCGGTGTATTGCAATTTTTAATTTGGAAAAGCTTTCTTTCTAAGCCTTCATTCATAGCTAATATGTATAAAGTCGTGACTATGGGGATATTAAGTATTTTTGCAATTTTTATTTTTCTATTAGTGATTACTATTCTACAAAAAGATATTCTTATCTGGGCAGCGCTGGGTGTGTTTGTTTCTACGTTTGCAACCAGTGTTTTTACATACATAAAAGATAGAAGGCGAAATAAGTAATGGATATTAGTATAACTCAAGAGCGATTTGTTATATTTGGTAATTTTACTGTAAGCGGAAGCGTTGTTATTGCTTGGATGGTTTCATGTATATTAATTGTGTTTGCGCTTATAGTTAGATTTGTTTTATTAAGAAGATTTAAAACTGTTCCACATGGTGCTCAAAATGTTATTGAATTAGGTGTAGAGTCTGTCAGGAATTATTGTGTATCAAAACTTGGCCTTGATATTTCTCCTTCACTTAATGCTTACATGTTTACTTTGGTATTGTTTATTCTATCGTGTGGACTTGTAGAATTATTTGGATTTAGGCCACCTACTTCGGATTTAAGTCTTACAGCAGGACTAGCCCTTATGACATTTGCACTAATCAATTATTATGGGCTTAAATATAAAGGCTTATTAGGACGTATAAGATCTTTTGGCAAGCCAAAAGCTTTTATGGCTCCAATAAAGATGGTTACTGACTTAGCAGTTCCAATTTCTCTGTCATGCAGGTTATTTGGTAATATGCTTGGTGGCGTAATTATTATGGAACTTATATATAGCGTGTGTGCGTTAGTCGTACCTGCATTTGCAGCTATATATTTCAATTTGTTCCACGCAGGAATGCAGACGTTTATATTCGTAACACTTACACTTACATTTATATCAGAAGCAATTGAGTAAGTTAAAGGCGCTTATAATAAATATAATTTTTAAAGTTTGAAAATATGGAGGTGCGTAAAATGGATGGTTTAGTAGCAATAGGTGCGGGCATAGCAGTTTTAACAGGTTTTGGTGCCGGCATTGGTATGGGAATAGCTACAAGTAAAGCGTGCGAAGCAGTCGCAAGACAACCTGAGGCTTCAGGTAAAATCAACAGTGTGTTGCTTATTGGTCTTGCAATAACAGAATCTACATGTATATATGGGTTTGTTGTAGCGCTTATACTTTTGTTTAAGTAATAGTAAATTCGTATAAGCATTGAAAAGAGGTATCTAAATGGGAGGACTAATAGATTTGGGCGATATGTTATTTCATATTGTCAATGTAATTATTCTGTTCTTGTTTTTAAAGTGGTTATTATATAAACCAGTAGTGAATTTCCTTAAAAAACGTGAGGAAAAATTTGCTGTGCAATCAAACGATCTTGAAAACAGAGAAAAAGCTGTTCAAGAAGATAAAGATAAATATGAAGCTTTAATTAAAGGCTCAAAAGAAGAATCGGCTAGGATTATGAAAACTACTACTGATGCTGCTAATGCACGTGCAACAGAAATAATTGTGAATGCTCAAAAAGAAGCACAGCAGCTTCTTGAAAAATCTCAGCATGATATCGATGAAAGATCAAAGCAAGCAATGGTTGATTTAAAAGCGGACATTGCTGATATGGCTTGTGATTTGGCTGCAAGGATTTTAAAAAGAGAAATTAAAGAAGAAGATAATAATAAGATCATTGAAGACTTCTTTAAAAGAGTTGGGTGAATGTAATGGCACAATTAGCTACGATTTTAACTGCTTTTGAACTTGATGAAATTACATTAAAAAAGATAGAAGATTATTTTGTGCATAAAGAGAACCGACCATTAGATTTTAAAGTGTATGTTGATGAAAGTCTAATAGGCGGGTTCGTGGTCACAATAGACGACAAAGTTTATGATGCGAGTGCTCTTGCTAATATTAATGCTTTTAAAGAGCAGATAAGAAATAATTAAAGCAAGATAGCATTTTTGGAGGTGAAATAATGGACCTAAATACTAAAAATATTAACTCTAGCCTTAGAGAGAGTATAAAAAACTACGAAACTAAAACCGAAATATATAATTTTGGCGTTGTTACAGAGGCTGGCGATGGCATAGTGCAGATAAAAGGATTGCATGGGTGCAAATATGGCGAACTTTTAAAATTTGGTAACGACGAATCTGGTATTGCGTTAAACCTAGTAGAAGAAGACGGCGTTGGTGCTGTTCTACTTAGTGATGGTATTTTTGTTAAAGAAGGTACGCGCGTTCGTAGTACAGGCAATGTTGTTGAAGTGCCTGTTGGTGAAGCTCTTTTAGGTAGAGTAGTCAATCCTTTGGGAATACCTGTAGATGGCAAAGGAGCTATTAAAACTGACAAAACAAGGCCCATTGAAGCTGAATCAGCAGGGATTTTAGATAGAAAACCAGTTAAAGTACCTCTTCAAACAGGTATTGTTGCGATAGATGCGATGGTACCAATCGGCAGAGGACAAAGAGAACTGATAATTGGCGACAGACAGACAGGTAAAACTGCTATAGCTATAGATACAATACTGAACCAAAAAGATAGTGGCGTTCTGTGCATTTACGTTGCTATTGGCCAAAAGGCTTCTACAATAGCTCAGATGGCTAGAATATTTGAGGAAACTGGGGCCATGGATTACACGGTTATTGTTTCGTCAACAGCAAGCGATCCTGCTCCTATGCAGTATATTGCACCTTATGCAGGTTGTGCTATTGCAGAGGAGTTTATGTATGACGGCAAAGATGTTCTTATAGTATATGATGATTTATCAAAACATGCTGTTGCTTACAGAGCAATGTCGCTATTACTGAGAAGACCGCCAGGAAGAGAAGCTTACCCAGGCGATGTTTTCTATCTACATTCAAGATTGCTTGAACGTGCGGCAAGACTAAGTGATGAGTTTGGTGGCGGCTCAATAACAGCGCTACCGATAATAGAGACCATGGCAGGAGATATCTCAGGGTACATACCTACAAACGTAATATCTATAACAGATGGGCAAGTTTTCTTGGAAAGCGAATTGTTTTTTGCAGGCGTAAGACCAGCTGTTAACGTAGGTCTATCTGTTTCGCGTGTTGGTGGTTCTGCTCAAACCAAGGCAATAAGAAAAGTATCTGGCAAGTTGCGTATAGACATGGCACAATACAGAGAGCTTGCAGTTTTTGCTCAGTTCGGTTCAGAGCTTGACGCTTCGACAAAGCAAATGCTTGATCAAGGCATTAGACTTACTGAAAGCTTAAAGCAAGGACAATATAGGCCATTGCCTATGGAAGAGCAAGTTGTATTTTTACAGATGATAACAAACAAAGCTCTTATTGACATTCCTTTGAAGTTTATAACTGACTTTAATGAAGAATACCTAAATCATATAAAAGAAAAATATCCAAACATTTTGACTGAAATAAAAGAAACAGGCGATTTGTCTGACGAGAATATACAAAAGCTTATTTCTGCAACAGCAGAATTTAAGAAAAGTTTTAAAGAAGAACATGAAATACCAGACGATAATAAAAACACGAATGCATGATAGTGCGATGAAGTAAGGTGATAATAAATGCTTAGTATGAGCGACATAAAACAACGTATTAAATCAATACAAGAAACACAGCAGATAACAAAAGCTATGCATCTTATTTCTTCTTCAAAAGTAAAGAAAGCACTGCATAAGTATGAGTCAAATAAAGCGTATCAAGAAAAAGTGCGTTTTACTTTAAAGGATATATTGAAGCATTCAGAATCAATTGAGCATCAATATTTAGAGCATAACGAAGGTGACAGAGCTGCGTATGTTGTAATCTCTGCTGATAAAGGCTTAGCTGGCGGGTACAACCATAATATATTAAATCTTGCACTATCTCATATGCAAGATAAAACAGAAAAATACATACTGACAGTTGGTTATATGGGTAGAGATTTTTTTACACGTGAAGGCTATATGGTTGACGTAGAATTTCTGCATACTGCTCAGGATCCATCTGTTTATAACGCAAGACAAATTGCATACGATATATTGGATCTTTATGAAAACAGGGTTATGGATGAGGTTTACGTAGCATATACAGCTTTTATCTCACCATTAAAGCAAGAACCACGCATACTAAAGCTTTTGCCAGTAGAGCTAGAAGATTTTGAAGACGTGGGCAGCATGGATTACACTGCGGATATGTTATATCTACCATCTCCAAGAGAGGTTTTTGATAGACTTATTCCTGAGTATGTTATTGGTTTGCTCTATAGCACACTTGTTCAATCCTTTGTTAGCGAGCAATATGCACGTATGATAGCAATGGATTCTGCGACAAAAAACGCATCTAAAATGATAAATAAATTGACATCTGATTATAACAGAGTACGGCAACATCAAATCACTCAGGAGATAGCGGAGATAGTTGGCGGAGCAGATGCATTGCTTGGAAAGGACGGAGAAGCGAATGAACATTGGTAAGGTTGTAAAGGTTATTGGGCCTGTAATAGATGTGCGGTTTGAAGATGAACAGCAACTACCAAAGCTTTTCAATGCTTTAAGAATAAAAGCACCCGGTAAAGATATAGTACTTGAAGTAGCTAAACATATTGGAAACGATACGGTCAGATGTATTGCTATGCATGCTACAGAAGGCTTGTCTTGCGGACTTGATGTAGAAGATACAGGAAAGCCAATAACGGTGCCAGTAGGTAAAGCTACTCTTGGCAGAGTTGTAAATGCGATTGGCGAACCTATAGATAAAAAAGGACCTATAGATGCTGAAGAATATTTAAGTATACACAGGGAGGCTCCATCGTTTGATGAACAAATCCCAGTTACAGAGATATTCGAAACAGGTATTAAGGTTATTGATTTGCTTGCACCATACGCTAAAGGTGGTAAAATTGGTCTATTTGGAGGCGCTGGCGTAGGTAAAACAGTTTTGATAATGGAATTAATTCATAATATTGCTAAGGTACATGGCGGTTACTCTGTTTTTGCAGGTGTAGGCGAGCGTACTCGTGAAGGTAATGAGCTAATAAACGATATGACCGAATCAGGAGTTTTGGAGAAAACAGCTCTTGCTTTTGGACAGATGAATGAACCACCAGGATCTAGGATGCGTGTAGCACTTACTGGACTAACGATGGCTGAATATCTAAGAGATAATGAAGGTCAAGATATTCTATTGTTCATAGATAATATTTTCAGGTATATACAAGCAGGTTCTGAGGTTTCGGCATTGCTAGGCCGTATGCCTTCTGCTGTTGGTTACCAACCAACACTTGCAACCGATGTTGGTTCACTGGAAGAGAGAATAACTTCTACAAAAAAAGGTGCAATCACATCAGTCCAGGCTATATACGTACCAGCAGATGATATGACAGATCCAGCTCCTGCAACAACATTTGCGCATCTTGATGCTACTACGGTATTATCAAGAGCAATTGTAGAACAAGGCATATATCCGTCAGTAAGCCCGCTAGAATCAACGTCAAGGATACTAGACCCGCGTATATTAGGGCAAGATCATTATGATACAGCAAGAAGAGTACAAGAAGCACTACAGCGTTATAAAGAGCTACAAGATATTATTGCTATACTAGGTATGGACGAACTCTCACCAGAAGATAGATTAACTGTTTACAGAGCACGTAAGATACAACGTTTCATGTCGCAACCATTGCATGTTGCTGAAATGTTCACAGGAATACCTGGGAAATATGTTAAGATAAGCGATACAATTAGAAGCTTTAAAGCGATACTAAATGGCGAGGTAGATAACATTCCAGAGGCGGCGTTCTTAATGGCTGGAGATATAGAAGACGTTAAAGAGAACGCTAAGAAATACGACGCGGAGGCGTAAAGAACATGGCAGGATCAGAAAATTCTACTTTTATGATTGAAATAATTACGCCTGAACGTAAGTTCTTTCAAAGAGAAGTTCAGTGTGTTATTGTTCCTGCTCCAGATGGTGAGCTTGGGATACTAAAAGGTCATGCCCCTACAGTTGCAGCTATCTCCACAGGACTTATTAAAATTAAGTACGAAGACAAGTGGATAGAGGCGTATACATCTGAGGGCTTTTTAGAGGTACGCAGTGATGAGACTATTATTTTATCACAAGAGGTTGAGTGGCCTGATGAAATAGATTTAAAAAGAGCAAAGGCTGAAAGACAAAGAGCTGAAGAGCGCTTAAGGCAAGCTGAGAGTATGAGACAGTATAGAGAATCACGTATCACACTTACAAGAGAGCTTGTAAAACTACAAGTAAAAAATCATTATAAGAGCCTTGAATAAATAGTTTAAATAGGCTTCTGTGCGTAGTGCATAGAAGCTTTTATTATGTAAATTATTGTGGTATGCTACAGTAAATAAATTAATTTGGGGGAGAAATTATGCTGAGACCTACTTATATGCAAGTAGACTTGGATGCAATATACGACAACGTATGCAGCCTGAAAAATACACTTGATAAAAACGTTAAATTTTTGGGAGTAGTAAAAGGAGATGGATATAGCCACGGTATTGTGCCTGTAACAAAAACAGTGCTTAGTGCTGGTGCAGACTATTTAGCTGTAGCTATACCTGAAGAAGGTCAAGAGATTAGAAATGCAGGGATAGATGCAAGCATACTAGTTCTTGGGTTATGCCTAAAACAATCCTTTCCAATCGCTGTGGAATACGATTTAACACTTGCAGTCTGTGAAAAAAACAATATACTCCAGCTTCAAGAATGCGCAAAGCAGATGGGCAGAAAAGTTAAGGTACATATTAAAGTAGATTCAGGAATGAGCAGAATTGGTGTGAGAAATGATCAGGAGCTTAACGAAGTGCTGGATACAATTGCTTTATGCGATAATATAGTTCTTGAGGGTGTGTTTACTCACTTTGCAACAGCGGATGAGGCTGACAAAACATCTACATATAAACAAATAGAGAAATTTGAGCATATGCTTTCAATAATTAAAAGTAGAGGACTAAAGCTAATTGTGCATGCGGCTAATAGCGCTGCAACGCTAGACTATAAACAGACTCATTACGACATGGTAAGACCCGGGATATGCACCTATGGATATTATCCATCAGAAAGTGTAAGCAGGGAAGTAAAGCTTAAGACTGCATTTGAATGGAAAACTAAGATTGCATATATTAAGCAAATAGAAAAAGGCGATGCTGTTGGTTATGGGTTTAACTATAAAGCTGAGGATACAAGAAAAATTGCAACACTTCCTGTTGGTTATGCAGATGGGTATAAAAGAAGCATAGGTAATGTTGGCTATGTTCTGATAAGAGGTCAAAAAGCTCCAGTTGTAGGCAGGGTATGCATGGATCAGTGCATGGTTGATGTTACAACTATTAAGGATGTGTGTGTTGGTGATGATGTAGTGCTAATAGGTAAAAGCGGCAAAGAGAGTATTACGATAGAGCAGATGGCAGACTGGCTTGGAGAAGTTAAGTACGAGATGCTTGCTATTATTACTAAGCGCGTTCCCCGAGTATATGTAAGTGATAGGAAAACTTTATGAAAAAACAAGTATTACGAGAACTTATGAAAAAGATGTGCGACTCGATGCCAAACGAAGACGTAAAAGAGCATTCGGAAATAATTGAGAAGATAGTACTTAATAGCGATGAGTATAAGAATGCTAAAAGTATATTTATATATATTTCTTTCAAAAACGAGATACGTACTTATGGCATAATAATAGATGCTAAAAAACATGGTAAAAATGTATATGTGCCTAAGATTATTAACGGCGAAATGAAAGCTGTTAGTTGCGACTTTAGGAAGCTTACTCCAAACAAATTAGGTGTAATGGAGCCTGATGTGTACGAGATGGCTGATGAAAGCAAAATAGATCTATGCATTACTCCTGGCATAGTTTTTGATAGGGAACGAAACAGAATAGGATTTGGGCAAGGTCACTATGATAAATTTCTAAATAAGAACCCACAGATATTCAAACTGGGGCTCGCTCACGACATTCAGATAGTCGATCAAATAACAGCAGAAGAGCACGATGTTAAGCTACATAAAATAATAACTGAGAAAAGGATGATATAACTTTGTTAGCTTGAAAAAGTGCTGGTTTTATGCTACACTTATTCGAATAATAGAGGTGTTTATGAGGATAATTGCTGGCGAAAAAAGAGGAGCTAAATTATTTGCTCCAGAAGATAAATTTATAAGACCAACCACGGATAGAGTAAAAGAATCTCTGTTTGGTATTTTACAGTTCGTTATAGCTGACACAAACGTTATGGACTTATGTTGTGGCTCAGGAAACTTAGGGCTAGAAGCTCTCAGTAGAGGGGCAGAGAGTGCAACATTTATTGATATCGACGAAAAAAGCATTGAACTGCTTAATAAAAACATAGACAAGCTAGGATATCAAGAAAAAAGCGCAGTTATAAAATCAGACTCACGCCAAGCTCTTAAGGAATTATCATTAAAACAAAAGCAATTTGACTATATATTGTTTGATCCACCATATAACGATTTAACTTTATATAAAGACATAATTGAATACGTACTGCAAAACAAACTTTTAACTAAGGATGGTGCTCTGATTGTTGAGCATGGAGCAAAATATATTAAGGATCCTGTGATAGAAGAAAGAATGTATGATATGCGTAAATACGGCAGTACATATATATCATTTTACAGATAGGCAGAAGAAGATTATGAAAACAGGTTTATACCCAGGTAGTTTTGACCCAATTACAAGCGGGCATTTAGATATAATAGAACGTGCAGCAAAACTTTTTGATGTAGTGCATGTGTCTGTTCTTAGAAACAGTGCAAAAAACGCTTTTTTTAGTGTAGATGATCGCATGGAATATATCAAAAAAAGCACAGGTCATTTAAATAATATCGTCGTAGATTCATTTGATGGCTTGCTAGTGGAGTATGCTCAAAAAATTGGAGCAAATGCAATAATTAGAGGGCTCAGAGCTGTATCGGACTTTGAGTACGAATTTCAGATTGCGGCAATGAATAACAAATTGTTTGAAGAGGCGGAAACTATGTTCTTTATGACAAGCATACAATACTCGTTCTTATCTTCTAGCATTGTTAAAGAAGTAGGCTCTTTAGGTGGTAATATTGAGGGACTTGTTCCTGAGTGCATATTAGATGATGTAAAAACTAGACTCTTGCAAAAACGATAGGAGGTTTTTTAATGGAAAACATGGAAATGGACGTATTAGATCTATTAAGAGTGATAGAAGAAGAGGTCGAAACTGCGTCTTCTATACCACTTTCCGGCAAAAAGATGATGGATGGTCAACTTCTTTTAGATATTGTATCAGATTTAAGACTTGCTCTACCAAGACAGCTTGAGGATGCAAGAAACATAGTGGCTTCAAGAGAAAAAATATTAACAGAAGCTAGATTAGATGCTGAAGAAATTGTAAAAGACGCAAAATTAAAAGCAGAAGATCTTATAGAAAACCATGTAATAATGGTTGAGGCAAAAGAAAAAGCTCATGAGCTTACTTCTAACTCACAGCAAAGTGCTGCTGAGATAAGAGAAGGCGCAGATGCTTATGCTGATGATATACTTGAAGATCTGCTTAGATACATGGAAGAATACATAAGTATTATACAAAAAAATAAAGATGAACTAAGAAATAAATAGCAAGATAAACCGGTTTATGCCGGTTTTTTGCTATGGCGTAATATATTTGATATCATAATAACTATAATTACTACTAACGAATACATAACGCTGTAGGTTACTGAGTTTATTAATGTATTAGTAAATGAATAATTATAAGCTGCTGCAATGTTGGATACAGCGATACTAATTGGGAAAAGCTTTAGTGTGATTACGCAAAGAATATAAGCAATTAGCGCATGCACTATTTTTGGCGCAATTAGAGTTTTAAAACGAGCTCCGGTGTTTGTTATAAGAGCATAGCTCTGCATTATTATCGAAAACCCTGAAAACGATATTACAGCGGCAATGAGTGGCAAAAGAACATTTAAAGAAATGCTATCATTAGCGGCTAACAGATTACAGCTGTTAGTAATCTCAAATACACCAGCAAGAGTTGACGATATAAGCTCTGGGCTATTCACATTAGTTATTTGAGAGATTATGTATGATATGCCAGATAATATATTTAAATGCAAGAGAAGTTTTATTATAATAGAGAAGAGGATAATAAAACCACCAATTATCAATTGTGTTTGCATCGCATTACTTACTGCTTTAGAGAGTACTTTACCAAAAGGTTCTGTTGTTATATTATCTTTAGAGTGAGAAAGATTAATTGGTTTATCTTTCTTAATAGAAAATATAATGCCTGTTAATAGTGCTCCAACATAATGCGCAATAGCTAAATATATCCCGAGCTGAGCATTTCTAAGCATTCCACTTGCGACAGCACCTATAATAAAAGATGGCCCTGACGTATTTACAAATGACAAAAAATGTTCCACTTGAGAAGTGCTTATATAACCTTTAGAATACATCTGCGAGCATAAGCGAGGCCCCATGGGATAGCCTGAAAGCATTGTAGTAGCCATAATATAACCTGATTCGCCACTAGCTTTAAACAGTAGGCGCATAACAGGAGCAAGTACATTGCCAAGAGCGGTAGCGGCTCCGTATGAGATAAGCATTGAAGATGCAATAAAAAATGGGAACAGAGAAGGGAATACAACATTTATCCACAGATTAAGACCTTCTTTAGCGGCTGCAATACACACGCTAGAATACAGTACTAACAAAATAAAGGCAGAAAAACATGCTATATATATAATATATTTTTTTATATGCAACTGAAGCGCTCCTTTTGTTTCATATTAAAACGTTATGAAAGAGGTCCAAAAAATATGAGTAGTGAACGAAAAACATTGGGATTAGCACTTGGGTCTGGATCAGCTAGAGGCTTTGCACATCTTGGCGTATTAAAGGTTTTTGAGGAGAATAATATTCCGATAGATTACATTTCTGGTTCTAGCATGGGTGCGGTAATAGGCGCAATATACGCATGCGGGACAGATTTAGATATGATGATTAAGTTCTCTAAAACACTAGATGAAAAAGAGTATCTTGATTTGATTGTGCCAAGAAAAGGCTTCCTAAAAGGAAATAAATTCACAGAGCTTATTAAACTTTTCACAAAAAACTATGATTTTGATCAGGCAAAAATTCCAATAAACATTGTCTCGTATAATCTATCTGTAAACAAACCAGTTTTATTTAACAGCGGAAAAATATACGACGCGACTAGAGCAAGTATGTCTATACCAGGTGTGTTTGTGCCATTTGAAAAAGATGATGTTTGCTATGTTGATGGTGGAGTTGTAGATAGAGTGCCGTCTGAAACAGCTAGAAAAATGGGAGCAGACGTTGTTGTCGGAATTGACGTTGGGTTTAGAGGAGAAGTACATCCAACCGCTGAAAATGCACTCCAAGTAATACTACAAACATTTGATATTATGTCTTGGGAGATAGCTAAATATAAGCTGTCTGATGCTGATTATATTATTGCGCCAGATGTATTTGCTGTTGACCCTTGGTCGACAAAAGATGTTGAAATGTGCATAGAAAAAGGTATAGAAGCAGGACATAAATGCCTTGATGACGTAAAAAAACTTATTTATGGATGAAATTTAAGCTCGCAAATGCGAGCTTTTTTATGCGACTTTATTCAATTGAGTACACAAAGCGTAGGAAACAAAAAACCATCCGCTATGCGGGTTGGATGGCAAAAAGTTACACAAAAAATCACCTTTCCATGATTACGATTGTCGGAAACGAGTGGAGATTTTTCCGCACACTTTGCGAAAAAATACTACTCGCCCTTGACCGTCTGGATAGTCGAAACAGTGATCAAAAGAAAAAAGACAAGGAGCAAATGCTTCTTGTCTTTACTATTCATCCGTTTTTATTTCTGCCTATTTTCAATGTAATTACATTAAGCATTTTTGTAACTACAATAAGTACCGCTGATACGAATACCAAACCACCTGAAGTGTCCATAATTGCCGACCAATCCTCTATCTTTGCCAGATAATCTTGATAAACAATCTGGAAAAATAATGATAGAGAACACGCAATAAAGCTTGCGGTAGAAAAAACAACCCAGTTTTTGTGCTCAGCATTGTTATGTTTTGCGAGATTTGCAATAGGAAGTATCCACGCTATCAGTCCAAGCAAAAGGCTTGCTAAATTCAGATAACCCATTTCTATTTCTCCTTTTAAGTCTGGGGGTTTTCATTCACTATCTTTCAAAACTTCCCCTACTTATAATTTTTTGAGTGAAATCCATTGCAGCTGTGCAGTTTTTATTAGATAGAGATAATGAGTATATGTCAGTTGCTTTTACATCAAGCTCAAGCAAAGGAGCTATGGCATTAATTTTAAGGCCGTCTTTTATGGAAGTAATAAGAGGTATAGATGAATTATCTGTAATGTATTTAAGGAGCGGTTGCGCTTCTTTTTTGAATCCCAAAACTCTAGCATAAGTAGGAGTAAACTGCTCATTGTACTTAGAATATTTTTGCTTGGTTATATCAAGCATAGCACAGTAGCATATGCGTCTTATTCTTGCAGATGTGTACCGTTTGTTTGTAGCATAAGCTATTACTTCATCAAGAGTGTTATATGCATTAGCGGCTTTTTGTATAAGATTCTCAAGACCTTCTTTAACATCCATAATATCCGCTAAATCTTCTTTTGACATAGTTCTTAGTTTATAGAGAATTATGTTATCAAAGTAATTGCGAGCAGATAGTTCGCTATGAGCTAACGTTTCGTATACATAGCTTGGTACGGTATGAGAGACATCTTCACCTTTTTTGATAGCTTCCCTTATAGAAGTAGCGCTTGAGTACATGCCAGTTAGCACAGTATCGTTATAGAGAGAACTTTTTCGTTGAACTGCAACAGGGGACAAGGGAGTATCTAATAAATAAAGTGCTTTAATATACTCTATTGCTAAAATGCAGTTTGAAGCAGAAATAGTTTTTTTAAGCGATTCTTCATCGTACTGCCCATGTAGACACTGAACTATCGCATTTTGCCTTGCAACTGCAAAAGGTTGATTATCATCTAGGTTAGATTGCAAAATCTGTTTAAATTGTTCGTTCTGAGGCAGAGTAACTTTAGCAATAGCTTTTAGTACGGTTATATCGCTATTTTCACTACCAAAATAGACATTGCCATCAGCGCCAAGAAGTGAGGCGATTTTCATTGCACCCAATGCAAACTTATCAGCAGTTTGCAACGCAAAAAAAGTAGGTAACTCTAGCACAATGTCTGCGCCAGCGTCTAAAGCCCAGTTTGCTCTGTCCCATTTGTGCAATAGAGCAGGCTCACCACGCTGCATAAAGTTACCGCTCATTATACAAACAGTGTAGCAATCAGGATTTTGTTCCTTAGATTTTTCAATTAAATATACATGTCCGTTATGTAGTGGGTTGTATTCGCAAACAATTACGTTAATTTTCATGGACAACCTTCTCTTTTTATGTCGTTTGTTATATAATAACTTCGTATGAAATTAATTGTCAACAAAATGACAATCACAATTTATAAATATTATTTTTATATGGAGGTATATGTCATGTCAATGATGGATGTAATTAAGGCAAAAGCAAAACAAAACGTTAGAACAATTGTTCTTCCTGAAGGATCAGAGCCAAGAACAGTACAAGCTGCCGCAATAATTGTTAAAGAGAAGATAGCTAATGTTATTCTCTTGGGCAAAATTGCAGATATAGATGCTGTAGCAAAAGAAAAAGGTGTGGACTTAACTGGCGTTACTAAAATTGACCCAGTTGAAGCAGATAACTTTTCTGAGTGCGTAAACGATTTTTATGAGCTGAGAAAAGCAAAAGGTATGACACCTGAGGAAGCAAAGAAAACAATTTCAGATCCTATTTATTATGGCACAATGTTACTAAAAAAAGGTTTAGCTGACGGACTCGTTTCCGGCGCTATACATTCAACAGCTAACACACTTCGCCCTTCGCTTCAGATAATCAAAACTTTACCAGGCGTAGCTATCGTTTCAAGCTGCTTCATTATGGAAGTTCAGGACAAGCAGTATGGCAAAGATGGCGTTCTTCTGTTTGGTGATTGCGCAATTAATATAGATCCAACAGCTACAGACTTAGCTAACATAGCAATAGCTACTGCTCAAACGGCAAAAAATCTTGTAGGTATTGATCCTCAAGTAGCAATGCTTTCATTCTCGACGTTTGGTAGCGCTAAACATGAGTTAGTTGATAAAGTAGTAGAGGCAACAAAACTTGTTAAAGAAATGGCTCCTGACCTTAAAGTTGACGGCGAAATGCAAGCTGATGCTGCACTAGTTGAAAGTGTTGGACAACTTAAAGCTCCTGGTAGCCTAGTTGCAGGAAAAGCAAATGTACTAATATTCCCAGACTTACAAGCAGGTAATATTGGCTATAAACTAGTACAAAGACTTGGAAATGCTACAGCAATAGGACCTATCTGCCAAGGTATTGCGAAACCTGTTAACGACCTATCAAGAGGTTGTAGCATTGATGATATCGTTGATGTTGTTGCAGTTACAGCTGTTCAAGCTGCTGCTAAATAATATACAATTCAATTAAAATATTTGGAGGAAAATTAATGAACATACTTGTAGTAAACGCTGGAAGTTCGTCGCTGAAATATCAACTAATGAACATGGAAGACGAGTCAATACAAGCAAAAGGTATTGTAGAAAGAATAGGAATGGCTGGTTCATTTCTAAAGCATAGTGCGACAGGCAAAGAAACAGTTCAAATTGAACTAGATGCAAAAAATCATGTTGTTGCAATTAAAGCTGTTCTTGAAGCACTTACTGATAGTAAAATCGGTGTACTAAAGAACATTGACGAGATAGATGCTGTAGGCCATAGAGTACTACACGGTGGTGAGAAATTCACAAAGAGTGTTGTAATTAATCAAGCCGTATTAGATGCTATCGAAGAATATATCCCACTAGGACCATTACACAACCCTGCAAACCTTATGGGAATTGAAGCTTGCGAAGAAGCTATGCCTAATGTTCCTATGGTTGCAGTATTTGATACAGCTTTTCACCAAACAATGCCAAAAGAAGCATTTATGTACGGTTTGCCTTACGAAGCATACACAAAGCACAAAATTCGCAGATATGGCTTCCACGGCACATCTCACTATTTTGTAGCAAACAAAGCAGCAGAAGTACACGGCAAAGACATAAAAGATCTTAAGATAATTACATGCCATATTGGTAACGGCGCAAGTATTGCAGCTGTAAAATACGGCGAGTGCGTAGATACATCTATGGGGCTTACACCATTAGAAGGCCTTGTTATGGGTACACGATGCGGAGATATCGACCCAGCTATTGTTCCTATATTAATGGATAAAGAAGGCTTCACCACTCAAGAAATGGATACTTACATGAACAAAAAGTCAGGCGTTTTAGGTTTGTCAAATAACCTAAGCAGTGACTTTAGAGATCTAGGAAATGCATTTAAAGAAGGCAACGAACTAGCAGCTCTAGCACTTCATGTTGTTGCTTACAGAATTAAAAAGTACATAGGAGCTTATGCAGCTGCTATGAACGGCGTTGATGTAATCGTATTTACAGCTGGCGTTGGCGAAAACGATTCTTATATAAGAGAAATGTCAATTGGTACTCTGAATTATTTAGGAGTAGAACTTGATAAAGAAGTTAATGATAAAATACATGGAAAACTTGCTACAATTTCAACCGCTGATTCAAAAGTTGCTGTTTATGTAATACCTACTAATGAAGAGCTAGTAATAGCAAGGGATACACAAAGATTAGTAAACGCTGAATAATGTTGACAAAACATATATAAATAAAATATAATACTTTGGTAAGTTTGAAGGCGGCAAAATGAAGTTAAACGTAATGAACGCACTTAGACACCCCGGTGAGATATTTGATTTTGAAAAAGATATTAGTATCGAAAGCGCGGGTGGTTATGAAACGGTAGGCCCTTTACACATATCTTTGCAGTATACATACGACCAGAGCAAGGTCACAGTTTTTGGATCTGCAAATATTGACATAAAAGGTTGTTGCGATAGATGCTTAAAAGATGCTATAGTAAAGTTAGAGTTTGACTTTCAAGAGTATTTCTATAAGCAAGAGAACAAACCGAACGAAGATGCGTATACTTTTGATAAAAACTTTGTAGATTTAGAAGAACCTATAAATAATCACATCGAATTATATGCGCCGATGAAGTTGCTATGCAGCGAAAGCTGTAAAGGGTTATGTAAGATATGTGGTCATGATCTAAACGAAAGTGATTGCGACCATGTTATAAAAGATTAAAAGCTATTGTTTGTTAGGAGGTGTACAAATGGCAGTACCAAAGCGTAAAACGTCTAAAGCAAGACGTGATTCAAGAAGAGCAAATTACAAGGCAACAGCTCCAAACGTATCTGCCTGTCCGCAGTGCGGAGAGCCAATACTTTCGCATAGAGCATGTGGCAAATGCGGCTACTATAACGGACGTAAAGCTGTAGATATTAAGGAAAAAGAATTAGCGAATTAAAATAAAAAAGCAACCAATTAGCTTGGTTGCTTTTTTTATGTTATTGCACTAGAATTGTACTATATAATCTTATATGAGGTGTTGAAATGGTATATAACATAGGTGTTGATGTTAATGGTAGTGATGACGGCCCAAAGATGATGGTTGACGGAGCTTTAGCTGCTATTAAGGCTAATAAAGATATTGCGGTTACTTTATTTGGTGACGAAACTATAATAAAGAATTGTCTTGGAGAAAATTATGACGCAAATACTATTAAGATTGTTCATGCGCCTGACGTAATAACAAACACTGAGTCACCAACAGAAGCAGTTAGACAGAAAAAAGAATCAAGCATCGTAAAAGCGATGGAGTATTTAGCTAAAAAAGAGATAGACGGAGTCGTGTCAGCAGGTAGTACTGGAGCAGTTCTGACGGCCGCAACACTTATTGCACGCCGTATACCAGGTGTGAAAAGGCCAGCACTAGCACCTATTATGCCTACGCTGAAAGGACCATTACTTCTAATCGATTGTGGAGCAAACAATGATAGCACACCTGAATTTTTAGAGCAGTTTGCGATAATGGGATCGCTGTACATGAAGCATCTATTTAAAATTGAGGCGCCAAGAGTAGCTCTAATTAACAATGGAGCTGAGGCAGGCAAAGGCAATGCACTCACTAAAGAAGCATATAAACTAATCGAAAAACTGCCTATTAACTTTGTTGGTAATTTAGAACCTAGATACATTTTAGAAGGAACAGCTGATGTAGCTGTAAGCGATGGATTTATTGGCAACATGGTATTGAAAACAACAGAAGGCGTTGCAAAATCGCTTTTTACGCTTATGAAAAAAGAGTTTACAAGCTCATTGAAAAACAAAATCGGTGCTGCAATATTAAAGCCAGCATTTAAAAACATTAAAACAATGATGGATTATACTGAGCATGGTGGAGCTGTTCTGTTGGGCGTAAATGGCGGTGTAATAAAAGGACATGGTAGCTCAAATGTTAGAGCTGTGCAAGTTTGCGTTCAGCAAGCACGAGATTTTGCAAAAAGCGGTATTATTGACGAAATAAAACAAGACCTTAGTAGCATAGAATAGTTATTATACCCTTTGGAGGTAGTTATGCTTTATAATAGTATAAGAACAATAGCTGCTAAAGTTTTACACATAAACAAAGAGAAAATTTCAGAGGATACAAATATCGTTGCAATGCTTAAAAAAGATGAAGTGGACCTTATCGCTTTCATTATTGAGATTGAAGCACAAAGCAACAAAGAGATAGATAATAAGAGCTTTAAAAAGCTTAAAACTATTGATGATATTCAGAAGTATCTAACTGAAATATAAATAACAAAAGATTTACCGGTAATCAGAAGAGGGCTTTTATGAATGATACAATACTGAGAAAACAAAACATAGGTCAATTGCAAAAGGCAATTGGATACGCATTTATAAATATAGATTTATTATCAGAGGCAATTACACATTCTTCGGCTGAGGACGAGCTACACCAAAGCAATGAGAGACTAGAGTTTTTAGGTGATGCTGTATTAGAGCTTGTAGTTAGTGAATATCTGTTTAAAAACTATAAAAAGATGGATGAAGGCATTATGACAAAGACCCGTGCAGGTCTTGTGTACGAAACAACGCTTTATCATATTGCAAACGATCTTAATCTTGGCGAATATCTTGTTTTAGGTAGAGGCGAAGAGAATAGTGGAGGAAGACAAAAAACTTCTATTCTTGCTGATGCTGTTGAGGCAATTGTTGGAGCGCTATATCTTGACGGAGGGTTTTCAAAAGCTAAGCGCTTTATACTAACAATGCTAGAGCCATACAAAGAAGAGATAATCGAGCAAGGCGGCTATAATGATTACAAAACCAGGCTGCAAGAAATACTTCAAAGCATAAAAAGAAACTGTGTTATAAAATATTTGATAACAGGACAAAGCGGTCCAGATCACGCAAAACTATATGATGCGGCTGTTTCGTTTGAGGGTCAGGTGATCGGTGTTGGACAAGGCAAAAGCAAAAAAGATGCAGAGCAGGCAGCTGCTCAAAAAGCCATAGAAATAATGCAAGATACAGCAAAAGTTGATGGTGAAGTAGATGTATTTAACAAAACTTGAGGTCGTAGGATTTAAGTCCTTTGTAAACAAGACTGTTTTCGATTTTAGTAAAGGCGTCACTGCTATAGTGGGGCCTAATGGTTCTGGAAAAAGTAATGTTGCAGATGCCATAAGATGGGCTTTAGGCGAGCAGAGTTTTAAAAACTTGCGTGGCAAAAAGGTCGATGACATTATTTTTTCGGGCACAGAAAAGAGAAAACCACTTTCATTCTGTGAGGTTTCAATTACATTCGATAACGAAGACAGATTTTTCCCAATTGAATACAATGAGCTGGTCGTTACAAGGCGAGCTTATAGGTCTGGAGAAAACGAATACTTTATAAATGGCAATTCATGCAGATTAAAAGATATTACAATGCTACTGCATGATACTGGTGTTGGAAAAGAAGGTTATTCAATAATAGGCCAGAATAAAATCGAAACTCTAATAAGCAATAAGTCAGAGCATTTACGCGAAGTTCTTGATGAAGCTGCCGGAGTTATGAAATACAAGGCTAAAAAAGAAGATGCTGAAAGAAAATTGCAAAGGACGCAAGTAAATATTGAACGCGTTGAAGATTTACTGGATGCTATGGGGATGCAACTTGAGCCATTATCCATACAGAGCCAGCAAGCAAGATTGTATTTTGAAACGAGGGACAAGCTTAAGGCCCTTGAAGCAACTTCATTCTTTATAAACTATAGCGAGATTGATAATAGGCAAAAAAAGCTTTCAGATGAGGATATAGAAATTCAAGGCAACATTGAAGAATATAAGAACAGCTTGCAACAAACGACGGCCGAACTGCGCGAATTAAACGAACGCGAAAAAGAGCTGGAAGAGAATGCTTTTAATTGCCAGCAGTACATTATGGATATGACCGGGCAAATTGAACGGCAAAAAGGCGACGCACAGCTTTTTGAACAGAAAATTAACTATACTAAAGAAAACAATGCAAGACTTAGTGGTGAGATAGAAGAATTAAAAGAACATAAAGGGACTATTCAAACGGAGTTGGTTTCTTTTGAAAAAGAAGCTTCTATAAAACAAAAAGAGCTTAATGATGAAAAACAAGTCGTATCTGCAAGCAAACAGCAGTATGAAGAAGTAAACAGCCAGATTTCACAATCAGAAGCAAAAATTGAAGCGGATAAGACTGAATTAATGGCAAGGCTCAACAGGGCTTCTGAAGCCAAAATGCAGGCTACAAGGTTGGATACAATAAACGCTGGAATAGTACAAAGGATTTCGTCAATAAGTGCTGAAAAAGAGCATTTAATGCCAATGCTTCAAGAATTAAAAGATGAGCAAGAAGAATTAAAGCTAAACGGACAAGGATTAAAAGAAAAACAAAAGGATCAATCAACCAAATATAACGAGATAACTTCTCGTATATTCGAGATAAAGACGTTTAAAGATCAAATGCAAGCAAAAGAGCGTGAATTTGAAAAGACTATAAATGAATGCTCTTCTAGAATAAAAATAATTAGAGATATGCAAAGCGCATACGAGGGCTTTAACATGCCTATCAAAAGGCTAATGCAGTATAGCGATAGCAACAAGGAACTAAAAGAAAAGATTCTTGGTGTTGTTGCAAATGTTATTAAAGTTCCTTCAAAGTATGCAAAAGCAATTGAGAGTGCTCTTGGTAATGCTCTACAAAATATCATTTCTAAAGATGAAAACGACGCAAAATATATTATTAACGCTCTTAGAGATAATAACTTTGGTAAAGCGACAATATTGCCGTTGAATGTCATAAGACCTAGACTGCTTGATAATAATGATAGAAATGCTCTTTCAGAAACTGGTTGTTTAGGAATTGCTAGCGATCTTATTACATGCGATGCAAAATTCGACAGCATTATAAAATATCTTTTAGGAAGAACCATAATTGTCGACAACATGGATAATGCAATAAAGCTTGCACGTCGCACTAACCACTCATTAAAACTAGTAACGTTACTTGGTGACATAATAAATGCTGGTGGTTCAATGACAGGCGGAAGCAGTGTTGGTAGATCAGTTGGCATATTGGAACGTGAACAGGTTCTTGTAGAAGAGAAACAAAAACTTGAGACTGCTAAAAAGGCATTAGAGGATTTAAATATTAAAGCAAGCAAAGTTGGTGAGCTAGTTGAGCTTGAAATTATGCAGCAGCAGATTGCTCAGGAAATAAACGATTGCAATATTGCCTTAGCTATTGAAAACGAAAAGAATGAGACGATTAACTCACAGCTTAAGGAAAAAGAAAACCAGATAGAAAAACTAACACAAGAACTTGAGCAGCTAAATGAATCAAAACTAGACGTTGAGCATCAGCTAAGTGTAATAGATAGAACACATACGACTGTTGAAAGCGGTAGTTCTGAATTGCAAAAGAATATTATCGAGCAAACAAAGAAATTAGCAGAGATAAAGAAAAATATTCAAGTATTACTTGCTGACTATAATGAGAAAAATTCACATATCGCTAGCATAGAGAAGGCGTATGCAATATTGCTTAATGAGATCTCAAATAGAGAAAATGAGCTTAAAAAGATTGATGGGCAAATAATTGTAAAACAAACCGCAATTGAGCAAAGTGTTAACAATATTGAAAGCATGCTAGAGGATAATAAAGAGAATAGCGGTGAAGGACTTGCTCAGCTAGAAACACTAAATAGTAAAAAAGAAGAGCTTGAGTCAATTAAAGCTGAAATGACAGCGCTAAAACAGGACGCGCTAACTCTAAATGAAAACATGCAGACGCTTAATGTGCTTATAGATGAAAAGCAAGAAAGAAGACATAGAATCGAGCTACAACTATTAAAAATGCAAAACGATATCGATGTAGCTATAAAAACATTATATGCAGAGTTTGAACTTACTATTGAGCAAGCAAAAGAAATCGCTATTAAAGAGCCTGTTAAAAATATGGCCTCTACGATTAGGATGCTTAGAACGGATCTAAGAAACATAGGCACAATAAATCCAAATGCGATTGAGGATTACAATAACATTAAAAATAAATTTGACGAGCTAAGCGCACAGAAAAACGACTTAACGTCGGCTAAAGAAGATTTAGAGCGCATAGTAAAAGAGCTCTATAGCAGCATGAATAAGCAATTTAACACTGAGTTTAAAAAGCTAAATGAGTTATTTAACATTACATTTGCGGAAATCTTTGGCGGTGGCAGAGCAGAAATTAAGTTGCTTGATGAAAGTGATACATTAAACAGCCAAGTTGAAATTATAACTCAGCCTCCAGGTAAAAAGCTTGAAAACATGACTCTTCTTTCGGGTGGAGAAAGTGCACTTGCAGCTATATCACTTATGCTGTCGGTCATTAAGCTCAGACCAACACCGTTTTGCGTGCTGGACGAAATAGAAGCATCACTTGACGAAGCAAATACGTTTAAACTAGCAAATTATATAAAAAAATACTCTAACTCAACTCAGTTTATGATGATAACTCACCAAAAAGCTAGCATGGCATCTAGTGATACTCTTTATGGAGTAGCAATGGAAGAAAAGGGTATTTCAAAGATTGTATCTGTTAAAATGGAACAATACGATAGAGAAAAGGCGGTATAAAATTGAATAAAAATGAAGGCCTTTTTTCTAAAATGAAAAAGGGATTAACCTCGACAAAAGAAGGCTTTTCTAAAAACATTGGCAATATATTTAATTCTAGCGGCGAAATAAATGATGATTTTTATGAGCAGATAGAAGAAGCACTTATAGTCGCTGATGTAGGTATGGCTACTACAATGTTAATTATAGAAAAGCTGAAAGTAAACATAAAAGCTAACAAGATTAAAACTACAGAGCAGGCAAAAACTGAACTGAAAAACATAATTAAAGAGATGCTTGGACAAAACGATGTAGAAGACAACTATCCTCTAGTTATACTATTTGTTGGTGTAAACGGCGTTGGAAAAACTACAGCAATCGGCAAGCTGGCAAGTAAATTTGGCGAACAAGGCAAGAAGGTCGTTATGGCCGCTGGGGATACGTTTAGAGCTGCTGCGGCAGAGCAGTTAACCGAATGGGCACAAAGATCAAACGCATCTATAGTAAAGCATAAAGAGGGCGCAGACCCTGCGGCTGTTATATACGATGCTATACAGTCTTTCAAAGCTAAAGGTGCAGATGTTCTGCTATGCGATACTGCTGGAAGAC
Organism: Christensenella sp. UBA6094; assembly: GCA_002435915.1. Lineage (GTDB taxonomy): Bacteria > Bacillota > Clostridia > Christensenellales > UBA6094 > UBA6094. Next base: position 264,793 of record DIWY01000004.1, on the reverse strand, counting down.
TGCATAACAAAAAGAATCTGATGGAAGAACTAAAGAAAATGGAACGGATTATTGCAAAGGAATTACCTGGAGCAAACAAAGAAGTTTACATTGTTTTAGATGCTACCACAGGACAAAATGCGATCAACCAAGCAAAGAACTTCAAAGATACAGTTGAGCTCAACGGAATAGTGCTGACAAAACTTGATGGCACGGCAAAAGGTGGAGTCGTAATAGCAATAAACAAAGAGTTAATGCTACCGATCAAGTATATTGGTGTTGGTGAAGCAATAGAAGATCTTGAAATTTTTGATCCATATCTGTTTGTTGAAGCATTATTTGAATAAAATATTTAAGTGTAAAGTAAAATAGCTTTACACTTTGTTTTTTTGTGCTATAATGTTACAGGTGGCGTTTATGAAAATAGATAAATCATTAGATAAGAATATTGAAATGGGCATGTTGCTCGATTTTTACGGAGCGTTGCTGACAGATAAGCAGTCATCTTACATGCATATGCATTTTTATGATGACATGTCGCTTGCTGAGATTGCTGATATAGAACATATTAGCAGGCAGGCCGTTCATGACACGTTAAAGCGTGCAGAAGAAACACTTATCGAATACGAAACAAAGCTAAAATTTAGTGCTGTTTATAAAAAGCAGAGCGATATTTTAGATAACTACAACAATAAAACAGAACCACTTGAAGCACTTAAAAATATGCTTTCAGCGTGGGAGGAGTAGTGTATGGCATTTGAAAGCTTGAGCGAAAAACTCCAAAATGCGTTTAAGAAAATCTCAGGCAGGGGTAAATTAAACGAAAAAGACATAAAAGACGCAATGAGAGAGGTAAAGCTAGCTCTACTTGAGGCGGACGTTAATTTTCTCGTTGTTAAGAACTTAATTAAAGATATTTCCGAGCGAGCTATGGGGCAAGATGTACTTAACAGCTTAACCCCAGGTCAGCAAGTTATAAAAATAGTTAACGAAGAACTCACCGCTCTTATGGGCAAAGAAAACACCAAACTTAATATCTCACCTAAAAAGCCAACTATAATAATGCTTTTAGGATTGCAGGGTGCTGGCAAGACAACTGTAGCAGGTAAGCTAGCGTTAATGCTTAAAAAGCAAAACAAAGGTGTGCTACTTGCAGCATGCGACATATACAGACCAGCAGCAATAAAGCAGTTACAGGTGCTTGGCGAGCAGATAGATGTTAAGGTCTACGAAAAGGGCACTCAAAAACCATTATTGACAGCAAAAGAAGCTCTTAGAAAAGCGCAAGATGAGAATTGCGATTATCTTATTATAGATACAGCTGGTAGGCTTCATATAGACGAAGATCTCATGGGCGAACTTAAAGAACTGAAAGACAACTTAAAACCAAGTGAGCTATTACTGGTAGTAGACGCTATGACAGGACAAGATGCAGTTAACGTAGCAGAAAAGTTTAACAGCACACTTGATATCACTGGCATAATACTAACAAAACTTGATGGAGATACACGTGGTGGCGCCGCGCTGTCAATTAGAGCAGTAACAGGTAAGTCAATTAAATTTGCTGGTATTGGCGAAAAGCTTACAGATATCGAGCCGTTTTATCCAGATAGAATGGCATCTAGAATACTTGGTATGGGCGATGTGCTCACGCTTATTGAAAAAGCAGAGCTGGCAATGGATGAAACCAAAGCGAAAGAACTCGAAGAAAAGTTTAAAACTCAGCGCTTTACACTTGATGACTTTTTAGATCAATTTTCACAGATGAGAAAAATGGGCTCAATGAATGACTTAATGGCAATGCTTCCAGGTGCTAACACAGGCAAAATGGCAAACGCAGAGATAGACGAAAAGCAAGTGGATCGTATGGAAGCTATTATAAAATCCATGACAAAAAAAGAACGAGAAAATCCCAATGTGGTAAACGCTTCAAGAAAAAGGCGTATTGCGTCCGGTAGCGGAACGACAATACAAGAAGTGAATAAGTTACTCAATCAGTTTGAAGGAACCAAAAAGATGATGAAACAATTCACTGATATGAGTAAAAAAGGCAAAAAAGGCCTTTTCAAACTTCCTTTTTAGGCTGCAGCCCGTAGGGTTTTATATAAAAATTTAGGAGGATACACATAATGGCAGTAAAAATAAGACTAATGAGAATGGGAGCTAAGAAAAAGCCTTTCTATAGAATAGTAGTTGCTGATTCAAGGTCTCCAAGAGATGGCAAAAAAATCGAACAAATAGGATATTTTAATCCACTAACAGAGCCAAACGAACTAAAAGTAGATAACGAAAAAGCTATCGAGTGGATAAAGAATGGCGCACAACCATCCGATACTGTTAGAGCATTACTAAAAAGAAGTGGCGCAATAAAATAATAATACATTTGTCAGGGCGTCAGGAGGATTAGAATGGAAAATTTAGTTAAATACATAGCTCAGCATCTAGTTGAATATGGTGATGAACTTGACGTACAGGCAGTCGAAAAGGATAACGAGGTTGTTATAGAAGTACGTGTAAAAGAAAGCGATATGGGAAAAATCATTGGTAAAAAAGGCAGGATTGCTAAAGACATCAGAACAATTGTCAAAGCTGCGACTGCTAATGAAACCAAGAAATATATTGTTGAGATAATCGAGTGATTCTATGCAGGAATATCTTATAATTGGCCAAATAGTTAAGCCTCAAGGCGTTAAAGGTGAGCTAAAGGTTAAAGTGCTTTCAGAAGACATAAATCGGTTTGATGATGTAGAAAATGTATATATCAAAAACGACCAGCACTACGAACTGTTATCCATAATCGAAGCTAAAACACGTGGCGAGTTTGCATACATAAAGATAAACAATGTTAACGATATGAATACCGCAGAAAAATACAGAAATATGTTTTTATATGTGGATAGAGAAAATGCTATAGAGCTTGAACCGGATAGATACTTTATTTGTGATCTTGAAGGTGTGACGGTTTATACTGATAGTGGCAAAAATATAGGTATACTAAACGAAATACTTCAAACCGGTAGCGCTGATGTATACTGCGTAGTTGGTGAAAAGAAAATAATGTTCCCAGCACTGAAAAAGCTTATCTTAGAAGTTGATTTGCATGACAGAAAAATAATAATAAGCGAGCAGATTCTTGATGAGGTAGCGGTATATGAAGATTAGTATAGCTACATTATTCCCAGAGATGTTCAAAAGCGTGCTTGAATCAAGCATAATGGCTAGAGCAATTAGTAGCGGAATTTTAGATGTATCCTTGGTAAACATAAGAGATTACACCCAGCAAAAACATAACGCAGTAGATGATTATCCTTTTGGTGGTGGTGATGGCATGCTAATGCAGGTTCAGCCAGTAAACGATTGTTTAAATGATATAGCTAAAAGGCATGAAGGCGCAGAAGCCGTGCGTATATACATGTCGCCTACAGGAAAAAAACTTGATGATAAGCTTGCAAGAGAACTTTGCAAAAAAAATCTAGTGATACTATGTGGCCACTATGAAGGCATAGACGAAAGAGCAATCGAAGCCTGCACCGATATGCAAATATCAATTGGCGATTATGTACTTACTGGTGGAGAGTTACCGGCAATGGTGCTTATAGATTCAGTAATGAGACATATCCCAGGAGTATTGGGCGGAGAGCAGTCAAGTTCAGTAGAATCATTTGCAAATGGTTTGCTTGAATATCCACAGTACACAAGACCAAACGTTATACTGGATAAAGAAGTGCCTAATGTATTATTATCTGGCAATCATAACGAAATAGAAAACTACAGACTGATAAAGTCGTTTGAGCGCACTATGTTAAATAGGCCTGATTTACTTAAAGAGTGCGTGTTTACAAAAAAAGAACTTAAGGTAATACTTAAGAACTACTTGTAGCATAAAAGCTACTATGTTATAATTCACAACTGCAAAGGTGGTCCGCTAATTTTAAGAACACCTTATTATAAAGGAGGATATTAAAAGTGTCTGAAATAATTAAAAATATTGATAAAAAACAAATGCGTGATGATATGCCTAAGATAGCGATAGGAGATACTATAAAAGTATTTGTTAAAGTTGTAGAGGGTACAAGAGAAAGATTACAAGCATATGAAGGCGTAGTAATTGCAAATCAAGGCGGCAGCATAAGCGAAACAATAACAGTAAGACGTGTTTCTTATGGTGTAGGTATCGAGAGAGTATTCCCAATACATTCGCCAAGAATAGATCATATTGAAGTAATGAAACATGGTAAGGTACGTAGAGCTAAGCTGTTCTTTTTACGTGAAAGATCTGGTAAATCTGCAAGACTTAAAGAGAAAAAATAATAAAGGGCTTAGAGCCCTTATTTTTTTTAGGAGGTGCAAGTATGCATATTAACTGGTATCCAGGGCACATGACAAAAGCAAGGCGTGATGTTGAAAGCTCGCTTAAGCTTATTGATATAGCAATAGAAATTGTTGACGCAAGAGCTCCTAAGGCAAGCAGGAACCCTGAGTTTGAATCGCTTATTGGTAGCAGAGAACATATTATTGTACTTAATAAAGCAGACCTTGCAGACGATAAAAAAATAAATGAATGGGCGAAATACTATAAAAGCAAGGGCTTTGGGGTTATAAAATACGTTGCTATTAGAACAGGCGCTAAAGAACAGATGATAAATAGCATTAATACTATCTGTGCATCGCTTATCAATAGATACAAAGCGAGAGGCATTAATAAAGTACTGCGTATAATGGTATTAGGTATCCCTAATTCCGGTAAATCGACATTTATTAATTCTATGGCAGGGCTTGCTAAAACAAAAACTGGGGACAAGCCTGGCGTTACAATCGGCAAGCAGTGGGTTAAAATAACACCTTATTTAGAGCTACTTGATACACCAGGTATGCTCTGGCCCAAACTTGAAGATCAGAATTTAGCAAAGCATCTTGCATATGTTGGTTCCATTAAGGATGATATTCTTGATATAGAAGAGCTTGCACTTGAGTTTATTGCGGATATGAAAGAAATGTATCCAGAGGCACTTATGGAAAGATATAAGCTTACTGAACTTAACGAAAATAATTATATTTGTTTGACAGATATTGCAAAAAAAAGAGGATTTAAGCTATCTAAGGACGAATGGGATACTGCAAGAGCCGCTAAAGCACTGCTTGGAGATTTTAGGGCTGGTAAACTAGGAAAAATCACTTTGGAGAGCGTTACCTATGAACAAGAAGATAATTGAAAACTATTCTTATGAACAAGAACTTTATGATAGTGGACTAGAACTTATAGGTGGAACGGACGAAGCAGGAAGAGGACCTCTTGCTGGACCTGTTGTTGCCGCATGTGTAATTATGCCAAAAGGTTTACGTATCGAAGGTGTAGACGATTCTAAAAAACTATCTGAAAAGAAAAGATATATGCTCTATGACAAGATTATTGAAAATGCCATAAGCGTTGGCGTTGGCATCGTAGACGAGAAAGCCATAGATGAGGTAAACATTCTAAATGCTACGAAAATAGCTTTTGAACAGGCGTATAGCAATCTGCAAGTTAAGCCACAGCATATGCTAATAGACGCTTTAAAAGGCTTGTTTGGGAATACTCCTCAAACAGTAATAATCAAAGGCGATAGTCTTAGTTATCAAATTGCAGCTGCTTCTATAGTTGCTAAAGTTACAAGAGACAGAATTATGATAGAGTACGATGCAAAATATCCTGAATATAATTTTAGACAGCATAAAGGATATGGAACATCTGATCATATTAATGTTCTAAAACAACATGGTGCATGCCCAATCCATAGGCGTTCATTTTTAAAAAACATTGATGGTATTAAGCTATGAACAAAAGAAGCATCGGCACTTTAGGTGAGGATATGGCAGTTTCTTATCTGCAAAACGCTGGATATGCTATTTTGGATAGAAATTATCATATAAGAAATGCTGAAATAGATATTATTGCTGAAATAGACGGATATATCGTTTTTGTGGAAGTGAAAATGAGAAATAGCCTAAAGCATGGCATGCCTAGTGAAGCCGTTACACTTCTAAAACAAAAATCCATAGGCAATGCTGCGTTGACATACCTTCAAAAAATTGGTAAGCTTGACTATGCAGTACGTTTTGATGTAGTTGAAATATTAAAGACAAACGACGGATTTAATATTAATCATATCAAGAATGCATTTGATTTTATAATGTAATACAGGTGATAAGTAAATGTTTAAAAAGAAACTTGGGTTAAGCGCAGTAATAGCATTTATAATACTCTTTTCTTTTAATTTAAATGCAGTAGCAAGTACTGAGGAAATTAATAATCTATTTTCCAATAGTGGTTTTGAAATTACAATGGACGGATTGCCTTCGATGTGGGACACAACAGTGTGGGATGAAGACAGTACCGTTCGTTTTGGTGTTTCGTCAGATATAGTTAAAAGTGGTAGCACAAGTGCATATATTAACAACGTAAAGGACAATGATTCGCGCTTTTATCAAATAGTGACAGTGGAACCAAACTCATATTATAAGATAAGTGCTTATATCTATGCTAAAAATATTTCTGGCGGAGATGTCGGCGCAAACATCGGGTTTGAAAGTATCACTGCACACTCGGAAAGCGTTTTTGATACAGACGGAAAGTGGCAGCAAGTTGTTGCATATGGCAAAACAGGGTCAACACAAGAAGAACTTGAAGTAGATTTTAGATTAGGTAGTTATAGTTCAACTGTCATTGGCGAAGCTTGGTTTGATGATGTATCTATTGAAAAGGTTACTACAACTCCTATTGGTGCTACTGTAATCGATTTATCGTCAAGTGTTGGTGGTGGTGCAGAAAATGAAACAACGACGACTAGAGCTGAAAATGTAACAGATCTTGATTTATATGTCACATTTATTTTTATTGGAGCTTTAGCAATGCTTTTGTTCTTTTACATGTATACAAAAACTGCTAAAAGAGAAAGGCTATCAATCGAACCAAAAGACGAGTTTTTAAATGTTGGAATAGCTATTATTATAGCTTTGTTTATTCGCTATATGATTGCTGTTATGTATGGTAGCCATGGAAATGATTTACCAACTTTCGAATACTGGGCGTATGCTCTTGGTAATAACGGATTAGGTAATTTCTATACAGGCGGTTTCTTTGCAGATTACCCACCAGGATATATGTATATTCTTTATGCTGTAGGTAGCTTTCTAAAACTGTTTTCTGTGTCAATGTCTAGTCCAGTTTATGCGCTCATAGTGAAATCTCCTGCAATAATATGCGACATTATTATAGCTATGTTTATTTTCAAAGTGGCAAGGAAAAAAATAAGCGCAAATGTTTCATATATGCTCATGCTAGCATATATATTTAATCCTGCTGCAATATTTAACAGTGCTGGATGGGGTCAGATAGATTCAGTTCTTACTCTAGTAGTGGTGCTTTCACTGTATTGTTTCTATAAAAAGAAGACAATTTTGTCGATTGTAATATTTGCAATCGCAATACTTATTAAACCGCAAGCACTGCTCTTTGCTCCTGTTGCTTTTGCGTTTTTACTGTCTCTTTTTATAAAAGCAGATAAAGTAGAACGCCTAAAGCTAGTGAGGGATGTTTTAATTGGGATTGCTGCATCAGCAGCTGCAATTTTCCTATTAACAATGCCGTTTAACAGCACACAAGAGTCTGGATGGCTAATATCAAAATATATATCGACAGCTTCGCAATACGACTATGCAACACTTAATGCGGCAAACTTGTTTGGGCTAATTGGAGCAAACTGGGCTAACGCATCAGATATATTCCTATTTATGAGTTATAAAGCATGGGGCACTATATTTATTGCTTTAGTAAGCATTGTACTTGTTGTGTATGCAATAAAATATAAACCAAGCGTAAAACACATATTCTTGATAGCTGGTATATACACATTTGCAGTATATGTTCTTGGTCACTATATGCACGAAAGATATTATTTCCCGTTAATAGTGCTACTGTTGTTAGCATATATTATGGAAAATGATAGGCGACTGTTACACGTATTTATACTTATAAGCACAACACTGTTAATAAATGAGGGGCAAACCTTAGCGTTATACCCAATACCTTCAACTGATATTGTTTATTTAGCTTGCTGCGCAACAAACGTATATGCACTAGGATGGCTATCATTTTTAACATATGATATAACTGTTAGAAAAAAATTAGTTACGTTCGAAGAATACGTTGAAACTGTAGATGATTCTTCTGAAAATGAAGATCTTAATATGCTTGAGGCTACTGAGCGCAAAGGCATATTAAACTGGATGAGAAAAGATACAATAATTATATTAGTGTTAACTCTTGTCTACGCTTCAATCGCTTTTTATAATCTAGGCGATACAAAAGTGCCTGAGACTTACTGGAGATCTAGAGATGTTGGGGATGAAGTAGTATTAAAATTATTCTCAAATACTCACATCGACGAACTTACTTACTACAGCAATGTATGTGGCGGTAATATGGAGATACAGTATTCTGTAGATGGCAAGATATATACAACAGCTACAACAGTTGATATTCAAGAAGGCGAAATATACAAATGGAACACAGTTAAGCTTGATATGAATGCAACTTACATAAAAATTAGGACAGTAGAAGCTTCGGTTTGGTTAAACGAAATAGGTTTCTACAGTGATGGAGAGCCTGTTGGAGGACTATCCGTTGTTTCTCAAACGGCAGCAGAGCCTTATGAGGGTAGTGATGCTAGCAATCTAATTGATGAGCAAAGTGAACTTTCTCTTTATAAAACGAATATGAACGGTTATTACTTTGATGAAATATATCATGCCAGAACGGCGTATGAGCATTTAAATGGGTTAAAGCCGTATGAAGTATCGCATCCTCCACTAGGTAAAATTCTAATATCAGTTGGAATAGCAATCTTTGGAATGAATCCTTTTGGTTGGCGTTTTATGGGTACATTATTTGGGGTGCTCATGGTTCCGCTTATGTATGCGTTTGCTAAACGGATATTTAACGGAAGTTCTAGATATGCTTTTATTGCTACGTTTTTGTTTGCATTTGATTTCATGCATTTTACGCAAACCCGAATTGCTACGATAGATGTTTACGGTGTATTTTTCATTATCCTAATGTACTACTACATGTACAAATATTTTGTTATGAGCTTTAATACAACTTCGCTTAAGAAGACATTTGTGCCACTTTTCTTCTGTGGTTTAGCTTTTGGGCTGGGGAGTGCATCAAAATGGATTTGTATATATGCCGGTGCGGGACTTGCTGTATTATTATTTGTTGCTCTTTTCCAAAGATATCAAGAATATAAATACGCTAAAGAAGGCCTAAATACATACACCGTAGATGGAGGTGAATCTGAGTTAAGCCTAGTTAAAAAGAACCAATATGAGCAGATTGTAAAATCGTTTAAAGGGAATACAATAAAAACACTAGCATTTTGCATACCGACATTTATAATAATACCTGTTGCGATATACTTATTATCGTATATGCCGTACATGGTAAATGTTGAGGACCCATATTCGCTACAGATGATTTGGCAAAATCAAGTGTTTATGTTTTCATATCATTCAGGGCTAACTCAAGGCCATCCATATTCATCCCAATGGTACGAGTGGCCATTTATGGTGAGGCCTGTATGGTACTATAAAGGTGAAGGGCAAGCGGAGGGTATGTATTCAACTATTGCTGCTTTTGGCAACCCTGCTGTATGGTATAGCGCTCTTGTAGGAACAGTGTATGCAATCTTAGCGTATGCGCTATACTGGATAAAGAAAGAAAAAGAGCTGTTTTTCTTAATAGTGGCGCTTGCTTCTCAGTTCTTGCCTTGGGTGCTAGTGACTAGAGCAACTTTCCTTTATCATTACTTTGCTAGTTTGCCGTTTGTTATACTTATACTGGTGTATGTAATTCAAAAGAAGGAAGAGGCAAACAAGAAATTCAAATATGTAACGTATGGCATATTGATATTAACAGCAGCATTATTTGTTGTGTTTTATCCAGCTATATCTGGCATGCCAGTTAGCGAAAAGTACATCGAATATTTAAGATGGTTACCGTCGTGGTGGTTTTAGTTGATTTAATTTGGAGGGCTATCAATGTCTGATATTCAAGAGGACAACAGTAAGAAGACTTTTATGCAAGCTGCAAAATTTCTAGTGGTCGGTGGAATAAATACAGCAATTGATTTTATAGTGTTATACTTTTTAGTTTATTTCGGGATGCCTGCAAGCAATGCAAAGCTAATATCTTATCCATGTGGTGTAATCAACAGCTATTTTATGAACAGAAACTGGACTTTCAAGCAAAAACAAAAGAAGTCTGTTATGGAAGTAGTCAAGTTTATACTAGTAAACATTATTGCTTACGGCGTAAATGCTGGTATATTTAATATATGCATTACGACATTTGCGATAAATATGTTTATAGCGAATTGCATAGCAACACTTTTCTCGTTAGTAGTTAATTTCGCAGGTAATAAATTATTTGTATTTAACAAACAATAATTGATTTATTTAGGGGCTGTTAATGTGTTAGCAAGGGTTATAAGTTATGGGTTTATTGGAATAAGCGGTTACCCTGTTATTGTTGAGGTAGACGTTTCTATGGGACTGCCTGTTATCGACGTGGTTGGGCTTCCGGATGCATCTGTTAAGGAGTCTAAGGAGAGGGTGCGCCTTGCAATAAAAAACTCTGGCTATAAATATCCAGATGTGCGTATAACTGTTAACTTAGCACCAGCCGATATAAAAAAAGAAGGACCGATATTTGATGTACCTATTGCCGTCGGCATACTTATGGCTTCAGGGTATCTGGCAATAGATAGCGACAGCTTGAAAGAAACGTTATTTGTTGGAGAGCTTGGACTTGATGGCAATGTTAGGCCAGTAAATGGTGTTTTGCCTATGGTTATAGATGCTAAGGCAAATGGATATAAGACAGTAATATTACCTGAAGCAAATGCAAACGAAGCTGCGTATGTGGAAGGAGTAAACGTAATCGCAATTAGTACACTAACGCAATTATTAAATCATTTGAATGGAAGTGCCGCCATTAAGCCTCTGCAAAATAAGAGTTTTGTAGAATTAGCAGCACGAACACATACATCAAATGATTTTTCTTTTATTAAAGGGCAACAAATGGCTAAAAGAGCTATGGAAATTGCAGCAGCAGGTGGGCATAATATTCTGCTTATTGGACCTCCTGGATCTGGTAAGACTATGCTTGCTAGAAGCGCTTGTTCAATATTGCCGGATATTACTTTTGAAGAAGCTTTAGAAGTAACTAAAATTCATTCCGTTGCGGGTAAACTAAAAGGAACGCAAGGCATAATTACAGAAAGACCTTTTAGAAGCCCACATCATTCGTCCTCAACTCCTGCGCTTACAGGCGGTGGAACAAAGGCTCAGCCCGGCGAAATAAGTTTAGCGCATTATGGTGTGCTTTTTTTGGACGAGCTACCGGAATTCAAAAGAGATGCACTAGAGGCACTACGTCAGCCTTTGGAAGACGGGATAGTTTCAATTTCACGAGTGCATGCTTCAGTTTCTTACCCAGCTAATTTCATGTTAATAGCATCAATGAACCCATGCCCATGCGGTAATTTTGGATCAAAAAACAGAGAGTGCAGATGTACACCATACCAAATACAGCAATATTTAAACAAAGTTTCAGGGCCATTGCTTGATAGAATTGACATTCAAGTTGAAATGAGCGCTGTGAATATTGAAGATATAAAAGTGAGTAGTTCTGCATGCGAGAGCTCAAAAGATGTTAAAGAGCGAGTCAATAAAGCTCGAGCTTTGCAACTTGAAAGATACTCTGGAAAAGGTATATATAGCAACTCACAGCTAGATAATAAACTGCTTAAAACCCATTGCAAGCTAAGCGATGATGCAAGTGCGTTGCTTGATAGGGCTTTTTCAAGTTTGCAGCTAAGCGCAAGAGCATATAATAAAATGCTCAAAGTTGCTAGGACAATAGCTGATCTTGCAGGAATGGAACAAATAAATAAAGAACATATTGCTGAGGCAATACAATATAGGGGAATACAGGGAAAGTACTGGAGATAAAAACTTGTATAAGGCGGGAGTATTTTGGAGTATACAAGAGAAGAAAAATATTGGATATGGCTTTACAGCATTGATGGTGTAGGCGTCAAAAATTTCGGAAAGCTACTTGCTCACTATGGGAGTGCAAGTAGTGTTTATGATAATGCTAAAAACGAAGAGTTAAATAATGTCGTTGGACAATCTCTGGCAAGTAAAATAAAAGAAAATGCTAACGTCAGATATGCTCAAAGTAGAATTAGCGAGCTTGATAAAAAAGGGATTACTGCTATATGCCAAATAAATGAGTATTATCCTAACCTTCTTTCAAAAATATACGACCCACCAGTTATGATATTTGCTACTGGTATACTTGAAGTACTAAAAAACGATAACACCATAGCAATGGTAGGCACGCGAAAATGTACTGATTACGGAAAAAGATCGGCGCTCACACTATCAAAAGAGCTTAGTGATGCAGGAATAATCGTTGTTTCAGGCATGGCAAACGGAATTGACTCTTTTGCGCACAGAGGCTGCCTTGATGGCAAAAGCCCAACAATAGCCGTTCTTGGGTGCGGCGTAGATATTATTTATCCTAGCAGTAATAATTTGCTTTATAAACGAATAAAAGAAAATGGTGTTATTATAAGTGAGTATTGGCCAGGAGTTAAACCATCGCAAACAACTTTCCCGGCTAGGAACAGAATAATTAGTGGAATATCTAAAGGCGTGGTAGTTATAGAAGCACCACAAAAAAGTGGAGCTCTTATTACAGTGGATTTTGCGCTTGACCAGGGTAGAGATGTTTTTGCTACTCCGGGATCTATTGCGTCTTTAGCTAGCAGCGGTACGAATAAGTTGATTCAAGAAGGAGCAAAACTTGTATTAACTGCCGACGATATACTGTCTGAATATGGAATAGTGCAAGATAAGAAAAAAGATAACAAAAGATCTATAGAAATTGATACTCAAAACCTATCAGAGGAAGAAATAAATATATTGCAGGCATTGGGTACTGCAGAATTTTCATACAGCGAATTGTTTGAGGCTGTAAGTGAAATATCACAAATAAATGCAGGAACATTCGGCGCGGGATTGACAATGCTAGAATTACAAGGGATAATAATACAATTACCAGGCAATATTTATACACTTAACGTAAAATAACAATTATCGCAAATATACGGAGGCAATATGTCAGAAAATTTAGTTATAGTGGAATCGCCAGCTAAGGCTGATACGATCGGCAAATTCTTAGGCAAAAAATACAAAGTAGTGGCATCTAATGGCCATTTACGAGATCTGCCAAAAAGCCAGATAGGCGTTGATACAGAGAATGGGTTTGAGCCTAAGTACATTACCATAAGAGGTAGAGGCGATATACTAAATAAGATAAAAAAAGAAGCAAAGACAGCAGGTAAAATATACCTAGCGACTGACCCTGATAGAGAGGGTGAAGCTATTTCATGGCATATAGCTAGCATTCTTAATATTGATATAAAGGGCAAATGCAGGATAGTTTTTAATGAAATAACTAAGCAAGCAGTAACTGAGTCTATCAAAGGAGCAAGACCTATAGACGAAGATCTTGTTAATTCTCAGAAAACGAGAAGAATACTTGATAGACTTGTGGGATATAAAATCAGTCCACTTCTTTGGAAAACAGTAAGAAAAGGGTTGAGTGCAGGCAGAGTACAATCTGTCGCTACAAAACTTATAGTTGAAAGAGAAGAAGAAATAGAAAATTTCATACCAAAAGAATACTGGTCGATCTTAGCTAAATTAAAAGATAAGAAAAATAAGGTGTTCGAAGCTAAGTATGTAGGCACTGAGAAATCTAAAAAAGAGATTAACAACCAAAAAGGTGCAGATGCGATTGAAAACGATGTTAAAGATGCAACGTTTATTGTTAAGAGTGTAGACATATCTCGCAAAAAGAGACATGCACCAGCTCCATTTACTACAAGTAACTTGCAGCAGGATGCATCAAGAAAATTAGGATTCACCACTAAAAAGACTATGGCAGTTGCACAGACACTTTATGAAGGCGTAAAGCTTAAGGGTGGCAGTTCTGTTGGTCTTGTTACGTATATAAGAACTGATTCAGTTAGGATCGCTAACGAAGCGCAACAAGCAGCTTTAGCATATATTGAATTAACATATGGCAAGGAATATGTGCCAAACAAACCAAACATATATAAAGGGCGTAAGAATTCTCAAGATGCCCATGAAGCCATCAGACCTACGTCACTTGACAGAACGCCTGCATCCATTAAAGATTCACTATCGAATGATCAAAACAAGCTATACAAACTTATCTATGATCGTTTTTTAGCAAGTCAGATGTCCGAAAAACTATACGATGCACAAACGGCAGATATAGTAGCAAATGGCCATCTCTTTAAAGCTACTGGGCAAAGGCCGGTATTTGATGGGTATACTAAAGCGTATAAAGAAGTCTCTGAGGATGAAGAAGAGAAGCAGGGTAGTATCTTTACTGTAGATGCTGGTGATGTGGTTAAGGTTGTTGACTTAGAGAAAGAACAGCATTTTACTCAACCTCCATCAAGATACAACGAAGCTTCGTTAGTAAAAGCATTGGAAGAAAAAAGCATTGGCAGACCATCAACATACGCACCTATCATTTCAACGATAATTGATAGGGGTTATGTACATAGAGTCCAAAAAATGCTAGCACCCACAGAGCTAGGTAAAATCGTTACGGACATTATGAAAGAAAACTTTAAAGATATTGTTGACGTCGAGTTTACTGCAGATATGGAAGAAAAGCTTGATGGAATTGAAGAAGGAACAAAATCCTGGGTAAAAGTTTTAGAAGATTTTTATGGCCCGTTTGATAAAACAGTAAAAGAAGCAGAAGTCAAGATGGAGAAAATCCAGATAGTTGATGAAGTTTCGGATGTTGTTTGCGAAAAATGTGGTGCGTTTATGGTTTATAAATTTGGTAGATTTGGTAAATTCCTTGCTTGCCCTAATTACCCTGAGTGCAAAAACACAAAAGCTATTGTAGAAGCATTAGATATACCTTGTCCAAAATGCGGCGCTAAAATAGTAAAGAAGAAATCCAAAAGAGGCAAAGTATTTTTCGGATGTGAAAAATATCCTGAATGTGATTTCGTTTCTTGGGATATGCCGATAAAAGAAAAGTGCCCGAAATGTGGAGAACTACTTACAGTAAAATATGGTAAGAATAAAAAAAGATTTTATAAATGCTCAAATAAAGAATGCGACTTTCAAACATTTTCTATAAAGGGCATTAAAGAAGAAAATAAAGGACAAGAAAGCAAGAAGGAAGAGAACTGATGCAAGAGACAGTTCATGTAATTGGAGCAGGCTTAGCTGGTTGCGAAGCTGCATACCAAATTACAAAAAGAGGCTACAATGTAAAGCTGTACGAAATGAAACCAGAAAAGCACAGTGCTGCACATAAATCTGATGATTTTGCAGAGCTTGTTTGCTCTAATTCATTAAAATCAAATATAATAACTAACGCATGCGGTCTACTCAAAGAAGAGATGAGACTACTTGATTCTCTTATTATAAAAGCAGCAGATGAATGCAAGGTGCCAGCTGGTGCCGCTTTAGCAGTAGATAGAGATAAGTTCTCTGCATATATTACCGAGCAGATAACAAATAATGATAATATAGAAATAATTAAAGGCGAAGTAACACAATTTGACGTTAATGAACCAACAATTATTGCAACAGGCCCTCTGACTTCAGATGGGCTTATTTCGTTTCTAGGTACTTTGAATATCGAAAAGATAAACTTTTATGATGCGGCAGCACCAATACTTGAAAAAGATTCTATTGATATGAATATTGTTTATTTTGGCGCACGTTATGATAAAGGGGATCCAGACTACATAAACTGTCCTATGGATGAAACGCAATATAATGCTTTTTATAACGAACTGATAGACGCCAAAACAGCTCCTCTTCATGAGTTTGAAACTGTTAACGTGTTTGAAGGTTGTATGCCAATAGAAGTAATGGCAAAACGAGGGCCGAAAACACTATTGTTTGGGCCACTACGACCTGTAGGGCTTATTGATAAGCGAACAGGAGTTAAGGCTCATGCTGTTGTACAACTGAGGCAAGATAATTTACCTGGCTCGCTATATAATATTGTTGGATTTCAAACAAACTTAACGTTTTCTGAGCAAAAAAGAGTGTTTAGCATGATACCTGGGCTTGAGAACGCTGAATTTGTTCGGTATGGAGTTATGCATAGAAATACATACATAAACGGCCCCAAAACGCTGAAATCAGATTTTTCTATGAAAGATAAACCAAATGTTTATTTTGCTGGGCAGATTACTGGAGTAGAAGGTTATGTAGAATCTGCTGCAAGCGGACTTTTAGCGGGTATAAATATCGCAAGACGATTAAGTGGAAAGCTACCATTAGAGCTTAGTAATAGAACGATGCTTGGTGCACTATCGGGGTATGTCGGCAATTTTTCGGGTAGCGATTACCAACCTATGAATGCTAATTTTGGTATAATCGAGCCACTAAATGAACGTATAAAAGATAAAAAACAGCGCTATGAGGTTTTGGCTAATAGAGCACTGGATGAAATAAAAGATCTTAATGAGCCAAATATCATATAAGGAGATATGACAAAGATGATAGAAGGAACTACTATTGTAGCAGTATTAAAAGATGGAGTATGTGCAGTTGCAGGTGACGGGCAAGTAACTCTTTCTCAGCAGGTAATAATGAAAGCAAGTGCCATGAAAGTTAGAAAGCTCTATAACGACAAAGTAATTGCTGGGTTTGCTGGATCAGTAGCTGATGCGTTTACACTTGTTGAGAAATTTGAAGAGAGATTAGAGCAATACAGCGGGGGTCTTAAAAGAGCTGCCGTTGAACTTGCCAAAGATTGGCGTAGTGATAAAATACTTAGAAAGCTTGAAGCAATGCTTATTCTTACAGACGGAAAAGAGCTACTTATACTTTCTGGGACAGGAGAAGTAATTGAACCAGACGATGGCATTGCAGCCATTGGCTCAGGCGGAAATTATGCGCTGGCAGCAGCGAAAGCGCTTAAGGAGAACACAAGCCTATCTGCAAAAGATATAGCCTATAAAGCTATAAAAATAGCTTCAGACATATGCGTGTTTACTAATGACCATATAATAGTTGAAGAGGTGAGCGCACAATGAGTAACTTATCGCCAATAGAAATCGTAGAACAACTGGATAAATATATAATCGGTCAAGACGAAGCAAA
Source organism: Christensenella sp. UBA6094 (assembly GCA_002435915.1). Classification (GTDB taxonomy): domain Bacteria; phylum Bacillota; class Clostridia; order Christensenellales; family UBA6094; genus UBA6094. Next base: position 247,528 of record DIWY01000004.1, on the reverse strand, counting down.
AAGAGCAATGGCAATTGCACTTAGGAATAGATATAGAAGATCAAAACTTGATAAAGAAATGCAAGCTGAGATTACACCTAAAAACATTATTATGGTTGGACCGACGGGAGTTGGTAAAACTGAAATAGCTAGAAGACTTGCAACTTTAGTTGATGCACCTTTCATAAAAGTTGAAGCAACAAAGTTTACTGAAGTTGGCTATGTTGGCAGAGATGTTGAATCAATGGTACGTGATTTGCTTGAAGCTTCAATTAGACTTGTAAAATCTAAAAAGATGGAAACAGTAATACTACAAGCGCAACTTACTGCACAAGAAAGACTAGTTGATATATTAATGCCTGGTAAAAAACACGAAAAACCAGCTCAATTCTTACTTTCAGGAACGGTAAAACAAGAGCCTTTCCAGCCTGAAGAGGAGAGTGATATAAAAAAACGCCAAGAGATTGCTACTCTACTAAACGAAGGCAAGCTTGACGATATTATTATTGAGATCGAAGTTGACGATACACCTATGCTGGGGATGGAGATAGCAGGAATAGGTGGGGACCTTTCTTTTAACGATATGTTTGGAGCGATCTTTCCTAAAAAGCGTAAAAAAAGAAAAGTTAAAGTTTCAGAAGCAAAAAGAATTTTGGAACAGGAAGAAGCAGATAAGCTTATTGATATGGACGAAGTGACAAAAGAAGCCATTGATAGAGCAGAGCAAGACGGCATTATTTTTCTTGATGAAATAGATAAGATTGCTGGCAAAAATGCTGGAAGTGGCCCAGATGTTTCCCGTGAAGGCGTACAAAGAGATATACTGCCAATAGTTGAAGGTAGCATAGTAATGACAAAATACGGCCCGATTAAAACTGACTACATGTTATTTGTAGCAGCAGGGGCTTTCCATGTTTCAAAAGTATCGGATATAATACCAGAGTTGCAAGGCAGATTCCCAATTAGAGTTAATCTAAAAAGTTTAACGAAGGCAGACCTTAGAAGTATACTAACTAAGCCACAGAATGCAATAGTGAAACAATATACAGCTTTAATGCAATCTGACGGGTTAAATCTTGAATTTAGTGAAGAAGCACTCGACGATATTGCAGAGCAAGCAATGCTCGCAAATGAAACTTCTGAAAACATTGGAGCCAGAAGATTGCAAACCGTCATGGAGAACCTTCTTAGCGATGTTGCGTTTATGACAGGCAGTGATGTGCCTTTAGCAATAGTGATAGACAGGGACTACGTACAAAGTCATTTTGATGTAAAACAACCGAAAAAAGATTTGCAAAAATTTATATTATGAAATTTTTAAACTTTATACTTGCAAATTGACCTTAAGGGCTGTATAATTACAAATAAATTTTTATTTTCAGAGGAGGTTAGAAATATGGGATATGTTAATGACGTGCTGAACATAGTTAAGACGAGAAACCCTAATGAACCGGAGTTCATTCAAGCAGCAACAGAAGTACTAGAATCATTAGAACCAGTTTTCAAGCAAAATAAGGTGTACGAAGAGGCCGGAATATTAGAGCGTTTAGTTGAGCCAGAAAGACAAATTATTTTTAGAGTTCCTTGGGTAGACGACAAAGGCAAACTCCAAGTTAACAGAGGTATGCGCGTACAGTTTAATAGTGCAATAGGCCCATATAAAGGTGGCCTCAGATTGCATCCTTCAGTAAACTTAAGCATCATTAAGTTCTTAGGATTTGAACAAATATTAAAGAATTCTCTCACAGGCTTACCAATGGGCGGAGGCAAAGGTGGCAGCGACTTCGATCCTAAAGGCAAATCAGACGCTGAAGTTATGCGTTTCTGCCAAAGCTTCATGAATGAATTATATAGACATATTGACGCTGATACAGACGTTCCTGCTGGCGATATCGGTGTTGGTGGTCGTGAGATTGGCTACTTGTTTGGTCAATACAAGAAAATTAAAAATATCAACCATGGCGTTTTAACTGGCAAAGGCTTAACATATGGTGGTAGCTTAGCTAGAACTGAAGCAACAGGTTATGGTCTTGTATATCTCATGGACGAAGCTCTTAAGAATAAGGGCAACGGCTTTGAAGGCAAGACAGTTGTTGTATCTGGTTCAGGTAACGTTGCTATCTACGCAGTACAGAAAGCACAACAATTAGGTGCTAAAGTTGTAACAGTTAGTGATTCTAATGGTTACATCTACGATCCAGACGGAATTAAGGTAGAAGTTGTTCAACAGCTTAAAGAAGTTGAACGCAAGAGAATTAAAGAATATCTTAATTTTGTTCCTACAGCTAAATATTTCGAAGGCAGCGCAGGAGTATGGACTGTACCTTGCGATATAGCTCTTCCTTGTGCTACACAAAACGAATTAGACGAAGCTTCAGCTAAAATACTTGTTAAGAACGGTTGTAAAGCTGTTGGTGAAGGCGCTAACATGCCTACTACACTTGAGGGAACAAAAGTTCTTCAAGCTAATGGAGTATTGTTCGCACCTGGTAAAGCTGCTAATGCAGGCGGCGTTGCTACATCTGGCTTAGAAATGTCACAAAATAGCATGCGTCTGTCTTGGACGTTTGACGAAGTTGATGCAAAACTAAAACAAATAATGATCAACATCTATAACAATGCAAGTACAGCAGCAGAAAAATATGGCTACAAAGATAATCTAGTTGTTGGCGCTAACATCGCCGGCTTTGAAAAAGTTGCAAATGCGATGCTAGCTTTTGGCACTGTAGGCTGATAAATTAAGCGAATTTAGATAATAATAACTCGTAGTACAAAACTACGAGTTATTTTTTGCTCTTTTGTCAGGTTTTTGGTATAATGAGCAAAGCTTCGGTGAAAGGTTGGTTTATTTGTGTTTGTAGATGTAGTTAAAATTTTTGTTAAGTCCGGTAACGGCGGAAACGGTGCCGTTTCTTTTCATAGAGAAAAATATATAACAAATGGTGGTCCTGATGGTGGCGATGGTGGCAAGGGCGGAGATATAATTGTTAGAGTAAATCCAGGGCTAAGAACGCTTATGGATTTTAGGTATAATAGACATTTCAGGGCGAAACCAGGTGAAAACGGTGCAAGCGCTAATATGAGTGGTAGAAGTGGTCAAGATCTTATTTTAGATGTTCCGCCAGGTACGCTTATTAAAGATGCTGAGTCTGGTAGAGTTTTGCTAGATATGCACAATATTGGTGAAGAGAAAACTCTTCTTAAAGGAGGACAGGGCGGTCGTGGAAACGCTCGTTTTGCTCATTCGACAAGACAAGCACCCAGGTTTGCTCAGCCCGGAGAAAAGCCAAAAGAACGCGAAATAATGCTTGAGCTTAAATCTATTGCAGATGTAGGACTTATTGGGTTTCCTAATGTAGGTAAATCCACATTGCTTTCAGTTGTAACTTCAGCGAAACCAAAGATTGCAAATTATCATTTTACTACGCTTACTCCAAACCTCGGTGTAGTAAATACTGATAATGGGTCATTTGTAATAGCTGACATACCTGGTATTATCGAGGGGGCACACGAAGGCGCTGGACTTGGCCATGCTTTCTTAAGACATATTGAGCGTACACGTATTTTGGTTCATGTTATAGATGTATCTGGATACGAAGAAAGAGATCCTGTTGATGATTATATCAAAGTCAATGAGGAGCTGACAAAGTATAGCGGAGTACTTGCAAGCAGACCACAAATTGTTGCTGCAAACAAAATAGATATAATCCCTGAAGATAGTGATAACTATACAAGGCTGAAGGAATATGTGGAAAGTAAAGGACAAGTGATTTTCCCCATTTCAGCAGCAACTAGAAAAGGCGTTAAGGAGCTTTTAGATCATGTTACTAATGTTCTAAATACACTTGAGCCAATACCTCCATTCCCAGAAGAAGAGATATACGTATACGAAGCAGAGACGTACGAGATTGAAAAAATCGAAGAAGGTGTTTTCGATGTACATGGGTCGTATATTGATCGTTTAGTTGATTCGGTCTACACAGACGATATGGACTCTATGCGATTCTTCCATAAATCACTTAAGAATAAAGGTATAATAAAAGACCTGAGGAAATTGGGAGCAAAAGACGGAGACACTGTAATACTTGGCAAAATCGAATTTGATTTTATTGAATAAAGGTAGGATTGTTTATGATAACAACCAAACAAAGAGCTAAATTAAGAGCAATGGCAAATACATTAGAACCTATTATTTCAATCGGGAAAAGTGGAATAACCGACAACGTAATTAAGCAACTAGATGATGCACTTGAAGCACGCGAAATAGTTAAGGGCATTATGCAAAAAGGCTGTGACCTAACAGCAAGAGAAGTATGCGATCAACTTGTAAAAGCTACAAACTCGGAGCCTGTACAAGTAATTGGTAGTAAGTTTGTAATATACAGAGCATCAAAAGAACCAAAGATAGCGCTTTAAATTTCAGCGCTATCTTTATTCTCCTGACGAGTATTATATAAATATATGAGCAGTGATGATATGAAGCAGGCAGCAGAAGCGAAATAGTAGTATGTTCTAAATGGAGTAAACGAAGCTAATAAGAATAAGAAAGCACCAAAGATGCAGAATCTTTTAACATTTTTAATATTGGTAGCAGCTATCAAAAAGCCTCTTTTACTGATCGTACTACTACTAATTTTTTCATTTAAAGCTTTCTTTAATTCACTGTCTAGAATAATAATATTTAGATCCATAGCAGATTCTAGTAGAGCACTTTGTTCTAATAGCTCTATTTGAAAGCCTGATTTTTTCATTAGTGCTTTTGATGGTTCATCAAATGAAGTTGTGCAAGCTAAAATAGATCTATTTATCCTTTTGTTACTTAGGTATTCAATAGTAGGTATAACAGCTTCAATTGTTGCTTTTTTGGGTGGAAGAATTGTTAGCATATCAATAAGCACTTTTTCACCATCGCAAGTGAATACTAAATCGTCCTTTGTTGGAGTATAAATTTTGTTATCTCCTTTGGTGACTGCTTGAATAATTATTTTGCGTCTTTCTCTTGAACTTTTAAAGATTATTTTATCTATTAAAAGCTCGTGGCGCAATCCAGTTAGCTCTTTAAGAACGTATTTTTCTAGTTTTTTACTTTTGTAACAGCGGAGTAGATAATCCAGTGAAAATGTTATTATACACGCAGTTATAGTTGCAAGTATTGAGATTTTGGTTACTCTTAAAATTATAAGAAATAATAATAGGAATAGCGCGATATCAAAAAACAGGCCGTCCAAAAAAAGCCCGATATTTCCTTTTCCTTCACGTACACGTTTATAATAATTTATTGTCTGTTTATCAACTGACATAGTTATCACCTCATATGATTTATTGACAATATACCTTTATTTAATACCTTTCTGCTTGAAAACCAAGCTGTAGCTGTGGTATCTTCTTGTTGGGATGCAAAGGAGTAAAAATGGATAGCAATTGTAATAATGCTAAAGATATTAATAAAAATATTGGAATTCTAGGTGGTACGTTTAACCCAGTTCATTGCGGGCATTTAAGTATGGCTAATGAAGCAATTGAAACTGGTTATGTTTCCTGTGTAGCATTTTTACCTTTATCAATTGCACCGCATAAAAGCAATTTAGATATAGCAGATAAAGAAGATAGATATAATATGCTGGTTTTAGCAACACAAAATAACCCTAAATTTTCTGTTTGGCGGGATGAAATAGATAGAGCAGGGTATACATATACTATAGACACACTTAAAATATTAAAGAAAAAATATAGCGATTGTAATTTTGTCTATATTATAGGCGCAGATGCTCTTTTGGGTTTAGATAAATGGAAAGAAATAAATGAAGTATTTAAGTTGTGTAAATTTTTAGTTATATACAGACCGGGAACAAATTTAGAAGCTGTTAAATTAAAAATAAAAGAACTAGAGCAAAATTATGAAGTGAAAATAAACATTGTCGAGGATAAAGGTTATAAAGCATCATCTAGTTTTGTAAGAATTGCGCTTGCAAATGGTGAAAATACTGAAAATCTTTTGCCTAATGTTGTTTATCGATATATAATACAACATGGACTTTACGGGGTATAAAATGAATTACGACGAAATGAAAAATAAACTGGAACAAATGCTTTCAATTAAGAGATATTTACATTCATTGCGTGTGGCAGATGAGGCAGTAGCTATAGCGAAGCACTATGGTATCGATGAACAAAAAGCTTATTTAGCAGGTTTGCTCCACGATTGTGCTAAGAATATTAATACAATGCAATCTATAAATATACTCGAAAAAAATGGTGTTAGCCTTACCGAATGTGAAAAAATGAGCAGTGGGTTATTACATGCACCGCTTGGGGCAATAATTGCGGCTAAGGAGTTCTTGGTGGATGATAGTGAAGTGCTAAATGCAATATCATGCCACACCACCGGTAAAGCAAATATGAGCGAATTAGATAAGGTGATATATCTGGCAGATCTTATTGAACCAGGAAGAAACTATGTCGAGATAGATAGTTTAAGAGAAGCCGTTTATGATAATTTAAATAATGGAATGTTTGCAGGATTGGATTATTCAATTAAGTATGTATTACTTAAAAAGTCTGTACTGCATCCAAATACAGTTGAAGCGTGGAATTATATACGCATAAATAATGAGGAGGATTTAAATATTGAAAGAAGATGCTAAGGAAAGAGCACTGAAAATCGCAAATATATTAAATGATAAAAAAGCACAGAACGTAATGATAATTGATATTGAAGCGTTGACAATAATTGCGGATTGTTTTGTTATAGCAAGCGGAAGAACACCAGTACAAGTTAGAGCTCTATGCGAAGAAATTGAAGAAAAGATGGAAGCCGAAGGAGAATATGCACTAAGAAAAGAAGGATTCGAAACTGCAAAATGGATAGTTTTAGATTATGGCGATATTTTAGTTCATGTATTCCAGACAGAGGAAAGAGAATTTTACAACATAGAGAGACTGTGGGAAGACGGGACAAACGTAATCAGAATTGAAGAATAAAGACTAATTAGCTTATTGAGCTTAAGCGGGGCAGAGAAATATTCTTTGCCTTTTTTGTACATTTATACAAAAATAATATAGCGCTTTACAAAACAACAACAATTAATACTAAAACAAAAAAGCTTAGTATTAAAATACTAAGCTTTAAATTATCTATTTTCTAGCTCTATAAGAGATATATTTGCTTCTATACTTCCTGCGTCTTAATTTTCTTTTTCTTAAAATAATTAGGATTATTATCAACAGAATAAATATTAACAATATGGTGACAATTATTTTTAAAAATATATTTAATGAAGTGTAGAAATCACCTAATCTTGCTAATAAAGTCAAATTTGTTGGTGATACGGTCGGGGATAGTACCAGAGATAATGATGGTGTTGGTGAAGGATATATATATTCTGCTTCTGCAGAAACTGGAGTATTAACAGTGTTAAGCCCATACTGAAGAAGTTTCTTACTCTCAACAAATCTATTGGAAGTATAATCGATAGGATGTTTTAATGTTACGCAAACAATACTTTTGCCATCGCTACTAGCAGCTGAAGATACAAAGCATTCTTGAGCATCGCTTGTAGTACCCGTTTTCATACCAGTGGCTTCTTTTAAGTATTCCGAAGATGTGGTTATCAACAGTTTATTTACATTCGTAAGTGTTCTGGCTTTGTTCTTATTCGTTTTAGCAATTGTATAACTTGTCCCAGACACAATACTCATGAAAGTTTCGTTTTTTGTTGCGTATGCAGCGAGTCTAGCCATATCAAGTGGAGTAGTGTAATGGTTTTCATCTTGGTAACCGTGTGGGTTGACGTAATTCGTATTATCCATACCGAGCTCTTTTGCTTCGGCATTCATCATCGCAATAAAGTTATCTCGGGTTCCACCAACATATAATGCTAAAGTTTCAGCTGCATCATTTGAGGAGTTATATAACATTGCGTATAGAAGGTCGCGAACTGTTAATTTCTCGCCAACTGAAAGTCTGGGCGATATAAGACTTGAATCAGCAGGGACTGACGTAGCTTCAGTGCCAACTGTAACAACGTCATCAAGGTTCACATTTTCTATTGTCAGCAAAGCAGTCATGATTTTTGTAGTACTTGCTGGGTACATAATCTTATCGCCGTTTTGGACGTAGAGTACTCTGCCAGTGTTGACGTCAACTAGTGCAATTCCTTCACTAATAATATATTTTGCAAGTGCTTCGAGTGTAGCAGGAGAGGTTGTATCAACTACTGTTTTTGGTGTTGCAGTTGCTTTAGTTGTAGTTTTTGTTGGTGCTTTAGTAGCAGGTACAGCTTGAGCAACAACAAAATTTGAATCAACCTGAGAATTATTAGTAGTATTAACAGCACTATTACTATTGTTTGTTGCTGCATAGGCAGTATAAGTATTGTTAAAACCTAATTGTAATGATAAAATTAGTAAAAGTATGTAAGTAAATATTTTTTTCAACATGTTCACCCTGTAATCAAATTTAAGAAATATTACTTTTATTATATTACGAACAATATTGTTTGTATAGGATCATTTGTATTACAATTTGTAATAAGAGGTAATAATTTGAAAGAAAAATTACTAAATATCAACAAAAGCGCAGTATTTGTTAGTATACTAATTATTGTTGTTGCTTTTGAAATTTGTATCATATTTTTTAGTAGATATCATAATAAAGTTGTTGCTAGTTTTAGCTCGCAGACGGCTGGTGTATCATCTTTAGGGCAAGAAGCTACGCAACATGTAACTGCACAGTCACAAATAAATATAAACACAGCAACTAAGGAACAGCTTAAGACATTGCCGGGGGTTGGAGACGTAATAGCACAGAGAATAATAGATTACAGAACAGAATATGGCAATTTTAAAAATACCAGCCAAATAAAAAACGTAAAAGGAATCGGAGAAAAAACTTATTCTGAAATTAAAGAGCTAATAAAAGTAGAGTGACCGTGAAAGGGGCAGGAAAATGAACGAACATATATTGCTAGTAGATGATGAACCATTAATTATCAAAGGGTTGAAATTTAGCCTAGAAAAAGATGGGTACATAATTGATGTGGCTGTTGACGGAGAAGAGGCTTACACAAAAACACTTGAAAACAAATACGATTTAATTCTACTAGATGTTATGCTTCCTAAATTAAGCGGAATCGAAGTATGCCAAAAGGTTAGAGAGACATCGGATATACCAATTATAATGATAACGGCAAAAGGCGAAGATATGGATAAAATTCTGGGTCTTGAGTACGGCGCAGATGACTACATGACTAAACCTTTTAATATCCTTGAAGTTAAAGCGCGTATTAAAAGTATATTTAGACGTTCAAACAACAAGGCAAATCAAACACCTAAGCAACTGATTGCGGTTGACAATATGGTAGTAAATCTTGCTAGCAGAAGTGTTATGATTGATGATAACGAGATTAAACTTACGGCAAAAGAATTTGATCTGCTTCAACTTTTTGTTACAAACCCAGGTTCGATATACTCAAGAGAGCGTCTTTTAGAAATAATCTGGAAATATGACTATCTTGGAGATTATAGAACCGTAGATGTTCATATTAGAAGAATGAGAGAAAAACTTGAAGCAAACCCTGCTAAACCTAATTTTATCCTAACAAAATGGGGAGTTGGCTACTATTTCAAGAATTATTAAAACCCTATCCAGTTTAAGATGGCAAATGATCTTAGCGTTTACCGTTATTTCGGCATTTGGCTTTTTGATGGTAGGACTTATGGTCTCCAGCGTTGTTGGAGATTATCTTATCGCAGAAAAAACAAAAGATAAGCAACAGGAAGTAGTAATGCTTTCTGGGCAGATTTCTACGCTCTTTTATGATCAGGATGCAGCCCAATTGCAAGAGCTCTTGACTAAAAAAGCAGACGAGTTAAACGGTAGATTTGTTGTTCTTGATAATAGCGGTTTAGTTCAGTCTGATTCGTTTGCACTTTTAAATGCACAAGAGATTGATACATCAGAAATACAACAGATATTAAGCGGTAGTACTGGATCTGCTTACGGATTCCATCAGATGGATGTTGTAGTTGACGGAAAGACAACAAAACAATGGGTTATATATTACGCCGTTCCTATTGTGTACGATACACAAAGGATAGGTGTGCTTTTTTATTCTTCCTCCATTCAAGACGTAATAGATAAAGTAGCACAAATTGGGTATAGACTACTGCTCGTATTTATTTTTGTTACGATAATAGTATTTTTGCTATGCTATGAGTTTGCAAAGTGGACTACTAAGCCTATTGCTAATATGACAGAAGCAATTTATGAGATGAGTAAAGGCAAATTTAATATGCGAGTGCGATCTAGTGGCACAAATGAGATGAAACAACTTGCAAACACATTCAATATGATGAGTGAGAAGATGGAGAATTTTGATAGATTGAGGAATGAGTTTGTATCTAACGCTTCTCATGAACTAAAAACACCTTTAAGCTCTATGAAAATTTTAGTTGAGTCTATCTTATATCAAGAAGAGATGGACAAAGAGATTACTACAGAGTTTTTGCAAGATATAAATAGTGAAATAGATAGAATGAGCGCTGTGATTAGCGATTTACTTATTCTAGTTCAAATAGACCAAAATGATACATTGTTAAAGAAAGAAAAAGTATCGCTCAATGATTTAATCAGACAATCGGCGCATTCTCTAAGTCCAATTGTCCAAAAGAAAGATATAATAATAAATCTAACAGCTACAGAAGAAGTTTTTGCATATGTAGACAAAATAAAAATGTCTCAAGCAATTTATAATTTGATTGAAAATGCAATTAAATATTCAGAAGAAGGAATCGTGACAATTGCTTTGAAAAAGACTCCTGAATCTGTATTTATAACCATATCAGACACTGGGATAGGTATTCCACAAGAAGATCTTACTCATGTATTCGAAAGATTTTACAGGGTAGACAAAGCTCGTGCAAGAGGCACGGGAGGTACTGGGCTAGGATTATCGATCGTTCAGCGTATAATGTTTCTTCATGGTGGCAAAATTACACTCACCAGTAAAGAAGGTGAGGGCAGTACTTTTGTTTTGGAATTGCCCGCAAATGATTCCGAATTGAATAAACAATAAAGAAAGGCGGCAAAACAAATGAATTTATTTAAGAGACTTACTTGTATTGTGATTCTTGCTGCAGTTTCTTTAGCGATGACCGGATGCTATGACGTTATATATTTAAGCAATGATAATGCATCCTCAACGGCAGAACCAATATCACCATACAACGAAAATGTTAAAAAGATAAACAGCAACGTTGTTTGCTATTTTGGATATTCTGAACCTGATGACTCGGATGGGCAACAGTTTCTTGTTGCTGAAACTCACTCTATTGATTATTCTAGTGGGAATTATGAGAAACAATTATTAAATGAACTTGTTAAAGGACCTACTCAAAAAGGCAAAAGGATAGTTTCACTTATACCAAAAGGCACTACGTTTATTGTAAATACTAAAGAACAAGAAAGATTTGTTAGTGTTACAATTTCAAGTACTTTTTTCACTGCTCCGACTAATTTCCCATCTGATTGGTCATCTAGAAGTGATTATATAGAAAAATACAACATGCAAAAAAGATTAGCAATTTATTCTATTGTCGATACCCTTACTGAGAGTGGTAAGTACGATAGAGTGCAAATCCTTATAGATTATGACGGTAGCGGGTTTGGTGAAATTCCAACAAGAAAAGAAGTCGGGTTTACTAGAGGCGAAAACTCAGGCGAGTTACTCGAAACTATGTATAGAACAACAGAAGTTATTTTGACTCCTGAAAATACAATAAATACAATCATGTATTATTTAAAAAAAGACAGCTTAGAAAATCTGTACGAGCTTATTATGCTAGTAGATTTAGACGGCGTTAAGAAGCCAACACAAGAAGAAGTGATCAAAACTCTAGAAGATTTAGATGTTACTGTTACTTCTTATAATTCTACGAATTCAGTAGTTTCTCCAGATGGAACTACAGCGACTCTAATATTGAATGCAGATTTGCAGATAGGTGCAGGCACGAACAAAGAAACAAAGTATTTTAAAAACCTAACTATTCGCTTAGTAAAAGAAGACGGTATTTGGAAAATACAATATTCGGATCTAATAGAGAATTTAACAAATTAAGTGCTTTGGAAAGAAGAATATGAAAAATAAATTTATTGCGGTAGTGTTAATGATAATGTGTTTTACGCTTTCTTCTTGCACAAACAATGAAGGAGAGGCTTTAGTGGCAACCCCAATAAGCACTACACAAACTCTTCAAACTCAAACTAAACAAGATATTGAAATTAACTTGTATTTTTATACTAGTACAAATAATAATTTTACTAGAGAAAGCAGAGTAGTAGAGAGAGAAGACAATACATCTCTTGCTGAGATTGCACTAACAGAGCTTTTTAAAGGACCTACAGCCGAAAATGGAGTAAGACTTTTATCAACTAATATATCGTTGAAAAAATTGGAAATATCTGAAGGCACAGTAAATGTATACTTAAATAAAGGTGCGTTTGATGGACTTAGTGAACTGGATCAAGTAAAAGCTAGATTTGCAATTTACTATACTTTGAAAGATCTAGAAGATATTCAGTATGTAAATGTTTATGTTGGAGATAATGCACCAGGCTATAATTATAAACCTTTTGGTACACTAAAAAAATATAACTTAAACGATTATAAGTCAGAGTTTTTAAATGAGGCTGCATCTGCTGAGCAAACTGTTCAAAAAAGAAATGTAACGCTATATTTCGCCAATCAGAATGGAGATTATATCTTGCCCGAGGTTAGGACAATTACGATTAACGATAATTCGTATGTAATCTCAGTAATAGATGAATTGATTGCTGGGCCAACAGATAGAACTATTACCAAAGGTATATTAACATCTGAATGCCAAATCACGACAGCAAATATTACTACAGTAGACGGCGTGAGGACACTTTCATTAAAATTTAAAAAGTTACCTTTGCTAGCAAATACTTCAGGGCTTAAATCTGAAGATATTACCTACGCATCAATCGTCTATACACTTACTGGGTTCTTAGTTGATATAGATAAAGTAGTAATATATAACGGCAATGATGTTGTATATACGCAAGTTACGGCAGTGAAAAACATATACCACACAAGAACAATGTATAGTAAATATTTAGGCACTCAGATTGCTTTGTACTATCCTGATACAACTAAAAAGCAACTCTATAAAGTGCTGCGTACTGTTTATAATGGCGACGCGCAGAATCCTGTGAAAGTTCTAACTGAACTTTTTAAAGGCCCAAACGACAAAGAAACAAGCCTTGCATGGCCTGTGTTGCCTCAGGGCATAACTGCACAAGATATATTATCGGTTCAAATAAAAGGAACGGTTGCATATGTTGACTTAAGCGAAAACTTTTATACTATATTGCAACAAAATAAGTCTAGTGAATTTATAACAGCTTTTTCAATTGTAAATACACTATGCGATATTCCAGGTGTAAAAAAAGTTCAGTTTCTTATGAATGGCCAAAAACGAGATTTGCTAGTGGATAAGATTAAAATTGCTAATCCTATATACCCGGATTATGGCATAATTAATTTTACATATTGACATAAGCTATGATTAATTATAATATCTAATTTAATATAATAAAATTTTAAATAATTGAGTGGGGGCATTTTTAATGAGAAGTGATATGATTAAAAAAGGTGTGGATAGAGCACCACATAGAAGTCTTCTATACGCATGTGGCGTTAAAGAAGAAGATTTAGGTAAGCCTTTTATAGCCGTGTGCAATTCTTATATTGATATTGTTCCTGGACATATACATCTACAAGAGTTTGGTAAAATTGCTAAAGAAGCTATTATTGAAGCTGGTGGTGTTCCTTTTGAGTTCAATACAATCGGTGTTGACGACGGTATTGCAATGGGGCACTTAGGTATGAGGTATTCATTGCCAAGCAGAGAGATTATTGCTGATAGCGTGGAGACGATGGTAAATGCTCATTGTTTTGACGGTATATTATTTATAACAAATTGCGATAAAATTGTGCCTGGTATGCTAATGGCATCTGTACGTACTAACGTTCCTTCAGTATTCGTTTCTGGTGGCCCAATGGAGGAAGGCACATCCAAATATGGAGAGCCACTTACTCTTACGTCTGTGTTTGAGGGCTTAGGTGCATATAAATCTGGCAAAATGTCAGCAGAAGACTTACTAGATATTGAACGTCATGCTTGCCCAGGTTGCGGATCGTGCTCAGGAATGTTTACTGCAAACTCAATGAACTGTATAACAGAGATGCTCGGCATGGGTTTGCCTGGAAATGGAACAGTACTTGCTATAAGTGATGATAGAAAAGTTCTGGTTAAAGAAGCTGCTAAAAAACTTATGGGACTTATTGAAAAAGATATTAAACCTAGAGATATTGTTACAATTGATGCAATTGACGATTCGTTTGCACTTGATATGGCTATGGGCGGATCTACAAATACTGTTTTGCATGTGTTAGCTATAGCAAATGAAGCAGGAATCAATTATGACCTTAAAAGAATTAATGAAATTGCTAAGAAAGTACCTTATCTTTCAAAGCTTGCTCCTGCAAGTAACAAGACAATACAAAAGCTACAAGAAGCAGGCGGTATTCCTGCAATAATTAAAGAACTATTAAAGGTTCCAGGCGCTATTCATGGTGACAGAATTACTGTTACTGGAAATACAATGGCTGAAAACGTTAAAGACGCTGGGATACTTGATGAGTCTATAATACATAGCATTGAAAGCCCACTTAGTAAAGTTGGCGGACTTTCGATACTATATGGTAATTTAGCGCCTGCTGGTTCTGTTATTAAGGTTGGCGGTGTTGATCCATCTATTACAGAATTTACTGGCAAAGCAATTTGCTTTAATTCTCAAGATGAGGCACAAGAAGCTATTGATAATGGTACTGTACAAGAAGGACACGTTGTTGTAATACGTTATGAAGGACCTAAAGGTGGACCTGGAATGCCAGAGATGCTTACGCCTACTTCAGCAATAATTGGCAGAGGCCTTGGCAAAAAAGTAGCGCTTCTTACAGACGGACGTTTTTCAGGTGCAACAAGAGGCATAGCAATTGGACATATTTCTCCTGAAGCTGCTGAGGGTGGACCATTAGCACTTCTTGTAGATGGAGATACAATTGAAATAGATCTTACAAATAGAACACTGAATGTAAAACTGTCTGATGAGGAACTTAGTAAGCGAGCTGCTAATTTTGTACAGCCTGAACCAAAAATTAAAACAGGATATTTGGCAAAGTACGCAAAACTAGTGACAAATGCCTCAACAGGCGGTATAATGAAAATATAACACTTTTGATGCTATAATTGGGAGTAGTATTAAGGAATTTGCTTTAGAGAGGCGATGGTTGGTGCAAATCGCTAGCGAAAACTTTGAGAATCTCGCCCAGGAGCACTTATCATTGAACTGAAGTAGATGGTGACGTATATTCGGCGTTAACGAATTTGAGTCGTGCATATTTTGTACGTGAAGTAGGGTGGTACCACGAAAGTCTTTCGTCCCTTCAACAGTTGTTGGAGTTGGCGGGGGATTTTTTTATAATTAAAAATATATAAAGGAGGACGCGATATGAAAGTGGAACAACAAAAAAAAGAACTAACGGGTGCACTTATTCTCTTAGATGCACTAATAGAAAATGGTGTCGAAGTTGTCTTTGGCTATCCAGGCGGGCAAGCGCTTCCACTGTATGATGCAATATATGATTACGGGATTAAACATATACTAACGCGTCATGAACAAGGAGCGATACACGCCGCCGAAGGTTATGCCAAAATAAGTGGTAAACCTGGTGTCGTCATAACAACTAGTGGCCCTGGTGCTACTAATATATTAACTGGCCTTGCTGACGCTTTGATAGATTCCATGCCACTTGTCGTGCTGACAGCACAAGTTCCAACAGATGTGATTGGTACTGACGCATTCCAAGAAGCTGACATGATTGGGCTTACAATGCCTATTACAAAGCATAATTACCAAGTTAGAGATGTAAAATCTCTAAAAAGAATTTTGGCAGAAGCATTTCATATAGCTTCAACAGGCAGAAAAGGTCCAGTAGTTGTTGATCTACCGAAAGACTTACTGATAGCCACGTGTAAAAGAACTGAAAGTGTTGTAATAGATTTACCTGGTTATCAACCAAACTTCACACCTAATGCACTACAAATCAACAAACTGAAGGCTGCAATACAAAAAGCTAAAAAACCTATTGTCGTAGCGGGCGGTGGAGTAATATTATCAGGTGCTTCTGAAGAGCTTAGGGAGTTTTGTAATAAATATAATTTACCGGTTGTCCACACTTTGCTTGGACTAGGCGGATTTGACCCTGATAGTAAACTATACCTTGGTATGGGCGGTATGCATGGCGAATATGCAGCAAACAAAGCAATTTGTGAGTGCGATCTACTCATAAGTATTGGAGCTAGATTTGATGATAGATTTACAGGCTCTGTTAAACATTTTGCTCCCAATGCGACTATTGCTCACATAGATATAGATCCAGCTGAGATAGGCAAAATTATTAAGACCGATATACCAATAGTTGCTGATGCTAAAAACGTGATTGCTGAAATGTTAAAAGAACCAATAAATAGAGCTGACGATGATCAATGGGTTGAGTATTTATTTGAGCAAAGAAAAACGTTCCCACTAAATTATGCTAAAGACTCTGAAGATCTTAAACCACAAGAAGTTCTTGAAGAGATATTTAACCAAACCAAAGGCGAAGCAGTTATAGTAACTGACGTTGGGCAGAATCAAATGTGGGCGGCACAGTTTATTAAGCAAACAGCTCCAAATAGATGGGCAACAAGCGGTGGATTAGGCACAATGGGTTATGGATTACCAGCAGCCATAGGAGCGCAAATTGCCGAGCCAGACAGAAACGTATTTGCTATTCTTGGTGATGGTGGAATACAGATGACGGTTCAAGAGCTTGCGACAATTAAAGAAAATAAATTACCAATTAAAATTATTATCTTAAATAACTCTGTTCTTGGCATGGTACGCCAGTGGCAAACACTCTTCTATAAAGAAAGATACTCACACACAGTTTTGACTAATCCTGATTTTGAGATGCTTTCTAGGGCCTATGGAATTGAAGCTTGCACAATTAATAAAAAAGAAGATTTGAAAAATATGCTTAAGAAGGCGATTGAGTACGATGGACCTATTGTAGTAAATTGCCTTATTGATAAAGATGAAATGGTATACCCTATAGTTGCTCCCGGGGCGGGATTACACGAGATGAAGGGGGTATGAGAAAATGATGAAACGTATCATTTCAGCAACAGTGATGAACCAAGCAGGTGTGCTAAACAGAATAACTGGTGTACTTTCAAGAAGACGCTTTAACATAGAAAACATAAGCGTTGGGCATACGGATAACGACAAAATATCTAGGACTACATTTATTGTTAACGTCGAATCACTTGAAGAAGTAGAGCAGCTTATGAAACAGCTTAATAAACAGATAGATGTATTAAAAGTTGTGGATATTACAGATGAAGCTGTAATCACAAGAGAGCTTGCTCTTTTGAGGATCAATGCAGATAACAAAAATAGAAACGAGATATACACACTCATTGCTCCTTTTAGAGCAAATGTTGTAGACGTTGCAAAAAACTCACTCTGCATACAAGTAGTTGGTACTACAGAAAAAATTGATGCGCTTATTGATCTGGTAAGACAGTTTGGAATAAAAGAAGTAGCCCGAACGGGAGTTACAGCAATAAGAAGAGGAAACAGCAAACCGGACAAAATTGAAAAGCTTATTATTAAATAAAATATATATATTATTAGGAGGGTCATAAAATGGCTAAAGTTTATTATCAAAAAGACGTAGAAAACAACCTACTTCACGGGAAGAAAATAGCTATAATTGGTTACGGATCACAAGGACACGCTCATGCACAGAATCTTAGAGACAGCGGATATGACGTAATAATCGGCGTTAGAAAAGGTAAATCTTTTGACAAGGCTGTAGAAGATGGGTTTGACGTAAAGACAGTTGCTGAAGCTTCAAAAGAAGCTGATGTTGTTATGATACTATTACCTGACGAACAACAACCAGATGTTTATGAGAATGAAATCAAACCAGGTCTTGAACCAGGCAACGCGCTTGCTTTTGCTCATGGTTTCAACATCCATTTTGATCAAATAGTACCACCAGATTTTGTAGATGTATTCTTAGCAGCTCCAAAAGGACCTGGTCACTTAGTAAGACGCACATATGCTGAAGGCGGCGCTGTTCCTTCGCTGTATGCAGTATATCAAGATGCTACTGGCAAAGCGCGTGAAATGGCTCTTTCTTATGCAGACGGCATTGGCGCAACACGAGCTGGCGTACTTGAGACAACATTCAAAGAAGAAACAGAAACAGATTTGTTTGGCGAGCAAGTTGTTCTTTGTGGCGGTACTGTAGAACTAGTTAGAAGCGGTTTCAAAACACTTGTTGAAGCTGGCTACCAACCAGAAATCGCATACTTCGAATGCTTCCATGAACTAAAGCTTATCGTTGACTTAATGTACGAAGGCGGAATAAAGATGATGGATTATTCAATATCCGATACAGCTCAATGGGGTCAGTATGTATCAGGTCCTAGAATAATCAATGATGAAACAAGAAAAGAAATGAAAGCAGTATTAAGCGACATTCAAGATGGTACATTTGCTAAAGGCTGGATAAGTGAACATAAAAACGGCAGACCAGTTTACAATAAAATTGAGCAGGAGGTAGCAGAAGACCAAATCGAGAAGGTTGGTAAAGAACTTCGTTCGATGATGCCATTCGTTAAATACCACGGCAAGAGGTGATAAAATGGCTACCGTACAATTTTTTGATACAACATTGCGCGATGGTGAGCAAACACCTGGTGTGAATTTATATAATACTGAAAAATTGCAAATTGCTAAGCAACTTGAAAAATTAGGCGTAGATGTAATTGAAGCCGGATTCCCAATTACATCTGAAGGCGATTTTAAATCAGTTGTTGATATATCTGCAATAATAAAAAATACAACAGTTGCTGGGCTTGCAAGATTAAAACAAGCAGATATTGACGCAGTATATGAAGCAACAAAAAATGCTGTACATCCTCGTTTGCATACGTTTATTGCAACAAGTGATATCCACTTGAAGCATAAACTAAAGATGAGTAAAGAACAGGTGATGGAATCAGTTAAATATTTGGTTGCATACGGCAGAAATTTATTTCCTGATGTTGAGTTTTCAGCTGAAGACGCTACACGCACAGATAAAGAATATTTAGCTCAAATAGTTGAGGCTGCAATAAGAGCTGGAGCTAATGTTATTAATATTCCAGACACTGTTGGATTTACAAACCCTGTAGAATATGGCAACTTGTTTAAATATCTAAGAGAGAACGTCCCTTCTTTTGACAAAGCAGTTTTCTCATGCCATTGCCATGATGATCTTGGTATGGCAGTAGCGAATTCGCTTGCTGCTGTTGAAAATGGTGCGCTTCAGGTTGAATCAACAATAAACGGAATTGGCGAAAGAGCTGGAAATGCAGCACTTGAAGAAGTTGCTTTAGCGCTATATACAAGAAAAGACTACTATAATTGCGAGATTGGTCTAAACCTATCTCAAATTAAAAGCAGTAGTCAACTTGTAAGCCAGCTTACTGGTCTTGCAATCTCTAAAAACAAGTCTATTGTTGGAGCAAATGTATTTTCTCATGAAGCTGGCATACATCAAGACGGAGTATTAAAAGAGCCAACAACGTATGAGATAATCGTTCCTTCGCTTATAGGCGTTACTAGTAATAGTTTGGTTTTGGGTAAACATTCAGGTAGGCATGCTTTTGCACAGCACATGAAAGAGCTTGGCTATGAGCTTGACGATCAACAGAAAGATAATCTGTTTATTGAGTTTAAAAAACTCACTGATACTAAAAAAGAAATTACCGATGAAGATCTTCATGCGTTACTATCTGAGCAAACAGTGAAGATTGAGTTACCATATGATGTTGATCGTATGCAGTTAGAAGTAGATTCGGCAAAGGCTATTCAAAAAGCTACTGTAAAAATCAAAAATCCTAACGGCGAAATTCTTGAAGCAAATGCAGAAGGTTCAGGTAGCATTGAAGCACTTTATAAGGCAATTGATAAGATATTTAATATTGAATCAAGGCTTAAAGACTACAGTATTCAAGCTGTTACAAACGGCCCAGATGCATTAGCACAAGTTAGAGCTGAAATTGAGCATAATGGTAAGATATTTATCGGAGTGGGTATATCCCAAGATGTAATGGAAGCATCTGCAAGAGCATATGTATATGCTCTTGGTAAAGCAAAAGCTGTATAGAAGCTGTAAAGGAGAAGAGATAATGGAAAAAAATATTGTATGCTTACCTGGCGACGGTATTGGAACAGAGGTTGTTGAGAGTGCTGTTGCTGTTATTGAAAAAATAGAACAAAAATACGGACATAAGTTTAATCTAATATACAAGGATTTTGGTGGTATTGCCATTGATAATCATGGCAACTCTTTTCCGCAGGATACTCTTGATGCATGTCTAAAAGCAGATGCTATCCTATTAGGAGCTATTGGCGGACCTAAATGGCCTACAACTGCACCTGACAGCCCTGAAAGAGGACTCCTGGCAATAAGAAAAAGCTTGAATCTTAATGTAAACATTAGACCAGTAACTGTGTATGACGCGCAATTACACATGTCTCCTTTAAAAGAAGAGATTGTTAAAGGAACAGACTTTACAATAATAAGAGAGCTATCTAGTGGATTATACTTTGGTCAACCTAAGTATAGAGATAACGACAGAGCTGTTGATACTCTTGCTTATAGTAGAGAAGAAATCGAAAACATTCTGCATTTTGCATTTAAGCTTGCAAGGAAAAGAAGAAGCCATGTAACATCTGTTGATAAAGCCAATATACTTGATACAAGTAAGCTATGGAGACAGATCGCAGAAGAAGTTGGAGCACAATATAGCGATGTTAAACTAGACCACTTATATGTTGATGCAATGGCAATGGAACTCATGCGTAGACCTGCTTTCTTTGACGTAATTGTCACTGAAAACATGTTTGGTGATATATTAAGTGATGAAGCTTCAATGCTTGCGGGTTCACTAGGAATGCTACCATCAGCTAGCCATTCTATAAATGGACCTTCATTATATGAGCCAAGTCATGGCTCTGCGCCTGATATTGCTGGCCAAAAAATAGCAAACCCAATAGCTACTATATTATCTGTAGCTATGATGCTTGATCAATCATTTGATTTGACTGCAGAAGCAAAGAATATTGAAGAAGCAGTTTATAAAACAATAGAGCAGGGTGTTGCTACAAAAGATCTTGGCGGAAATGCAACTACAACAGAAATGACTGAAGCTATCATTTCTAACATATAAACATCAAGATATTACAAAAAGCACCAAAAATAATTGGTGCTTTTTTGTTTTATGTTGTAAAATAATAACAAGTGGGATTAAAGGAGGGGAACAAATTTGTCTAAGTTTAAAAATTTTGTACTTATTCTTTTGCTAGCATTTTTAATGGGACTCTTACATCGTTTCGCTCAACTCCACTTTGAGGCAACACAAGATGTTGATATTTCTATTGGTATTAGCTATATTGTTCTTTTTGCTTCAGCTCTAATTCTGCCGTTACCTTCTGCAACTGCAGTAATATTTATTGAGGTAATTGGCTCAAATTATACTGACCTGTTAAATGGTTATGTAATTTCAACATTAATTATTAATTACATTATGTTGCTTGTATTTGAGTGGTGGATAAATTACGTTAGAAAAGCTCATTTTACAGTGAGATTTCTTCCTGCATTAATGCTATCATGTGCTGTTAGCTCGTATATTTTCTTTGCTATAGATACAATTGTTTTTGGGCTTTCTGTCTCTGCAGTTTTCTTAGGATATAGGGCGATAGAAGGACTTATTTGTGTATTAATGTCTATGCCTATATTGTATTTGATCAGCTCACAGAATATCGGTGTTAGAAAATATTCACCTAGGTATAGACTCAAATAGATTAGGAATTCCGAGATGAGTAAGTTTATTAATGAGAGACCAATTGTAGTATTTGGTATACTCTTAGCATTGGGCGTTGCACTTGGCAATGTATTTTTATTTAATAACGCTTTATATATTTACGCGGCTATCATAACGGTTGCTGCGTTTATTTTAGTTGTCCTAAAACACCTCAAAGTAAATATGCTTATATACTGCTTAGCATTTTGTATTGGAATATTATCAATTACTGTTTCTGAAAGTAAGATAATTAGCGTTCAGAATAATTTTTTTACTGGCATAGCAACGTGTAATGTTCACGTGCTAAGTGTAACGAAAGATGAAAAAACTTCAATAGTTGCAGATGGTGTTACAATCGATAACAAAACATATGGTGGAAAAGTAATAATTTATTTATTCGGAGAAGCTCAGTTTGAAATAAAACCTGGGCAGACTATCGATCTTATAGCAAAAATATATAAACCTAAAACAATGAGAAATCCTAACGGATTCGACTACAATTTTTATTTAATGCAGAATGGTATCGCTATGAGTGCCTCGGCAGATGCACTTACCAGTAAGCTTATAAAAGAAGAAACACTTGGTTTAAAAAGCGTTTTCGTTGAAGCGAGAGAATCTATAGAAGACCAAACGGACAGCTTGTATGGAGATAATTCGGGGCTTGTGAAGGCGATATTGCTCGGAGATAAAATAGATGTTGAGGAAAACGTGCTAACCTCTTTTAGAGATAGTGGACTTGCACATATTTTGGCTGTTTCCGGATTACATATTGGCTTCGTTGTTGCTTTTCTATTGTATCTGCTACGGAGATTAAAACTAAAATATAAAAATATTCTAATTATTATTACTTCAGTTCTATTATGCTATTGTGCAGTAACTAATTTTTCTCCTTCTATCGTTAGAGCAAGTATTATGGCAGTTCTAGTACTTGGAGCAAAAGTGGTTGGCAAGAGACAGGACACGCTAACAAGTCTGTTTGCGGCAGGCATAATAATACTGTTGTTTGATCCATTCGCTTTGTTCAAGGTTGGTTTTCAGCTTTCGTTTTGCGCGGTGCTTGGAATAATATTTATGTTTGATAATTTTAGAAAGCTGTTTAATGTTTTACCTATTCCTATAAAAGATACATTTGCAATTTCTTTAAGTGCTCAGAGCGGTATTTTTCTAGTAAGCGCATATTATTTTTACAATGTGACAATGTATTCATTATTAGCGAATATACTTGTTATGCCTATTATAGGTCTCTTAGTAGTGCTTGCATTTATTTCAGTAATATTAGGCTTTATATCAAGCTTTGTAGTTATTCCAATTGTTTGGATTGTAAATATGCTGCTGTCCATTTTGACAGGTGTCGCATCGTTTGTTTCATCTTTACCGTTCGCAAGCGTTACAATAGGTCAACCTCCAGTATATATAATTTTCACAGTGCTTTTAGTAATGTACATTATATCCAAATATGTTGTACTCCCCAAGTATATAAAGCTTGTAGCAAGTTTAGCAATTACAATACTTATTCTTGGAAACGTAATATATTTTCAGTGTACGGAGTTTTCAGGACTTAAAATAATTGTATTCGATGTAGGGCAGGGAGATAGTGCTTATATCGAAACACCTGGTGGCTATAAAATTTTGCTAGATGGTGGACCTGCTTCAGATTCATATGATACAGGCGAAAGTGTGTTATTGCCCTATTTTTATGGTAGCGGAATTAACGAGCTGGATTTAGTTATTGCATCGCATGCACATTCTGACCATGTCGGAGGATTAGTATCGGTTGCAAAAGAGCTGAAAATTGATCGTTATCTAGAACCAAATAATGTGCTGGCATCTGATGATGACGTTGCTTATTATAGTTTAATATCTGTTATCAAGAATAAGAGTATTTTATCCACAGCGACTTCTCAAGGAAATGTAATAGAGCTCAGCGATGGAGTGAAAATCGAGGTGATTTATCCTGATGATGAAGTGCGTATGGATGAAAATGAGAGAGCTTTAGTTGTTAAAATAATTTATAATGACTTTAGTATGGTTTTCACTGCTGATATTGGTACTGACATTGAGAGCAAAATAGCTTCAAGCGTAGGAAGTGTTAACGTTTTAAAAGTGGCGCACCATGGAAGCAAATATTCAACTAGCGATGAATTTCTGAACAAAACAAAACCTCAAACAGCAATAATTTCTGTCGGCACAAATAGCTATGGGCATCCAACGCAAGAAGTTCTTGATAGATTAAATAGCATTGGAGCAAACGTATATAGGACAGATACGCAAGGTGCTGTTATAATAAAAGTATACAAAAATAATTACACTGTTGAAACGATGATAAATTAGAACACAAAACCTAAGGAGAGAATATGGATTATTTCCAGCTTAAAAAAGATATTGGCTACAAAACAATAAAAAATGCGTATGTATTTGTTGGGCCAGAAGCATTTTTGAAACGTTCTGTTATTGATGAGCTAGTTGCAAGCTTTGTACCGCAAGAACTTGTGCAATTAAATGTATCTATTATTGAAAACGACATTAACACAAAAACTATTATTGATATGTGCGAGACGTTGCCTTTTGCTGCTGATAAAAGAATTGTAATTATTAAAGATATTAATTTCATTAAAGATGATGCTGAAGGACTAAAAGCTCTGGCGACTTATATGAATCAAATTAGTAATATGTGCTGCCTAATTATCATCGCATCAGAAGTACTAAAGCAATATACCTCGATTGCTAAGAATGCATGCAAAGTTGAGTTTAATCAGCTTAGTGATAATATGCTATTAAATTGGATGACAGAGTTTGCAAAAAAAGAAAATGTAACACTAAAAAAAGATAGCGCGAATTTATTGCTTCAATACTGCCTTAGCGATATGACTGCTATAAAAAATGAATTAGACAAACTTATCATATATTCCAAAGATAAGAATTCTGTTATTGATAAAGATGACGTTGAACAAATTGCAACAAAATCTATTCAGTATAACGTATTTAAAATGATTGATTTTTTTGAGCAAGAGAAATTTGATGAAGCATATGAAATGTACGAGGCAATAAAACAAGAAGGAGGACAAACGTTTGCTTTGTTAGGAGCAATTGCTGCAAGATTTAGAAATGTGTATTATGCAAAGGCTTTAATAGAAAAAGGAGTTAGAGGAGATGCTCTAAATAAAGAGCTCAAGCTTAATTATTATGCAGCGCAGTCTGCAATAAAAGCAACTAAAGTCTATAGCATAACTCAACTAAATTATATATTTGAGTTGCTTAATGAGACAGACTATTCAATTAAAAATGGTGGAGCAAAAGAAGCTGAGGCAATTGATAATATGCTTGTGCATCTGTTTAATAAGGGTAAAAGCGATTCGTAATAAATATATTTGAACAATAAAAAAAGCGCATATGCGCTTTAATTTCATTTTAGCTTAGTTTGCTGAAGACTCTCTGTTAATACGTAATGCTAAACGAGACTTTTTCCTGTTAGCAGTATTCTTATGGATTGTGCCTTTTATAGCAGCTTTATCTATCGTAGAAGCAGCTTTTTTGTATGCTTGTGCAACGGCTTCTTCATCTTTTGATACAATTGCATGCTCAAAACTTTTAAGAGATACCTTTATGCCTGATTTAATGACACGGTTATTCGCACGTTTCTTTTCATTTATCTTTACTCGTTTGATTGCGGATTTAATTTGTGGCATATGCGTTCACCTCCTCGATTTCGAACTATTAAACATTCTATCATTTATCACACTATTTTGCAATATGTAATTAAATTAAATACTTTTGCAATAGTTATTGTATGTGAAAACGTTTTATTGGTCAACCTAAATACATAAAATATTATATATTTAGGAGAAAAAATATGAATAGAAACATTAGAACAGACCTTGCAATGGAAACTAGAGAGGTTTTATCAAAGGATATTGGAGGAGCACAGATACCAGGAGTTGAAGTTACAGAGGAAAACAAAGAAGGTGTATCTATTTCACGCGTAAAAATCACAAATATGCGTGGAGAAGTACAAATGAAAAAGCCAATAGGCAATTATATTACAGTAGAAGCACCAAATCTTATTAACAGAGACCCAGATTTAGAAGAAGCGACCGCAAAAATAATTGCAGCCGAACTTAGGACACTTATCGGAGAAAGAGAACAAGATGAATGTATATTAGTAGTTGGGCTTGGAAATTGGAACATTACACCTGATTCATTAGGGCCTAGAACTGTAAAAAACACATTGGTGACTAGACATCTTTTACAATCAATGCCAGGACAA
This sequence comes from Christensenella sp. UBA6094, assembly GCA_002435915.1. Lineage (GTDB taxonomy): Bacteria > Bacillota > Clostridia > Christensenellales > UBA6094 > UBA6094. The sequence continues at coordinate 221,232 of DIWY01000004.1, read as the reverse complement.
ATTGACGACAGAGTGCATTCAGTAGCGGCTATTTCACCAGGAGTACTAGGGCTAACTGGGCTTGAGTCACTTGAAGTAGTGGCTGGCATAGTTGATAAACTTAAGCCAAAGTGTATTATAGCGTTAGATGCTCTTGCATCCAGAAGTACAGAGAAAATCAGCACTACATATCAGCTTGCAGATACGGGAATAAATCCTGGAGCAGGAGTTGGTAATATGCGTAAGGCCTTAAATAAAGAATCATTGGGTGTACCAGTAATAGCCATTGGAGTGCCATTAGTAGTTTTTGCTTCAACAATTGCGCATGACGCAATATCTAGTGCTGCAGAAGATGCGAAGAAAGATAGCTTACCAGATAACGATATAGATGATAATAAGATAAACTCTTTAATAGAAAAAGTAGTAAGCGGAAAATTCGGAGATTTAATTGTAACGCCAAAAGATATTGATGTAGTTGTAGATGATGTTTCGCGTGTTTTAGGGTATGCATTAAATCTAGCATTGCATGATAATCTGTCAATGGATGAAGTAAAAAGCTACATGCACTAACGAATAAAATATAAAGCAGCCGAATAGATTTTAAGTGGAAGGGGCTGCTTTTATATGCATATGAAGAAAAGAAAAGTTCATTTGCGCATGGCAAGTGCAAAAAGGAAGATCAAAAATTTTCAGTATTTCATAACAGTTCTAGTTTTATGTATTTTGATAACTAGATTCACATTTGCCTTTATAGGCAACAATATGGATTCGCTGCTAAGCTACAGCAAAAGTGCGAGTATAATTACTGAAACCATTAGCTCAAAAAACGTGCTACTCGATTACAATGCAATATTGTCACCAACAAACGTTCTTTCGTTACAGATGCCTTTTATGACATATACGAAATCTTCTGACGACAGCAATAGTGTACAAGTTGTAAACGCTACGATAACTGCTGACGATGATGAAAGTGACGATACAGTAAGCGACCGAGAATTGTCTGAAAAACTAAAAACTGAGATTATTAACTCAATAAAAAATTCGAATGTAGACACTTCGGATTTTAGTGGTAAGGAGCCAAAAGTGCTAATTTACCATACTCATACAAATGAAGCATATATTGAGGTTTTAAATGGTGAAGCCGTTACAACTTCAGCCGACAGATCAACCGACCATACTAAGAGTGTTGTAGCTGTTGGTGATGCTTTAACAGAAGAACTAAAAAGTAAATATGGTATTGTAGTAATACACGATACAACTGATCATGAGCCTCCATATTTAGGTACTGCATATGAGCGTTCGTTAGCAACTATAGAAAAATATAAAAAACTATATCCGTCGCTCGAAGTGTTTATAGATATTCACAGAGATGGATTTTCTGCAGAAGATTTGCTTAAAAGGAAAAATGATTATGTTACTATTGATGGTAAAGACTGCGCAAAAATAATGTTAGTTGTTGGAAATGGCCAAGGCTCATCAGGTCAAGGATTTTCGGTTATGCCAAAATATCAAGAGAACTATGTTCTTGCTAAAGCAGTAACTGATAAACTCAACACTATAAAAGGCGGATTTGCTAAGTCTGTACTTGTGAAAACGGGCAGATATAACCAACATGTATCCACAAAATGTATGCTTATTGAGGTTGGACATAATGGCAATACTATAGAGCAAGCAAAAAACACTGCTCCGTACGTTGCTAAAGTGATATATCAAGTTCTTTCTGGTAAATAAATTTAACATTTCTCTGTAAATGAGCTATAATTAAAGAATGTTATTTGTGAGGAAGTATTAATATGAGCGAAATAGATATCAAGAAAAAACCTATTGGAGTATTTGATTCCGGTGTTGGTGGAATAAGTGTTTTAGCTCTTGCTAAAAAAATGATGCCAAATGAAAATTTTGTGTATTATGGTGATGATAAAAACGCACCATATGGCAACAGAAGCGATGACGAAATAAGAAGATTATCTCTTGATTGCGCTAAGTTTTTGGTGGATATTGATGTTAAGGCTTTTGTTGTTGCGTGCAACACAGCCACTACAACTGCAGTAGTGGACATTAGAAACAAATATTCATTACCGGTAATTAGTATGGAACCAGCGATCAAGCCAGCGTTTAATTTTGTTAAAGATGGCAAGATAATAGTTCTTGCGACTGAAGCAACATTAAAGCAGAAGAAATATTTAAATTTAAAAGAAAAAATGCCAGATAAATCAAAATTAATAGATGCACCTTTGAGAGATTTAGCTGAGTTGGTGGAGCAGGGCCATTATGATGACGACGTAGCTTTTGAATATGTGAAAAGCAATTTTGAAAAATATAGCAAAGATGTAGAAGTTATTGTCTTGGGATGCACGCATTTTCTTTTCGTCAAAGATGCAATCAGACGTGCTGGGATAGCAGTTTATGGCAAAGAGTTACCAATTATAGACGGAAACAAAGGTACAGTAAATCAATTAATACGTGTTTTAGAAGCACGAGATCTGATTAACGAGAATGGTGAAGGTAGCGTAGAACTATATTCATCTGGAGATATAGATATGCTCAAAAAGTTTTATGAAATAGCAAAAACGATTGAATACTAGTTCGTTTTCAGCAAATGAACTTATCCATACTCTATACAAAAAATGTAGAATTATGCAGGAATATTAGTAAAACAGTTTAATTCTGTATTATTATGTATATTCAGAAGCAATATTGAATATTTAATAATTATTGAATGACTTATAAAGCTTTTTTGTTTACGAGAATTCATGTATAATCAAGAAATAACATGTACTATAATATGTATTTTTTGATTGGCGGTGATTTTTATGGCATTCGTTCCAGAATTCGATGGTATACTGAGAAGCCATATGATAAAAGTACCTGAAGTTATCAGTAAAGCTAGTGGTATTAAGATATTTGGTAAAAAAATACGTTCAATTGTTTTTTCAACTGATGTTGCAATAGTGAAAAATATTAATGCTGACGCCGTAATGGCTGTATATCCCTTTACTCCTCAGCCAATTATTACTAAGGCAATAATGATTGCAGCTGATATTCCGGTTTTTTGCGGAGTAGGTGGAGGAATTACAACTGGCCACAGAGTTGTAGAGCTTGCTATGGATGCAGAATTTCAAGGCGCAATTGGTGTTGTAGTTAACGCTCCAACTCCAAACGAGGTAATTGAGAAGCTGAGAAGCAGTATAGATATACCGGTTTGTGTAACTATTGTATCATTGAAATCAGACGTTGAGTCAAGAATTAAAGCTGGAGCTAACATAATAAACGTATCTGGTGCACAGTATACGCCGAATATTGTAAGGGAAATAAGGAAAAAACATCCAGAGCTTGCAATTATGGCTACTGGCGGTCCAACGGAAGAAACAATCTTAGAAACAATAGAAGCTGGTGCAAATGCAATCACATTTACGCCAAAAGAAACTCCGGCATATTTATTTAAAGAGATTATGGACAGATACAGAGCAGAATTATAAAAGCACCTTACGGTGCTTTTTTATTTCTCGGAATCTATAAGTATCGTGCTATAGCAAATGAATTGCAGATTAAATTTGTAATATTCGACCAAATTTTAATTTATGATGATATTTTTTGCGAAAACGCTTTTAAAATATTTCTATTCTGATAAGATGGTAGAAAGGCACAAATGTTAACCGCTAAAAAATAAGCAGTATATAAAGGACATAACATCAAAGTTTTAACATACCATTTAAAAGTAATGCATTTTTGCTTATTATAGCTAAAAAACTACTGAAATGGAGATTGATTTTATGAAGGCTTATGATACTGACCACGTAAAGTGCGTCGCACTTGTAGGGCATGGTGCTGAAGGCAAAACAACTCTAGCCGAAGCAATGCTTTACTCTGCAAAACAGATTGACCGCATGGGCAAAGTAGATGACGGTTCTGCTAGTATGGACTATGACCAAGAAGAAATCAAAAGGCACATTTCAATTAACGCAAGTATAGCTTCCTTTGAGTGGAATAAAACAAAAATTAATATTATAGACTCTCCAGGTTATTTTGATTTTGTTGGAGAGATGGTTAGTTCACTTCATCTATGTGAAGCTGCACTCATTGTATTAAATGCTCTTTCTGGCGTAGTTGTAGGCACAGAAAAAGCATGGGATTATTGCGAAAAACTTGATAAACCACGTATGTTTTTTATCAATCAAATGGATAAAGATAATGCGAATTATGAGAAGGTTCTCGACCAACTAAAAATGAAATATGGGCAGCATATTGTACCGCTTCAATTGCCTATTGTTAAAGACGGGAAACTTTTAGGTATTATAGATCTAGTTAAAATGAAAGCTTTTGATGCAAGCTCAAATGCGGAAATGCCAATTCCAAAAGAACTTCAGACACAAGCTGACGAAATACATGCAACAATACTTGAAAGTGCCGCTGAAAATATAGAGGAACTACTTGAGAAGTATTTTGCTGGAGAAGAACTAACGGTAGATGAACTTATTAGTGGCATAAAGAAAGGCATAGCTGAGAATAATATTGTCCCTGTGCTATTTGGTGCTGGGCAACATAATAAAGGCGTTATTCAGCTACTTGATGTACTTACTACATACACGCCATCGTTAACAGATCTAACTCCACCTATGTGCAAAGATGCAGATGGAAACGAAATGCCTATAGATTATAAAGGCGGTTTTGTAGCGCAGGTGCTAAAGACGATAGCTGATCCGTTTGTTGGTAAGTTATCTGTATTCAAGGTGTATGCAGGAGAATTAAAGCCTGACACACAGGTATTTAACGCAAATCAAGAGAATTATGAGAAAATTGGGACAATTTACAGCTTAAGCGGTAAAAAACATTCAAATATGGAACAAGTAGTTGTAGGTGATATCGCAGCAGTTTCCAAATTACAGTACACAAAAACTGGAGATACTCTATGTGATAATAAACAAAAAGTAACGCTCGAACCAATAGAATTCCCAATGGCATCTATTGAATTTGCAGTGTATTCGCTTAAAGAAGGGGACGAGGACAAAGTGTTCTCTGGGTTGAGAAGGCTTGAAGACGAAGACTTAACCTTTAAGACAGATAAAAACTCTGATACTAGTGAAATGGTTATAAAAGGTGTTGGAGAGCTACATTTAGAAGTTATTCTTTGCAAACTTAAAAACAAGTTTGGCGCAGAAGCAATTCTTAAAACTCCTAAAATACCCTATAGAGAAACGATAAGAAGTGCAGTGCAAGCTGAAGGTAAACACAAAAAACAATCAGGTGGGCATGGTCAGTTTGGCCATTGCTGGCTAAAATTCGAACCGCTTTTAACAGGAGATTTTGAGTTTGTAGATAAAGTTGTTGGCGGAGTAGTTCCAAGGCAATACATTCCAGCAGTAGAAAAAGGCTTAAGAGAAAGCTTGGAACACGGAGTTCTTGCAGGTTATCCTGTTGTTGGAGTAAAATGTACTTTGTATGATGGTTCATATCATCCTGTAGATTCTTCTGAGATGGCATTTAAAATTGCAGCGCATCAGGCATTTAAAAAAGGGTGTATGGAAGCTAAACCAGTTCTACTAGAACCAGTTTACTCTGTTACAGTAATTGTTCCAGAAGATTATATGGGTGACGTTATAGGCGATTTAAATAGAAGACGTGGCAGAATTCTTGGTATGGGCGCTGAAGGCAGTATGCAAAAAATAGAAGCTGAGGTACCACTAGCAGAAATGACTAAATACGCAACAGACTTAAGATCAATAACGCACGCTAGAGGATCTTTTAGAATGCAGTTTGTGAGATATGAAGACATTCCTGCTAACATCAGCAAAAAAATTATTGAAACTGCAAGCGAGCAGGCTGTATAATATATAATGTAAGTTAGGGAAGAGCTGTAGTATCCTATAGCTCTTTCTATTATATTGTTATGAGGTGGAGTTTCTTGAAAAAGGTATTTATCCCAGCCACGACAGCTAATATTGGCGCAGGGTTTGATTGCTTAGGTTTAGCACTAAATCTATATAATACTATTGAATATGAGGTTCTTGATGAGCAAAAACTTGTAATTGAGTTGCCAGATTGTGATAAAGGTCACATTAGTGAGGGCAGCAACAACCTTATATATAAAGCTATAAAAAATACAGCGGATATTCTTGGCAAAAATACTCCTGGGCTTTTACTTAAGCAAACAAACAACATTCCATTATCTAGAGGGCTCGGAAGTTCGGCTGCTTGTATAGCTGGTGGCATTGCAATTGCAAATGATATATTCGGATCGCCACTTAGTAAAAAGGAAATGCTAGCAATAGCAACGGATATGGAATCTCATCCTGATAATGTAGCACCGGCAATATTTGGTGGTTTTGTTGTTGCATGTATGGACAACGGCAAGGTTGAGTGCATAAAAGTTGCTCCTCCAGCAATAAAGTATGCTACGTTTATACCTGATTTCACACTTAAAACCTCTAAAGCTAGAGCAGTACTTCCTACTGAACTATCTTATAGAGATGCTGTATATAACATTAGCCGGGCAGCACTCACTGCGACTGCTTTAGCAACAGGACAGATCGAAGCACTTAAAACTTCTTTAAATGACCGAATGCACCAACCATATAGAAAGAAACTTATACCACATTATGATGACATCATGCAAATTTCTAGTGAATGTGGTGGAATTGGTGCCTTTTTGAGTGGGGCAGGGCCGACTATAATGGCTTTCGTTGAAGAAAATAAGGCAGATGAGTTTTATAGCTCAGCATTAAAAAAGGTTTCTCAGCTAAATAGCAATTGGCAACTAAAAATGCTTAGCGTTGACAACGAAGGTTTAGTAATAAAGTAATGATTAAAAGCTATAGGAAATCCTGTAGCTTTTGTTAAATATAATGCGGTTGCTATAAGCTATATCTTTTTGTATAATTAGTTGAATTATTGAAAACAAAATCTAATTTGATTAGATCAATAAATCTCATATATAATAATAGGAGTTGGAAAATTTGAAAGTATGCGATATTGTGCATTTACTTGACGCTACATTCTTGGCAGGAGAAGATTTAGGGGAAAATGAAGTTCAATCTGCTTGTGGCGCTGATCTAATGAGCGACGTACTTGCTTTTGTTAAAAATAAAACGATAATGCTAACTGGATTAACTAATTTGCAGGTTGTTCGTACTGCTGAAATGCTAGACGTTGCATGCATAGTATTCGTTAGAGGCAAAAAACCTAGCGATGATATAATAGAACTCGCTAATAAACACGGTATACCTATATTATCTACAGCTCATACATTGTATACAGCATGTGGAATTCTTTATGCAAACGGCATAAGTGGGAGCTAAATGATATGGAGGAACTGCGAGTGAATGAATACAATTTAAAAGATATATATACAATTGAAGCTGGTAATTTTGTTACAGCTGGAGAAGCATCAAGTAACATAAAAACATTACTTAAAAGATTAGGTGTTAATTCGTCAAAACTTAGAAACATTGCAATCGCATCATATGAAGCAGAAATTAACCTTGTTATTCATAGCAAAGGTGGACAGATGGAACTGCTTGTTTCACCAAATGAAGTAATAATAAAGATTGATGATATAGGACCAGGAATCGAAAATATTGAACTTGCTATGAAAGAAGGCTATTCTACAGCGCCTGACAGTATAAGAGTTATGGGTTTTGGTGCTGGTATGGGACTTTCTAATATGCGCAACAATGCGGACGATTTTAAAATTGAATCTAAGCTTGGCGAAGGTACGCACATATGTATGAAATTTAATATTTAATTTGTTTGACGGAAGTGATTATTTTGGAGGCTAGTATCTTTCATTCAGTTACACTTGACCAGACAAAGTGTAAAGGTTGCACTAATTGTTTGAAAAGGTGTCCAACTGAAGCGATAAGAGTACATGACGGTAAAGCGCAAATTATAGGTGCGAAGTGCATTGACTGTGGTGAATGTATACGTGTCTGTGCTTATCATGCAAAAGTTGCTGTAACAGATCCTTTATCTATTCTAGATAAATACAAATATAAAATTGCTCTTCCTGCACCGACGCTATATGGTCAGTTTAAAAAATTAGAAAGCATTGATGCACTATTAAATGGTCTATTAAATATTGGCTTTGATGATGTGTATGAGGTTGCTAAAGGTGCGGATATCATCACTAAAAACGTCAAAGAAGATACAACAATACAGAAAAAACGAGGGCCTTTAATTTCTTCTGCATGTCCTACAATTATTAGGTTGATACAAGTGCGTTTTCCTGAACTTTTAGAGAATATAGTTAATTATATTTCACCAATGGAAGCTGCTGCCAAAATATCAAAAAAAGAATTTGCCGAAAAGCACAATGTAGATATAAAAGAAATAGGAGCGTTTTTCATTACACCTTGCCCTTCAAAAGCTACTGCTATTAAATCTCCAAATGGGTTTGATAAAAGCGCAGTTGATGGAGCTATATCAATTCTAGATATTTATGGCAGCCTTTCTGCTGCTCTTAATATGGAGATTGATGAACTTCCAAAACGAGCTTCAAAACATGGAGTAAGATGGGCACTATCTGGCGGCGAAAGCGATGCACTTGATAATGGAAACGCAATTTCTGTTGATGGTATAAACAATGTTATTGAAGTGCTCGAGGCAATTGAAGATGGGAAACTGTCTAACATAGATTTTTTTGAAGGACTAGCTTGTGTTGGAGGATGCGTTGGCGGAGCATTAGCCTTTGAAAACGGCTTTATTGCTAGAGAACGTATAAAAAAACTTTCCGAAAACTTACCAGATGCTGTCCCGTATTCTAAAGAAGAAATGGCTGGTTTTGATTTTAAACTAGATTATCCAATCAAACCGAACGAAGTATTGCAGCTAGATAAAGATTTCTCGATTGCAATTAAGAAACTAGAACAAATCGAAGAAATTACAGCTAACTTACCTGGCTTTGACTGTGGCTCCTGTGGCGCACCATCTTGTAGAGCGCTAGCTGAAGATATTGTAAACAAGCGAGCTGGCGAAATGGATTGCGTATTTAAGCTAAGAGAAAAAGTGCGTGTTCTAGCTCAAGAAATGATTGATTTCAGCTACGAAGCTGGTCTAGATAGCGAAAAAAATGATAAAAGCAATAATGACGAAGAGGTGGATGGATAATGACTATTGAACAGATTGCAAATAAACATGGATTTGCTACAGTTACAAAATGCGCTGATACATCCAGAGGGATAAAAAGTGCGTACTGTTGCGACCTGTTAAGCTGGGTTATGTCACACGGTACAGCTGATATGGCTCTAATTACAATACATACACATATGAATGTAATAGCTATTGCTGCACTTCTTGAAATGTCATGTATTATAATACCTGAAAATATTGAAATTGAAGAGTCTGTAATAAATAAGGCTGATGAAGAGGGTATATGCATACTTAAAAGTCAAAAATCAGCTTATGAAATATCTGGGTTGCTATTTGCCGATGGCATCTTGCCAGCAGTAAAATAAGATGAAATACGCATGTGATTTACATATACACACTGCTCTGTCTCCGTGCGCTAATGAGGAAATGACACCAAATAATATCGTTAACATGTCATTGATAAAAGGTCTAGATATTATTGCCATAACAGATCATAATAGTGCTAAAAATGTTAGAGCTGTTATAGAATGTGCTAAAGGTAAAAACTTAATTGTTTTACCTGGCATTGAAGTAAACACAAGAGAAGATATACATGTACTTTGCTATTTTAGCACTATTGAAAAGTTAGAAGAGTTTGATGCATGGTTATACGTAAAACTAGCAGAAATGCCTTTTGAGGAAAAGCACTTTGGTAGCCAACTTGTAATGGATAGCAGCGATGAAGTCATTTCGCATGAAAACAAGTTTTTGCTTCAAGGCGCTGATGTATCATTTAATCATCTGCTGGCTTTTGTGAACGAAATGGGAGGGATAGCTGTTCCTGCTCATATTAATAGAACTGCGAACTCATTGTTATATATATTTGGATTTATTCCAGTAGATCCACTTATTAAAGCTGTTGAGCTAGGAAGGCTTGCTCCAACACCAAAAATTGATATAAATAAATACCATGTAATAAATTCGTCGGATGCGCATGATTTGAGTGCTATTTTAGAGCGAGAATACTTCATTGATTTAAATGCGAAAAGTGCAGAAGAACTTTTACAGCACTTTAATAATATATTATAAATATTCAGTTTTAGTTAGATGTAAAGTAATGTGTTTTGCCTTGGAATATATAGCTTTATGTACTAAATTTTATCAGTGAGATTATGCTAAAAAACAGCATAAAATTACACAAAACTTAGTGCAAACCTATATATTAAGTGGTATAATAATATTGCTTTAGATAAATGTTATTTTTTTAACAAGGAGGAAGTTCACAAAATGGCTTGCAAAAATTGCGACAGCAAAGCAAAATTGTACAAAGAACTTGATGCGCTTATTCAAGAGCACAAGGGTAGTAGAGAAGCACTAATGCCAGTAATGCAAGGTGCACAAGGTTTATTTGGTTATTTACCAAAAGATGTACAGATATTAATCGCAGAAGGTTTGGACCTGAAACTTAGTGACGTTTATGGCGTTGCAACATTTTACTCTCAATTTACCTTGGAACCACAGGGCGAAAACGTTATTAGCGTATGTATGGGTACAGCGTGTTACGTTAAAGGCGCTCAATTGGTACTTGACGAACTTAAAAAGGAACTTAAAGTATCAGAGGGAAAAACTACTCCAGATGGTAAATTCACACTTAATGCTACAAGGTGTCTTGGCGCATGCGGACTAGCTCCAGTTATGATGATAAATGATGAGGTATACGGTAGATTAAGCGCAAATATGATTCCGGGAATCATTGCTAAATACTAAAATTGTATGAAAGAATTATCAATGCATGTGCTGGATATAGCTCAAAATTCTATTGTTGCTGACGCGTCTCTTATAGAGATGGCTTTTATTATAGATGAAAAGGTAGATACATTAACATTTACAATAAAAGATAATGGCATAGGTATGGATGAGAGCACATTAGAAGCGATAAAAAGTCCTTTCTATACATCGCGCACAACAAGAAAAATTGGTTTGGGCGTACCAATGCTTATAGGCACAGCGCAGCAGTCAAATGGATATGTAGAACTATCCTCGCAAATGGGCAAAGGCACGTTAATCAAAGCCGTATTTGGGCTAAGTAATATTGATAGACCTCCCATGGGAGATCTAGCAGGCACAATGCTATCGCTAGTTTACGCTAGTGAAAATACTGACGTATTATTCTCATATAAGAAAACAAACGACGAAAGTTTTGAATTTGACACAAGAGAAATCAAAAAAACACTCGATGGTGTATCAATAAATGAACCAGCTGTGATGAGCTTTATAAGAGAGTATTTAGTAGAAGGTATAGAAACAGTTAATAATGGAGGTGTATATTGATGAAATCAATTAAAGATTTAGAAGCCATAAGAAATAAAACTCTTGAAGATGTTAATCTAAGAAAAGATCGCAAAGGAACACGCGTTGTTGTAGGTATGGCTACATGTGGTATTGCCGCTGGAGCACGTCCAGTTCTGCTTGCGCTTATGGACGAAGTACAAAAAAGAGGTCTAAAAGATGTTACTGTTGCTCAAACAGGTTGCATAGGAGTTTGTCGTCTTGAACCTATGGTTGAAGTGTATACTCCGGGCGAAGAAAAAGTTACATACGTAAGTGTTACTGCTGACATGGTTCCGCGTATCGTTACTGAGCACATAGTTAATGGAAACCCAGTAATGGAATATACAATCGGCGCAGCAGAAAATAATACAGATAAAAAATAGTTTATTAAACGTTTAGATAAAGGAGGTTACACACAATGGAGACATTTCGCTCCCACGTAATGATTTGCGGAGGTACAGGTTGCCATTCATCAGGATCAGGCGATTTAATTAAAGCTTTTGAAGAGCAAATTAAAGGAAACGGGCTTGATAAAGAAGTTAAAGTTGTTCGTACTGGTTGTTTTGGCCTTTGTGAAGTAGGACCTATAGTTGTTATTTATCCTGAAGGAGCATTCTACAGCAGAGTAAAAGCTGAAGATGTCAAAGAAATTGTTGAGGAACATTTACTGAAAGGTAGAATAGTAAAACACTTATTGTATCATGACAGCATCAACGAAAATTCAGGGGATATAAAGAGCTTAAATGAGGTAAACTTTTACAAGAAACAAAAGCGTATTGCTTTAAAAAATTGCGGCATCATTGATCCAGAAAATATTGATGAATATCTTGCATTCGATGGATACAAGGCTCTTACTAAAGTATTAACAGAAATGACACCTGAAGAGGTAATTAAAACTGTTAAGGATAGTGGACTCAGAGGCCGTGGTGGAGCTGGATTCCCAACAGGTTTAAAATGGGATTTCTGCTATAAAGCAAAAGGCGATAAAAAATACGTATTATGCAATGCAGACGAGGGAGATCCAGGAGCATTTATGGATAGGTCAGTTCTTGAAGGAGATCCTCTTGCAGTAATTGAAGCAATGACTATTGCAGGTTATGCAATTGGTTCAGATCAAGGCTTTATATATGTACGTGCTGAATACCCTATAGCAGTTCAGAGATTACAACATGCAATTAAGCAAGCTAGAGAATATGGTTTATTAGGTAAAAACATTCTTGAAACTGGCTTCGATTTTGATCTTGAAGTACGTCTAGGTGCAGGCGCATTTGTTTGCGGCGAAGAAACTGCTCTTATGAGATCAATTGAAGGCAAAAGAGGAGAGCCAAGACCAAGGCCTCCATTCCCAGCAAATCAAGGACTATTTGAAAAACCAACACTTTTAAACAATGTTGAAACATATGCAAATATTACTCAGATAATACTTAACGGTGCAGATTGGTTTTCGGCAATTGGTACTGAAAAATCTAAAGGTACAAAAGTTTTCGCTTTAGGCGGCAAAATCAATAATACTGGTCTTGTTGAAATACCAATGGGTATGACACTTCGCGAAGTATTGTTCGATGTTGGTGGCGGAATACCAAACGGCAAGAAGTTTAAAGCAGCACAGACTGGCGGTCCTTCAGGCGGTTGTATCCCAACTTCAAAGCTAGATATACCAATTGATTATGATAGCTTAGTTAGCATAGGTTCTATGATGGGATCTGGCGGACTTATCGTTATGGACGAAGACAACTGTATGGTTGATATTGCTCGTTTCTTCATGGAATTCATCGTTGAAGAAAGCTGCGGTAAATGTGCACCATGTAGAATTGGCACAAAGCGTATGAAAGAAATACTCGATAGAATAGTAGCTGGTAAAGGTGTAGAGGGCGACATTGAAAAACTAGAAGAGCTTGGAAACATGCTAAAAGAATCTGCTCTTTGCGGTTTAGGTCAAACAGCTCCAAACCCAGTACTAAGTACAATACGTTACTTCCGCGATGAGTATGAAGCTCATATCAAAGATAAACGTTGTCCTGCTGGAGTCTGCAAAGGACTTATGAGATATACAATAATTGCTGATAAATGTAAATCATGCGGCATATGCGCAAAAAACTGCCCGGTATCTTGCATATCTGGCGAGAAAAAGGTGCCATATGTTATAGATCAAGATAAATGTATCAAATGTGGACAATGTATGGAAAAATGTCCGTTTGGTGCAATTGAACTTAAGTAATACTGAAAGGAGATGAATAAAATGGTTAATTTAAAAATAGATGGTAAAGACGTTTCTGTAGCCGAGGGTACAAAAGTAATCGAAGCTGCAAGAATGGCTAATATTACAGTCCCATCCCTTTGCTACTTAAAAGGGATTAATGAGATAGGATCATGTCGTGTTTGTGTAGTTGAAGTAAAAGGAATGCGTACATTACAAGCTTCTTGTGTACTGCCTGTTTCAGAAGGCATGGAAGTTTTCACAAACACAGCAAAAGTTCGTGCTTCTAGAAAAACTTCTATGGAGTTAATTCTTTCAGACCATGATAGGCAATGTCTAACATGTGTAAGAAACCAAAACTGTGAACTTCAGACATTATCCGAAGAACTAGGAATTGGCGAGATACGTTATGAGGGAGAGCAAATCCTTAGAGCTAAGGATCTATCGTCTGCATCAATCGTACGTGATCAAAACAAGTGTATATTGTGCAGAAGATGCGTTGCTGTTTGCCAGAATGTGCAAAAAGTAGGCGTAATCGAAGCTACAAACCGTGGTTTTAACACAACTATTGAACCTGCATTCGAGATGAATATAGCAGATGTTGCTTGTATCAACTGTGGTCAGTGCGTTGTTTCATGTCCTGTAGGAGCATTATCCGAAAAGAGTGAGATAGACGAAGTTTGGGATGCTATATCGGATAGCACAAAACAAGTTATCGTTCAGCCAGCACCTGCTGTTAGAGTAGCTCTTGGCGAAGAATTCGGTATGCCTATTGGAACAGTTGTAACTGGTAAGTTGGTTTCAGCTTTACGCGATATTGGATTTGATCAGATATTTGATACAAACTTTGGTGCTGATTTAACAATAATTGAAGAAGGATACGAGCTTATAAACAGAATTAAAAATGGTGGTAAGCTTCCAATGATCACTTCATGTAGCCCTGGGTGGATAAAATATTGCGAACATCAATATCCAGAGTTTACAGAAAATCTTTCTTCTTGCAAATCTCCTCACCAAATGGTTGGTGCAATGATTAAATCATACTATGCAGAGAAAAATAACATAGATCCTAAAAACATCGTAGTTGTTTCAATAATGCCTTGTACTGCAAAAAAATTCGAAGCAAATAGACCAGAAATGGTTGACTCAAAAGGAATTAAAGATGTTGACTATGTTTTAACAACAAGAGAACTTGCAAGAATGATTAAACAAGCAGGTATTGATTTTGTTAAACTACCTGAAGGCGAATTTGACCCTATGTTTGGCGAAAGCACAGGCGCTGCTGCTATATTTGGTGCAACCGGTGGTGTTATGGAAGCTGCTCTTAGAACAGTTGCTGACGTGCTAACAGGTCAAGATCTACAGAATATTGATTACGAAGCTGTTAGAGGCTCATATTCAGGCGTTAAAGAAGCTACAGTCAATATTGGAGGCAGAGATTTCCGCGTTGCCGTTGCTCATGGTACAGGCAATGCAAAAGCCCTTCTTGATGACATAAAAGCTGGAAAAGCTAATTATGATTTCATTGAGATAATGGGTTGCCCAGGCGGATGTATAACAGGCGGTGGGCAGCCAATAGTACCTTCAAGAGTTAGAGCTGTTGAAGATGTATTTAAAGCTAGAAGCCAAGCTATATATTCAATTGACAAAGGTTTGCCTAAGAGGAAATCTCACCAAAATGTTTCGGTTATGAACCTATACAAAGATTATTTGGGTGAGCCAAATGGACATAAGGCACATGAGCTATTACATACACACTATGAAAAAAGAGGCCTATACAAAGACTAATACGGCTGATTTAAAACATTAATAAAAGCCCTGCAAATGCAGGGCTTTTTGTTTTGCGTTTGGATAAACTACGCATGAGGCTTAAAATACTTTTATCCATTTTTGTATGCGATTAATACCATTTAATATAATTACATCTTTCCCAATATATTTTGCTTCGTCAAACAATCGTTTTCTAGAAGCATTCTTACTATGAAAGTCAATCAAAATGTATTTAATTACATCAAAGTCAATTTTTTCTGTGCATCCATCAGAAATATCTGGTCGAACCGTACCTTTATACTTGAAATATCTTTTGATAAATCTATATACACAAGTGAATCTATTAATATTTAAATAGATAATTGTGTCACAATTTTCTAATCGACCGTCGCTTTTGCAATCATCAAATCTATTCCCCTCATAAATCCATTTTTCTTTATTAGATATAGTTTTGGTTATCTGAATTTGTTCATCTCTTGGCCTTCGTTGCCAGTCTTCTTGCCAAAATATTTTATCGCTATTATAAATTGGTATATCTAGTTTTTCACCAACTATATTCGCTATAGTGGTTTTGCCAGATCCAGATGAACCTGTAATCCAAATTCTTTGCATGCTTTCTCCTATATAACCAACTAATAATATTAATATAATTATGCTTGATATTTATCTTAGATGCAAATAAAAAAGAACGCAAGAGAAATACCTTACGTTCTTTAATAATCGTTTTGTTATTGTAACTCAAGCTCCATATAGCCTAACTTTATAAGCCCTTTTTTTCTGAAATATTCGCTTATCCCAAGTGTTATAGCAGCTGGGAGTATAAAGTTTAGTATAAGAACTTTTATTAATACTGAAGCAAAGGATTCGCCAGCGCCCATCATAACTATAAAGGTATTTAGCTGACCTACAAAGCTACTCGTGCCCATTCCAGCACCAACAGAGTTATTAGTCATGCCAAAAATAGTAGTAGAAAGAGGACCTAAAATGAAAGCAGTTAATACTACTGGGAGAGCTATTATTGGATGACGCATAATATTAGGTAACTGAATTTTACTTGTGCCAATTCCTTGAGAGACAAGACCACCCCATTTATTCTCTCTAAAGCTTGCAACTGCAAACCCAATCATGCTAACACAACAGCCAGTAGTTGCCGCTCCAGCAGCTAAACCTGAAAGCCCTAGGGATATACAAAGCCCTGCTGAACTTATTGGAGAAAATAAAGCTATGCATAATATTACAGAGATGATCATGCCCATAGGTATTGGTTGTAATTCTGTTGAGATATTAATAATATTACCTAAAAACGCCATAAACTGAGCTATATATGGTCCGGTAAATATGGCTGTTAAACTACCAGTTACAATAACTATAAAAGGAACAAGCATAATATCAATCTTCGTTTGGCCAGCGATTTTATTACCAATCTCAACACCGACAACAGCAGTTACATAAGCGCCAACTGGACCGCCTAACATATAGCCGATTGCGCCAATAAGAACGGATGGATATATAACTGTATTTCTGACCTTTAAAGCTAGAGCTACACCAACACCAACAGCAGAGCCAATGAGGGGTGAGGCAGCAGAGAATAGGTCATAAGAGTACGCAACTCCACCGATTTTAAGTGTTACAAAACCGAGCGATGCGAGTATTTCAAGACCAGGTATTTTACCAAGTTGTTGTATAACGACACAAATAATCAGAGAAGCGAGTAAGCCGTATGCCATGCCGCCCATTGCGTCGACAAAATACCTTTTTGCAAGCCTTTTCATTATTTCCCATGATCTATTTGAAGAATTGTTATCCACATTCTTACCTCGCTTTAATTTGAAAATTTGTGGATAATTATAACACAATGAACTTGGTAATGCAATTTGTATTATCCTCAAAATTAGTGATATTTACATCTAAGGCAAATGCATGCAATGTATATTTATGCATTAATAATCATTTAATTTGCTTTTTCTGCACTTTGTATACTATAACGAAAAACAGAATTCTTATTATGGCATACTTCGATATATACAGTAGCAAGTACTTTATTATCAGTATCTAATACGTCGATAGTAAGTGTTGCTGATTGAGTAGGATCTGCTGCACTGTTTGCTTTGCTTATTGTAATATTTTTTAGCTGGTATGTAATAGTTTCACCATTAGCTACGCTAATTAAATAGTTCCCATTTTTATCTAGAGTAATTATTCCAGTTAAATCAGAAGGAACTTGTGGGAGTGTTCCTGAAAAAGCTACAAATGTTGAAGCAAAAACTTTCTTCATCGTAGCTGGAGTTAACTCAAATGTGCCATCTGACTTACGCGAAACAGCTGAGTCTTTATAGTCATCTGTATTGAGCAACCAGAATATCGTATACCAAGAAAAAGTTGGATCCAGCGCACTGCCAGAAGATATGAAAGGTGTTTTATAGGTATATTCAGCAAAACTTGCGGTTGTTAAAAGAGGTTCCATTTTTGTAAGCGCGGCTTCAACGTCACCATCAAAATAGGAATTTATTGCTGCATCAAATTCTATCTTTTTTGAGTTAATTGAGCTGAATGTACTTGTAGTTGGCATGGGAGAAGTTACGTTAACGGACGGCTTGGTTGTCGCTATCAATTGTGATGGAGAGTTTGTACTTACGGCAGCAGTAGTTTGGGTACATGCACTAAGAGCGGTAGTTAGGACTAAAGCAAGTGCAAGAAATAGAGTAGAGTACTTTTTCATAATTTTGCCTTTCTTTTTCTATATTATTCTTCGTCGTTTATTATTTCAACGCTCTGAATACTATACAGAAAAGTTGAATTTATATTGTGACGCACCTCAACAGCGACGGTTGTAAGTTTATCGCCTTCACTTGACAGCACATCCATTATAATTGTTGCAGACTGCGTAGGATCGGTTGCACTGTTTGCTTTGCTTATAGTAATGTTTTTTAATTGGAAATCAAGTTCATCGCCGTCGGATCTGCTTATGTTGTAATTGCCATTTTTATCTAAAGTAATCATATCGTCATAGTCAGATGGTATTTTAGGAATTTCACCTGAAAAATCGATAAACGCCGTAGAGAATATTTCCTTCATTCCTTTTGCAGTTACAACTAAAGTACCATCACTTTTCTGCGAAACTTCAGAATTCTTGTATTCATATGTATTTAAAAGAGTGTGTACTATGGACCAAGCTACATTGGGTTCAAGCGGTTCTCCGTATGAAATGAATTGAGTTTTATAAGCTTTTTCAGCTCTGCCAGCTGATATTAATAAAGGCTCAATTTTACTTAGAGTACTATCAACATCAGTTCCAAAAAACTGTTTCACACCTGCATCAAACTTAAGATGCTTTGAGTTGATAGAACTATATGTACTCGTAGTTGATAGAGGAGTAGCAATGCTATTTGTTGATTTTATGGTTTGGGATGCTTGCAATTGAGATGGAGAGCTTGTATTTACAGAAGCAGTTGTTTGAGCGCACGCACTTAAGGCAGTACTTGAGATTAAGGCAAGGGTAAGACATATTGCAGTATATTTTTTCATTTTTTTTACCTTCCTAAAACCAATTAGTTTATATATGAAGTATATTATCTTAAATAATTATTGTCGACATATCATTAAAAATGTAATTAATATTTAATATAAAAGATATATACCTACACAGATTAATTTGATACAGCAAACTATAAAACAAAAAGATCTTTTATAAGTCAAAAGATCTTTCTTTGAAATGATATTCCACTATTAAATTAATTATGCTTGATAAATATTGTCTGCGTAAACTTGCTCTGAAAGAAGCTCTTCCATTCCAATTAGTATTTTATCGTTGATTGGGACCGCTTTAACTTTATGCTCATTTATTTCCATAATTACTGGATTTTCGTTTGTTAATTGAGGCCATGCAGGTAAATTTGCTCCATTTGGGTTTCCATTTTTAGCGAAATTGGTCCAATAATCAGTCATTATCAAAGACAAATTGTAGTCAACGGCTTCCATAGGTCTCCAGCATCTATTTAGGGTTCCAAATACATACCACAATTCGCTAGAATGAAAAGCTCCTGGACGATCTTCGCCGGGGATATCGCGATCAAAATAATAGACATATGCAGGCTTTCTACCTAATTTTAAATGAGCATTTGCCCAACTGTATGGAGCAAGTTTAGCTGTTGCTTTAATTAGAGCATCTTGAGCCTTTATTACATCACTATCATTTTCTGCATTAAACAACTTTTTGTATTTATCCGCATATAGGCCATAGTGTTCATGTAAATACGTCTCGAACTCTGCTATATTCTTAGCACTTGGGAATCCTGAGAAAAGTAATCCATCTTTCTGCACTGAACCAGTCATATAAGGTATATCATGATGTTTACCAAATGCTACAGCATCTCCTGGTGAATCAGGCAAAACGTAGCCATCCGCATTTGGCATCATTCTAAATGTATTTGGGTCTATAACAGTGTTTAATAGATCTGTAAGTTCTTCAGCGGGCATAGAAGTAAGTTCTTCGAGTGTAATATTTAATTTGTCAGTAGCATCTTTGCCACATTTTTCTGCATCGGCTAATGTATATTTCCCGATCATAGAGCTAATACCTGCTGCACTATGCACTATAGCTTTATGGAAAAGGCCTTTTGATAGAGGAGAGGTGCAGAGTGTTTGAACTAGCATTCCTCCAGCAGATTGACCAAATATGGTTACATTTGATGGGTCGCCGCCAAAGGCTTCAATATTATCTTTAATCCACTCAAGAGCACGAATCAAATCTAAAACGGCGTAATTGCCAGATACATTATTAGGATCTTTCTTTGAAAGCTCAGGATGTGCAAAAAAACCGAGAGCACCTAATCTGTATGGAACTGTTACTAGAATAACATCACGCTTGCAAAATGCTTCGCCATCGAATTCCATTTCATGACCATATCCTCGAATAAAAGCACCACCATGTATCCACATCATAACAGGAAGCTTTTCTGTGCTTGTTTTAGAAGGAGTCCATACATTTAAGTATAGACAATCTTCACTCATTGGCATTTCTACAGGGAAAAATTCTTTCTGATAGAATTCACCTTCTGGAAGAAATTCTTGAACTGAAATAGGTGCAAAAGAATCACATGTTTTAACGCCATCCCAAGACTCGGGAGTTGCTGGCGCTTTCCATCTATATTCTCCAACTGGAGGTTTGGCAAAAGGAATTCCTTTAAAAACTGTGTAGGCTGGGTTTCCACAGGTTACTCCTTTAATTAGACCTGTTTGAATCTTAATAACATCAAGTGCCATATTTATCTCCACGCTTTCACATTTTTGCTATATATATTTCATTATAAAGCAAAACAAATATTGCATCAATGATACCAGAAAATATATTTATAATACTAAATTACTTGTTATATTACCAAGAATGATATAAGAGTAAGTATTAGATTCTACGTGTAGACACCTTATGTAGTCCGTGAGATAAGTATCCGTAATACTTATGTTAAGCTTACGGATTTCACCTAAGCGTGAAAGGACACGAGATATACCGGTTTATGAAAATCAAAAGCATTTTTTGTTTTCAAATACATATAACAATAAAATATATGCCGTGATTTACTAATATGGTATAATCATGGCATAATTTAAGTATTTAAAAAAGAAAGTTATTTGCAAACTAAAATCAGTATTAATTTTGGGAGGGATTAAAATGAAAAAATTATTGTATATAGTTTTTATTGTATTGTTTTTAGCGGGATGTAGCAACAGTACAGGTAGTATTGGCAAAGTAACAGACTTATCCAAAAACTATTTGTCTAAGGGTTATATAATAAATGTCTATCGAACTGCAACGCCTCTTAGTGATGCTATAGAAGACATGGGAAAAGGATACGTTTGCATGGTGTTTCAAATTTTGGTGGATCATTATTCTACTATCGATTACAATAACAAAGACCTATACATAAAAAAACAGATTGTAAGTAATATTAAAATAACAAAATCGCCTAAAATGGGAACTGTAGGTGATATCTACGCAAATTACCAAAGCTATTTAGCTCCCGATTTCAAAATGGTAGGATCTAACAACATATATGAAAAAACTTATGATCAGCCAATATCTT
Source organism: Christensenella sp. UBA6094 (assembly GCA_002435915.1). Classification (GTDB taxonomy): domain Bacteria; phylum Bacillota; class Clostridia; order Christensenellales; family UBA6094; genus UBA6094. The sequence goes on along the minus strand of DIWY01000004.1, from coordinate 199,812 downwards.
ACGGTGCTCAAAATTCTATAGCTGTTGAGCTTGATAATATTGCGTTTATTGACTCTTCAAAATATCCTGATTCTATAAGCACTAGCGAATTATATAACGCCTTGGGAATTACAAGAGATGATGTAGCATTGACAGTATCTTTTAGAATAGAATTTGTAACAGTTGGCAATAAAACATTTTACAAAGATTATGTAATTGAAGTTCCACCGGCTAGCTATAACATAGGTGGTAGTGAGTTCAGAACCGATTTCATCACAGAAGACGTCAGCAAAATGGAACCTTATTTAGAGAAATGAGTTATTTATTGAAATTTCGTTTTGTAATTCTCTCTAAATGCTATGTTTTGATTAAAATTTGATTAAATATTTGTGAACGTAAAGTTGCTTAACAAGCATATAAATAAAAGAAAACCGCCATAATTAGCGGTTTATTAAATGGTGCCGAAGGTGGGACTTGAACCCACACATGGTTGCCCATACTGGATTTTGAGTCCAGCGCGTCTGCCAATTTCACCACTTCGGCGTATCTGAGTCGACTTTTATATTAACATAAAGCTAACCGGTTTTCAATATATTTGCACATAATAAATCTAAATCAATATGGAGGGATTAATATGAAACCGCATGTGAAGTGTTTAACGGCCATTCTGTCTGTACTGCTACTTACAGGATGCTCACAAAGTACTACTTCGACCGTTCCTACTGATGGGACTGCAGGCAGTAAAACAGTGAATTCAGTTGGAACTACTGATGAAGGGTGCATAATAACGGTAAATGCCAAATCAGAATTAAATCTGTCACCTGACATTGCATACATAAATATCGGCTACGTTTGCTCAGGCTCAGACACTGAAAAGATTACGAATGATAACAATACCGTGATGGCAAGGATAATTAGTGCGCTAAAAGCTAAAGGGATAGCTGATGACGATATTAAAACTAGTTCTTTCAACATTTATCCTGTATATAATTATGAAAATGGTCAAACTAAAGTAAAAGAGTACTCTGTTTCGCATATTCTAAAAGTAACTATAAACGATATATCCAAAATAGGTAACGTATTAGATGCAGCAATTGGAGAGGGCGCTAACCAATCGTTTTCAATTAGTTATAATATTAAGGATTATGATACTCAGTATAATAATGCTATGATGGCAGCTGTTGATCAGGGCAATATAAAAGCAGATGCTATAGCTAAAAGTTTAGGAGTCTCTACTTATAAACTCAATAAAATTACTGAAAATACAAATTCATCTTCATATATCTATCCAACGGCTGAGTATAAAAGCGACACGTCATCATCGTCAATAGGTAGCACTCAGATACAAACAGGAACTATCACAATTACAGCACAACTAACTATGGAATACATTATAACGAAATAAAAGAAGCCGCCTTTTGTAGGCGGTTTTTTTGCGTTGTTTATGTAAAAATCTGTCTGTTTTAACTGCCTAAGAGCGTTTGATTTTAATATACATATATGGTACATTAATGATAATGTTTTTGAAGAGGTGTATTATGCAAAAAAAGCTAATGATAATAGATGGCAACAACCTTATGTTTAGAGCGTTTTACGCTTTGCCTCCGCTAACCAACAGTAGAGGAGAATATACAAATGCAGTACATGGCTTTTTAAGCATGTTTTTAAAGGCATATACAGAATATAAACCTGAATATGTTAGCGTTGCTTTTGACAGAAAAGCGCCTACATTTAGGCACACAGAATACAAAGAATATAAAGCTGGTAGACTTAAAACACCACCAGAGCTATTTTATCAGTTTGATATTTTAAAGGACATACTCAAAGCGATGGGTGTTTCTATTTTGGAAATTGACGGATACGAAGCTGATGACATCTTAGGAACTTTAGCAGCTGTTGGAGATGAAAATAAATTTAGTACACTATTAGTTTCTGGAGATAAGGATGTACTGCAATTAGTTAGCGAATACACAACCGTTATGCTAAATAAAAAAGGTATAACTGATACAGAATTGTACACACCTGAATTTTTTACTGAAAAGTATGGCATTGAACCACGTAACTTTATTGACGTAAAAGCACTTATGGGAGATAAATCCGATAATATTCCAGGGGTTCCTGGTATAGGCGAAAAAACCGCACTATCTCTGATTGCTGAATTTAAGACGATAGAGAATCTATACGAACACATCGAAGAACTACCTCCTAAAAGAACGAAAACACTTTTAGAAGAGAATATTACGCTTGCTATCATGAGCAAAAGACTTGCAACAATAGATTGCAATGTGCCAATAGACTTTACTGTAGACGAACTTAAGTACAATCCACCAAAAACTGAGGATATACAAGAAGTATTTGAGCATTATGAGCTTAAGTCTATATACGCTAAACTAACAGGGCTAAAACTTGAAAAAACTGAAGAAATAGCGCCAGAGATAAAAATTAATACCATCGACATACGTGAGATAAACGAACTTAATAATATACTTGCAAAATACGATGAAAAACGCATAGCACTACTAATGGAAGCTAACTATATATCAATTGCGTCGGATAAAGACGAGCAAATTAAGTTCTATATCAAAGAAAATATGCTAGATGAGGGACTGGATTATTACGAACTGATTAGTGCACTTAAACCAATGCTTGAGGATAAAAGCATTGAGAAAGTTGTATTCGATATAAAAAAGACTATGCATATGCTTCGCAGTGAAGGAATAAACCTAGCTAACTGTTCATTTGACTTGCATCTTGCTACGTATTTACTATTGCCGCAAACGACGAAATACACGCTAGAGAAAATTAGCAATCAGTACTTAAATGCTACACCTATCGATGGTGCTGCGGTTCTATTGCATATGGAAGAAATATTGAAAAACGAGCTATCTGCAAATGGTATGCTTAAATTATATAATGAACTAGAGCATCCATTGATAAATGTATTGTATGACATGGAACTTATCGGGTTTAAGTTGGATGTAAGCGTATTAAAAGAACTTGAAGCGCTTTATGCCGTGAAGATAAACACATTACAACAGCAAATAATTGAACTAGCAGGTGAACAGTTTAACGTGAATTCACCTAAGCAACTAGAAGTAATACTATTTGAAAAACTTCAGTTGCCTGTAGCGAAAAAAACAAAGTCAGGTTATTCAACTGATGTAGAGGTTCTGGAAAAACTACTGGATAAGCATCCTATAGTGCCTTTAATACTTGATTATAGAAAATTAGCGAAACTTAAAAGTACCTACATTGATGGGTTATTTGAATTTGCTCAAAAAGGCGATAGCAGAGTACATTCTACATTCCATCAGACTGTTACAGCAACTGGTAGACTTAGCTCATCCGACCCGAATCTGCAAAACATACCGATAAGAACAGAAGACGGCAGAGAGATACGTAAAGCTTTTATCGCAAAAGAAGGATGCTTGCTGATTGGCGCTGATTACTCACAAATTGAGTTGCGTGTACTTGCTCATATAGCTGGCGATGAAAATATGATTAGTGCATTTAACAGTGGAGCAGATATACATACAATCACTGCATCTGAAGTGTTTGGTGTTCCTATCTCAGAAGTTACAAGTACGCTTAGATCTGCTGCAAAAGCAGTTAATTTTGGAATAGTATATGGCATAAGTGATTTTGGTCTTGCTAAGAATATTAATATATCTCGTAGTCAAGCTAAGCAGTATATAGAAAAATACTTTGAGCGTTATCCATCTATTAAGCTTTTCATGGAAGATATAGTGAAAAAATGCAAACAGGATGGTTATGTAACAACTCTAATGGGCAGGAAAAGATTTGTTCCTGAAATTGATTCTCACAACTTTAATATAAAATCTTTTGGTGAGCGAATAGCTATGAATACACCTATTCAAGGGTCTGCTGCTGACATAATAAAGAAAGCTATGCTTGATATAACTGAGGAATTAAAAACTCTGAAATTAGAATCAAAGCTAATTTTACAAGTGCACGATGAACTTATATTTGAAGTGCCAATTAATGAAGAAGAAATTATGCTTAAGATGGTTAAAGATAAGATGGAGAATGTACTAAAGCTTAACGTTCCGTTAATAGCAGAAGCAAAATCTGGACAAAGCTGGTATGATACAAAATGATTGTAATAGGAATAACCGGCCAAACTGGCTCTGGGAAAAGTATTGCCTCAAATGTATTTAAAGATAGAGGAATAAAGGTTATTGATGCGGATAAGATTGCACGGAATGTTGCTTTGCCTGGCACAGAAACTTACTATAGCCTTAAAGAAGCTTTTGGAGAAGATTATTTTCTAAGTGATGGAACATTAGACCGCAAAAAGCTTGGTAAAACTGTTTTTGATAACAATGAAAAATTAGCACTTTTAAACAGTATAACTCTACCCGCAATATGTAGTATAATAGAAGACGAAATAACAAAAGAATTAGTTTGCAAAACAAGTAAAGCAGTTGTAATTGATGCGCCGCTACTTAAACAAGCTGGGCTTGATAAGCTGTGCGATGTTGTGATAGTAATTACTTCAAGCAAAGAGAAAAGAATCAGCAGAATTATTGATAGAGATGCTATATCATATAGTAGCGCAGAAAACAGGATTTTAAGGCAAAATGATGAGGGATATTATGTTGAAAATGCTACAAAAGTTTTCAGTAATGATAACACAGCTGATCAATTGATATCTGATGTTAACAAATACGCCGAGGAATTAGGATTATAGGGGGACATAATGGCAAAACCGAGAAAACATAAACGAAGTGCAGTGATAATAACAACTATTTTTTTGTTAATCTTTGCTGTAGTTGGATATTTTGTACTTAGTGGCTATATTGAAAAACAAATATACATGTTAAAACACGAAAATATAATAGAACAGATGAGTAGTAAATACGAACTCGACCCATATCTTGTTTGTGCTGTTATATATTCTGAAAGCAAATTCGACGACGATGTTGTTTCTTCAGCAGGAGCTGTTGGTCTTATGCAAATAATGCCTGCTACTGGTGAATGGATAGCTAACAAGGCAGGTATAAGCGAGTATAGTAAAAGTGCTCTGACTGATCCAAAAATGAACATTCAACTTGGCTGTTGGTATTTGAATTATTTAGAAAAGAAGTTTGACGGTAATACTGATTTAATGGTTGCCGCATATAACGCGGGCCCTCAAAAAGTCACCACATGGTTAAATGATTCTACACTAAGCAGCGATGGCAAAACGCTTTCTAGCATACCATACAAAGAAACAGAGAATTACGTTAAGAGGATTAACAGTGCATATGAAAAATATAAGCGAATTTATAAAGACACATTCAAATAAAATACTCATCCTAATGCTTGCTATCTTAGTAATAGTAGGCATTTCTAGTTGTAGTAATCTAACTAATTCTGACAGCACCGAAACAGAGGCTGTTGATGTGCCTGTAAAAAATGCAGTTACAATTAAAACTAACGAAGAAAAAAACGGTGGAGATATAAAGATCTATTTACCTAAAGGCGTTCAATCTTTAAACCCATTCCGTAATTCTTCTGTTGCTATGGAAGATATATACTCGCTTATATATGAGAAAGTTATTTATATTGATGGTAACAACAAACCTCAAGGTATGCTAGCTGAAAGCTGGGAGATTGGTGAGGACAGCAAAACGTTTACAATAACTTTGCGCGACAATGTTTATTTTTCTAACGGAACAAAATTCACTAGTAAAGACGTAGTGTATACATATAACTTAATTAAGAGCACCGCTGCTCAAGGTGTATCAAAATATACGGATATAATTCAAGCAATAGCGTCAATTGATGAAATTGATGATAGACATATCAAAGTTACTGGAGTTAAAACCGGTTTGAACACTTTATACGCGCTTAATTTCCCGGTTTTATGCAAGGCTGCAAGTGCAAGCACGACACCTATAGGAACTGGCCCATTTAAGCTCTCTAGCTATGTTAAGGATAGCAAGTTAGTTCTTGTGCCAAATGAGAAATGGTGGAAACCACAGCCATATTTAAATTCAATTACAGCTATATGCTACAGCAGCGAAAAAGACGCTCTTGAAGCATTTGCTAAGGGTGAAATAGATATTATTGATACAGAAAGTGTAAGTTCTGATATTTATCGCAAAAGTGCATCAGCAAACAGATATAAGTTGCCTACTTCTGAGTTGAATTATCTGTTAATAAATACAACTAAAGCAAATCTTAAAAACAAGGGGTTTAGACAAGCACTAAACTATGCTATTGATAAAAAGAAGATAATCAACAATGTATACATTTCCCATGCTGACCCTGTTGATGCTCCACTGTTACCGACAGACTGGAGATATAGTACAGCGTATACTCAATATAACTATGATTATGATAAGGCGCTTACGTTGTTCAATTCACTAGGCATGAGCCAAAAAGAGACAGTAGAAGCGTCATCCGGACTAAAAACATACAAACTGATGCAGGGGAGTAGCCAAGTTTCTTTAAAAATTCTTGTTATAGATGATACTTCAAGAACACTTAATATTGAAACAGCAAATAACATTAAAAACGATTTAAATAAGATTGGTATTTCAGTAGAAATAGTAAAAAAGATTTATACTGATTATTTGAAAGCTCTGAGTAATGGGGATTTTGATATAGCAGTATGTAATGTTGTTTTGAAAAATGATATGGATGTTAGCAATATGCTCACTAGCGATACTGGCGCGGCTTACTATTTGAACTATGGTAAATACTCAAATAGCACTCTTAGTTCCTATATAAATGCTTACGCTAATTCGAAAGACGAAAGTACAATTCTTAGCAATACAGCATCTTTCCAGAAGCTATTTACTGAAGAATTACCATTTATATGCCTTAACTTCAAATCAAGATCATTACTTATAAATGATAATATAGGCGGAGTTACTGAAACGTTAACAGATAATGTGTTCAACGGAATAAATGCATGGTACATTAAATAACAACCCCATTGACAGAGAAACCGATTTGAGCTAAAATAATTTAGCGTGCTATTATTAATAGCATGCGCACTTGCGAGGGTGGCGGAACTGGCAGACGCGCACGTTTGAGGGGCGTGTGGGCAACCGTACGGGTTCAAGTCCCGTCCTTCGCACCAAAAATTTTCTTGAAGATGGCAAGCACCAATATTTGGATGATGCCTTCTTTTTTTGCTCAAAAAATCTACTAAACATTCAATTGTCCTAAAAATAACATTTATTGCATTGCCGCTTCTTTTTGATTATGATTATGAAGTTGAATAGTTGATATCAAAAATTTACCGCTTATATTGGAGGCCTATAATAATTATGAAAGAAACCGTATATATAACTGGGCATAAAAACCCAGATACAGATTCGATATGCTCAGCTATAGCTTATGCTGATTTAAAACAGCATCATAACGTAAATGCTGTTCCTGTTAGAATTGGAAAAATAAATAGAGAAACCGAATTCGTGTTAAATTACTTTGGTTTTTCTGAGCCTGAGTATCTAACTACAGTTAAAACTCAGGTATCAGATATTGAGATGGATGTAATCGAACCAGTATCACCATATATTTCTATAAAAGATGCTTGGCAGATCCTCATAGAAAATAATCTTGCTGTTTTACCTGTAGAAAACGCCGAAAAGATAATGATAGGAATAGTATCAGTTTCTGATATTGCGTATTCATATATGAATATGACTGCTAGTAATGTATTGTCAGCGAGCCATACGCCAATTGAAAATGTTATTAAGACGCTTGATGCAGTATTAGTTTTAAGCTCTAAAAAAGCATTTGAAGGTTCTGGAAAAGCTATAATTGGTGCCATGACACCGGGCGGAATGGTTGAGTATATAGAAAATGGCGACATAGTTTTTGTTGGTGATATAAAACAAAACCAGATGAAGGCAATCGCTGCAGGTGCGAGCTGTGTTATTGTAACTTGCGGTAGTCAGATTGACGAAGATGTTATTGAACTTGCAAAAACTCATGAGTGCACATTGCTGACTACAAGTTATGATACTTTTACAAGCGCAAGACTTTTGTATCAGAGTATCCCGGTAGAATTTACTATGACATCAAAAAACCTTGTTTACTTTAATAATGATGAATTTATTGATGATGTTAAGGAAAGAATGCTTCAGACTAGATTCAGAAATTTCCCAGTTGTAGATGAACACCATCATTTCAAAGGGTTTATTTCCAATCATCATATGTTAAAACAACAAAAAAAGAAGGTAATACTTGTTGATCATAGCGAAAAATCTCAGTCAGTTCAAGGGATTGAACAAGCGGAAATTTTAGAGATTATCGATCATCACCGGATCGGAGATATACAAACAGGTAGCCCAATTTACTACAGAAACGAGCCAACAGGAAGCACAGCAACTATAATTGCTAACTTGTTTTCTTTTCAAGGGATTACGCCCTCAGCCTCAATAGCTGGCATATTATGTGCAGCCATTCTTTCGGACACAATTAGATTCAAATCTCCTACAAGCACAAAATTAGATCGTATTACTGCTGAAAAGTTAGCGAACATTGCCGGAATAGATATAGATACATTTAGTATGCAAATGTTTGATGCAGGAACGACTTTGCATGGCCTAACTATAGATGAAATAATTCAGAGCGATTTTAAAGAATACGTTATTGGAAAGACTAAAATCGGTATTGGTCAAGTATATACAACAGACTTTAGCAGTATAGAAAAATTACAGGAGTCTATTTTAGGATATCTAGATGAGCTTGCAGAAAAGAAGAGTTATAACATATTACTAATTCTTTTTACAGATATTATTGAAGAGAAAACCGAAGTTTTGTTTACTGAATCTCAAAAAGGGTTAGTATCGAAAGCTTTTTCACCGCTCGATGACGAGAACAGTTTTTCAATGGATGGAGTAGTTTCTAGAAAAAAACAAATCGTACCTAGTTTGATTTCTGCTTTAAGTTAGTAGTTTACTGTTTACTTTTTTGCATTATAGCATAAGCTGTTTTTTCGACTTTTAATTTTTGACCCGAGGAGAAGTTCATGATTTATATTCAAGCCTTTGATGCTTTTTTTCTTCATATGGCAATTAATATGCGAAACCCAGTACTTAATCCAATAATGACGTTTATTACAAATTTGGGCACATTAGGAGCCATATGGTTAGTTATTGGCATTGCGTTTCTCTTTTATAAGAAGACTAGAGAAATGGGAGTCGTGGTGATATTGGCAATTGTGTTATCTGGCGTAATAAATAGCTTAGTACTTAAGAACATCTTTGCTAGGCCAAGACCATTTACAGAAGTAGCATGGGTTAATGCAATAATAGCTGAGCCGAGCGATTATTCCTTTCCTTCGGGGCATACATTTGCCAGCTTTGCTGCTGCGTATGTAATACTTAAATACAACAAGAAGTATGGAGGAGCTGCATATATAGTTGCGATTTTGATAGCGTTTTCAAGAGTATATCTTGGGGTACATTATCCAACTGATATAATTGCTGGTGCTATTTTAGGAACTGTATGTGGTGCATGCTCAATAAAACTGTACCCAAAATTACTCCATTATACAAAAAACAAAAAACACAGAATAAATAATTTGTTAATATAGATTTTAAATATAATTTATATGGGTATAATACTGCTATAAATTTAAAAGGGGGACCTTACAGATGAAGACTGTTTCTTATTACGTTCCTGGAATGTCATGCGAACATTGCAAAAGGGCAATAACAATGGCACTTAAAGATATCGAAGGAGTGAACAATGTAAATATAGATCTTGAAGAGAAGAAAGTTGTAATTGAATATGATGAAACATCTGTTCAAACTGAAAAGCTTATAGAAGCTATTGAAGATGCTGGTTACGACATAGAGTAAGCGCAACAGCGCTTTTTCTTTTTGCTGTAATGTTAATATGATTTTAGCTGTACTATACGTATAAGCTTTTATAAACTAGGCAATTATGTTTCTTATAGCTTGAAATGTGACAATAATGTGTATATGGTTGCTTTAGCCGTTTTGTTGAGTTAATATTAACTTAGTTAAGCGAAAATGAAAAACAGGGGAGAAAAATATGAAAAAAATAATGGTATCTATGATAGCGCTATCTATGGTATTGCTCACAGCATGCAGCTCATCTACAACTGATGCAACAGCAACTGCCAGTGCAACAGCAAGTGCGGATGCTACAACAGCGCTAGAAACCAAAATTACAGTTGCAAACGATAGCTCTACATTTAGCTACATAAAAGATGTTAATACTGATACGGGCTATAATATCTCAAATGCGTTAATGACACCAAACAATCTAATAGTCGCTGATGATAATTATTTATATTATGTAAAAGCAGATACTAATGGAAAAACACATTTATATAGATCAGATAAAGAAGGCAAAAACGAAACAGTGCTTATTGATGACTGCGGAGGCAATTTGAATATAATAAATGGGAACATTATTTATAGCGGTCAGGATCTATATGACGTTTATAAATATAATATTTCCACAAAGAAATCAACGAGAATATTTATTGGTTTGTTTGAGTCAGTTTATGTTGTAAAAGACACAGTTTATATGTCAAACAGCATCAAAGGAATAGTAAGTTGTAACCTCGATGGTAGCAATTACAAGATTATTTCTAGAACTAACTCTTACATAGCTGGATATGATGGTGGATATTTATATTATTCATACTCGGATTCAGCTACTGGCGTAATTAGCCTTAATAGAGTGAAGCTAGGCGAAACAACTAGTGAGCAAGTGTTAAATGATAGTACTATGACTCCTGCATTAGTTAAAGATGGTCTTGTTCTTTGCATAACTACTGATCAAACAACAAGCAGCTATGTATTCCAGCTCTATTCTTTAGCAGAGAAGAAGATTACTGATACAGTATTGTCTTTCAATCCAAATAACTATGGACTAAACTCATTCTCAATGAGTAGTGGATCAATATACTTCTCGTTCTCAGAAACAGTGGCTGCAGATCCAACAGCTACAGCAACTACAGCAACTACGGCAACTGCAACCGCCATAGAAGCTGCAACCGTTGAAGTAGATAATCTATACTCATATGATATAAGCTCAAAGAAAACTTATAACCTTGGTAAGATGTCTAATGTTCTAATAATGTTTGCTGGCGGCGATATGTATACAATCGATGGCAACATGGATTCGTCTTATGTCTACACCAGCATTGATACACTAACAAAACTCAATGTAAATGCAAATGCTATAAATGAACAAAGCTTGTTTGCAGCAGCAACAGCAGAATAAAAAAACAAAAAAGGCGTAAGCCTTTTTTTGTTTGTAGAAATATAATAAAGATAAAATAAAAAGCGCATTATGCGCTTTTTTTATAATAATATACCAAATATGTTGTTTACGACTATATGCGTAAGTATTACTACGAATAACGTTACTGAAGCAAGTATAAAACCAAATGAGGCGAACCATCTATTATCATAATCAGCTTTAACACGAGGTTTTGTTAAAGAAAAAAATATAAAAGAGAGCAAGCTAAATGCAACAGAGAAAAACAAGTTAAAGAATAAAAATATGAGAGAGAGCACAGAGAAACCAACACATCCAACTGCTTGATTGCTGTATGGTACCCATTGCTTATATTTGCTTATTAAAGTTTCTGTTTTTGGTTTTGCCTTTGTATTCATTTTTACCTCCATGAATTATTCTACAGCTTGTAGAATTTTTTCAGCATATTCAACATCTAATGTACCCATTATATCGGAAGATGAGCCTGTAAAATATACAATAATTTTTGTTGTAGAGCCGTCTTGGAATACGCTCATTGCAGCTGCAATTCTAGCACCGTTTATAACAGCTACAGCACTGCGCTTTTCCCAAGTGAAAGTATTGCCGAATATCTCTTTCAAATTAGTTATATTACTACTGCCAGCAAGATCAGTGTCAAAATGATTTTCGCCGCCAGTTCGTTTTAATGTTAATGATTTACCAGTTATGTAATCTTCTACAGTAAAAGTATCGCCAACATTTACACTGTTTTTAATTTCTGAAAAAGCAGTGGATTTGCCACCGGCAGTATGAGCGCTACTTGTTTGAGGACCGATAGGTAGAGAAATTTCAGGTGAAATTACTTTTCTAACAGCAGCGCTTTTGAACAGTTGGTTATAAGTCTGCTCATCAAGCAAATTGCTTGTACCTAAGCTGTTTTTAACTCTAAAGGTGTTGACAATAGCTTTAGTCATTTCACCATAAGTTGCAGTTGGCCGATAGTTAAAATAGCCAAGCTCTCTAAGTCGTGCTTGAACTGAATATACAACTGCTTGCTCATCTGAATTAAAATCAGCAGATGCAACTGTAATAGCGCTATTTGATACTAGAATTAATGTGACTAAACTAGCAAAAAGTTTTTTGCATTTGATATTTTTCATATAATACCTAATCCCATTTATTAATCACTCATATTATAGCATAACCATTTATGTTGCACAAAAGTAATTGTTTGATTACAATATAGTAAAGGAAGTGGTTCACTTGGTATGTGGATGTCCAGAATGTGGCCAACTTATGGTCCATAGAGAAAACGGAATATATAGCATGTGCATCTGCCCATATTGTCTTACAACATGCGACGCTTGTTTAGGAACGACGCATAAAAAAAATGCTCCCAAAACTAAAGAAGCAATTTCTCGCATTGAGCAAATGGAATTCGATAATGTAGATCTAGACGACTACGATAATTAAAAAAGAGCCAAAGGCTCTTTTTTGTTATAAATTGTTTTTCATCTGTGACATTTTTTCCTTAGCTTGGGTTACATCTGCTGTAGGCGCATCTTTTGTTGCGTAGTATCCGCGTTGTCTCATCTGGTCAAATATCTGGTATTGGTTAGTTGCTGTCTCGTTTAGCTGTGTGGTGAGTACTTGTCTTAGATTTGGGCAAGAAGCTTCAGTTACAAATGTTGCATAACTACTTATCATCATTTTTTCTTGGTTTAATAAGTCATTTAGTAAATCTTTTTCGCTTAAATTTGCTTGTGCGTTCATTATTCTCCTCCTTATTGATGGCTATTTAGATACTGATATAAATTTTCAAAATGTTGTTTATGGCTCTGGGCGATAGTGTTAACCGAATTTTTTAGTGTAGGGTCAGTGAAATACTGAGCATATAACTCGCATTTTTTAAGCGCTAAAGCTTCATAGTTCATCTGATCTTCTAATATTGTAAGGTTCTTAGATTCGATCTGTGGTTGTTGCTGATTCATAAAATTACCTCCTTAAACATATTGGTAGTATTTTTTGCAAAACAAATTGTTTCTATGCAAACTTTCTTTATCATGTTAAAATTTTTTTATAGCTTGTATGCTAGGAGATATAAAATGATAATTACAGATATTACGCAGCAGAAGAATAATAAAGATAGGTGCAATGTATTTGTTGATGGTTCGTATAGCTTTGCTACGTTTAAAGAATATGTAATCAAATATAATATAGGTATTGGATCAGAAATAAGTAAAGAGCTTATTGAGCGCATCCTTGTTGATGATGAATATAGGGCAGGGCTTGATTATGCTTTAAAAAGATTATCTTATAAACAGTTTTCTAAAAGCGAGCTTACAAAAGTTTTGCTTGATAAAGGGTATGATAGGCGCACAATTGATATTATCCAAAATAAACTTGCTGACTATAAATACATTGATGATGCTGAACTTTCGCGAATGATTGTATCAGACGCTACAAACGTAAAAAAACTAGGTAAACGAGCAGTATATGTGAAAATGATAAATAGAAAGATTGACTCTCAATCTGCTAAAATTGCTATCGAGAAAATAATGCCTGAAGACGAGCTAAAAAATGCAATTGAAATTTTAGAAAAGTATGCTAGAAAAAATAATTATGACGGTAAAGATCAAAAAATAAAACAGAAAATATATAGGGCGTTAGCTAGTAAAGGCTACGACTGGGATACAATTAAAGAAGCTTTTGTAAGATATGGTAGTGACGACGAAGAAGAATTCTAAAAGAAATGAGACCGATATGCAAAAAGACATATTATCAAGTGAGATTGTTTTAAACAGCATTACTGAAAACACACTAGTTAAAGATGTGTGCTATAGAGATATGACAAGTTCGACTAATGATCTAGCTAGAGCTGAGGCTCAAAATGGAGCTGGAAATGGAGTATTATTTATTGCAGACACGCAAACAAGTGGTAAAGGCAGGTTTAAGCGAGCCTGGGTTTCTCCAAGTGGTGCTGGCATATGGGCTACCATATTATTGCGACCAGATATGCAAGTTAGTCTAAGTACAGGATATTCAATTCTATGTGGTGTCGCTGTAGCTAGAGCTATAAATAATGTTACTGGATTAAACGCAATGATTAAATGGCCAAATGATGTGATTGTTAACGGAAAAAAAGTATGCGGAATACTTTCCGAAATGAATAATAAGAAAGATAAAATAGATTGGATTGCTATAGGGTTTGGTGTAAACGTGAATATTGATAAAAAAGATATTAGCAAAGAAATCTCACATAAAGCAACTTCTCTATCTATTGAATCAGGCAAAGCCATCCCAAGGATTGAGCTTCTTAAAGATATACTTAACCAATTTGAGGCACTATTTAATGAATACGAATACAAAAAAAGCTTGAATTTTATTACCGAAGAGTACGAGTCGAAATCTTGTGTTATTGGTAAACAAATTGAGATAATTGAAGGCGAGTATACAAAAAAAGGTTTTGCAGTTGGCTTTAATGATGCAGGTGCACTTATGTTAAAAACAGATAACGGAATTGAAATAATAAATTATGGAGAAGTATCTGTTAGAGGAGAAGGTATTTATGCTTGAAAGGTGCTTGAAATAGGTGAATAGCATGATAATTAGTGGCATTGGTATTGATATAATTAATGTGAATAGAATCAGAAAGTCAATAATGGCAAGACCATTTGCTGAAAAGATTCTCAGTTCTTTTGAGTATGAAAATACTGATAAAAAGCTTTTCGGTGAGCCATTATACATGTCTTTTGTATTTAGTGCAAAAGAAGCTGTTTCAAAAGCCGTCGGTACTGGCTTTGTTGGTATTTCATATAAAGACATTAATGTGTATTTTAATGATAAGTGTCCTTATGCAATGATAAATGCATCAATAAAGGGTTTAAATAAATATAAGTATTATTTGAAATTTGAACGAACAGGCAATAATGTTACTTGCGATGCACCAATGATTATAACTACTTGCATTGCATATAAACCGGGAAATGCTGAAGAGCTAATTTTTAATATACTAAATGATAATGAATATGCTTATTTGGCAAAAACACAAATCATTCCTATCGAAAATATAGATTTTAAAAAGCTAACTGAGGCTGAATTATGCTTTAGGCATGAGAGCCGTGCTGCAAATATAGCAGCTAAAGAGGCGCTGTTTAATCTTCTTGGCTTAGATAATACAATAGCAAATTATCAAAAGCTATTAATACTAAGAGATGCTTCTGGTAAGCCGTATTTTTATACAACTGACAAAGAGATTAATAAATCTTTAGATGAATATAACACTTACTTAAGTTTGTCTCATGAAAAAGAAGTGGCTGTAGCTTTTGTGCTATTACAAGCGAAGGAGTGATTCGGATGAGTAGCGAATACAGAGATTATGTTGTAACTGCTAGAGAAATGAAACTTTTGGAAATGGAGTGCATAGAACAGCAAGGTATTGCTAGCATAGCGCTTATGGAACGTGCAGCTAAAGCTGCAAAAAAAGTTTTACTTGATCGCTATAGTCAAGCTAGAGTCTTTTATGTTTGCTGTGGCACAGGCGGCAATGCTGGCGATGGGTTTGCTCTTGCTAGACTGCTTTTATCTGATGGGTATAAAGTGAAAGTATTTATCTTCAATGAAGTTGATTCTTACGACGGCGATCCAAGAAGGAATCTCGATGCTTTAATAGATTTAGGCCTTGAACCAATATATATTAAGAAATCCAGCCAAATTGATTATTATGATATACCAGATGTATATATTGATGCGTTGTTTGGCATTGGATTAAGCAGAGAGATAGTGGGAGTATACACAAAAGTAATATCTTATCTAAACTCATCTAGTGTACCAATATTTTCGCTAGATATAGCATCTGGGCTTGATGCAACAACTGGTGATATTCAAGGCGTATGTATTAAAGCTGATTGCACTGTTACGTTTGCTTATGCTAAAAGAGGTCATTATTTGAAAAATGGCAGAAAATATACAGGGCAGTTGTATATTGAGCCAATATGGCACGAGAATCTTGATAAACTAAGTGATATAAACACGTATATGCTTAATAATAACGCAATTGGTGCTCTTATAGAAAAAAGAGAGTTAGATATGCACAAAGCTTCATTTGGACGTATTGGAGTAATTGCTGGCAGTCTTGGGATGGTTGGGGCTGCTGTGCACAGCGCAAAAGCGGCATATGAATGTGGATGCGGGCTTGTTACATTGTTTGCTGACAAAGATGTAGCTAATATCGCTCAAACGCTCGCGCCTAATATTATAGTCTATATAAACGAACATGGACCAGACACGTTTAATGAAAATGTTCAAGCTAAATTGGATGAATTTTTAAAAGATAAAGATGTTGTAATATTGGGACCAGGACTTTCGACAAGCGAGTATTCTAGAAAACTATGTAGCTATGTTCAAAAGGCATTTAAGAAACCAATGATTGTTGATGCAGACGCACTGAATGCTCTAGCAATAAACGATATTACAGAAGGTTCAAACTGTATTTTAACTCCACATCCAGGAGAAGCTTCTAGGATTTTAGAATGTTCAACCGAGGAAGTACTAAGTGAACCCATTGAGTCTGCTAGGAATATATCAAATAGTACAAAGGCTGTAACAGTACTAAAAGGTAATACAAGCATAATTCTGAGTGCTGAAGGTATCACTTATCTTAATATAGCTGGTAATCCTGCTCTTGCTAAAGGCGGAAGCGGTGATGTTCTTTCGGGTATAATTGCGGCGTTTGCCGCTAGAGGTATAGCTAAAGAGAAAGCGGCTGCGCTTGGTTGCTTTGTATTGGGTTTATGTGCTGAAAGATATACAGAGAATAAGAGCGAAAACTCACTTTCTCCTGAAAAAATTATAGATCAACTAGAATATATTCTTCCGTAAATTGCTTGCTAACGAATAATATTGCAAAAACATAGTCTGTTTTGAAACCTAATTTACTTTGCACGCATAAAATAAAATGGTAATGATACTCTATGCACCGGAAATATTGTAAAATGCTTAGATTATTATTACGGCGCTAGAACAATTTTTGGCGGAGCGTGATAAAGTAATGATCAAAAGAGGTGACATCTTTTACGCCGATTTGAGTCCAGTGATTGGCTCTGAACAAGGCGGCGTAAGGCCTGTTCTAATAATACAAAATGACGTTGGCAATAAATATAGCCCAACGGTAATTGTTGCGGCAATAACCTCGCAAAAAGCAAAATCTAAACTTCCAACACATATCGAAATAAGCGAATCAGGGAGCACTTTACCCAGATACTCAGTTGTACTACTTGAACAAATCAGAACAATAGATAAGAGTAGATTGCTTGAGAAAATGGGAAGCCTATCTGAAAGTGAAATGAGCAAAATTGACGAAGCGCTTCAAATAAGCATGGGCTTTTCTGACTGATACGTATAAATAATACTAAAACGGACACCCTTTTTTATTAAGGGTGTTTTTTTATTAAGGGTGTTTTTTTATTTAACAAAGCTGTGTTGGAGGTTGGTATGAAATACCTAGAAAGATTTTTTGAAGAATATATAATGATAATTATTGGTGTAATTGTCATGGCTGCCTCAATGGATATGTTTTTAATACCAAATAAAATAGCACCAGGCGGGGTAAGTGGACTTGCAACTATATTATATTATCTATTTTCGTTAAATGTTGGCTTAGTGATTGCAATACTTAACGTACCGCTATTTATCCTAGCCTTTAGAAAGCTAGGGTTTTTATTTTGCATTAAATCATTATTTGCTACTGCACTGTTTTCATTAGCAGTAGACATTTTACCAATACCATGTATTACACACGATTTGCTGCTTGCTTCAATTTTTGGTGGAGTGCTTATGGGAGCAGGTTTAGGGTTAGTAATTAAAGCTGGAGCAACTACAGGTGGATCAGATACTGCTGCAGTACTTGCTGCAAGAGTTTTTAAGCATATTAAAATTAATTGGCTAATATTTATAATAGATTTTGTCGTGATATTGATTGCTGCTTTTGTTTTTTCGCCTGAACTGTCGTTGTATGGTCTTGCCGCTATATTTATTTCATCCAAGGCCGCAGAATTAGTTTTAGAAGGCCCAAGCACTTCGAGGATGATCATAATTATCTCTAAAAACTCTGAGGCTATATCAAGTAAAATCTTAGTAGAACTAAATAGAGGAGTTACCTCTTTTTCTGGTACAGGAATGTATTCAAAACAAGGTGTTAATGTACTACTGTGCGTCGTGCATAGAGATGCTGAAGTTCAATTTGTTAAAGATATAGTTATGAATGAAGACAATAGCGCATTTTTAATAGTAGGAAATGTAAAAGAAGTGCTCGGAGAAGGATTCTAATAATACACATATGACAAAATATATGATATTATTATAGAAATACTTGAAGGGCGGAGTGCGCATGATAATCATTCAAAATGTAAAAATATACAGTATGGTATTTAAAGACTACGATAAAGCTGACATTGCAATCTACAGAGGCAAAATCCAAAAAATTGCGAGACATATTGAGGCATCTTTTGATGACACAGTTATTGATTGTGTAGGATTATGTGCGTTCCCTGGTATTATTGATGCTCACAGCCATTTAGGCATGTGGGAAGATTCTGTGGGCTTCGAAGGCGCAGATGGCAACGAAGATACTAACCCGATAACACCAAGCCTAAGAGCAATTGATGCAATTAACCCGATGGATAAAACATTTACTGAAGCATATCAAGGAGGCGTTACAACTGTATGCACAGGCCCTGGAAGCGCAAACGTCATATCTGGTTTGTTTTCTATAATAAAAACATATGGTCATAGAATTGATGACATGCTAGTTGTTGAATCATATGCACTCAAAGCTGCTTTCGGCGAAAATCCAAAACGAGTTTATAGCGAAAAAGATAAAACGCCTTCAACAAGAATGGCTACAGCGGCACTGCTTAGAGATGCGCTACTCGATGCAGAAAACTATATAATTGATCTTGAAAAGC
Source organism: Christensenella sp. UBA6094 (assembly GCA_002435915.1). Taxonomy (GTDB): domain Bacteria; phylum Bacillota; class Clostridia; order Christensenellales; family UBA6094; genus UBA6094. The sequence continues at coordinate 180,667 of DIWY01000004.1, read as the reverse complement.
ACCCTGAAAAACGCAACTTTGCAAAAGATGCGATCGTAAAAGTTTTAAGAAGAGAAATTCCACTAAAAGTTCATGCTCATAGAGCTGATGATATATTCACGGCTATCCGTATAGCTAACGAGTTCGATATAAACATTACACTGGATCATTTTACAGAAGGTTATCTCATAGCTGAGGATATAGTCAATGAAAAAAATGTACTCGGTGTTATCGTTGGTCCACTATTTACAGAGCGTAGTAAGCCAGAGCTTCGCAACTTAACGTTTAAAGCGCCTAAAATACTTGCTGAAAAAGGTATGACATTTGCTATTATGACAGACCATCCTGTAGTTCCTGAGCAACATCTTGCTGTTTGCGCAGCGCTTGCTGTAAGAGAAGGCTTGGATGAATACACTGCTATGCAATCAATAACAATTAATCCTGCTAAAATATTGGGAATTGATCATAAATTAGGTAGCATAGAAGAAGGCAAAGATGCTGACATAGTACTTTACACAGGGAATCCTCTGGACTTTAGGTCGAAAGTGCATACTGTTATAATCGATGGTAATATCGTGTATAAAGCAGATTTGTCAAAATAAATGTATTGATATGTTCTTTACACATGAGTTATAATTGGTGATAACAAAATGATGTCTTCAGGGCAGGGTGTGAGTCCCTACCGGCGGTTATAGTCCGCGAACCCTTAATTGGGCCGATTTGGTGAAATTCCAAAGCCGACAGTTAAAGTCTGGATGGAAGAAGATCTCTGTTCTATTCCTTAGAACTGCAAGATATCAATTTTGCAGTTTATTTTATAGGAGGAATAGTTTTGAACAAAATATCGAAACCAAACAAAGTCAGTTACATCACAAAAATAGCTTTACTAGCAGCCATGGGGTTTGTTCTAATGTATTTAGAATTTAGCGTTCCATTTTTTGCTGCATGGCCTTGGTTAAAACTAAGCATTAGCCACGTGCCAACAATTATCGGAGGGTTAACCCTCGGACCACTTGGTGCAATTGGAATAGCAGTTGTAAAAAATATTATTTTCTTTCTCGTTAGAAACTCAGGATTTGCCGGAGTTGGCGAGCTTGCGGATCTGCTACTAGGCATTTCATTTGCTCTTGCTCCAGCATTACTTTACAAAAAACTTAGGACAGACAAAAGTGCACTATTTGGAATAATCATCGGTGCTGTGTGCATGGTTATAGCTGCGTTACTTTTAAATGTATTTGTATTTTTACCATTATTGGGCATGGGTAACGTAAACATTTCAGCTTATATTATTCAGGCACTTGTTCCATTTAATTTACTACGTGTAGTAATTGAGGGTACGATAAGCTATATTTTATTCAAACGGTTAAAGAAAGTATTGTTTTCTTATTAACTGATATCATTACTCTCTTTTAGGATATAATTATTTAATCCTAATAAAGGTGAACATATGTACGTAATTACATCTAAAAGTGATACACAAACAAATAATCTTGGTTTTAAAATCGGCTCGCACTGTTTCCCAAGTACTATTATTACTATTAATGGTCAATTAGGTGCAGGCAAAACTGAATTGACTAAAGGTATAGCAAAAGGGCTTGGCATTAATAATAATGTAACTAGCCCTTCTTTTGCTATTTTAAATATTTATTCTGGAAGATTGCCTCTTTATCACTTTGATTTATATAGGCTTTCTAGCGCTGAGGAAATAGATGAGCTTGGTTTTAATGAGTATTTTGATGGAGATGGAGTTTGTGCTATAGAATGGCCTAACAATCTTCCACTAAATAGAAAAGAGTATCTTGAGATAAATATTTCTGGCAGTGGTGACGATGACAGAACAATTACTTTAACAGCTTATGGAATATGCCATACTGGTCTCCTCGAGGATATTATAATAAGTATGGAGGGTAATAAATGAAAATACTAGCAGTTGACTGTTCATCATCTTCTTTGTCAATTTGCATAGCTAATGATGATAAGATACTTTTCAATTCATACTTCAATGTGAAAAAAACACATAGCGAAACGATCATGCCGCAGATTGAGTATGCACTAGATAAAGCAAAATATAATATTAAAGATATAGATGTATTTGGGGTTACAGTAGGCCCTGGCTCATATACAGGTCTTCGCATAGGCGTTTCTACAATAAAAGCATTTGCGCACGTGACGAACAAACCTATAGCTGCTATTAGCTCGCTAAAAGCTTTAGCTGTTTCGGCAGATGACGGTAGTAAATACATATGCCCAATACTTGATGCAAGAAACGATCAGGTATATGGTGCTTTATATTCAAGTAATAACTATATGCTTCATTCTGTGATTGAAGATAGTGCATTTAGTATTGATGAACTTATATCAAAAACACAAAGTGCAGCTTCTGATGAAAGTATTGTATTCATTGGAGATGGAGCACTTAATCATAGTACGAAGATTAAAAAAGCATTTGGAGAAAAAGCAATAATTGCAAACACATATGCATCTATTATTGATGCAAAAAATGTTGCGGTGCTAACTAAAGTTTGCGCTTTAAACAATAACACAATTAATTATTTAGAACTTGAGCCGAAATATCTTAAAAAAACACAAGCGGAAAGAGAGCTTAATAATAAATGATGTGCAAAAACGAGAATATTGAGTATATTTGTCGCAAAATGGAAGAAAAAGATTTGAATCAAGTTGCAGAACTTGAAGTATTATGCTTTCCAACTCCATGGCCATTACATGCTTTGCGAAAGGAAATCACTGATAATGACTGCGCAAGATATCTTGTTATTGAAAAAGACGGAGTTATTGTTTCCTATGGTGGTATGTGGCTTATTATTGATGAAGCGCATATAACAAATTTTGCGACTAATCCAGAATATAGACGTATGGGTTTAGCTACACAACTAATGAAAAATATGATAATATTAGCAGTGGCTCAAGGCATGAAGCATATGACGTTAGAAGTAAGAGAGTCAAACCTAGGTGCTCAGGCGCTATACGAGAAAATGGGATTTAGTGTTCAAGGTGTTCGCAAAAAATATTATTCGAACAATAATGAAGATGCTTATATAATGTGGAATAACGATGTTCAAGAATTAGCCAAAGAGTTCAATTAAGAGGAGTATTATATGTTTTTTCAATTTGGTGATATAAGCATGTATTATATAGAGCAGGGGCAGGGAAAACCTCTTTTGCTATTGCATGGCTGGGGCGGTAATGTAGATTCTTTTATACCAATAAGAAATGCTATGCAAAAAAACAGACGAGTAATTACTGTTGATTTTCCGGGATTTGGGCAATCAATAGATCCACCATCTACATGGAAAGTGAAAGACTATGCTGAACTAATCGCTGCATTTATACAAGAAATGAAATTGGAACCGGTTGATATAATAGCACACTCATTTGGCGGAAGAGTGTCAATTTATCTTGCGTCACACTATAAACAATTGGTTGGCAAACTTGTTCTCGTTGATGCTGCTGGGCTTATTCCTAAACGTCCATTATCGTATTACATTAAAGTGTATAGATATAAAACACTCAAAAAAATTGCCAATTCCGGCATGGGTAAAGGTATAATTAAAGTTCTTGGAATGGATTCAAAATCATTAGGTAAAAATGCAGGCTCAAGCGATTATCAAATGTTAAATGATACAATGAAAAAAGTTTTTGTTTCGGTTGTTAATGATGATCTTGAACCATATTTACAAAACATTGAAGCTTCGACATTGCTGATATGGGGGAAAGACGACAAAGAGACACCTGTTTATTTCGGAGAGACAATGGAAAAGAAAATTAAAGATGCTGGGCTAGTTGTGCTAGAAAATGCTGGGCATTTTAGTTATATAGATCAATCTGCTTCTTTCAATAAGATAGTTTCTGTATTTTTGGAGGGTTAATAATGAATTATGGTGGCTTAAATCAGTATTTTTTCATAATGGTTTCATTTGCAATTTTTATGGGAATGGGTAATGCACGTTTTGCATACCCGTATATTCATGTTTTGCAGTTAGAAAGTTACAAGGTAGACGCTTATAAAAAATGGATTTCAAATAATAAGAAGAATTTAAAGATACAATGTATATACTTAGTCCCAGTGCTTCTCTATGGTGCTATTGGTGTTTTTATACCTGATGGAGTAAATAATTCATTTGCAACATTTCTAATGATTGCAGGCTCTTTGTTCTATTCAGCGATAGCAGGCTTTGCATATTCGATGACTACTAAGAAAAGCATGAAAAAGGAACTAGTCATTACTGATAGAGTAAAGAGACTTATTTCTCGCATTAAAGTAATATCTGCTGTCATATGGTCAATACTTTCTGGTGTAGCATTTTTTATTGCTATAAATTCAAATATTTTAGTTTTTTATATAATAGTAATGTTGCCAACCCTTCTTGTTCCACAGATAGTTGCTTTTGCAGCTAAGAGTGTTGAGAAAAACGAAGAGAAGATCAAACAAAAGTTTTATGATGAAGCAAAAGATAAAATTGACGATATGGTAGATCTAATAAAAATAGGTATTACTGGTAGCTATGGTAAAACCAGTGCTAAATATATTTTGGGAACAATATTAAACCAAAAATATAAAACACTTATTACACCGTACAGTTATAATACGCCAATGGGTGTTGTTCGAGTAATTAGAGAACAACTTACTGAAGAACATGAGATTTTCATAGCTGAGATGGGTGCTAAACAAGCTGGCGATATTACAGAATTGTGCGATCTTGTAGAACCACAATATGGACTTATTAGTTCTATCGGTCCACAGCATTTAGAAACCTTTGGATCTTTAGAGAATATAATAAAAACAAAATATGAGCTTATCGAAGCTTTACCTGATGACGGTATAGCAGTTTTCCCAATTGATAACGATATATGTAGAAAACTATACGATAAAACTGCGATAAATAAACTTGCTTTTTCTTTAGATGGGCAAGAGGGGTATACTACTCCACTTACAATAAAAGATTACTCAGTTGCAACAACGGGTAGTAGTTTTACATTATGCGATGGTAAAGATGAAATATTCTGTCAAACAATATTGCTTGGCAAACACAATATTCAAAATATTTTGGGCGCAGCAACACTCGCTTATGAATTAGGATTATCTCTTGCACAAATCGAAAGAGGTATATGGAAAGTACAAACAATTGATCACAGACTGCAAATTGTTCCATCAAACAACGGGATAACAGTTATTGATGATGCATATAATTCAAACCCAGCTGGTACAAGGGCTGCAATTGATGTAATATCAGCTTTTGAAGGCAGAAAAATAGTAATCACACCTGGTATGGTTGAATTGGGTGATGAGGAAAGCAACGAGAATAAACTCTTTGGTGCTTATATGGCAGATAAGGTTGATATGGTTATACTTGTTGGGCCAAATCACACAGCTCCTATCAAAGAAGGGTTAATCGGGATGGGCTTTAACAGCGATAATATAATTACTGTTAAAAATCTTGATGATGCTACAGCTCAGCTTAAGAAAATATCTAGAACTGGTGACATTGTTTTATTTGAAAATGATTTGCCAGACAATTATAACGAATAAATAAGGAGACATAAAAATGAAAAAATCTATTGCTGTACTATACGGCGGTAAAACCGCAGAACATGATGTATCCATAATTACTGGAGTACAACTTATGGATAACGCAGACAAAAATAAATATAACATTGTACCAGTTTATATCGCGCGTGACGGGCAGTGGTATACAGGAGAAAAACTGCGTGATATTGAATTCTTAAAAACGTTTGATGGTAACAGCAAAGATATAGAAAAAGTTTATATCTCTCCAATACCTGGTTCATCGAGTTTAATGAGCGCTGAAAAGAAAACTGGTTTCTTTGGAGGCAGCAAAGCTCAAGATATACATATTGATGCTGTAATCCCTGCAATGCATGGCATGAACGGCGAAGATGGTTCTATGCAAGGCTTGTTCCAATTGGCGGAAATACCATACGCTTGCACGGGAATAATGGGATCTGCTGTTGGCATGGATAAAATAGTCATGAAATCCGTATTCAAAGGCTGTGGATTCCCACAAATACCGTATATCAATTTTACCAGAACTCAATGGAACGAAGATCAAAACGCAATTATTAATAGAGCAGAAGCTGAGATTGGATATCCAATGATCGTTAAACCTTCAAACCTTGGTTCTAGCATTGGTATATCCAAAGCTACTGATAAAGATACACTTATTACTGCTATAAAAGTTGCAGCAAGCTATGACAGACGTCTTATAATTGAGCATGCAGTTGAAAATCTGATGGAAGTAAACTGTTCTTGTCTTGGATTTGAGGATGATATAAAAGTATCCGAACTTGAAGAGCCTGTTACTTGGGAGTCATTCTTAACATTTGACGAAAAATATCTACGTGGTGGAAAGAGTAAAGGTATGGCATCGCTAGACAGGCGTATTCCTGCACAAATATCTCAAGAAATGGCTGATAATGTTAGGCAGCTTTCTAAGAATATATTTGCAGCACTTGACTGCAAAGGTATCGTGCGTATAGATTTCATTATTGATAAAGCAACAAACACTTTATACGTAAACGAAATCAACTCACTACCAGGTTCATTTGCTTTTTATCTATGGGATCCAATCGGAGTGACATATCCAACACTTATTGATGAGATGATTAACCAAGCTTTTGTGCTACATAAGCAGATGCAAGATAACAATTATGCATATGATTCAAATATTTTAAGTAAAATGAAAGCAGGGTCAGCTAAACTAGTAAAATAACTATTACAGATAATGGGAAGCTTATATTACTGATTTACTTAAAAAACCATCTTTACAGATGGTTTTTTCTATATATTTAAGTGGTTGTAGGCTCTTGCTATTATCATATATATAATTTAGAATAGATGTGAATATATATTGAGGTGGGAAATTATGCAGAAGATTAGTATGGCAACGCCCTTAGTTGAACTTGACGGAGATGAAATGACCCGAATAATATGGAAAATGATTAAAGATAAATTACTTTCTCCATATATTGAATTAAACACAGAGTATTATGATCTTGGTCTTCCTTATAGAGATGAGACTGATGATAAAGTTACAGAAGAAGCTGCTTATGCAATAATGAAATATGGAGTAGGCGTAAAATGCGCTACAATAACTCCTAATGCACAGAGAGTTAAAGAATATGGTCTAAAGGCTATGTACCCAAGCCCAAATGCTACTCTAAGAGCTATTCTTGATGGAACTGTATTTAGAGCGCCAGTTACAGTAAATGGCATCACTCCAAGTGTTTCTACATGGAAGAAACCAATCACTATAGCAAGGCACGCTTATGGCGATGTATATAAGAGCGTAGAGTATAGAGCTAAAGGACCTGGAAAAGCAGAAATTGTATTTACTGACGAGAATGGTAATGAAGATAGAGAAACAATACATGTATTTGATGGCCCTGGAATAATACAAGGCATGCATAATACAGACAAATCTATCGTTTCATTTGCTCATGCTTGCTTTACATACGCGCTTTCAACAAAGCAAGACATTTGGTTTGCTACAAAAGATACAATTTCAAAGAAATACGATCATCATTTTAAAGATCTTTTCCAAGATATCTATGACAATGAGTATAAATCACGCTTTGAGAGTCTTGGAATAGAGTATTTCTATACTTTGATAGATGATGCAGTTGCACGAGTAATAAGATCCGATGGAGGATTTATTTGGGCGTGCAAAAACTATGACGGAGACGTTATGTCCGACATGGTAGCTACAGCTTTTGGCTCACTAGCTATGATGACATCAGTACTTGTATCCCCGCAAGGGGTGTTTGAATATGAAGCAGCGCACGGAACAGTCACAAGACATTATTATAGACATCTTAAGGGTGAAGAGACTTCCACAAACAGTGTTGCTACAATATTTGCTTGGACAGGTGCACTGCAAAAAAGAGGCGAATTAGACGGAAATAAAGAGCTTGCGAATTTTGCTAAATTGCTAGAAGAGGCAACAATTAAAACAATAGAGGACGGCAAAATGACAAAAGATTTGGCATTACTAAGTACGCTTGATAATGTTAAAACTGTTAATACCGAAAACTTTATTGATGAAGTTGCAAATACATTAAATAAGCTAATGGCAAAAGGAGAATAATAATGACAATATATGATAAATGGTTAGCTGAGACAGAAGTGAAAAGAGAGCACGAAGCATCGGACGCTTTTTGGGGCGAGTACTTTTCAACCGAAAAAGAATTCTATACTGAAATACTTTCAGATTCAACAAAAATTATAGAAGGTACATTTGCTGAACTCGCTGAACATTTTGGTAGGACTCATGAACTATTTATGGGTTTCCTTGATGGTATCAATTCCAGTTTGAAAAAAGAACTGAATCTAAAAACAATTAAAGAGAACACTAAAATTAAATTAGATATAGACTTTGAAAAGCTATATTACAATATGCAAAAAGCAAAAGCACCATGGCTATACAATATTGAAAAATGGAATGACGTTTTACCTTTAGAAAAAAGAAACGAAATTGCAAAAGAATATAAAAGAAGCTCTATTGCAGTAAGCGAAAAAACTGTAGGACGTAATGATCCATGCCCATGTGGCAGTGGCAAAAAATATAAAAAATGCTGTGGTAAAAATGAAGAATAAGGTGATTTTTTATGATTAATTATGAAAAAATAAACAAAGTTGATCCTGAACTAGCAGCAGCGATGCTTGATGAATTACAAAGACAAAGAGACCATTTGGAATTAATTGCTTCTGAAAACTTTGTTCATCCAGCTGTTCTTGAAGCTGCTGGCAGTGTATTAACTAACAAATATGCAGAAGGTTATCCTGGTAAAAGATATTATGGCGGTTGCGAATACGTAGATGTTGCAGAACAGTTAGCTATTGACCGTGCTAAGCTACTGTTTGGCGCAGAGCATGCAAATGTTCAGCCTCATTCAGGCGCAAACGCTAATATAGCAGTTTATTATGCTTGCTTGAATCCTGGAGATACTGTTCTTGGCATGAACCTATCGCAAGGTGGACATTTAACACATGGTAGCCCAGTTAATTTGACTGGCAAATACTTTAACGTTGTGCCATACGGAGTTAGAAAAGATAATGAACGAATCGACTATGATGAGCTTAGAGATCTAGCAAAAAAAGAAAAGCCTAAGATGATAATCGCGGGTGCAACAGCTTACTCAAGAAATATCGACTTCAAAACCTTTTCAGATATCGCAAAAGAAGTTGGCGCATATTTGATGGTTGACATTGCACATATTGCTGGACTAGTGGCTGCAGGTATCCACGAAAGCCCTGTTCCGTATGCTGATTTTGTTACAACTACTACCCATAAAACACTCAGAGGTCCTCGTGGTGGTATGATAATGTGCAAAGCTGAGCATGCTAGCAAAATAGATAAAGCAATTTTTCCAGGACTTCAAGGTGGACCACTTATGCACATAATTGCTGCTAAAGCTGTTTGCTTAAAGCTTGCAATGGAAGATGAGTTTAAGGTTTATCAACAACAAATTGCTGCTAATGCTAATACAATGGCAACAAGATTCATGGAGAATGGTGTTAGAGTTGTATCGGGCGGCACAGATAACCATATGATGCTAATCGATTTAACGTCGTTTGGAAAAACCGGCAAAGAAGTTGAACATCAATTGGGAGACGCTAATATAACAGTAAACAAAAATACAATACCATATGATACTCAAAGCCCTTATGTTGGTAGTGGCATTAGAATTGGAACACCTGCTGTCACGACAAGAGGTATGAAAGAAAACGAAATGGTTATGATTGCTGATTTTATCTCAAGAGTTGTTAAAGGTGGAGATACAGCAGTCGACTCTGTAAAGCAAGATGTATTGAACCTATGCGCTCAATATAAGCTTTACGAGTAAGATTAATTTCGTTATATGTATGTTATCTAATTTGCTTTATGAATTTGATTTGAGGTGTAGGAATGTTAATATCAACAAGAACTAGCTACAGTATTCGTGCTTTATATGAATTAGCACTTAATTACGGGATAGGTCCTGTTAGCATATCTTATATGGTGGAAAAACAACAGATACCCGAGACGTATTTAGAGCAGCTGTTATTTCTACTTAAAGGTGCAGACCTTGTAACCGGTATAAGAGGTATAAACGGCGGATACATCCTCAAAAGAGAGCCTGAACAGATTAGTTTAGCTGATATATTGAAAGTCACTGAAGGTGAGCAAATCATTTCAAAATGTCTTATGACGGGGGATACTTGTTCTGTTAGAGAGGTGTGTCCTGCTCACGATATTCTCATTGAAATGCAAGACGAGTTTTTTAAACAGATGTCCAAAATAAGCTTGAGAGATGTTGTGGATAGGAAGAAAAATACACTTGAAGGAGAAACCTTAATTGAAGAGAATTTATCTTGATCATTCAGCTACAACGCCAATTAAGCCGGAAGTTCTACAAGAGATGTTGCCCTATTTAACAGAAAAATTTGGCAACGCATCTAGTGTTCATTCTTTTGGCAGAGAAGCAAGAATTGCCATTGATAAAGCAAGAGAACAAGTTGCTAAAGCTTTAGGAGCTGAGCCTCGTGAAATATATTTCACATCCTGTGCGACCGAATCTGACAACATTGCTTTAAAAGGCGTTGCGTACGCAAACAAAAATAAAGGCAACCATATTATTACTACAAACATAGAACATCACGCAATCGAGCATACAGCAAAATATCTTGAGCAAAACGGCTTTGATGTTACTTTTTTACCAGTTGATGATAAAGGACTTGTGACGGCAGATCAAGTAGCAAATGCTATTACTGATAAAACGATATTAGTATCTATAATGTTTGCTAACAATGAAATTGGTACGATTATGCCAATAACTGAGATTAGCAAAGTATGCAAAGAAAAAGATGTTATATTTCATACTGATGCGGTTCAAGCAGTTGGCAATTTACCAATTGACGTTAAAATGCTGTGCATTGATATGCTTTCGCTTTCTGGTCATAAATTTTACGGGCCAAAAGGTGTAGGCGTACTGTATGTAAAAAAGGGCACAAAATTCGAAGGTCTGCAACACGGCGGTGATCATGAATTTGGCAAAAGGGCTGGCACAGAAAATGTAGCGGGCATTGTTGGTTTAGGTAAAGCAATCGAACTTGCTAACGCTAACATAGGCATCTATGTTGCTAAATTAAAAAGGATGAGAGATAAGCTAATTGAGGGTGTATTGGAAAAGATACCAAATACTATATTAAATGGCCATCCTGAAAAAAGACTGCCTGGTAATGCAAACTTTTGTTTTGAAAATGTGGACGGACAAAGTTTGTTAGTGAATCTAGATATGAAAGGCATTGCTGCCTCCAGTGGCTCTGCATGTTCAGCTGGCTCAATTGAACCGTCGCATGTATTATTAGCTATTGGTTTATCAAGCGATATAGCAAATGGATCGTTAAGGATAACTTTAGGTGATGATAACTCAGAAGAAGATATAGATTATGTATTAAAAGTGCTTCCGGAAATAATTGAAAAACTAAGAGAAGCTTCTCCTTTGTATGCTGAAATTAAAAATAATAAGACATTCGTATAAAAAATCGATTAATGTTTACTCATAAAATAATAATCTTTGAAAACTAAATATCGTTTTTACTCACAGTAGTTAAATGTTGGGTTTTTCATAGTTAATGTATTAATTTCTACTATAAACAGATAATAATAGCATGAAAAGAAGTAGAGATTTATTAGGCGCTAAAGTTTTTGATGAAAAAAATAATTATTTAGGCGTCGTAAGGGGAATTGACTATGAGCATAAGCAGAAAAATATCAAAGGATTTTACATTGAAAGGAATGGCATTCTAAGCCGAAAAATGTATTTTCCGTTTAACGAGGTTGCAAAATTTGGGGAGAAAGAAATTTTTATTAAAAATCCTAAAGATTTAAACAAAGTTTCTTTTCCTTTTAAAAGCTATGATATTTCTTATGCTTTCAACCGAGCGGACACTGAGATTGGGTATATAGCTGATTTCTTGATTGACGAAAATGTTGGCAATATACTTGGTGTTGAAGTTTCACTTGGACCATTTGATGACATTAACCACGGCAGAGCTGTCTATGCTAATTACACGCCAAATGAACAGACCGGCGATTTTATTATAGATTAGCAAATGAAAGGAGTGAGTAAGAATGAGAAATGCACGATTTTATATGGGAATGCTTGCTGGTAGCATAATAGGTATGGCTGCAGCAGCAACGTCAATGACAATGATGCCACAACTACAAAGACAGGCAAAAAAAATGGTTCGCCAAGGCAAAAAAATGATGTCTCAAAATAATATATTTGATCAGAATTGATTTTATAGATTGACAATTGTATAATAAATCAATCTATTTATTGGAAGGGTTAGTCTCATGAAAAACAACAAGGTTTTAACACTCGTTTATTGTGGCTTGTTTACTGCACTAGTGGTAATTGCTACTGCATTTTTAAAAGTGCCTACAGCTACGGGATATGTTAACTTGGGTGATGGCGTCATATTTGCATCGGCAGCGGTGCTTGGACCTTATGCAGCTATTGTTGCAGGCGTTGGTTCTGCTCTTGCTGATATTTTTGCAGGTTATACTATTTATGCCCCAGCGACTCTTGTTATAAAGGCGTTAATGGGTTTAGTTGCAGCACAAATGATTTTTAATCATGAAAAGCTCTCAAAAAGAAATATTATCGTTTATTCAATTGCGGAAGTTATAATGGTTGGCGGATATTTTATTTTTGAAACTTTCTTATATGGAATGCCTGTTGCAACAATTTCATTATTACCTAATTTAATTCAGGGTATCTTTGGAGTAGCAATTGGTGTTATACTGACACCAATAATCAAGCGAATTTTTAAACCAAGCAGGGCATAAAATATTAATTTGTGAGAGAATTCTATATTTGGTTATACTTAAAATATATGGATAAAATATATTTAATAAATTAACCTTTGGATTTGGATGTATTTATGGATCGACAGATAAAAAATTGGGATCTAAAATCAATATTGATTAAGTTAGCCTGGTGCTTAATTGCTGCTGGGCTACTTATATTACTATGGAAAATAAAATACACATTATTACCAGTTTTCATTGCGATAATTTTGGCATACATATTCTTGCCATTCCAAAAAAGACTTGAAAAGGGAATGCCGTCCGCGGTAGCAAGCTTTTTGGTTCTTTTAGTAATAATATTAGGTATTGTTACACTAGTGTTTTTTATACTTCCTATTTTCATATCGCAAATTACAAAATTATTTGAATCCATACCGGGATTTATTGAAAGTTTAGGTTCTGCATCAAAAATAGAAGATCAGCTGAGAATTATCGGAATTAACCTTGACATAAAGCAGATTTTTCTTGATCAGATGTCTAATTTCACTAGTTTCTTGCAAAGTTCAGCCGAATCAATTGTCACAATACTTAGCAATGCAGTAAATATATTTACGATAATTGCTCTAATACCGTTCTTTATGTATTATTTTTTAAAGGACAGAAAGCTTTTTTCTAAAGAATTTACGTTACTAGTGCCTACTAAACATAGAGTAACAGCAAAAACAATGTCTGCAGAAATAAACACTTCGCTTAGGTCGTATGTCAAAGGTCAAATTATAGTTTCTGTTTTAGAAGGAATATTCTCGGTTGTAGGATTCTTGATAATTGGACTTAATTACGCAGTTTTATTAGGTGTGATTATGGGTCTATTAAATCTAATACCTTATGTAGGCGTACTAATAGGTGCTATCTTCGCATTGTTTGTAGCACTCATTACTGGTGTTGAAAATATCGTTCCAACTCTAATAGTAATAGTAATTGTCCAGCAACTTGAAGGTGTACTGGCTCCTAAAATTGTTGGAAATAGCATTGGTATGCATCCTGTTTATGTCCTTGTTACTATACTAGTTTCCGGATATCTGTTTGGGCTAGTGGGTATGTTTCTTGGTATACCAGTTGTAATGGTAGGCAAAATAATTTTGTCGCATATTTATAATAAGTTTGTATCGCCAATAGATACGTGATATTATATTCTATAAATAATAAAGGTGGTGTTCATTATGCCAAGTGATTTTGATGAAACAATGCATTTCAAATTGCCGAAGGAAGAGAAAGATACAGCTAGAGAAGTGCTATTAAGTGTTTTTAGTGCGTTGAAAGAAAAAGGGTATGATCCAATTAACCAAATAGTTGGCTATATAATTTCTGGAGACCCTACTTATATTACAAGCCACAATAATGCACGCACACTTATAAGCAAGTTGGAAAGAGATGAATTGCTAGAGGAGCTTATTGGCTTCTATATTAAAAACGTCTGATTATTATTTCAGAACAATTTATTTTGTAGTTTAGTTGAACGGAAGAATATGCCTTCATCAAAAGTGTCAAACTATTTTATGGCATTGAGATAGGCATTTGTTTTGTAAATATACTTATAAATGCATAAATAAAAATAAGCGACAAAGGTAAAATATATGGTAGGTAAAATACTGGCTCTAGATGTTGGAAGTGTACGTATTGGTTTGGCTGTGAGTGATGCTTTAGGTATTACTGCTCAAGGTCTTGAAACATACACTAGGCAAGAGGAAAACGCGGATATTAACAACTTGATATCTATTATTAAAGAAAATAACGCAGTAATGGTGGTTGTTGGATTGCCTTTAAACCAATATGGCAAAGTTGGCAGTCAAGCACAAAAGATGATCGATTTTTCAAAAGTACTGCTTGAATCAATAGATATACCACTAGTTTTTATTGACGAAAGACTTACTACTTCAATATCAGAAAAGATATTGATTTCAGCTAATATGGATAGGCATCAAAGAAAAAAGCATGTTGATAAACTTGCGGCAGTAACGATATTGCAAACGTATCTAGATATGAGCGAAACCGTAAGACAGAGACAAAAATCAATAAGTGATTTTATATAATAAAGGAGCAATAAGAATGGATATGAGTTTTGATGAGCCAGTTATAGTTACTTTACTGGACGAAGATGGTAAGGAATATGAATTTGAATGTCTAGAAACATTCATTCATGAAGATGAAAAGTATATCGTCTTAGCAGCAATATCAGAATTAGAAGGTATCGAGGATGATGAAGCAGTTGTTTTAAAAGTAGTTGAAAACGAAGACGGCACTGATTCATACTTACCCATTGAAAGCGCTGAGAAACTTCAAGAAATATTCCAAATATATCTTCAAATGGTTGAAGATGATGAAGAGTATGAAGATGAAGAAGATTTTGAAGACGAAGAAGACGAAAAAGAATAGTTTTTAAGGTGTTTGTTAACAATTACTGTTGATAAACACCTTAATAGTATGGTATACTTTTTAGCGAATACGCACCTTTGTTGATTTTTTCGTGTGTGCCGACTCGGAGCACGATAAAAAATGATGCATTGGGAGGAAAAAACAAAAATTTGGAGGTTTATAATGGCTGTAATTTCAATGAAACAATTATTAGAAGCGGGTGTACATTTTGGTCACCAAACACGTAGGTGGAACCCTAAGATGGGCGAGTATATATTCACAGAGAGAAACGGAATATATATCATCGACCTACAAAAGACAGTAAAGTTAGTTGACGTAGCTTACAATTTCGTACGCGAAATAACTGAAGATGGCGGCACAATACTTTTTGTTGGTACAAAGAAACAAGCTCAAGAATCAGTTGCTGACGAAGCTAAAAGATGTGGCATGTACTATGTTAACAACAGATGGCTTGGTGGAATGCTAACAAACTTCAAGACAATTCGCAGAAGAATTGGAAGACTTACTGAAATAGAGAAAATGGAAGCAAACGGAGTATTTGAAGTCCTTCCTAAAAAAGAAGTTTTACAAATCATGCACGAAAAGGAAAAACTAGAAAAGAACTTAGGCGGCATCAAAGAAATGACAAAATTACCTGCTGCACTGTTCATTGTAGACCCTAGAAAAGAGCGTATCGCTATTGCAGAAGCTCATTCATTAGGAATTCCTATCGTAGCTATAGTTGATACAAACTGTGATCCTGACGAAATTGATTATGTAATCCCAGGTAACGATGATGCTATAAGAGCAGTAAAACTTATTGCTGCAAAAATGGCTGATGCTGTTATCGAAAGTAATCAAGGTGAGCAGTTCGACACTGGCGCACCTGAAGTTGCTCAAGAAGCTGTAAAGGCTGAAGCAGCTGAAAAAATTGAAGAGATAGCTGCTGAAGTGGTAGTTGAACCACAAGTAGCCGAAGAAGTTGTAACTGAAACTGTTACTGCAGTTCAAGAATAAGTTAAAGTGAAGGGAGCATCGTTATTATTTAATTTCGCTCCTTTTTTCATAAAATAGAATAGTATGGAGGTAATAATATGGTTAATACAGCTGCCGTAAAAGAGCTAAGAGAAAAAACAGGCGCAGGAATGCTTGATTGCAAAAATGCCCTCGTTGAGACAGACGGCAATATTGAAAAGGCAATCGATTTATTAAGAGAAAAAGGGTTAGCTGCTGCTGCTAAAAAAGCTGGCAGAATTGCTGCTGAAGGTATAGTTGACTCCTACATACATGCAAACGGTAAAATCGGCGTTTTAGTTGAAGTAAACTGCGAAACTGATTTTGTTGGTAAAACAAAAGAATTCAAAGCGTTTGTTCATGACATTGCAATGCATATTGCAGCAACGAATCCTTTATATTTGTCTAGCGATCAAGTTGACCCAGCAGTACTTGAGAAAGAAAGAGAAATACTAACAGCTCAAGCACTTAACGAAGGCAAACCAAAAGCAGTAGTTGATAAGATGGTAGAAGGCAGAGTAAAGAAATATTTAAAAGACATTTGTTTGTTAGATCAGCCTTTTGTAAAAGATCCTTCAAAAACAATAAGCGATCTTGTAAAAGAGCAGATTTCAATTATAGGTGAAAAAATTGATATTAGACGATTTGTCAGATACGAAATGGGCGAAGGCTTAGAGAAAAAGCAAGACAATTTTGTTGAAGAAGTAATGAGCCAGATGGGTAAATAATTTAAAAGAGAACTTAGTGTTCTCTTTTTTTTGAAAATACGGAGGTTAATATGGAATATAAAAGAATAATACTTAAGCTCAGTGGCGAGGCTCTTGCAGATGTCAATGGCTTTGGAATATCTAACGAGACAATGAATGAAGTTGCTGATGAGATAATAGATCTCGTTAATGATGGTATTCAAGTTGGTGTTATTGTTGGTGGAGGCAATTTTTGGCGCGGCAGAACAGGTGTTTGGATGGATAGAACTACAGCCGACCATATGGGTATGTTAGCTACAGTAATAAATTCGCTTGCCCTTCAAGATGCACTTGAAAATAAAGGTATGCCAACTAGAGTGCAAACTGCTATTGAAATGAAACAAATTGCTGAACCATACATAAGAAGAAGAGCAATACGACACCTCGAAAAAGGTAGAGTAGTAATATTTGCTTGTGGAACAGGTAACCCATTCTTTTCGACAGATACAACAGCTGCATTAAGAGCTGCAGAAATAGAAGCCGAAGCGATTTTGTTAGCTAAAAATATCGATGGTGTATACGATTGCGACCCAAAGACAAGTGAAAACGCTACGAAATTTGATGAGATATCTTATCTTGAAGTAATAAGTCGTGGGCTTAAAGTTATGGATACTACAGCAATAACTCTATGCATGGATAATCATATTCCAATAATAGTTTTTGCTCTAAACGAAAAGGGTAACATTAAGAAAGCTGCTCATGGAGAAAAGATTGGAACATACATCAAATAGTATATTTTGTGTTGTCTAATTGGTTAATTCTTGATAAAATACTAGTGAATGTTAAGGAGGTATGCTATATGAGTTACGAAGCAATTGAAATAGCTAAAGATAAAATGGGAAAAACTATTAATATACTTAAACAAGAACTTGCTGCTTTAAGAGCTGGTAGAGCTAACCCTCAAGTCCTTGATAAACTAACAGTTGACTACTATGGCACACAAACGCCTATTAACCAAGTTGGCAATATTACTGTTCCAGAAGCTAGACTGCTTGTAATAACTCCTTGGGATTCTTCGCTTATTAAAGAAATTGAAAAAGCAATCCAAGCAAGCGATATTGGTATAAACCCTTCTGATGATGGTAAGGTAATAAGGCTTGTTTTTCCAGAGTTAACTGAGGAACGCCGTAAAGACCTTGGCAAAAGGATTAAAAAATCTGGCGAGGATACAAAAGTATCCATACGCGCAATTCGTAGAGATGCAAATGAGAAGCTTAAAAAAGATAAAAAAGCTAATTTGATTGCTGAAGATGTTTTGAAAGATTACGAAGACGAAGTTCAAAAACTTACTGATGAAAAAATTAAATTAATTGATACGATAGTTGCCGAAAAAGAAAAAGAAATTATGGAAATATAATGTGCGAGAAAATTGATTTTATAGGTAAAAGTGTTGAGTATTGTGCTCAAATACTTAAGCAAAAAGATATTAAAGCAGAGTATTTTCCATATGTATCTCTAAGTGAAGATAATATCAGTGCAGAGAAGATAATTGTTCGGCAACGATATAAAGATGATGGAACGCTAGAATTAGTATACTGTCTGTTTAGCTGAAATCGCCCGAAGCTTATATTGCTTTGGGTTTTTCTCTAATGTAATAAGGAGTAGTGCGTTTTGAGCTTATTTAAGCGTAATAACCAGCAAAAACAAAATGATAAAATACAGCTGTCTGACATTGTGATGCCAAATCACGTTGCAATTATTATGGACGGTAATGGTAGATGGGCAAAAAGTAAAAGCATGCCTAGATCGCTTGGACATAGAGCTGGCGTTGAAGCGCTTAAAAACATTATTCAAATGAGCTCTGATGTTGGAATAAAATATCTCACTCTATATGCGTTTTCTACAGAAAACTGGGCTAGACCTAAAGATGAAGTATCTGTATTAATGTCGCTTCTTATTGAATTCTTGGCAAAAGAAATAGACGAATTAAATCGTGAAAATGTTAAGATTGTAATACTAGGTGATGTAACTAAGTTCCCAGACGCTGTCAGAAAAGAAATCGAAAATTCTGTTGTACTTACAAAAGATAATACAGGGCTACAGACAAACATTGCACTTAATTATGGCTCTAGAGCTGAAATTGTTCGCGCTGCAAAACAGTTTGCTAACGAAGCAGTAAATGGGAAAGATATAAATAGCCTGACGGAAGACAATTTCAATGACTATTTGTTTACAAAAGATATTCCTGATCCTGATTTGCTTATTAGAACAAGTGGTGAAGTGCGTCTAAGTAACTTCTTGTTATATCAACTTGCTTATACTGAGTTTATATTTACTGATATTTTTTGGCCAGATTTTGATAAAAAACAATATGAGAAAGTGCTTTTGCAGTATAAAAACCGGTCTAGACGTTTTGGTGGACTTTCTAAAGATGAGGAGTCTATATGAGGTTAAGAATTATTTACGGTTCTCTAGCTATGGCTATATTAATTGCAATGCCAATAATAGGACCTCTTGCTCAAGTTGTGGGTGGTGGGTTCTGTATAATGCTGTGCGCATATGAATTAGCTACTGCTCTAAGACAGCATGATCATAGTAAGCCTTCGCTCATATTGGCTTATCTTTATATTGTTATTTCTCTTGCGTCATACTATTTTGTTGGCCTTTTTGGTATTATATTTACATTTGCAATATTTATAATGATATCTTTATGTAGACCAATTGCATTAGAAAATATACATCATAGTGATGTTGAGGCATCGCTCTTTTTACTTATATATCCTTGCTCTTTAGGTTTATTTTTTGCAATGACAGGATTTCTACCAGGGGCTCTGGCTCCGCTTGCAATACTAGCAATAGGCATTTATGCTTCGATGGTAGATATTCTAGCGTTTACTGTAGGTATGCTTTTTGGTAAACATAAGCTTATTGAACGAATTAGCCCAAAAAAGACAGTAGAAGGAGCAGTTGGTGGATTTTTTGGCGGACTCATTACAGCATTTTTGTTCTATTATGCTATTCAGCCAATAATTGGCTCAAATGTTATGCTGACAGATTTTATTATAATCGGTGCAATGTGTGGCGTAGCTGCTCAACTTGGAGATTTAACTGCATCAGCGATTAAACGTTCTATGGAGATAAAAGATTTTAGCAATCTTCTTCCTGGACATGGTGGATTGTTAGATAGATTCGATAGTATGCTTTTTTGCGCACCTATAGTTTTTTCATATTTTTATCTGATAGCTAGAATAGGATAGTTTATGTTAATGAATAAAAAAAGAAACATCGCAATATTAGGATCTACAGGCTCAATCGGTACTCAAGCGCTTGAAGTAATAAGAAAACACAGTTATCTTTTTAACGTTGTTGCGCTTGTGGCTCATAGTAATTCAGATCTATTAATTAGGCAAGCTAAGGAATTTTCACCTAATTACGTAGGTATATATAATGATAAGCAATATAAAACTGTTAGAGCATCTTTAGATAGCTCAGTAGTTGTTGAGAGTGGCCCAGATGTGCTTATCAATAGCTGTCTTCCTGAAACCGATATAGCGCTTTTAAGCGTTGTAGGTATTGTTGGCATTACATCTTTGCTTACATGCATAGAGCGTAACATCCAAGTCGCTTTAGCTAATAAAGAAGCACTCGTATGTGGTGGTAAGCTTGTTACAAATGCACTAAGAGAAAAAAATATGATTGTTTACCCTGTGGATAGTGAGCATTCAGCTATATTTCAATGCTTGCAAAATAAGCAAAATTATGAAATAGATAGACTTATAATTACTGCTTCGGGTGGATCGTTTAGGGATTGGCCGAAAGAAAAACTAAAAAATGCAACCCTTAAAGATGCGCTAAAGCATCCGAACTGGAGTATGGGCAAAAAAGTTACTATTGATTCAGCTACTATGATGAATAAAGGATTGGAAGTAATCGAAGCTAGTAGGCTTTTTTCAGTACCAAGTGATCAGATAGATGTACTTATCCATCCGCAATCAATCGTTCATTCACTTGTGCAGTTTAAAGATAACTCAGTTCTAGGTCAATTAGGTAATCCAGACATGAAACTACCTATACAGTATGCGCTCAGTTACCCGGAAAGAATTGCGTGTGATATAAAACCGCTTGATTTGTCTGAAATTGCAAATCTTACTTTTTTTAAGCCGGATACGGATAAATATAAATGTTTGCAGTTTGCGTTTGATGCGCTAAAAGCTGGGGATAACTACTGTATAGCTATTAATGCTGCAAATGAAGTTGCTGTAGAGCTTTTTCTAAATAATAAGATAAACTATATTGATATAGAAAAAATAGTTGGCAAAGCTCTTGGTAAGCAATATGAAAATGTAGAATCTTTAGAAGATATAATGAATTTGGATAATTACGTTAGAGAATACATATATAAGAACTATAAAGCTTTTTTGCTATGAAAGACGGTGTTTAATTGGAGCAATTTTTATCTATCATTGCCGCAATAATAATTTTAGGATTAATGATAGTTATACATGAGTTAGGTCATTTTCTGGTTGGTCGTAAACTTGGATTTAAAATAGAACAGTTTTTTATTGGTTTTGGTCCAAAACTTTTCTCTAAAGAAAAAAACGAAATAGTGTATTCATTAAGAGCATTCCCAATTGGTGGTGCTGTTGTTTTTTACGGGGAAGATGAAGTTGTAAAAGATACACTTTCTTTTAACAGCCAAAAGCCATGGAAGCGTTTCTTAGTAATTTTAGCTGGGCCAGTCATGAATATAATCCTCGCTATAATACTTGCTATTATGACACTTTCTATTTTTGGGGATTATACGCCTGTTGTATCTTCTATTGAAGCTGGAACTCCAGCTGCACAAGTAGATCTACAGCCAGGAGATAAGATAATTGCAATAGATAATAAAAATATGGACTTTCTTAGTGAAGCACTTACTACGCTTCAGTCTCACGAAAGTACTTTTGTTACACTTACTGTAGATAGAAACGGGCAATACATTAATACAACAGTAAATTATTATTACGATGAGGCATTACAAAAGAACAGAATTGGTATAGTTGTTGGACCTGAGAAACGTACATTTTCACTGCTAGAATCAATAGCATTGTCATTTAAATGGATATTCTTTCTCGTCTCGCAGATGTTCACTGTACTATGGGGCCTTGTTACAGGTTCCGTTAGCTCTTCGGATGTTGTAGGTCCAGTTGGAACGATTGGTTTTATTGGTGAAGCGGTAAGGTCTGGGTTTGAATCCATACTAAGACTTGGATGTCTAATTACTGTTAACTTAGGAGTATTCAATATATTACCTTTACCAGCACTAGATGGTGGTAGATTAGTATTTATTGGCTTGGAAGCACTACGTGGAAAGCCGATTTCGAGAGAAAAAGAAGGCACAGTCCATTTTGTTGGCTTTGTGCTTCTGATGATACTTATGGTAATATTTACCTTTAAAGATGTATTGAGGTTATTCACATGATTAAACAAGTAATATTAAAAAGCCATAATGGACATGAGGCCAAAATTGGCGGTGGAGCACCTGTTACTATCCAGTCTATGTGTACAACGGATACAGCCGATGCAACGTCCACAATCAAACAAATTCAAGCTCTGGAGAGCGCTGGGTGCGAGATAGTACGAGTTTCTGTGTACGATATGGAATGTGCAAAAGCTCTTAGAAAAATAGTAAGCAATATATCTATTCCATTAGTTGCGGATATCCATTTTGATCATAAACTTGCGATTGCATCAATAGAAAATGGTGCTGCAAAAATTCGTATTAACCCGGGAAATATCGGCAGCAAAGAAAAAGTGAAAGAACTTGTTTCAGTTGCTAAGGAACATAACATTCCTATACGTATTGGAGTAAACGGTGGTTCATTAGAAAAGACTATTTTAGCTAAATACGAGGGCGTTACTGCTGAAGGAATGCTTGAATCTGCTAAAGAACATATAGATATGCTTGAAGAACTTTATTATGATGACATTATCGTATCACTAAAAGCTTCAACTGTAGCACTTACTGTAAAAGCTAATAGACTATTTAGAGAACAATATAATTATCCATTGCATTTAGGTGTCACTGAAGCTGGGTTCGGGGAAGATGGCATAGTAAAATCAGCTGTAGGAATTGGCTCGCTACTTTTAGATGGTATTGGCGAAACTATACGCGTTTCTCTTACTGGGAATCCAATTAGTGAGATCGTTGCTGGCAAGAATATTCTAAGAGCTGCCGGGCTTAAAAACAATTACATAGATTTTGTTGCCTGCCCAACATGCGCAAGAACATCCATGAATGTCGAGACAGTTGCAAAAGAATTGAAAGATAAATACAAAGATTACGAGGGCATACCGTTAACTGTTGCGGTTATGGGCTGCGTCGTGAATGGACCAGGAGAAGCTAAAGAAGCTGACCTTGGTGTTGCTGGCGGTAAAGATAGCTCAGCAATATTTAAAAAAGGTAAACTACTTAAAACAGTAAAAAATGAAGATGTACTTTCTACATTATCACTAGAGATAGATGCATTGCTAAGAGGGTAAAAAGACGCATGAGTGAGGCAAATTTAGGGTTTAATAAATTCATAAACGAACAAAATTTTGATTACAACGTAGAACTGTTGAATGTAAAAGTAAATAAAAAAGACCAGAGCATATACATAGAGTTAAGTGTTAACAGATTCTTAAACAAAGACGAGGTTCAAACACTTGAGAGTACTATTGTACATGTATTTTCAGGAGCAGAAGTAACTATAAGTATTAGTTATCCTGCTCTTTTTCCGCATTTCCTTAAAGAACCAGAGATATACAGCAAATATATTTTCGAGCAGTTAAACAAAAATGATGAGTCATATTGTCTGATTCTTTCTCACGCCTCGATAGAGATTACAGGCGAAGATAAAGTTGTGCTTTCGCTTCCAAAAAGTGGAGCAGTTGGAATTTTAGATATAGATAATTGCAAGAAGCTATTTAAAAACGTAATATCCGATATATTTAAAAATGAAATCGAAGTGGATCTGCAAGAAAAAATTATAGAATATGATCTACAAGATGAAGTTGAGGAAAAACCTGTAATACAAATCAAACAGGAAGTTAAACAGTTTAAGAGCGTAAATATACATGGCGCCTCCAGCAAACCAAAAGTAATTACTCCGATTAAAGATTTGAAAGAGGATAGTGGCTCTGTAAATATTGCTGGCAAAATCGTTAGAACCGATATTCGCCCATTAAAAGATGGAAAAAGAGCTATACTTATTTTCGATGTCACTGACTTTACAGGCTCGATAAGCGTAAAGTTGTTTGACGATCTAAAGACTCTTGAAAAGATAGATAAGCAATTGATTAAATACAAATGGATTTCAGTTAGAGGCGAGTGCTCTTACGATATGTTTGTTAAAGAACTATGTATTAGAGCTATAAATATAAATACTATTGAACCTGATGAAAGAAAAGACACAGCTAATGAAAAGAGAATTGAGCTGCATGCGCATACAAAAATGAGCAATATGGATGGGCTTACAGATATAAAATCGCTAGTAATACGCGCAAAAGAATTTGGACATAGTGCTATAGCAATAACTGATCATGGAATAGTGCAAGCATTTCCCGAGGCATACGACGTTGCGTCAAAAATCGGCATAAAACTCATTCTTGGCATGGAAGGCTATCTGCTAAACGATTATATTGTGCCTGATAAAAACGGCGAGTATGTTATTTTTGACCTTGAGACTACTGGCTTAAATGCTAGAAACGATAGAATCATTGAAATTGGTGCTGTTAGAATGGTTGATGGAGTGATAACTGATAAATTTCACTCATTTGTAAACCCTCTGATGAGCATTCCGCCGTTTATTGAGAATCTCACGCACATTAAAGACAGTATGGTTCAAGATGCGCCACAAATAAACCAAGTGCTTCCAGCTTTTTATGCTTTTTGTGGACATTCAGTACTTGTTGCACATAACGCTTCTTTTGACGTAGGTTTTATATTGCAAAAAGCGCTCCCTATGGGCTTTACTTTTAATAATAATGTACTAGATACGCTAGAGCTTGCAAGAGTTGCTGTTCCTAGCTTAAGATCTCACAAGCTTAATAAGCTAGCTGACTATTTTTCGTTAAATATGGGTTCGCACCACAGAGCAGACGACGATGCAATAACATGCGCAAATATCATGCTTGAATGCTTTAAGATTGTTGAAGATAGCGAAGTCAAGGCTTTCCCTGCAAATAAAATAGCTACAAAAGATAAATCTAGTAGCCATACATCTCATATAATCCTCTTAGCGAAAAACTTAAAAGGTCTTGAGAATTTATATAGGCTTGTTTCTCAGTCGCATCTGCATTACTTCAGCAAAAAACCTCAGATACCAAAAAGTTTACTTGAGCAACATAGAGAAGGTTTGATACTTGGTTCAGCTTGTGAAAGTGGAGAATTATATCAAGCAGTTATAAATGGTGCAGACGAAAAGGCACTTTTACAGATCGCATCATTTTACGATTATTTAGAGATACAGCCCCTCAAGAACAATGAGTTCCTTATTAGAAACGGACTAGTTGGATCTTTCGAGGAACTTGAGAATATTAATGAAAAAATAATTAAGCTTGGTGAAATGCTTGGAAAGCCAGTAGTGGCAACAGGCGATGTGCATTTTTTAGATCCTCAGGATGAATACTATAGACGAATAATCATGACTGGACTTGGTTTTAGTGATGCAGACGAACAAGCACCGCTGTTTTTTAAAACGACAGATGAGATGCTTGAAGACTTTGCATATCTTGGCGAAGAAAAAGCTCGTGAGGTTGTTATTGATAACACGCATTTAATAGCTGATATGATAGAATCAATGCGACCATTCCCGGATACAACTTATGCTCCGTCAATCGAAGGTGCTGAGGACGAAATAAAGACAATGTCGCTACAAAAAGCACATGCGGTTTATGGTGAAGTTTTACCAGAAGTTGTTCAGAAAAGACTTGATAAAGAGCTAAACTCAATAATTACACATGGGTTTGCAGTTCTATATCTTATTGCACATAAACTTGTAAAAAAGTCACTTGAAGATGGTTACTTAGTTGGATCGAGAGGCTCTGTAGGTTCATCATTTGTGGCTTGGCTTACCGATATAACAGAGGTTAATCCACTCCCACCACACTATGTATGTACAAAATGTCATCATTCTGATTTTACAATCGATATAGAAAAATTCGACTGTGGACCAGACTTGCCGGATATGTTATGCCCGAATTGTAATACTCCTATGAAAAGAATGGGTTATGATATACCGTTTGAAACGTTTCTTGGGTTTAACGGAGACAAAGTACCTGATATTGATCTTAACTTCTCTGGTGAGTACCAGAGCAAGGCACATAAGTATGTCGAAGAAATCTTTGGCAGCGACCACGTTTTTAGAGCAGGGACTATCTCGACACTAGCTAGCAAGACGGCTTTTGGTTTTGTTAGCAAATACATGGAGCAACATGGCATAGCACGAACAAAAGCCGAGGTAAATAGACTTGTAGATGGGTGCGTTGGCGTTAAAAGAACAACAGGTCAGCATCCAGGTGGATTGGTTATAGTTCCAAAGGACATCGATATTCATATGTTTACGCCAGTGCAAAAACCAGCTGACGATAAAACAACCGATACCATTACAACGCATTTTGACTTTGATTCGCTTCACGATAGGCTTATTAAGCTAGATATACTTGGTCATGATGACCCTACAACACTCAGAATGCTTCACGATATTACAGGCGTTGACCCTACAAAAATACCTTTAGATGACGATAAAACAATGTCGATATTCTCGAGTATAGATGCGCTTGAAATAGAAGATACTGCTACATATGCAAATGATATTGGTTCACTAGGAATACCTGAGTTTGGTACTGGGTTTGTTAGGCAGATGCTAAAAGATACCATGCCAACAACGATGGCTGAGCTTATTAGAATATCAGGGCTATCCCATGGTACTGATGTATGGCTAAATAATGCTCAAGATCTTATTTTAAATGGTACAGCGACACTAAGTGAGGTTATATGTACTAGAGACGATATTATGAACTATCTTTTATTAAAAGGCGTTGAGCCACTTGACGCGTTTAAAATAATGGAAAACGTCAGAAAAGGTAAGGGCTTAAAAGAAGATATGGAACAGGCAATGGTTCGGGCTAGTGTACCAGGCTGGTTTATTGATTCTTGCAAGAAAATAAAGTATATGTTCCCAAAAGCTCATGCAGCTGCTTATGTTATGATGGCATTTAGAATAGCTTATTATAAAGTGCATATGCCAAAAGCGTATTACGCTACATATTTTACCGTTAAAGGCGACGATTTTGATGCGCTTACAATGAGCGGTAATGCAAAAGAAATTAAAGCAGAACTAAAGTCGGTTGAAAAGGAAAAGGGGACACTTACAGCAAAAGATAAAAGTAAGCAGACTCTTTTGGAAATGGCGATTGAAATGAATCTTAGAGGCATCAAGTTTTTGCCTGTAGATTTGTATATTTCTCATCCTTCGAAGTTTATCATGGAAGAAGAAGGTATCAGAATGCCATTAAGAGCAATACCGGGATTAGGTGAAACAGCAGCTATGAGCATTTACGTCGCAAGGCAAGAATCAGAATTTCTTTCCATTGAAGATTTTCTTAATAAAACAAAGGCATCTTCTACAATAACAGACGTACTTAAAGGTATGGGGTGCTTTAGAGATATACCCGATACAAACCAATTAACTTTTCTATAATATAAATGAATTTTGCCCTAGAAAAGCCATTATTGTTCACTTTTACTTGTATTCTAGCTACCATAGTGCTATAATGACATTGCTATTAGAAATATTTCTTCTAAGAGTGGGCAAAACCCACTCTTTGCTATTATTTTATGATGTTTTAGGAGGCGTTTTCTTGTCAAAGCTTGAAGATGCTATATTTAAACTGTGTGCGGATGATATTGCACAGTTAGGTTACGAATTAGTTGAAGTTAAGTATGAAAAAGATCATGATGATTTTGTTCTTATTTTCTTCATTCATAATGAGCAAGGTATTTCATTGGATGACTGCGAAAAAGTAAGTGTAGTAGTTGATGAAATACTTGAAAAAGAAGACCCTATTAGCAACAAATACATTTTAAGTGTATCCTCATTAGGACTTGATAGACCTATTAAAACTGAGGGCGATTTTAAACGTAATATTGGCAAGAAAATCCGCATTAAACTGTACACACCAAAAGACGGAAAGAAAGAGTATGTTGGTATTCTTTCAGATTTTGATGCTGACAGTTTTACTATTATCTGCGATAATAATCAACCATACAGCTTTCTTAAGAAGGAAGTAGGAAAAATCGTATTAGAACTAGAGTTCTAGGAGGTTAATATATGAATTCAGAATTTATTGATGCACTTTATATCCTTGAAAAAGAACGTGGTATAAATAAAGAAATACTTATTGAGGCAGTAGAAAATGCTCTTATTTCTGCGTACAAAAGGAATTACATGAATGCAACTAATGTTAGAGTCGAAATCGACAATGATACAGGTGTTGTAAAAGTGTATTCCAGAAAAACAGTTGTGCCAGAGGTGACTGACCCTCAAGAGCAGATATCCTTAGAAGATGCATTATTAGTTAATAAAGCATACGAAGAAGGAGATATTATTGAAGAAGAAGTAACACCAAAAACTTTTGGCCGCATTGCAGCACAGACAGCAAAACAAGTTGTTATGCAGCGTATTCGCGAAGCAGAACGTGGTGTTGTCTTTGAAGAATATATTCAAAAAGAAGATGAATTACTAACTGCCATTGTTCAAAGAATGGACAGAAATGGCGGCGTGTATTTAGACCTAGGCAAAACAGAAGGTTATATGCCAAGACAAGAAACTGTACGTGGAGAAATGTATAATATAAACGATCGTATCAAAGTTTATGTAGTAGAGGTTAAAAACTCTCCAAAAGGTCCACAGGTTTTTGTTTCGCGTTCACACCCAGGTCTAGTTAAAAGGCTTTTTGAGATGGAAGTCCCAGAAATTCAGATGGGTATTGTTGAGATAAAAGCTATTGCTCGTGAAGCAGGCTACAGAACAAAAATCGCTGTAGCTTCTAACGATCCTCAGGTTGATGCTGTTGGTGCTTGTGTTGGACAACGCGGCATTAGAATAGACAGAGTAGTTCACGAACTTAACAATGAAAAAATCGATATTATTAAATACAGTAGTGATTCAGTGCAGCTAGTCGCTAATGCACTTAGCCCAGCTAAGATCATATCTGTCGAAGCTTATGAATCAGATAGAGCAGCTTTCGTAATCGTTCCTGACAATCAGTTATCGCTTGCTATCGGCAAAGAAGGTCAAAATGCTAGACTTGCAGCTAAACTTACAGGCTGGAAGATTGATATTAAAAGCAATGGTGCAAACATGAGCGCAGAAGAATATGAGTCGTACATGCGTGAAAACAATAATTCTACAGATGATAATAATTAATAATGAATTTTATTATTTTAGTAGTAAAAAGGTATACAAATACAAAAAACTATAATATAACGTTAGCATGACGGTGATGAATAATGAAAACACGTAAAGCGCCTATGCGTATGTGCGTAGGGTGCAGAGAAATGAAACCAAAAAAAGAGCTAATTAGAGTTGTACGCCCGGCTGAAGAAGGAGTGCCTTTTGTGGATAGAACTTCAAAAGCTGCTGGCCGAGGTGCATATATCTGCAAAGATATTGAATGCTTAAAAAAAGCAGTCAAATCAAATGCGCTAGCTCGTGCACTTGAAACCAAGATTGACGACGAGGTAGAGGCATCCCTTGAGAAAGAGATAATAAGAAGTGGACTTAAAACGAAATAAACTTTATACCTACATAGGATTTGCTGCACGTGCCGGAAAGATCATCTATGGAGATTTGGGCGTTGAACAGCACTTGAAAAAAAGAAAACTGCGAGTAGTAATACTAGACCATGTGTCTGACTCTACACTCCAAAGATATACTACAATGTGTCAGCAAAGCAATGTGTTTTGCGTGCTAATTGATGGTGAAATGGAGCAGTTAAATATTTCTGGCAAAGCAAACAAAATTATGGGACTGAAAGACAAACAATTCTCAGAACTAATAATTAATGAATATAAAAATACTGCCTTAAAGGCGGGGGTGGATTAATTTAATGGCAAAAGTAAATGCATATAACCTTACCAAACAAATCTCTAAATCAGCTAACGAGTTGCTTGACGACATTTTAAAATCTCAAGAACAAGTCGGTAATAGAATAGAGAAAATCAAAATATTAGAGATGGATCTTCTTAAAAAGCAACAAGCTCAGGAGTTTGATGCTCAAGCTAAAGCTTCTAAGGAAGAGAATAGCGGAAAAGAACCTGCAGCGCAGGCTCCTATAGTTGAGCCTACAGCAAATTCAGTTGATGTTGATGTATCAAAGCCAACAGAGATTACCGCCCAAAGCTCTGAAGAAAAACCTGCAAAAAAGAAAACTTCAGTTGCGAAAGCGAAAAGCGATGCAACTTTAGACGTTGCTAAAAGTGAAGATGAAAAACCAGCTGAAGCAAAGATTGAAAAAGCTCCCGCTACTGAAAATAAGCCTGCTGATACTCAAGCAACTTCAGCGCAACCTACAACAGGAGAGGTCGCTGAGAATAAACCAGCTCAGCCAGGTTCTTTAAATAGAAATACTAACCAACAGCAGACTGGTTTTGTAAGAAATACTAACCAACCTGGAACTGGTACAGGAACTGCTACTTATAGAAACAATAACCAACAACAGACTGGGTTTGTAAGGAATACTAACCAACCTGGAACTGGTACGGGTACAGCAACATATAGAAACAATAACCAGCAGCAGACTGGGTTTGTAAGAAATACTAACCAACCTGGAACTGGTACGGGCACAGCAACATATAGAAACAATAACCAGCAACAAACGGGTTTTGTAAGAAATACTAACCAACCAGGAACTGGTACGGGCACAGCAACATATAGAAACAATAACCAACAACAGACTGGGTTTGTCAGAAATACTAATCAGCCTGGAACTGGTACGGGTACAGCCACATATAGAAACAATAACCAAACCTATAATAGAACTCCTGGTCAATCCACCTCTAATAACCAAGGTACTGGCTCTGGTACAGCTACTTATAGAAATAATAATCAACAACAAGGCGGTTATAGCAGACCTGCTGGACAACAAGGCGGATATAACAATAACCAAGGCGGTTATAATAATAGACCTGCTGGAGGCCAAAGTAGTTATAATAATAGACCTACTGGCGGTCAACAGGGTGGCTATAATAAGAGCAATAGTAGCTATGGTAGCTCACGCGGCAAACCTGCAGCTCCTGTGCTAGCACCACCACTTGAAAAAGAGCGCGTTAGTAATTATGATCCAAATAAGAGTGCTTATGATAATAAAAAGCATGATTACGATAAAAAGTCTGCTTCAAGAAAACTAATATTAAATAAAACTCAAAACAGTTTTGATGATTCAAGATATCATAAAGGCAGAAGAAAAAAATCTCAAGAACCTAAAATGTATATCGAACCTATAAAAATCGATAAAGCTACGGTAACTGGGGATACTCTTACAATAAAAGAATTTTCTGAAAAAATCGGTAAGCCTGCTTCAGGTATCATAAAAAAATTATTGCTTTTAGGCGTTATGGCTACAATCAATAACGAGATTGATTATGACATGGCTACGCTTATTGCTAATGAATATGGCATTGAGCTTGAACAAAAATTCGACAAAACATACGAAGAAGTTATGATAGGTGAATACGAAGAGAGCGAAGATAATAGCGCACTAACAAGGCCACCTGTTGTTACAATAATGGGGCATGTTGATCATGGTAAAACCTCACTTCTTGATTATATTAGAACAACAAGTGTTGTTAAGGGTGAAGCTGGTGGTATAACTCAGCACATAGGTGCTTATACTGTTGATGTTAACTCAAAAATAATTACATTCTTGGATACACCTGGTCATGAAGCGTTTACTTCTATGCGCGCTCGTGGTGCGCAAGTTACTGATATAGCAATACTAGTTGTTGCGGCAGATGATGGTATTATGCCTCAGACTATTGAAGCTATTAACCATGCTAAAGCAGCAGAAGTACCAATAATTGTCGCTATAACTAAGATAGATAGACCTAATACTAATATTGAACGTATTAAGCAACAATTAACTGAACAATCACTATTGCCTGAAGAATGGGGCGGCGAAACAGTTGTTGTTCCGCTATCCTCTAAAACTGGTGAAGGTATTCCTCAGTTGCTTGAGATGATATTGTTAGTTGCAGAAGTTCAAGAGCTTACAGCTGATCCAGACAAACCAGCTAAGGGCGCTATTATCGAAGCTAAACTTGATAAAGGCAGAGGGCCTGTAGCTACAGTTCTTATTCAAAATGGAACATTACGCACAGGCGATACAATTATTGCCGGCGTTGCATACGGTCGCGTTAGAGCTCTTATTGATGACAAAGGCGAAAGAATAGACAGTGCTGGACCATCTGTTCCAGTTGAAGTACTCGGATTTTCTGAAGTGCCAGAAGCTGGAGATACACTTTATGTTGTTGGCGAGGATAAACTATCTAAGCAAGTTGCTGAAGAGCGTAGAGATAAAATCAAGGCTGATCAACTTAAGACAATATCAAAAGTAACTCTTGATGATCTATTTACACATATATCTGAAGGCAATATTAAAGAACTTCCACTTGTAATAAAGGCTGATGTTCAAGGCTCGGCTGAAGCAATTAAACAATCTCTAGAAAAATTGTCGAACGAGAATGTTCATGTACGTGTTATACACAGCGGTGTTGGTGCTATAACGAAGCATGATATACTTCTTGCTACTGCATCAAACGGCATAATTATTGGATTCAATGTTAGACCTGACCAGTCAGCGCGTACTTCACCAGATTTCGATAACGTTGATATTAGAACATATAGAGTAATATACAAAGCTATCGAAGATGTAGAAAAGGCAATGAAGGGACTTCTTGATCCAGTATTTAAAGAAGTTATTCTTGGCCACGCTGAAGTTAGACAGATATTTAAAGTTTCAAACATAGGTACTATTGCAGGTAGTTATGTTCAAGATGGTAAAATTACAAATAATTCTTCTGTACGCGTACTTAGAGAAGGCGTTGTAATACATGAAGGAACGATAGATACACTTAAGCGCTTCAAGGATGATGCAAAAGAAGTTGCTGCCGGTTATGAATGCGGTATCGGCCTAAAGAACTTTAACGATGTTAAAGAAGGTGACATATACGAGCTATATGTTGATGAGCAAGTTATAACTGATTAAATATACAAAAGGCGTGATATAAATGGCTTCTGTTAGATTAGACAGAATGAGCGAGGAAATCAAAAAAGCTATTGGTGATATTATTCTCTTTGAGGTAAAAGATCCGCGTATGTCTTCGCTTGTGTCCGTTCTTCGAGTAGATTTAGCTGGAGACCTATCTTCTGCCAAGGTTCATTTAAGCATACTTGGCGATGCTAAGATCAAAAAAGAGACAATGGATGCAATAAAAGGTGCAAGAAGCTTTATCACCCGTGAGCTTGGCAAAAAAATTAAAATTAGAAAGTTACCTCATTTACTATTTGTTGAAGATACATCTATTGAATATTCAGTTCATATGGAAAAGATGCTCAATAGCATTAAGACTGACACAGATGAAGATAAGTGAGAAATAATTAAAGGATAATGAACAAAATAATAAACACAATACAACAAAATAATACATTTAACTTATATATGCATGTTTCGCCAGATGGAGACACTATTGGATCTGCTTTGGCGTTACATGCATCCCTTTTGTCAATGGGCAAGAACTCAACATTGATATGCGATGATACTCCTGCCAAACATTATGAATTTCTATACGAAAAATACAGTATTGTGGCTCCAGAAAAAGCACAAACTGCTCCAGTTTCTATAGCAATTGACTGCGCTGATTTTAAACGAATGGGTAGAAGTAGACTGCAATTTGAAAAGTCGCCTACAACTATTAATATAGACCATCATTTTAGCAACCCTTCATATGCAACATACAATTATGTTGAAGGGCATGCATCCTCAACAGGTGAAATAATTCATGAATTACTAAAACAGCTAGTTATCACAATCAACCTTGAAATTGCAACATATCTTTATACGGCTATTTCTACAGATACAGGATCTTTTTCATACTCAAATACTACACCAAAGTGTCATTTGCTTGCTTGTGAATTTATAGAGCTTGGTATAGATGTAGCTAGATTATCGTCACAACTAATGAACAGCAGAAGTTTAGGAAAAACTAGACTCCTTAGTTTAGCAATATCGAAATTAGAACTGTTTTTTGATGATAAAATTGGGTTGATTTATATCGAGCAAAGCGACCTTGCTGCATTGGGCGTTAGACCTGAGGATTGCGAGAGCATAGTTGATTATATTAGAGATATAGATACAGTAGAAATTGCCATTTTCATTAGAGAAATGAATAATAACAAATATAAAATTAGCATGCGTTCCAAGTTATACGCTGATGTTGGCAGTATAGCGCAAGTTTATGGCGGTGGCGGACACGTTAGAGCTGCTGGTTGTCCAATCGCTGGCGATTTTAACGAGATAAAGGCTGATTTAATAAGTTCGGCTGAGAGGCTTCTCCATGAATAACATTCCATTTTCA
Source organism: Christensenella sp. UBA6094 (assembly GCA_002435915.1). Taxonomy (GTDB): domain Bacteria; phylum Bacillota; class Clostridia; order Christensenellales; family UBA6094; genus UBA6094. The sequence continues at coordinate 146,081 of DIWY01000004.1, read as the reverse complement.
GGTGTAGTTAACGTATTAAAACCTCCAGGCATGTCCTCTCACGGTGTTGTTAATGCACTACGAAAAATATTTGACACAAAAAAAGTGGGACATACAGGCACTCTTGACCCTGGAGCTGCTGGGGTTTTACCTATTTGCATAGGTAAAGCTACTAGGCTATCAGAATACCTTGTGGAAAAACAGAAAGTCTATTATGCGCATATTGTTTTTGGAACTTCAACAAACACATATGATAATTATGGAACTGTTACCGAAACTTCAGATAAGATTGTGGACATTGAAGAAATAACTAAAGCTACCCAGCAGTTTGTTGGAGATATTACTCAGTTAATTCCGGCATTTTCAGCTAAAAAAGTTAATGGTGAAAAGCTCTATGATTTAGCGAGAAATGGTAACGAAATAATCGACCTTACTAAAAACATTCATATAAATGCAATTGAAGTACTCTGCATGCTAAGCCCAAATATATTTTTACTGAAAATTGACTGTGGGGTAGGTACATATATTAGATCAATCTGCCATGAACTGGGCAAGAGTATTGGTGTACCTGCGCATATGGGCGCTCTTGTGCGTACAAAAAGCGGCGATTTTGAGATAGAAAAAGCATATACCATAGACGAATTAAAGCTTAGAAAAGAAGCTGACTGTTTAAATAATACAGTTATTTCAATGGAAAATGCACTTCTAAACTACCCAGCAATTCATGTTAACTCCGAATACGAAATATACGTTAAAAACGGGCGTAAAATTCCAATTGATATGGCAGTTATTGATAAAGATACCCTAAATAAAAACGTATATAAATGCTATTGCAACGGTGTGTTTTATGGCGTTGCTAGCCTAGAAGAAGATATAATAAGAATAGATAAATTACTTAATATAAATGTGGGGTAAAATATGCAAATCTTAAGAGAAGAATTGACATATCTAAATATAACTAAAAAAGGTCTAGCAATAGCTCTTGGGACATTTGACGGTGTTCACAATGGGCATACTATGCTATTAAATAGATTAATTGAGATCGCTAAAGAAAAAGATCTAAATACACTTGTCTATACTTTTGATAATCAACCTTTAAATGTTCTTTATGGCGATGATAAAGTAAAATTTATTATGACTCTAAAAGAAAGAGAAGAAGCTATTTCGAAACTTCCCCTGGATTATCTTTATATTAAACATTTTGATAAAAAATATGCTGATATTACATGTGAGCAATTCATAAAAAATCTATTAAATGATTTTCCATTAAAACATGTTGTTGTCGGTTTTAATTTTACATTTGGGTTAGGCGCTAAGGGTAATGCAAAAACACTTAAAGATCAACTAGAAAAAAAGGGCGTTGAAGTTACAATACTGCAACCGATTTTGTCTGGTAAAATACCTATAAGTAGCAGTTATATCAGAGATTTAATTGCTAACGGAGATATGGAAAGCGCAAATGTATTGCTTGGACAACCTTATAGTATTGAAAGTAATGTTATAGAAGGTAGACGTATTGGCAACACATTGGGTTTCCCAACTGCAAACATAAACTATGATACACATAAGATATTACCTAGAACAGGTATATATATTACGAAAACTACTGTTGATGAAAAGATTATTCCTTCCATTACAAACGTAGGTTATAATCCAACAGTTAAAAGCAGCGAACATAAATTGAAAATTGAAACATATTTACTAGACTATACTGGAACTCTATATGGTGAAGAGATAAAAGTTGATTTTCTCACTCGAATCAGAGATGAAAAGACATTTGATTCATTCGATCTTTTAAAGGCACAAATAGCTAAAGACGTTGATGCTGCTAGAGAATACTTTCATATAATTAAGCCTTAATAGCGTTTACAAACGAATTTAGCTGTGTTACAATAACAAATGTATAAATACCCATTGCAAGGTACAGCGATACTCCAACGCGTTTCTTTGCTTTGAGGCATATAAAAATTATGGAGGAATTACACTTGGATAAAATATCAAAAACGGAAATCATTACTAAGAATCAAGTACATGAAGGGGATACAGGATCACCTGAAGTACAAATCGCACTACTTACAGATCGTATTAACCAATTAAACGAACATTTGAAAATTCACAAAAAAGACCATCACTCAAGAAGAGGTCTATTAAAGATGGTTGGTAAACGTAGAGGTCTTTTGAATTATCTTAAGAATAAAGATATCGAGCGCTACAGAACTACACTTGTTAACTTGAACTTAAGAAAGTAAAATTATAGAGCGGTAATACCGCTCTATTTTCAATGCTTTTATAACATAGGAGGAAAAAATGCATAAAGTCTATGAGATGGACTTAGGTGGGAAAAAACTTGTTGTTGAAACAGGTAAATATGCTGAACAAGCTAATGGCTCTTGTATAATAAGATGTGGCGATACTGCTTTAATCGTAGCGGCTGCTGCTTCAGAAAAACCAAGAGAAGGCATGGATTTTTTTCCGCTAAGTATCGAATTTGAAGAAAAACAGTATTCAGTAGGCAAAATACCTGGAGGTTTTATCAAAAGAGAAGGTAGACCTACCGAAAAATCAATATTAACCGCTAGAATGATCGACAGACCAATTCGTCCATTATTCCCAAAGGGCTATTACAATGACGTGCAAATTATTGCAACTGTTTTATCAGTGGACACAGATATTCCACCTGAAACATATGCGATGATAGGTTCTTCAATAGTTCTTAGTATCTCAGACATACCATTTGCTGGCCCTACAGGCTCAGTTATAGTTGGTTTCGTTGATGGCGAGTATGTTTTAAACCCTAACACTGAGCAAACTCAAAAGAGCTTATTACATCTTGTTGTATCAGGAACAAAAGATGCTGTTATGATGGTTGAATGTGGTGCTAAAGAAGTATCGGAAGATCAAATGCTTGAAGCAATACTATTTGGACATGAATACATAAAGCAAATAGTTGAATTCCAAGAAAAGATCGTCGCTGAAATTGGCCTAGAGAAGCTAGTTCCAGTTCTGAAAACTATTGATCCAGAACTAAACGAAAAAGTTCGCGAAGTTGCAACTGAAAAGCTTAGATGGAGCCTTGATACATTTGATAGAGACGAAAGACAAGATAGATCTGCACTAGTTGAAGCTGAAGTTTGGGCTATGTTCGAAGGCGAATATCCTGAATATAAAGAACAAGTAGGCAAAATTATCTACAATATCACAAAAGAGCTAGTGCGCGAAAAAATACTAGGTGGTGTAAGACCAGACGGAAGAAAGCAAGACGAAATTAGACCTATTTGGTCTGAAGTCGGCATTCTAAGACGTCCTCATGGTAGTGCAGTATTTACTAGAGGCCAGACACAAGTAATGACAATAGCTACACTTGGCGCAATGGGTGATGTTCAAAAGCTTGATGGCTTAGGCATTGAAGATTCCAAACGTTATATGCATCATTACAACATGCTACCTTACAGTGTTGGCGAAGCAAAACCAAGGCGTGGCCCTAACAGACGTGAGATAGGACATGGTGCTCTTGCAGAGCGTGCTCTAGAACCTATGATACCATCCGAAGAAGATTTTCCTTATGCAATCAGGCTTGTTTCTGAAGTAATTAGTTCAAACGGTTCTACTTCAATGGCAAGTGTATGCGGAAGCACATTATCTCTTATGGATGCTGGTGTGCCAATTATTGCTCCAGTTGCTGGTATTGCTATGGGTCTTATTAAAAACCCAGACTCAGATACAGTTGCTATACTAACTGATATTCAAGGTCTAGAAGATTTCTTAGGTGATATGGACTTTAAAGTAGCTGGTACTGAAAAAGGTATCACTGCTATACAAATGGATATAAAGATTAAGGGCATTGATAGAAACATATTACAAAGAGCACTTGAACAAGCTAGAATTGGCAGATTACATATATTAGGCAAGATGGCAGAAACATTATCTGAGCCAAGAGCTAATCTATCAGAGTTTGCTCCGAAGATAATTCGTTTCACTATTGACCCAGATAAGATAAGAGAAGTAATCGGACCTGGCGGCAAGATGATCAATAAAATCATAAGCGAAACTGGCGTTAAGATTGACATCGAAGATGATGGCCGCGTATTCCTTGCAACAGCGGATGAAGCAGCTGCTCAAAAAGCTAAAAACATGATCGAGTCTATTGTACGAGTTATAAAAGTTGGCGATATATTCCTAGGCAAAGTTGTTCGTATAATGCCTTTTGGTGCTATAGTTGAATTTGCTCCTGGTAAAGATGGCATGGTACATATTTCCAAACTTGCAAATGAGCGCGTTGAAAAAGTAGAAGATGTCGTTTCATTAGGTGATGAGATTATGGTTAAAGTAGTTGAAATGGATAAGATGGGCAAGATCAGCTTATCTAGAAAAGACTTGCTTCCAAGCCCTGTTAAAGCAGAAAACTAAAAATACTTAAGTAACGGCACAATGCTTTTCTGCGTTGTGCCTTATTTTTGAATTAAATTAATAGTTTTAGCGTACCTTATCATTAGAAAAGAAATGTTGGAGGATGCTATGTTTATAGAAACATTAAGCAATGGTATAAAAGTAATTGGTGAGCAGATGGAGCACGTATCTTCTGCGACCATAGGTTGTTGGGTAAAATCCGGTTCACTTTATGAGAGAGAAAACGAAGGCGGCATATCTCATTTCATTGAGCACATGATGTTTAAAGGCACAAAAAAGAGAGATGCAACTGCTATAGCTTATGAAATGGATGCTATTGGTGGTCAGATCAATGCTTTTACAGCTAAAGAATGTACATGCTATTACGTTAAGACGATAAGCGACTATGTTGATGCAGCGACAGATATTTTGTGCGATATTGTTTGCAACAGTATGTTTGATAAAGCTGAGATGGAAAAAGAAAAAGGTGTTGTCATTGAAGAGATCGGTATGGTAGAAGATACTCCTGAAGATCTTGTACATGATATGCTTGCTGCAAGTTACTATCGAGATTATCCGCTTGCTAGACCCATTCTTGGCACAAGAGAAAGTGTAACTTCTTTGTCTCGAGATATGATAATGGACTATCTAAATAGACACTATGTAGCGGAAAGCATGGTAGTATCAATTGTAGGTAAATATGATAAAGATCATATGCTAGAGCTTTTAGAAAAAAGCTTAAGTTGTATTGAAGGCAAGAAGGCAGAATCTCTACCACTAGCTTTTGCACCGCAGAAAAACAATATATTCAAACAAAAAGATACTGAGCAAACACATATCTGTTTAGCATTACCAGGATATCGGATGGAAGACGACAAAACATATCCACTTATCGCTCTTAGCAATCTGTTTGGCGGTGGAATGAGCTCAAGATTATTTCAAAACATTAGAGAAAAAAAAGGTCTTGTTTACTCTGTGTACTCATATGCTTCGGCTTATAGTCATGTTGGACTATTTGGTATATATGCAGGCACAGGAGACCGCCAAGCCCAGCAAGTAATTGAGCTGATATACAAGGAATTTGCTGATATTAAGAATAAATCAATTGACAAAGATGAGTTTTTAAGAGCAAAACAACAGATGAAAGCTAGCTATATTATGGGTCTTGAGAGCACTTCAAATCGTATGAATGCGTTAGGAAAGTCGTTACTACTGCAAGAGAAGATACGTAGTATTGACGAAACTATTGCAAAAATAGATGCTGTGAATATTGATAGCGTTATTTCAATACTGCCTGAAGTATTTAATGTTGACATTCTTTGTAGTGCTGTAATTGGTAAAACAGAGCTAAAGATATAATTTTTTGTATTGTGGGGTTTTAAAATGGATAAAGATAAACTAGAGATAATATTTAAGATGCAAGGTGCGTTCGATAAAGAAATCGAAATTACTAGAGGTCTAGGTGGCATAAGCAAAGATCAATGGATCCAAAAAGAGACACTTGCGATGCTCTCAGAGCTTGCAGAACTTATTGACGAAGTTAACTTTAAGTGGTGGAAGAACAATAAAGTAATAGATGAGAGTAAAGTTAAAGGTGAACTTGTTGATATACTTCACTTTTTCGTATCTATGTGCTTAAAGATGGATATGACGGCGGAAGAGCTTTTTAACTTATATCTTGATAAAAACAAAGAAAATTTTGATAGGCAAAGAGGAAAATCAGAAAAGCCTGGGTACAGTTTAGAAGAATTTATAAAAACTACAGATAAATAAGTGCTTTATGCGCTTATTTTTTTTATGTTTGCTAATACTATTAGAAACAGTAAAGGAGCAAACAATGCTTTTAATTAATAACAGTTTAAAAGACTCAAATGATAATGAAGCGAATAAAGAAAATATTAAATCTGAAACAGAGCATGAACCAAATCCGGAATCTGCGGGAGAAACATTAGAAAATTTTGGGTCAACTCGTCTTCCAAAAGCTACAGAAAGCAGAATACACTGTCTCTCTATTATCGGGCAGATAGAGGGGCATATGCTTTTGCCACCACAGAACAAGACAACAAAATACGAACATGTAATACCCCAGCTTATAGCTATTGAGCAAAGCAAAGAGATCGAGGGATTGTTGCTTGTAATGAACACTGTTGGTGGAGATGTTGAAGCTGGGCTTGCGATAGCAGAAATGGTAGCTAGCATGGAGACACCGTCAGTTGCGTTGGTATTGGGCGGCGGGCATTCTATAGGTGTACCTTTAGCAGTTAGTGCAAATTACTCATATATTTCCGAAACAGCCACAATGACAATACATCCTATACGAATGAATGGACTCATAATTAGCGTGCCTCAGACGTATGAGTACTTCAATAAGATGCAGGAGCGTGTGGTAACTTACATCGTAACCCATTCCAATATCAAAAGAGAAAAACTGAATGAACTTATGATGAACACTGGAGATATGATGAATGACATCGGAACAGTTTTACTTGGAAAAGAAGCTGTTGAATGTGGTCTTATTAATGAAGTGGGAGGACTTAGCACATCACTCAAAAAACTGAACCAACTGATTGAGGAGAAGCATAAATGAGCCTATTATATACGATAGTGAAACCCGAACTAATTTTTGAAAATATAAAAAAAGTCGAATTGCAAAATTCTGTGGAAGAGATATCATACAAAGGTATGATAGTAACAGGACATAGACAAAAGGATAATACATTTATTATTGAACGTATTATCACAACAAAACCTGAAGTGTATCTTGACGCATCAATTGCTCCGGGTAGTGTAATAAATCTATACAACTAAAATATACGCTTTAATATAGAAAGATTCTTCTACTTGCCATAAATCGCATAAATGATACTCGAATAAAATTGATAAAGTGCCACAAAAATGTTATTATATGATGATAATAAATATAACGTTGGAGTGGTTTTTTAATGCCAAGAGTTTCAAAACAAACAGCTACAAATAGAGAAATAATCGGACTTACAGTAATAGCGCTTGGCGTTTTCACGCTACTTGCTATATTTACTAATTCTACTGGTATAGTTGGCGAAGCAGTTAAACCTGTTTTGTTTGGCGTTTTTGGAATATTTGGATATATATTACCATTCCTATCAATAATCCTTGGAGCTATGTTCGTGGTGTCACGCAAAAAGTACATTCATGTTTTAAAAGTTGTAGTTACATGTATTGGTTCAATCAGTATTCTTCCATTATTGCATATTATCTTAACGATCAATGAGCCGGCTGATGCATTTAGAGATTATGTTATAAGCGCATATACAGTTAATCACGCAGGGAATATTTATGGCGGTGGAGGTTTCTCGGCGCTCGTTGCATATCCTTTTTTAAAGTACTTGGGTGTGTTAGGTGCTATTTTAATTCTAGCAACTATAATATTTGCGTGTGCAATAATCGTCACTAAACTTTCACTTAAGAAGATGCTAACTGACGGTGCAGATAAAATGAAAACAGTTATTGATAAGCAAAAAGATTTTATACAAACAAAAAGAGAAGAAAAAGAGCTTGCCAAAGAAAACCTAAAACCTCTTGGGCATGATGGACTATATGTAGATACAATAGAAAACAAAGGAATGAAGATGTATACGGTTGATGACCTTCTTCATGATGATAAGAAAACTGGTGTAGCGCCAAAATTAAAAAATTCTGAAATTACAGTAAATCATTTTGAAGATCAATTATGCGAAAACAATCGTATTGACATACCTGCAAGAGGTGGCAAACCAAAACCGCAAGAAACCGATCCTGAAAAAATAGTTGTTAAACCAACGAGCGCTTATATTAAGCCGCCAATTCAACTTTTATCTCTACCAAAAGCTTTGAAAAGTACTATGGATAAAGATGATATTCGTGGAAAAGCAAAACTTCTTGAAGATACATTTAAGAGTTTTGGTATAGCCGTAAAAGTTACTAACGTCTCAAAAGGCCCAGCAATTACGCGCTATGAGCTACAGCCAGCACCTGGCGTGAAAGTCTCAAAGATAGTAAACCTTTCTGACGATATAGCACTTAATTTGGCTGCACCAGGTGTAAGAATCGAAGCGCCTATCCCAGGAAAAGCTGCTGTTGGCATAGAAGTGCCAAACAGTACAGTTTCTATGGTTACACTTCGCCAAGTTATTGAGACTAGTGAGTTTAGAATGAACGATTCTAGCGTAGCTTTTGCACTCGGAAAAGATATTGCAGGCTCGAATATCATTGCTGATATATCAAAAATGCCTCATTTGCTTATTGCAGGGGCTACTGGTTCAGGAAAGAGCGTATGTATAAACGATATTTTAATAAGTTTATTATATAGATCCACACCAAAAGAACTAAGACTAATTATGATCGATCCTAAAGTCGTTGAATTAAGTGTTTACAATGGCATACCGCATCTGTTAACCCCGGTTGTTACTGATCCTAAAAAAGCTGCGGGCGCTCTAAATTGGGCAATAAATGAGATGACTAGTCGCTATAAGAAATTTGCTGCAATTGGTGTTCGTGATATATCAGGATACAACTCTTCTTTAGTTGACGATGATCAACAAGACGACAAGCTATATCATCTTGTTGTAATTGTGGACGAGCTCGCAGATTTAATGATGGTTGCACCAAGTGACGTTGAAGACGCTATTTGCCGTATTGCACAGATGGGTAGAGCGGCCGGAATACATTTAGTCATTGCGACGCAAAGACCTTCTGTAGATGTAATTACGGGCGTAATTAAGGCTAACATACCATCGAGAATTGCATTCGCAGTCGCTTCACAAATAGATTCACGTACGATACTCGATATGGGTGGCGCAGAAAAACTATTAGGCAAAGGCGACATGCTATATTATCCTACAGGATACCCAAAACCTATTCGTGTTCAAGGTGCTTTTGTAACAGACAAAGAAGTTGAAGCCGTTATATCCTTTATTAAAAAACAATCTGAGCCTGAGTATGATGAACATGTCACAAAGCAGATTGAGACATCAACCGAAACTAAGGCGCAAATACAAAGAGATAATGATATTGATGAGTTGTTACCTAATGCCGTTAGAATTGTTATGGACACTGGACAAGCGTCAATATCACTTATACAGCGCAGACTTCGCGTTGGTTATGCGCGTGCTGCACGTTTAATTGATGAAATGGAACAGCAAGGAATAGTAAGTGGATTCGAAGGTAGCAAGGCAAGAAATGTGCTTATTGGCGAAGCACGTTATGACGAATTATTCGGACAAATAAACGAAGAGGAAATGTAAAATAATATTATGGTAAATATCGGAGTTATTTCACTGGGATGTCCTAAAAATAGAGTAGATACTGAGCTTATGCTTGGTTATCTTTTAAAAAATAATAATTACTCAATTGTTACTGACGAAAGCGAAGCAGATGTTATAATAATTAACACCTGCGGTTTTATAGATGATGCAAAAACTGAGGCAATAGATGCTATATTTGAAGCTGCTGAGTATAAAAAGACTGGCAAACTGAAAAAACTTATCGTTACTGGTTGTCTTTCCAAAAGATACAACACTGAACTAGCAAAAGAAATACCTGAGATCGATGCGATGCTTGGTATAAATCAATACCACAAAATTGCTGAGATTGTAAGTGATGCAAATGATAAGCAGTTAGTTGATACTGAAGGCGAATTTTACGAGCATAATTTTCTTCAGCGCATAATTACTACTCCTTCGCATTATGCGTATATTCGTATCGCTGATGGTTGCAATAATTTCTGCTCTTTTTGCGCGATTCCGTATATTAGAGGCAGATATACAAGTAGGAAAATTGAGGATATAATAGAAGAAGCGCAGATGCTTATAGATAAAGGCGTAAAAGAGCTGATTGTCGTTGCTCAAGATACTACAAGATATGGTTCGGATATCTATGGCAATCCAATGCTTAAAGAGTTACTTGAACAATTAAGTGACCTGGATATAAAATGGGTGCGTGTTCTTTATGCATATCCAGAAACACTTACAGATGATGTACTAGATGTAATGGCAAGTCGCAAGAATATCTGTAAGTATATTGATATTCCAATTCAACATATAAACGATGAAATACTAAAATCAATGAACAGACGTTCGGATAGCACCTTAATAAAAGATAGATTGAAAAAAATCAGATCTTATAAATGTAATTTTACTATAAGAACATCGTTAATCGTAGGCTATCCAGGCGAAACTGAAGAGCAATTCGAAGAATTATTAGAGTTTTTAAAAGAATACCCTATAGATAGAGTCGGTGCGTTTGCATATTCGAAAGAAGAAGGTACTAAGGCATACGATATGGTTAATCAGATAGACGATGAAATTAAACAAGATAGATTAGAAAAACTTTTGGCCGTGCAAGAGCAAGTAAATGATGAGCTTAACAAAAGCAAAATAGGCAATAAAGTTGCAGTTTTGATTGATGACTATGACGAAGATGTATTTATGTATGTAGGCAGATCAGAGAGCGAGTCACCAGAAGCCGATGAACCAATACTAATTGCTTCACCAGAAGAACTACAATATGGTGAATTTTATAATATAACGATTAAAGATGCGAAACAATATAACCAAATAGGAGAATTTTTAGATGAATCTTGCCAATAAATTGACCATAACGCGCATATTGCTTGTCCCTGTATTTTTGCTTATGTTTTATCTTCCGATTGAGCACAATACTGTATATGCAGCAATAATTTTTATTATAGCTTCAATAACAGATAGTCTTGACGGATATGTTGCAAGAAAATACGATCTTATATCAAATTTTGGTAAGTTTATAGATCCAATTGCTGATAAGTTACTTGTTACGGCTGCCTTAATTATACTAGTTCAAGTAGGTAGACTTGACGCAATAGTAGCAATTATTATGATATCACGAGAGTTTATCATTAGCGGATTTAGACTTGTGGCTGCTGTCGAAGGCGTTGTAATTGCTGCTGGTTGGCTTGGTAAAGTTAAAACGGTACTGCAAATTATTGCAATTGTTGCAATGCTGTTTAGCGACTCTTTTCTTTCTGCATGGAGTTTCCCTTTTGCTGATTTTGTAATGTGGCTTGCTGTAATATTCTCAGTTGTTTCTGCTATTGAATACTTTGCTCGTAATAAAGAAGTTCTAGCGCAAATTACTGCTGTAAAATAAAGAGGGTGTTTATATTTGGTTACTGAAATAATTTCCGTTGGAACCGAATTACTACTTGGGCAAATAGTAAATACTGATGCACAGTTTTTATCGGTTCAACTAAGCGAAATGGGCATAGATGTATATAATATCACTACTGTTGGGGATAACGATAGTAGATTAAAAGAAGCTGTTTCTTTAGCTCTAACTAGAGCGGACATAATAATTACATCTGGCGGACTTGGACCTACTGAGGATGATTTAACAAAGCAAACAATATCGGACCTTCTTGGACTAGAATTAGTTCTTGACCAGAAAACTAAAGATGAACTTGAAAGTTTCTTTTTAGGGCGCAATTCAAAAATGACAAAGAATAATTTAAGACAAGCTTACTTCCCTAAAGGCTGCACAATTTTAAATAACGGCAAAGGTACTGCTCCTGGATGTTTGATTGAAGTTGATGGCAAAACAATTATTATTCTTCCTGGACCACCAAACGAACTGCAACCTATGTTTCTAAATAGTGTTAAACCAATCCTTGAGAAAAAATCCGGTAATAAAATTGTATCTAGAGTGCTTAGAATTTTTGGATTTGGTGAATCTGCGGTTGAAGATGCGCTGATGGATCTAATTGATGGCCAAACAAATCCATCTCTTGCTACATACGCTAGCTATGGTGAAGTTACACTAAGACTTACAGCTAAGGTGCAAAAAGATGAAGATGAAAATCTACTATTAGATCCTTTAGAAAAAGAAGTTAGGAATAGAATTGGTAAGTACATATATGGTTACGGCGATACTTCTCTAGCAAAAGTATGTGCTGATCTTCTAAAAGAGTTAGATATTAAAGTTGCTATTGCTGAATCGCTTACCGGCGGTCTTTTAACAAGCAGTTTAGTTGATATTAGCGGAATATCATCGCAATTATTAGAGGGCGCTGTATGTTATAGCGACGCTGCCAAAATTAAAAGACTTAATGTTTCTGAGGGTACAATAGCTTTATATGGAGCCGTAAGCGAAGAGACTGCACTTGAGATGGCAGAGGGCATGCTTAAATCATCTAGAGGTGATATTGCGCTTTCAACTACTGGATATGCAGGACCGCAAGTTGCTGACGAAGAGGTAGGGTTAGTTTATATCGGTATCGCTGATAAATGTGGTTCTTATGCTAAAGAACTATACCTTTCTTCAAATGACAGAGATAGGGTGCGTAAAATGACCGTGCTTAATGCACTTAACATACTCAGACTACATTTACTAGAAAGAAAAAAGGCAATTGAAATATACAAATAAAAAAATAAGTGAGGTAACGTAAATGGATGGAAAGACAAAGGCGCTTGATTTAGCTCTTGCGCAAATAGAAAAACAATTTGGTAAAGGTTCTATTATGAAATTGGGCGACAGCCATATACAAAATGTATCTACAATATCCACTGGCTGCCTAGCTTTAGATTTAGCCCTTGGTGTTGGCGGTATACCTAGAGGTAGAATAGTTGAGATATACGGGCCAGAATCTTCAGGTAAAACTACTATTTCGCTACATATTATCGCAGAAGCGCAAAAAGCTGGTGGTATAGCAGCTTTCATTGATGCAGAGCATGCTTTAGACCCTATTTATGCTAAAAATATTGGCGTTGATGTGGACAATCTATATGTATCACAACCAGATACAGGAGAGCAGGCTTTGGAAATTACAGAGGCTCTTGTTAGAAGTGGTGCTGTTGATATAGTTGTAATTGACTCAGTTGCAGCTCTTGTTCCAAAAGCAGAAATTGAAGGTGAGATGGGAGATTCTCATGTTGGTCTTCAAGCAAGGCTTATGTCTCAAGCTCTTAGGAAACTTGCTGGTGTAATTAGCAAATCTAACACCTCAATTATTTTCATAAACCAATTAAGAGAAAAAGTTGGCGTTATGTTTGGAAACCCTGAAGTAACTACAGGCGGAAAAGCACTTAAGTTCTATGCTTCAATACGTATGGATGTTAGAAAAGGTGAAACTCTTAAGAACGGCTTAGAATTTGTTGGTAATAAAACCAAAGTTAAGATTGTTAAAAACAAAGTTGCGCCTCCATTTAGAACTGCTGAGTTTGATATGATATATGGACAAGGCATGTCAAAAGAAGGTACGATCCTTGATATGGCTGCTGATCGAAAGCTCGTTCAAAAAGCTGGAGCTTGGTATTCATATGGTGATTTACGCATGGCGCAAGGTCGCGATGGGGCTAAAACATTCCTCAAAGACAACCCAGAAATAATGCAAGCTCTAGAAATTGAAATACGTAAAGAACTAGCTGGTCCAATACCACTAGAAGTAGGATCAATAGGCGAAACTGAAGAATAACAAAAAAATTAATATTAAATATACATACACAAATGCATAAATATGCTGCCCCGAGCGCCATCCTTCTTGACAACGCTTGAGGCAGCATTTAAAATATAATTAACATAGGAAAAATTTAGCTATGTTCAATTAGTTATGAAATAATAAAATTTATTGAAAACACACTATATTAGGAGGTGTAACTTACTTTGGACAATCAAATAATACCAATCATTATTTCCGGTGTTATTGCTTTGATTGTCGGCATATGGGGCGGTTTTACATACAGAAAGAATATTTCTGAAGCGAAAATACAAAAGACCGAGTCATTAGTAAAAACAATGCTCGACGACGCTCAGAGAAAAGCAGAAGCCCTGAAAAAAGAAATGGTCTTAGAAGCAAAAGAAGATATTTTAAGACTAAGAAATGAATTTGAAAAAGAAACACGTGATAGGCGTACTGAAACGCAAAGAATAGAGAAAAGATTACAACAACGTGAAGAGAGCTTAGACCAAAAACTTGATACTCTTGTTTCGAAAGAAGACACGTTACAATCTAAACAGCATGAATTAGATGCTTTGCAGGAATCATTATCCGATTTGCGTGAAAAACAATTACATGAACTCGAGAAAATTTCCGGTTTAACAGTCGAAGAAGCTAGAGAATTATTAATTGAAAGTATTCAAAACGATGCTAAGCACGATGCAGTTATTCTCGTAAGAGAAATAGAAGCAAAAGCTAAAGATGAAGCAGAGAAGAAAGCAAGAAACATTATTGGTCTTGCAATACAAAGATACGCTGCTGATCACGTAGCTGAGTCTACTGTATCAGTTGTTCAATTGCCTAACGATGAAATGAAGGGCCGTATAATTGGCCGTGAAGGAAGAAACATCCGTGCACTTGAAACAGCTACCGGCATCGAACTTATAATAGATGATACGCCCGAATCAGTAATACTATCGGGATTTGACCCTGTTAGAAGAGAAATAGCTCGCATAGCACTAGAGAGACTTATTTTAGATGGCAGAATACATCCAGCGCGCATAGAAGAAATGGTTGAAAAGGCTCGCAAAGATGTTGAAACTCAAATAAAAGAAGCAGGTGAACAGGCAGTATTTGAAACAGGCATTCATGGTATACATCCGGAGCTTGTAAGATTGCTTGGTAGATTAAAATATCGCACTAGTTACGGACAAAATGTTTTAAAGCATTCACTTGAGGTATCATATTTAGCTGGGATGATGGCAGCAGAGCTTGGCGCTAATATAGCAATAGCAAAGCGTGGCGGTCTACTCCATGACATAGGTAAAGCCCTTGATCATGAAATAGAAGGTCCTCACGTAAAGATCGGTGTCGATGTTTGCAAACGTTATAAAGAAAATCAAGCAGTTATTCATTGCATAGAAGCCCATCATGGTGATGTTGAAGCTACTACTGTTGAGGCAGTGCTAGTTCAAGCATCAGATACTATATCAGCAGCTAGACCTGGAGCAAGGCGTGAAACACTGCAAAACTACATCAAACGACTGGAAAAACTCGAAGAAATAGCAAATTCATTTGAAGGTGTCGACAAGTCTTTCGCCATACAGGCAGGAAGAGAAGTACGTATAATGGTAAAACCAGAGAACGTTAACGACGCTGCAACAGCTCTAATGGCAAAAGATATATGCAAGCGCATAGAAAAAGAGCTTGATTATCCAGGACAAATTAGAGTGAGCGTTATAAGAGAAACACGCTCAGTTGAGTATGCAAAATAACGACTTCTTACAAAAGCAAAGGATATACGAACACGTATATCCTTTTCATTTATGATAAGTTAAGGAGGGTAATTATGCAGAATTTAATACCTGTGGCCGATGCTCATTGTGATTTTCTTTATCACATGGCATTTTCTGATAGAAATATCGACGAGAAACCACAAAAAAACAAGCACATTACTAAAGAAGGACTATTAAAAGGCGGATACGCAGTGCAAGTATTTGCAATTTGGGTAGACGCAACAAAAAAAAATTTTTACAACGATGCCGTTAAAATGGCCGACGCATTCGATAAAATGATAGAGACAACTCCAGAGATATTGCATATAAGAAAACCGAGCGATTTTGGATTGCTACGCACTGGAGAAAATGTTGGAGCTATTCTCTCGATGGAAGGTATGGGAGAAGCTATAGAAGGGCAATTATCACTCATAAACGAGTTTTACAATAGAGGCGCACGTATTATGTCATTTACTTGGAACAACGAGAATGAGCTGGCATATGGAGCTTGGTGCGACGAAGGAATTGGACTTAAAGAAAAAGGGTTTAAAGCTGTCGGTATATTAAACGAGCTTAATGTTGCAATAGATGTTTCACATATTAATGTTGGTGGTTTTTGGAACATTGTTGAACGCTCTAAAAGTCCTATTATCGCAACACATTCAAATGCACATTCTCTTTACACTTCAAAAAGGAATCTGTATGACGATCAACTTAAAGCAATTATAGATAAAAAAGGGTACATCGGAGTGTCATACTATCCGCCGTTTTTAGCTAAACGTTTTGTTAGCGTTAAGAGTGTAGTTGCTCATATCGATTATATCGCTTCACTAGGTGGTATTGATTGTGTAGGGCTTGGTAGTGATTTTGACGGCATGCTAAAAACTCCTACTGGGCTTACAGGAGCACATCAAGCCCAAGCTATACCAAATGAACTGGCAAGATTAAACTATACTGAACAGCAAATACGTAAAATTTGCTCTTTAAATTTCATCGATTATATTGTAAACTTTTTATAAAATAAAGTGTGGGAGAGTAACATGCATAATACATATGAAAATCCTTTAGTAAATAGATACGCAAGTAAAGACATGTCATACCTATTCTCGGACGAAAAGAAATTCACTACCTGGAGAAAACTTTGGATTGCTCTTGCAGAAGCTGAAGCAGAACTTGGTTTGCCTATCACAAACGAGCAAATTGCTGAGCTTAAAGAGCATGTAACTGATATAGATTACGAAGCAGCTGCGCAAAAAGAAAAAGAAGTGCGCCATGATGTTATGGCTCATATATTAACGTATGGACAGCTCTGCAAAACTGCAAAACCTATTATCCATCTTGGAGCAACATCATGCTTTGTTGGAGATAATACGGATATAATCATTTTTAAAGAGGCTCTTGAATTAGTTGAAAGAAAATTATTAGGAGTGTTAAAGCTCTTATCTGATTTTTCGTTAAAATATGCTGATATGCCTATGCTTGGCTATACGCATCTTCAACCAGCTCAGCTTGTTACAGTAGGCAAAAGAGGTGCGCTGTGGCTACAAGAGTTCCTTATGGACTATGAGCAGCTGCAACCCACAAAAAAAGCTGTTAAGCTACGTGGTGCTAAAGGCACGACTGGAACTCAGGCTAGCTTTTTAGAGTTGTTTTCTGGAGATACTGATAAAGTTGCACAGCTTGATAAAATCGTTACTAAAAAGCTCGGGTATGACGAGTCATTCCCAGTAACAGGGCAAACGTACCCTAGAAAATTAGATAGCATTGTTTTAAACGAGCTAGCTTTAATAGCTCAAAGCGCTTATAAATTTGCTAACGACATGAGAATGCTTCAACATCTTAAAGAGGTAGAAGAGCCTTTTGAATCAAAGCAGATTGGCTCGTCTGCAATGGCGTATAAACGTAACCCAATGCGTAGCGAACGCATTTGCGCGCTATCAAGATACGTAATGTCTTTGCCAATAAATACTGCAATGACAGCTTCTACACAGTGGTTTGAGCGTACACTTGATGATTCAGCAAACAGAAGAATAGTGCTTGGTCAAGCGTTTTTATCTGTTGATGCTATTTTGAACCTTATGTTGAATGTGCTATCAGGCCTAGTTGTTTACGATAAAGTAATTAATAAGCACATTATGGAAGAGCTTCCATTTATGGCAACTGAAAACATACTTATGGATGCTGTAAAAAATGGGGGAGACAGACAAGAATTACACGAAAAAATAAGACAGTATTCTATTGAAGCAGGCAAAAACATAAAAGTTTTAGGCTTGCAAAACAACCTAATTGAGCTTATAAGCGAGGATGAGGCATTTAAAGGCGTATTGAATAATATTGATGCACTTTTGGATCCAAAGGAATATGTTGGTATAGCACCTAAACAAACACGAGATTTTATTGAAAATCATATAGCACCAATTTTAAAAGAAAATGAATCACAAATTCTTCTAAGTAATAGCGTTAATGTATAATCGTTTACAAAAAAATAGAACGGGTATATAATAAGCAAAACATATCAGAAGATTGATAAGGAGGGTACATTATGAGTTTATTTGATGATTTAGGGAATACCTTGAATAAAGTGGCAAATTCAACGATAAAAAAGTCTAAAGAATTGTCAGGATTAACAAAACTATCATTAAAATTGAATTCCGAAGAAGGAGATCTTGATAAACTATATGAGGGTTATGGAAAAGCGCAATATGGTATAGCTAAAAATATTGCTCCAACTGATGCTCTTGATTTTGTAGCTCTAATTGATGAGAAAATAAAAGTTATTGAAGATCTTAAGAGTGAAATAGAACAACTTAAAGGCGTAATAATATGCCCTAAATGCGGAACAAAGAATAAGGTTGAAGATTCTTTTTGTTCAAGTTGTGGCGAGAAATTACCAAAGCCAGAACCAGAGGAGCCTAAAACTGACCCAGACAAAGAAGAAGAGTAAAAAAATAAACCGCTTTAAGCGGTTTATTTTTGGCAGGGGCAGAAGGACTTGAACCCTCAAGGACGGTTTTGGAGACCGTAATGTTACCAATTACATCATGCCCCTATAGTCAGTTGCAAAATCAATTATAAAATATTGTACTATAATAGTCAAGGAGGTATTTCTCATGGGAACAGAAAAAGTTGGGTTTATTGGTTGCGGAAACATGGGCAGTGCAATGATAAATGGGATATTTAGCAAAAACCTTCTTAATTCAAAGGATATATATGTATACGACCAAAATACCGAGAAACTTAATGAGTTGTGTAGTGAATTAAATGTTAACGCGGCAAAATCCACAATAGATTTAGCTGCGAATTGCAAATATATAATATTGGCAGTTAAACCTTACGTATGTAAGCCAGTTTTAAACGAATTAGCACCAATGCTTACGGCAAACAATGTAATCATATCTATTGCAGCTGGCGTTACTGTTAAGGCGCTTATTAGTGCCTCTAAAACAGATAGAGTAGTAAGAGTTATGCCTAATACTCCAGCTTTAGTTGGCGAAGGTGCAAGCGCAGTTGTTTTTAATGAAAAAATTAATTCTGATGAACAACAGTTCATACTAGAGTTACTTAACACACTTGGAATCACATGTGTTGTTGAAGAAAAACTTATGGATGCAGTAGGTGCTGTTAGTGGTAGTGGTCCAGCATATGTTTATATGTTTATTGAAGCGCTTGCTGACGCCGGTGTTTTAGGTGGGCTTGATAGACAGCTGTCTTATAAACTTGCCGCTCAGACGGTTTTAGGATCTGCAAAAATGGTTATAGAGACAGGAAAACATCCTGGCGCTCTTAAAGATGATGTATGCTCACCAGGTGGATCTACAATTGAAGGCGTTAAGTCCTTTGAAGAAAGTGGTTTTAGAGGAGCAATAATCGATGCCGCTGTAGCTGTAATGAACAAAACTAAAAAAATGGCTGAGGAAAACTAATTTGAAAGACGTAATTCTTTATACCGATGGCGCTTGTTCCCGCAACCCAGGGCCGGGTGGATGGGCCGCAATATTATCTTTCAAAGGTACAGAAAAAGAGCTTTCAGGATTTGTTAAGGAGACTACAAACAACCGGATGGAGCTTTTTGCAGTCATACAAGGCCTTAGAGCGTTAAAAGAACCTTGCAGTGTTGCAATTTACACAGATAGTGCTTACGTTTCCAATGCGTTCTTATTGAACTGGATATCTGGGTGGGAGAAGAACGGCTGGAAGACAAGCAAAAAGGATCCCGTTGAAAATCAAGATCTGTGGAAATTACTTTTACATTATACGCAGATACATAAAGTAACATGGGTAAAAGTGCAAGGTCATTCTAATAATGTATTAAACAATAGGTGCGATAAGCTTGCTACTGACGAGATAAAGAAGGCTAGGCTAAAGGCTGAAGGTTATTAAAATTAAATTTAGAACATATACAACTATTCGCAAAAGACAAGTTTTACGCATAGTTGTGTTTTTCATTCAAGATTTATTATATCATTTAAGCCTTTTATAGCATTGGGCTGAACTCATTGTAGTTAGTTCATTCTTATTGCTTTTGCATGATTTATAACTCATAAGCGTTATTTAAAACGATCTGCTTGTAAATACCGTTTGATTATAATCGAGTACAAAATTTTTTGCGAAACTATCAATGTTTACTTGCCTTTAAAATCGATTTTGATTTATATAAACATGTTATAATTCATTCGCTATTAAAAATGTTATTACTTTTGCTGTTTAAACTTTACTCAATAATAATTAATATATTTGTTATTTACAGTTTCTTGATATTAAATTATTTAAATAATCTATACATGAATTGTTCATAAGTTTTGTTCACTAATTGAAAGTTATTAGTCCGTATTCAATAAATAAATTTAGTAACATTTAAATTCATAATTTGTTTTAATCTTAAAAGTGATTTTAGTTTTAATAAAGTATCAATTAATTCTTAAATTTTCTGTAAGTAAATTAGACTTTTTGCTAATATTAAAATGTATTATTAAAATTTACTTACAGAAACATTTGTTCTTTTTATTAGAATGTTATATTATATATTTATAATAGCTTACTTGATTTTAAGGAAGTAGTTTTTAAATGCCTGATAATGAGTACTATAAAAACAACAGCATTAATTTAAATAATCGTTTAAAGGAGCTTATAAAAGAGCTACCTGATTTCTGCGCAGATTTTTTTATGGGCATAGAATCTACTACCTCCCCCCTCACTCGGCTAAATTATGCCTATGATTTAAGAGTTTTTTTTAATTTTGCCGTAACTGAGTTGGCGGATTACAGAGGCAAGAACATTAAAGATATTACTATCAGCGATTTTAACGCTTTAGAAACGACACACTTTGAGTTATATCTTAACTACCTCACCTACTACAACAAGAATGATGATATTATCGAAAACCACAATACCGGTAAAGCTCGTAAAATATCGGCACTCAAGTCATTCTCAAAATACTATTATAAAAAAGAGCAGATTGACGCTAACAAAATCGCTCTAATCGATTCACCAAGTATTAAAGAGAAGACTATTGTACGGCTTGAGCCAGATGAAATAGCAAACCTAATAGATGCGTCAGAAAGTGGCGATACTCTTTCCAAAAAGCAACAATCATATCATGCAAAAACGCAAAAGCGAGACACTGCAATTCTTACACTGTTTTTAGGGACAGGTATCCGTGTGAGCGAACTTGTTGGTCTTAATATAAACGATGTCGATTTCAAATCCAATGCATTTAATGTTACACGCAAAGGCGGTAACCAGGTTACGCTTTATTTTGGATCAGAAGTTAAGTCAGCTCTTTTTGAGTATTTAGAAGAAAGAAAAGCTGTGATTGCTGAAACCGGAAGTGAAAACGCGCTATTTCTTTCTCTACAAAAGAAGAGACTAACACAGCGTTCTATTCAAAACCTAGTTAAGAAATATAGCAAAACGGTCACACCGCTTAAAAACATAACTCCACACAAACTTAGGTCCACTTATGGGACAAGATTATACCAAGAATCTGGCGACATCTACCTTGTTGCCGATGTTTTAGGACATAAGGACGTTAACACAACACGTAAACATTATGCAGCTATGAGCGAAGAAAAAAGGCGACTTGCAGCAAAGATAATTAAACTTAGAGATGAATGAGGTATTATAAAATGGCTAGAAAAAGTAATAAAAAAAGCGAAATACTAGAATTCGTACATAAATATCAGTTGCAAAATGGGCTCTCCCCTTCTGTTAGAGAGATATGTGCAGCTGTTGGGCTTTCTTCGCCATCAAGCGTTCATCAGCACCTTAAAAGCTTAGAACAGCAAGGTTTAATACAAAAGAACGATTTTCAGTCGCGCTCTATTAAACTTAATTACCAAAGCAGGCAACAAGAAGTACCTGTTATTGGTAAAGTATCAGCTGGTTTGCCAATAACAGCTATAGAAAATATAGAAAATGCAATTATCTTCCCAAGTAGTCTTCTTAATTCTACAGATCAATGCTTTATGCTTCATATCCAAGGGAATAGCATGATTAAAGCCGGTATAAACGACGGTGATATAGTAATTGCCCGCCAAGCTCCTTCAGCTTTAAACGGGCAAATAGTAATTGCACTTATTGAAAACGAAGCTACATGCAAGCGTTTTTATAAAGAGAAAAGTCACTATAGACTTCAGCCTGAAAACGATACAATGGCACCTATTCTAGTGCCAAGTGTTGAAATTTTGGGTGTTGTCATAGGTTTACTTCGTATGTTTTAATGCGTCATATATCTTCATAGCAGCTATTTTTATATGAGAATACGTCAAACCGCCCTGTATATAAACTATATAGGGCTCTTTTATTGGAGCATCTGCGCTTAGCTCGATAGAGCTACCTTGCACGAAAGTTCCTGCTGCCATTATGACTTTGTCGGAGTAACCGGGCATATCCCATGGTAATGGTACTACGTTACTATCAACAGGCGAAACAGACTGTACGACTTTACATATATCAATTACTACCTGTTCGCTACCTGTTTTTACTGATAAAATAATGTCGTTTTGGTCTTGAGTGCTTTTAGGAAGTACTTCATAACCCATTTTCTCAAACATGTACGCCATCACTCTTATACCTTTAAGGCACTGCCCCACTATCATTGGTGCTAGAAATAGTCCTTGATAAAATGGCGCATAGCTTGCTGCATATGAACCAACTTCTTTACCAATGCCAGGAGCGCTCCATCTATCAGCTATAGTCTCAATGCACTCTTTATTACCTACTATGTATCCACCCGTTGGCGCAATACCACCACCAGGGTTTTTTATGAGCGAACCAACTGCGATGTCTGCACCAATATCCGTAGGCTCAATTACATTAGTAAATTCACCGTAGCAGTTATCGACAACTAATACTGCTTCACTATTGCACTTTTTAATTGCAGCAATTGTTGACCTTATTTGATCTATTGATAGTGCACTGCGGTATGCATAACCTCTTGATCTTTGCATGAAAATAACACTTGCAGATTCTGCATGCTTTAATACTTCGTCAATATCTATCTGCCCATCGCTTGTAAGATCAATTTGCTTA
Organism: Christensenella sp. UBA6094; assembly: GCA_002435915.1. GTDB lineage: Bacteria > Bacillota > Clostridia > Christensenellales > UBA6094 > UBA6094. The sequence continues at coordinate 122,990 of DIWY01000004.1, read as the reverse complement.
TATTTAACTCCTAATGAAGCAAGAGAGTGTTTCTTGTTTTCGCTTAAACCAATTACATTATCAAGTGTATCGTATGGTTTTCCAGTAATACAGAGAAGTGTTTGCCCGTTTTCAAGCAAGCCGTAAAGCGTAAGAGCTAAAGCATGCGTACCTGAAATTATTTGTGGCCTTACCAGAGCATCTTCAGTGCCAAACACACGTGCAAAAACGCGCTCATAGGCATCTCTGCCTTCATCATCATAGCCATAGCCTGTAGAGGGATTAAAATGCCTTGCAGCAATACTCTCTTTTTGCATTGAACTAAGCACTTTTAGTTGATTTACATCAACAATCTCATCTATTTTTTTGCTAATTTCGTTACATTGCTCTTCGCACTTTTTCACAAAATTATAGGCATCTTGCGAGATGCCTTGTTTTAGAAAATAATTATACATAATAACCCCCAAATAAAGTTAAATTAAACTATTTAAATTATCGCTTTGCTGCGAAAAAGCTACAGGTCTCAGTGGTGTTATCGTTGATATTGCGTGTTTATACACCATCATTTGTTTACCTTCGCTATCCAAAATCACAGTAAAACTGTCAAATCCTTTTACATTGCCTTTTATCTGAAACCCATTTGTAAGATGCACTGTTATTGGAGTCTTCTCTCTTCTAACATAATTTAAAAATACATCTTGAAGTATTATAGCATGTTTGCCCATGTTTTAAACCACCTCTACTTTAATGTACTTCTAGTATATCCATTAATTGGTTTTTAAAACATTTGCTTCCGTTACCATCTAAAAATCTAACACGCTCATCATTTCTAAACCATGTAAGTTGTCTTTTGGCATAATGCCTTGTTTCTTTTTTTATAAGTGTTATGGCTTCTTCTAGAGTTATTTTATTTTCAAAGTAATCAAAAAGCTGTTTGTAGCCTATCCCCTGCATAGACTGCATTTCTTTAGTAACGCCCATATCTAATAATTGCTTCATTTCATCTAACAGTCCAATTTCAATCATGATTTGAACACGTCTGTTTATTCTATCATATAATGTCTCTCTCTCAATGTTGATTGCAACAATTTCGTATGGAAACGGTGGTTTCTTCTCTTTAAAACTATCTTGTTTTTCGTACAAGCTTTTACCTGTTACACTCACCACTTCAAGAGCTCTAATTACGCGTTTAACATCATTTTCATGTATTCTTGCTGCTGCTATTGCATCCTTCTGCTCAAGCAGCTTAAAAAGCTCATTTTCGCCCTTGTCTCTTGCGATTGCTTTTAATTCTTCTCTATAGCTTTCGTTTTTTACTGCATTTGAGAAATCCATGTCATAAGTTAAGGCGTTTATATATAACCCAGTTCCTCCTACAATTATAGGAACCTTACCTCTGTTATAAATATCCTCTAAACATCTAAGTGCATCATCTTTGTACATAGATACGCTGTAGCTATCTTTGGGGTCGACTATACTCAGCATATGGTGTGGTATGCCTTCTTGTTCGTCAATCGTAGGTTTAGCAGTACCAATTTCCATATACTTATATATCTGCATAGAATCAGCGGCCACTATCTCTCCATTAAGCTCTTTAGCGAGTTCAATTGAAAGCGCAGTTTTACCTGATGCCGTTGGTCCTGCTATAATTATAGTTTTCTTATCACTAACTATCATACAGTCCTCTTGAATATCTTTTCTAAGTCATGTTTTGTCATCGGATAAACAATTGGTCTTCCATGCGGGCAAGTTAGTGTAACATTATTTTCTTTGAAATGCCTTATCAGCGCTTCTATCTCTCTGTGTTCTAACTTATCCCCACCTTTGATCGAACTTTTACAAGCCGTTTGAATAAGCTTTTCTTTTTTTAGATCATAGTTTGTCATCTTCTTGAATCCAAAAAGGCTTTCAAGCATGTCATTAAAACAATCTTTTAACTGCGGTCCACCCAAAATATACGGAACTGAGCCTATTTTGATGCTTCTATCGCCCATACTATCGATTTCAAAGCCGATATCATTAAATATCTCCATATTCTCGTCAATAAGTTCTTTTTCTAGCGGAGAAACCTCTAGAACAAATGGCACAAGCAATTGCTGCGAAATTGTTTCGCGTTCGTTTATACTCTTTTTAAGCATATCATAATTAATTCGCTCATGGGCTGCGTGCTGATCTATTATGAGCATATTGTCATCAATTTGAACGATGATATAAGTATTAAATACTTGCCCAATTATCGAAAATTCAAGTTTTTCTTGCAATGCTCCACTTTCGAATGCACTAAATTCATATGCTTCTTCTACTTTCATCTGTCCAGTGATATTTGATTCAATAGATACTTCTCTTAACTTTGTTAAGACCTCTGGTTTGAAATTGCTTTTTTTATATAGTACTTCATCTGTATAATCTTTTTTTTGTAGAAAATGATCTTCTTTACTATCTACATTCTCAAGATCATGCGTTTGCGCAGGTATTATCATACTTGGTTCCGGCTTAACGTAATCTTCTATTTCGATTATAGATCTATCAATCGGGTTTTCTGCAATCGCTTCAGCATTAGGCGTAAATAATCTCTTTACTGCACCAAAAATAATATCATAAACTCGCTTCTCTTCTTTAAATTTAACCATCAGTTTTGCAGGATGCACATTCACGTCTACATCATCAAACGGCATAGTAATTGCTATTGCAAAGAGCGGAAATCGCTTAGTCATAAGCAGAGTTTCCATTGCGTCTTTTACTGCAAGTGAAATAGTATTATTTTGAACATATCTACCATTAATAAATACTGATTCATAGCGCCTGTTCTGTTTTGATATTGAAGGTTTACCTATTATGCCGTGTACCTCAAAGTTTTCTTCGCTGTAATTAAGCTCTAGCGCGTCTGTATTAACTTCTTTGCCGTAAATCGAGTACATAGACGTTCTAAGATCTCCATTGCCAGTGCTATGGTAAATCGTCTTGCCATTATTAATATACTTAAACGAAATCTCAGGATGAGCCATAATGTACCTACTTACAACATCGCTAACATAAGATGCTTCAACTCCTGATGCTTTAAGAAATTTTAATCTAGCTGGTGTATTGAAAAACAGATTCTTAACGCTCATACTCGTTCCTTCTGGACAACCAATAGGTTTTTCTTCCAGAACCTTACCTGCTCTTACATGAAAAAACGAACCACTTGTAACGTTTTCTGTACGTGTAGTCAGTTCAACATCAGCTACAGAAGCAATAGAAGGCAAAGCCTCACCTCTAAAACCAAGTGAACTTATATTATCCAAATCATCTGCTGAACTTATTTTGCTGGTGGCATGCTTTAAAAAGGCAGTCGAAACATCATGAGCATCAATACCTGTTCCATTATCCGAAACACGAATAAGATCGACTCCACCTTTTTCGATCTCTATCGTGATATAGCTACTTTGCGCATCTATTGCGTTTTCAATTAGTTCTTTTACTACAGAAGCAGGCCTTGTGACAACTTCACCTGCTGCGATTCTGTTTACTGTGATATCATCCAGCTGTTTTATCCTGTCCATAATTTCCTTCCTCAGCTTGTACCTTGAAATAAAGCTCAAATAAATAATTAAGTGCTGATATAGGAGTCATTTTATTAACATCCAAATTAACTATTTCGTTTATAATGTGTGCATATTTTAATTCTCCTTCATTGACACTCTCAACAATAATGTTTGGAGAAATTGAATTGATCTTTTTCGACTCGATTTCTTTTAGAATTTGTTTTGCTCTTGCTAAAACCCTCGGAGGAATTCCCGCAAGACCTGCTACGTGTATTCCAAAGCTTTTATCTACGCTACCTCTCAATATTTTATGAAGAAAGACTACATCATCGCCAGATTCTTTGACTTCGACCATATAATTAACTATACCATCAAGCGTTCCTTCTAGCTCACTTAACTCGTGATAATGAGTTGCAAACAGCGTTTTAGCACCCAATAGTTTTTTATCAACGATATACTCTGTAATTGCCCATGCAATCGATAAGCCGTCGTATGTGCTTGTCCCTCTACCAACTTCGTCTAGGATTACAAGACTTTTATCTGTAGCATTATTTAGAATGTTTGCAACTTCATTCATCTCAACCATAAATGTACTTTCGCCTGAGGAAATATTATCAGAAGCACCGACTCTAGTAAAAATCCTATCAACCACACCGATGTTTGCATACGTTGCTGGCACAAAAGAGCCTACATGCGCCATTAGTGCTATTAGAGCCACCTGCCTCATATAAGTACTTTTACCTGCCATGTTAGGTCCTGTTAATATAATAAACCTATTTTCATCGCAGTCCATGAGTGTATCGTTAGGCACAAACGTCACACCTTGCTCAACGGTCGGATGCTTGCCTGCTTTTATCTCTAATAAGCCCTGTTCGTTAATATGTGGTCTAGTGTACCCGTTTTGTGCAGCAGCATTAGCTAGTGCAGTTATAGCGTCCAACTGAGCTATTACTTTTGCTGTGCCTTTTATACGGTTTATCTGAGTATCAAGCTTTTCTTTCAATTGTGTATATAATTCAAGCTCAAGCTTAATGAGCTTATCTTCAGCATTTAAAATTGTGTTTTCAATTTCTTTCAGTTCATCTGTAATAAAACGTTCTGCATTAGCCAGTGTCTGTTTTCTTGTATATCTATAAGGAACCTGCTCATAGTATGATTTTGTTACTTCTATATAATAGCCAAACACTTTGTTGTATCCGATTTTTAGGTTTTTGATGCCTGTCTCTTGTCTTTCGTTTGCTTCTAATTGGGCAATCCATCTTCTGCCGTTTACTGTAGCATCTCTTAATGTATCAACCTCGCTGTTATAACCCAGTTTAAAGATTCCACCTTCTTTTATCCCTGTTGGTGGTTCATCAATTATTGCGCTATCTAGCATCGCGCTAATATCTTCCATCGTATCTAGTTGCTGAAAGCACTCAGCAAGCACATTGCTTCTTGTGCTTTTTATCAGTTCTTTTAAATTTGGCAGTACTTTTAGTGAGTTTTGTAGCATCAAACAGTCTTTTGGATTAATTGTGCCGTATGCTATTTTGCTTGTTATGCGCTCAATATCATATACGTCTTTTAATAGTACGGAAAGCTCATCTCTTTTTATAAGATCATCGTATAGCTCAGCTACTCCGTTTAATCTCTCATCAATCTCAGTTTTGCTTTGCAGTGGTTGCTCTAGCCATCTATGCAGTAACCTTCCACCCATGGACGTTTGGGTTTTATCTAAAACAGATAACAGAGATCCTTTTTTACTACCGTTTATTATAGTACGAGTAAGTTCTAAGTTATTTCTGGTATGCTCATCCAGCATCATGTATCTATTTGTTTCGTGAGTAGCTATAGAATTAATATGAGCCATGCTATTCTTTTGTGTATCAGATAAATACTCAATTAACGCACCTGCCGCGCAAACTCCAACATAATAATTCTGACAACCATATCCTTCAAGCGATAGTACGTTAAAATGTCTTAGCAGTGCTTTATACGCGCTTTGATAATCATACGCCCATTTGTGGTAAGGGCTTATAAAGAACTTACTTCTATCGTTTAGGTAAGCGTATTGTGATTTCTTTAAATATGTTTCATCGTTTATTATTATCTCTCTAGGAGCTATTCTAAAAAGCTCTGAAGATAACTGTGCAAACACTTCATCACCTGTTAATTCTTCAACAAAGAAATCACCTGTTGAAACGTCTGCAAACGATAGACCAATTTTATCGTTCATAAAGCATATGGAAAGAATAAAATTGTTTTCTTTATCCTCGAGTAACACATCTTCGATTACTGTTCCTGGTGTTACTACCCTTATAACATCACGCTCGACTATGCCTTTAGATTCGCTTGGGTCAGTTAGTTGCTCACAAATTGCGACCTTAAAATCTTCTCTTATGAGTTTTCGAAGATATCCATCTACTGCATGATAAGGAACACCACACATTGGTGCTTTTTCTTGCATTCCGCAATCTCTTTTAGTAAGTGTAATACCAAGAACTCTTGAAGCGACAAGTGCATCGTCAAAAAACAGCTCATAGAAATCGCCAAGTCTAAAGAAAATAAGACAGTCTTTGTATTTATTTTTTACTGCCATATATTGTTGCATCATAGGTGTAAGTTTATTATCCATTATTGTCCCCCATTTATCTGTGGCTAATTTATTAGCTCTCCACGAAGCGAAAATGATCTAGTCCCAGTTATTTTTACGTTTACAATACTGCCAACTAAGTCTTGAGGCCCCTCAAAAAACACACTGCGTGCAGTGCTCGTCTTCCCCATTAACACACCGCTGTTAAACGACTCAACAAGTACGCTTTGGTCAGTACCTATATAGCTTTTTAAAAAATCATACACAATCTCAGTCATAACATCATTAAGCTCATGCAATCTTTGCTTTTTAACTTGCTCTGGGATTTGATCAGTCATCTTCTCAGCGACTGTTCCTTTTCTGGGCGAATATTTAAAAGTATATGCACCATTAAACATTACTTTTTTCATAAAATTTTTGGTCATCTCAAAATCTTCGTCTGTTTCGCCAGGAAAGCCAACTATAATATCCGTAGTTATTTCTATCTCTGGAACTGCTTTTCTAAGTTTTTGGGCTAACTCAATGTAATGAGCTGTAGTATATTTTCTGTTCATTTTATTTAATATTGCATCACTACCAGCCTGAACAGGTAGATGTATATGTTTGCAGACTTTATCTAGTTTTGCCATCGCATCTATTAGCTCATCTGATAAGTCTTTAGGGTGTGATGTCATAAACCTTATGCGCTCAATATCAGTTTCATCATTTACACGTTTAAGTAGCTGAGCAAAAGGCATCATGTTTTCGGAGTCTAAACCATATGAATTTATGTTTTGGCCAAGAAGAGTTACTTCTTTGTATCCGTGTTCGCTTAACCCCTGTACTTCTTTAATAATATCTTTTGGGTCTCTGCTTCTTTCTCTACCTCTAACATATGGTACTATGCAGTAAGAACAATAGTTATTGCAACCGTACATTATGTTAACCCAAGCAAGAGGTCCGTCTTTCCTTTCAACGGGAACATCTTCAGCGATGCTACCCTCATCATCGTTCCAAATATCCACAACTTGGCAATTATCTTCTAATGCTTTATGCAATAATTCTGGAAATTTATGCAGATTATGTGTGCCAAAAACTAGATCTACATGCTTGAATTTTTTTGCTAGTGTGCTTGCCGTATCTTGTTGTTGCATCATACAACCGCAGACACAGATTATTGTTGATGGATGAGTAGTTTTGTAATCTTTGAGTGCTCCGACATTACCAAAGACCTTAGCTTCAGCATGTTCACGTATGCAACATGTGTTAAATACGATTATATCAGCATTCATGTATGACTCCGCTGGCTCATATCCCATACGACTTAGCATACCTTGCAGTTTTTCGCTATCATGGACATTCATTTGGCAGCCATAAGTATTAATAAAATAACGACGCTTTAGTGATCCCCATTTGTTACTAATTTCGCTAATAAAAAGCATCTGCTTTTCAATTTCTTCTTTAGAAATATATAATGATTCTCTATTTGACATATTTTCACCTTTTCGTATACAATACAATGATTATACCAAACGAAATGCAAAACTTCAAAGCATGTATTACAAAATATTCTGTAGCTAAGTAACGAAAACATATTGACTTTTAATTTGTTATACTGTATATTATTATTTGTCGCAAATAACGGGGTGTAGCGCAGCTTGGTAGCGCACGTGCTTTGGGAGCATGGGGCCGGGGGTTCGAATCCCTCCACCCCGACCATTACTTTTTAGGCCCCTTGGTCAAGCGGTTAAGACACCGCCCTTTCACGGCGGTAACAGCAGTTCAAATCTGCTAGGGGTCACCATTTTCCTTGTTTAAAGCCAACTTCCGTCACATTTTGTGCGGGCCTTTAGCTCAGTTGGTTAGAGCAACCGGCTCATAACCGGTTTGTCCGGGGTTCGAGTCCCTGAAGGCCCACCATTTTATTTTTTTTAAGTAAAAACGGTTTATGCTGGTGTAGCTCAATTGGCAGAGCAGCTGATTTGTAATCAGCAGGTTGCGGGTTCGAGTCCCATCACCAGCTCCACTTTACTTTTATGGAGAGGTTCCCGAGTGGCTAAAGGGAGCAGACTGTAAATCTGCCGGCTCCGCCTTCGATGGTTCGAATCCATCCCTCTCCACCAACTAGATGCAGCTTAGTAATATTTTGCTGCATCTTTGTTTATCTGCGGATGTGGCGAAATTGGCAGACGCGCTGGCTTCAGGTGCCAGTGATAGCAATATCGTATGGGTTCAAGTCCCTTCATCCGCACCAAATTATTTTAAGAAGTCGATTGTAAAATTAAATCGACTTCTTTCTTTTTTATGATAATATATAGATATATGCAATATTAACAGAAAGTTATAGGTGTTCATCATGGAGATAAGAAAAGCCACTATCGCAGATGTTGACGTTTTAGTAAAATTCCGTAAACAGCAGTTAATCGACGAAGGTATTCCACCAGTTGATAATGTTGATGAAAAATTTGCAAATTATTTTATTCCAGCAATAAACTCTAATAATCTTATATCGTTTTTGGCTATTGAGGATGGTATTCCCATTGCAACATGTGGATTGTGTTTTTATACACTACCTCCTTCATATTCATCATCTGGACGAATTGCATATGTGACAAATGTTTATACAGTAGAAGAATGTCGCAGAAAAGGAATTGCCTCTTTGCTACTAAAAGAAGTAATTGAAGAAGCAAAAAGTTTAAACTATAAAACTATTCGTCTGCATGCCTCTTCAGATGGAAAGCCATTATATTCAAAATTTGGTTTTCTTGATTCATCTGGTTTTATGCAATTGAATGTTTGATTAATTTTAAACTTCCCATAAGAAAACGAACTATTGGCTGAAATTACTAATCAGATTAAAAATTTGGAAGATGCATTGATATCATATAACTAAAAAGCATAGATTGTTAGTATGCATGATTTCATTTGTTTTGAAAATATTTTATTAAAAATAACGGAAGAACTTTTTAGTCCTTCCGTTTTGTATTTTAGCTATTTACCTCGGTTTAATAAACATTTGAGTCCAACAGAATGTTCCGTTCTTTAATTGTGCCACACCTACGCCTATTTCTTTGTATATAGGACTTAAAATATTGTTTCTGTGCCCTGGACTGTTCATCCAGCCCTTCATAACCTCAGCGGGCGTTTTTTGACCTTTTGCAATGTTCTCCCCAGCTGCAACAAATCTTATTCCACGGCTCTCCATCATCTTAAATGGGCTTCCGTATGTTGGCGAATAATGAGAAAAATAATTTTTGTTAACCATATCTTTAGATTTCAATCTAGCTATCCAACCCAAATCATAGTTATATTTTAATGGGGCAAGTCCTCTTCTAACTCTTTCTTTATTAACTAAGCTTGCGACTTCCTGCTCATATTGCGATATAATCCAAATGTTTGAATCATTTACATTATCAATATCGTTAATTTGAGCATAGCTAGGATTTAATACGGACTTAAAATTATTATCTGTTGCATATGCATTGATAGGTGACATAAGCGATACCGCTAATACTGAGGTTGTAATTAATGATTTTATTTTATTATTAATCATAATCCTACCTCCTATTTTAGTATTAGTATTTATAAATATATTATGTTAGAACATACTGCACAAACTTATAATATTTACACAAAAAAATGCTGCAAATTTAAATGCAGCGTTTTTTCATTAAGCTCTGTGATTGTAATTAGAAGATTCCATTTCTTCGGCTTTTCTTGTTTTGCTCATCCCTGCTATTTCCTTTTCAGATAAAATATCAGTCATAAACGCTTCATGGGTTTTTTTCGCTTTCATCATATTTACCTCCTATTGATTTTAGTTTTAGTTTTTCAAAATTAAATATGCTGGTACATTTTTCACAAAAAAATGCCGCAAAATCAATTGCGGCAAAATTAAAGGGGGTCTCAATGTATTTTGTGAGGTCAATAATATTATTAGCAGACAAAGAAAATATATACATAAAAAATAAAAAAAGCTCAAATTATATTTGAGCTTTAAATTATCATTAGTTTTCGTTGTTTTCTTGTTGTTTTAGTATTTCCCCGATCGTAACTGTATTCTCTTCTATAGGAGGAATTACGTAATCCATCTCGTCTTCTTCGATTATGATTTTTGGGTGCTTAATCTCTTCTTCTTTTTGCAAGAGTTCTTTTCTTGATAAGCTAATTCTTTTCTTTTCACCATCTACTTCAAGAACTTTAACAGTTACTTTATCTCCAATTTTCAGCTCATCTTCGACTTTGTTTATTCTATTTAGAGATATTTGAGAAATATGTAAGAGACCATCAATGCCTTGCTCTAGTTCAACAAATGCACCAAACGGAGCAATCCTTGCAACGGTACCTTCTACTATACTACCAACTGGATATTTCTCTGCCGCTGTATCCCAAGGTTTTTTGGACATATGCTTAAGTGATAAACCGATTTTGTTCTTTTCTGTATCAATTGATATTATGCGAACTTCAACTTGCTGTCCAATGCTAACTATATTAGATGGATGGCTTACTCTAAACCAAGCTAGATCAGATACGTGTATCATGCCATCAATGCCACCAATATCTACAAAAACGCCGAAATCAGTAATGCGCATTACTTTTCCTTTTACAACGTCTCCCTCTTTAAACTCATTCCATTTTTGCTCTTTTTCTTTAAGGATTTCTGTAAGCATAACTTCTTTTCTAGAGCCAATAGCCCTCTTTTTCGCTTTATCGATCTCTACAATTTTAATTTTAATTGTCTGACCAACAAAATCTTTTATATCTTCAACATATTTCACATCTAAAAGCGAAGCAGGAATGAACACTCTAAAGCCATCAACAAATGTAATAAGTCCGCCCTTTACGGCTTCTTTACCAACGCATTCAATTTCAGGTTTCTGTTCCATTTTATCGATAAACGAATTCCAGCCTTCATCAGCAAGCATCTTACTGCGTGAAAGAAGCACATTACCTTCGCCATCGTTAAGCTTAATTATTTCAGCTTCTATTTCATCACCGATTTTGATTTTTTCTTTTAAGGTTTCGTCTTCTTTTATACCAAGATCTTTTTTGCTAATAATACCATCTGATTTATATCCAATATTTAAGCACACCTCGTTGTCAGTAACTTGAACAACATTTCCTTTTACTATCATTCCAGTTTTAAGCGGTGTGAAAGTCTTTTCATAGTCAGCCATAAAATCTGCGTCTTCTGCCATATCAGGTGTTACTACAGATGTATTGTCATTTGAAGATTCAACTATAGGCGTGGACGAATCAGTAACTTCAGAAATGCTGGCTTCTTGCACTAGCGCCTCTTTTTCAGCAACCTCCACATTAGCTACATCACTAATTACGCCATTGGTTTCCTCATTCTCATTTTCCAATTGTGCCATTGTATTAATAACCTCCCTAATTAACCAATCTGGTGTTGAAGCACCAGCGACAATATTAATTATATCATCTTGACATATATTTTCAAGTGGCAGCTCAGTAGCCCTTTCTATTTTGAATGTTCTCTTGCAATATAATGAGCATAATTGAAATAGCTTTTGCGTATTCGCAGAGTGACTCCCACCTATTACAATAACAACATCTCCTGTTTTTGCGAGTTCAACTGCTTCCTCTTGTCTGTTTTTTGTAGTTAAACATATTGTATCAAATACTTTAATATTATTAAAATAATTTGCTAGTGTGTTACAGTACATTTCATAAGTTTTTTTATTTTGTGTAGTTTGAGCAACAACAGAAATTGGTGTTTCTGGTGTATTATTTTCTATAAAATCCTCTAAATCTTCTTCTGTTTCTATAACAATAGTATCTTTTGACCAACCAGCTATTCCAAGAACTTCTGCGTGTTTTGATTGACCAATGATAACTAGTTTTCTGTTATTTTTAGACGTTTCTGCTGCAATATCGTGTATTTTTTTAACAAATGGACATGTAACATCTATTATATGAACGCCTATTTCTTGTGCTCTTATATACGTACTTTCGGGCTCACCATGGCTTCTAATTACAGCAGTATCACCTTTTTTAAGCTGCAAAATATCATCCACAGCATATACGCCTTTTTGCTCTAAAGCTTCTATTACATCTTTATTATGTATAACTGGGCCAAGTGTATACATGTTTTCAATGTTAAAATTATCTTCGATTGTATCTATAGCCTTTTTTACGCCAAAGCAAAAGCCTGCATTTTTAGCTAATCTTATTTCCATAATGGATTATTCTCCCTGATGAAGCTCTTTTAAGGTGCCAAACAGTATTTGAGATATCTGTTCTTTAGATAACTTGCCTTTTTCCGCTTCAATTTTGTTTATATCTAATGGTTCACCAATAGTAACTATTGGCCTATGGAAAAATGTATAATCATTTTGTATATTAATAGGTACAATAGTCGCTTTAGCGCGCATAGCAATAAACGATACACCATCATGCATCGAATTTAAGTTTTCGCCTTTCGTACGTGTTCCTTCAGGGAAAATCAGAAGAATCTTGCCTTCTTTCAGTATATTTATACTAGTTTTAATTGCACTGACGTCTGCTTGCCCTCTTTTTACAGGGAACGCATATAATGACCTAAGTATAAATCCGTGTAACTTATTTACAAACAATTCCTCTTTACCTAAAATATAAACAGGTCTTACTGAAAATAGTATTATCATTACCGGATCGAACCACTTTTTATGGTTGCTCATATATATTACAGGACCACTCTGAAACAGATTGCGCCAATTTTTCGGCTTTGGCCAATAGAAAAGCCAAAATAGAGGTTGTAATAAAATTCTTAAAAATATTTGTAGCATTTTAAACTATCCTTTTATCACATCAAGCATTTTATTAACTACTTCTTCAATGCTCATGTCGGTGGAATCTATGTATATAGCGTCCTCTGCCTGCTTTAATGGAGAGTGCTCTCTGTTTATATCACTATCATCCCTTTTGATTATATCAGCTTTTACTTCTTCAAGCGTTACTGAGAATCCTTTTTCTATCTGCTCTAAATAACGTCTTTTTGCTCTTTCATCTGTAGTAGCCGTGAGAAAGAATTTAACATTTGCATTTGGTAATACATGAGTTCCTATATCTCTTCCGTCCATTATAACAGAATTCTCGTTTGCAATTGCTCTTTGCAGTTTAACTAGTGTTTTTCTAACTTCTTCGATTTTTGCTACATTAGATGCTCCTGCTGTAACTTCAGGTGTTCTTATATCGTTAGTTACATCTTCATTATCTAATATTATTTTTTGCTTACCGTCTTCGTATTTAATATTAATGCTTGTGTTCTTTAGCATATCAGTTATTTCCTGGGCATTTTTTGTGTCCAGCCCGTTTCTAATAGCCTTAAGTGCAACTGACCTGTACATTGCTCCAGTATCAAGGTTTACAATAGCTAGTTTTTTTGAAATTATGCCTGCCACTGTAGTTTTTCCAGCACCTGCTGGTCCATCTAAAGCTATATTAATCATATAAACCCTCCATATTATGCATTCTGCCCTGCAACATATCCAGTGCTAAATGCTATTTGTAAGTTAAATCCGCCTGTAAGACCATCAACATCTAAAACCTCACCAGCAAAATAAACATTCGGTACAATTTTTGATCTCATTGTTTTTGCATCAATTGTTTTTACATTTACTCCACCTCGAGTTATGATACCTTCTTCAACTGATTTAAGCCCAGAAACGTTAAGCGTAAAGTGTTTTAGAGCAGTTGCTAACGATGCTCTTTGTATTTTAGTCAATTCATTCGGCTTATTATGAATGTCCAGACCTGCTCTTCCAATTATTATTGGTATTAATGCTCTTGGCATAAGATCTACTAGTGCGTTTGATAAGTCTTTATTCTTGTACGCTTCAAAATCTCTTTGTATTCGCGCATCAAGTTGATCAATTTGCAAGCCTGGCTTAAGATCTATGTAAACGTCTAATTCATTAATTTTATTTTTGCCCAGTGAGCTAGAAAGACTTAGTGCCATAGGTCCCGAAACACCAAAATGGGTAAAAAGCAATTCACCTATATCTGTATATATAAACTTTTTATCTTTCTTTGCATTTAGTGTAACGTTTTTAAGTGTAAGCCCGGTAAGAGATCTTATATCTTCATCTTTTACTATCAAAGGAACAAGCGCTGGCTCAATTTCGTTAACACTATGTCCAAGTTTTTTTGCAAATGCATATCCATCGCCTGTAGAACCTGTCATTGGATATGATTGCCCACCAGTGCAGATTATTAGTGAATCACATTTATAAATGTTTTTATCTGTAACAACTTTTACTGCATAACCGCCTGCACCGCCTATTGTTGTAACACGCTCATTATACACTATTTTCACATTAGGTTTTTTTAATTGATTTTCAAGAACTCTAACAACTTCAGATGCTTTATCTGAAACCGGGAAAATCCTTTTGCCTCTCTCCTGTTTTGTTTTTAAACCAAAACTAGCAAGCATGTCCAATAGCGCTGTATTACTAAACGCAGCAAAAGAGCTATACATAAACTTATAGTTTCTCTTGATAAAAGCGTCCCACTCACTCATGTCCGCAGCGTTTGTGATATTACATCTGCCTTTGCCAGTAATATGCAGCTTTTTACCAGCCTTATCGTTACGCTCAATTATCGTTATATTATTTTCTTTTTTCTCAGAAGCTTTTATTGCTGCCATCATTCCCGCAGCTCCAGCTCCAATAATAATAATTTCTTTTTTCATATCTACCTATCTAAATGCGATGTATCGTTTAATCTACTTAAATATCGTCTATCGCCTTTTATCTCAATTACACTAATTGATGCATTGTCTACTCCAAATTTTTGTAAATCCTTTAAATCAAGCCCTAATGTAGCTATTATAAGCGCTTTTATAAGCAAGCCATGAGATACAATTAGTATATCTCCTTCGTCGCGATTAATTGCATCACTTATAAACAAATCTGCCCTTTCATAAGCTTTGTTTAAATCTTCTCCACCTTCAATAACAACTTTATGCGGAGCATATAACCAATTCTTAAATTCACTCTCATATCTTTCGCTTATCTGCTTTAACGTAAGCCCTTCCCAAAGCCCAAAATTAATCTCAATTAGTGAACTATCTTCATTTGCTTGAATATCTAAATGCTCAGTTATTATCTTCGCCGTTAGTTTTGCTCTTTTTAGCGGGCTATAATAACATTTTGCGATGCTTTCTTTTTCTAGGGCCGTTGCGACACGCTCAGCTTGTTGTATTCCTGTGTCATTAAGCTCTGTATCACTTTGACCTTGTGTCATTCTATTATTGTTCCAGTCGGTTTGTCCATGCCTAACAAAAATGCATTTCATATATCATTTCCTTATTTTTTGTTTTCGTAAATATCGTATTGATCCCAGATTTTTTCTAGTGTTTGTAGATGGTTAGTGACTTCACTCTTTTTATTTATGCTTATCGCTACAACTAATGCGTTTATTAAGCTTAGAGGCGAAACTAGAGAATCTACAAATGTTGTTGTTTCAGATGGCGCAAACATCGAAATGTCGGCATACTTGCAAAGAGGTGAAACCTCACTATCAGTAATAGCTATTACCTTTGCTCCACGTTCTTTTGCCATTTCCATGCCTTCTATAGTGCGTGTTGCATATCTTGCAAAGCTTATTCCAATCAGCACATCGTCTTTATCAAGCCTAACTAATTGTTCAAATACATCTGCAACACCCGAAGTTACAACTCTTACATCGTCTAGCAGATAGTTTAGATAATACCCCATAAACTGAACAAGCAACGAAGCACTTCTTACGCCTAAAATAAAAACGCGTTTTGCAGTTAGCATCTCTTCTACTACTTTTAAGAATGTGCCTTGATCCATTCTCTCTAGTGTATATTTGATACTCATCATATCTGACTTAAGTACATTACTTAAAACGTTAACCATATGTATATCCGATGTAATATCTAACCTTTGAAGTGTAGTTAGTTTATTTTTAGTAAATTCTTGTAATGATTTTTGAAGAGAAGGATAGCCTTCATAGCCTAGCATGATTGCAAATCTAACAACGGTTGACTCGCTCACGTTAGCTTCCTCGCCAAGTCTTGACGCAGTGAAAAAAGCTGCTTTTTCATAATTATCTGTAATATATTGAGCTATACGCCTTTGTCCTTTGCTCATTTGGTTTTTTTTCTGCTCTAATTGAGCAAATAAATTAACATTATCCAACTATTATACACGCTCCTTAAGCTTGTTTAAAAGTGACTCATCCGTTAAATTGTATCTAAGAGGAGTCAATGTCACATAACCTTGCTTGATATAATGCAAATCAGTGTCTATGTCACTTAAATTCTCCTGTGAATATTTCGCATCCATCCAATAATATTCTCTACCAGCTGTATCCTGTCTCTTATCATATTTTAAGTCATACTGGTATTGTCCTAACTTACATATTTTAAAATCATTTGGCTGCTCATCTGGTGGTACGTTAATATTTAAAACAGTGCCGTCTTCTAAGAATTCGATACCGTTTTTCTCAATAAAGTCATAAAGGAATTTTGCCGAAGGTTGATAGCTTGTTGTCTTGTTATGCATTACTAGAGATATAGCTATAGATTTAATTCCATGTATTGCACCTTCAAGCGCTGCTGATACTGTACCTGAATATAAAACATCCTGCCCGAGATTACCTCCTGCGTTGATGCCTGAAATAACTAAATCTGGCTTTTCATTTATCAGTTCATTTAAAGCAAATATAACACAGTCTGCAGGAGTTCCATTACAAGAATAAGCTGTCAGTGGAAGGCCCATGTCATACATTTTAATTCTGAGCGGTGTAAATGTTGTAACTGAATGAGAGCATGCACTTCTCTCAATGTCCGGTGCACAAACGACAACCTCATTATTTTGACAGAACACTTCGGCAAGAGCATGAATACCAATTGCTGAGATACCATCGTCATTAGATATTAATATGCGCAATAACCACACCTCAATCTGTTTGAATTTTCTTATATTGAAAGTATTTAAAAATTGCACAATAAGCCCGCATAAAATGCGGGCCCATTTTTAAACTGGATGAATATTGTTTTCTGTATCCATATTATCGTAATCAAGCTTATATTTTTTCGCAAGTCTTGCTTGGAAAAACTTAGTAGCTATCTGAGGAAACAGAGCGTACGTTAATATGTCTTCTTCTTTTTCGTAGTATTCGTTCATTTCATGTCGGTATTTTTCTACTTCAGGTGGTATTTTGTCAGCTGGTCTATAATCAATAATAGAATCATCACCGATAATCTTTTTTCGTATTTCTTCATTAACAGGCGCTGGCAACCTACCATACTCTCCTCTTAAAAGGTCTTTAGTCTCATTAGTGACAATTTTATATCTGCCTCCGGATATGACGTTCAAAACTGCTTGCGTGCCAACTATTTGACTTGCAGGTGTTACAAGTGGTGGATATCCAAAATCATCTCTTACACGAGGTACTTCCTGAAGAACTTCAAGCAATCTATTCTCTGCCTTACTTTGCTTTAGTTGACTAATTAGGTTTGAAAGCATACCGCCCGGAACTTGGTATAAAAGCGTGTTTGTATCTACTGCGAGTACTTTTGGATCAATATAGCCTTCGCTTTTCAATCTATCAACGACCGTTCTGAAATGCTCAGCTATTTTAGATAGCAGTATAAGATCAATGCCAGTATCGTATTTTGTGTTGCTAAATGTTGCAACCATAGGCTCAGTTGCTGGTTGAGATGTACCATTGCCTAGTGGAGAAAGTGCTGTGTCTATTATATCTACGCCAGCTTCCACGGCTTTAAGGTAAACCATATCACCAGTACCTGTTGTGTTATGTGTATGAAAATGTATTGGCACAGAAACAGCTTGTTTAAGTTTTTTAACAAGATCATATGCTTCATAAGGCAAAATTAAATTTGCCATGTCTTTTATACATATTGTGTCAGCGCCCATTTGTTCAAGCGTTTTTGCTAAATTAATGAAATATTCTTCTGTATGAAACGGGCTTTTTGTGTAAGCCATCGTCGCTTCAACAATACCGCCATATTTTTTTGTAGCATCCATAGCGGTCTTCATATTACGAACGTCATTTAAAGCGTCAAATATTCTTATTATATCTATTCCATTTTCAATTGATTTTTGAACAAATAGCTCAACAACATCATCTGCATAATGTTTGTAACCAAGCAGATTTTGTCCTCTAAGTAGCATTTGTAATTTAGTATTGGGCATAGCTTCTTTTAGTTTTCTTAGTCTTTCCCAAGGATCTTCGTTTAAAAACCTTAGGCATGTATCAAACGTTGCTCCACCCCATACTTCAAGAGCATAATAACCAACTTTATCTAATAAAGGCGCAACGGGTAGCATGTCTTCTGTCCGCATTCTTGTGGCGGCATGCGACTGATGTGCATCCCTTAGGATCGTCTCCATTATCTTTACTTTAGGCATCCATTTTAACCCCCATAATAAAATTTAAATCTTTATATAATATCCTCTGTAAAATTATAGAGGCACATTGCCATGTTTTTTATTTGGCACATGTGTATTTTTATAAATAACCATATCAATAACTTTTAGTAATGTTTTTCTAGTGTCCTCCGGTGCAATTATATCATCAATATATCCAGCTTTTGCAGCAACAAGCGGAGATGCCCATTGATCCCTGTACTCTTCCGCAAGTTCGGCTCTTTTCTCATCAGTGTTAGTAGTCTTTAGTTCAGCAATATTAGAAATGTTAACCTGCGCTCTAGGTGAAAGGCATGAGATCGTTGCATTTGGCCAAGCTATTACGTAATCAGCGCCTTGACCTTTTGAAGCAAACGACGCATATGCGCTACCTATTGCATTACCAATAAGCAATGTGATAATAGGAACATTAGCTTCGCTAAAACAATAACCAAATTCTGCGGCAGATTTAATGTCTATATTTTTTTCAAAGCCCTCAGTATCTACAAAAACTATAAGAGGGATATTGAACGAATCGCAAAACCTTACAAACCGAGCTGTTTTCTTTGCAGCTTCTTTATCTACTGCACCTTTTTTTATGCTATGATCACTGGCAATTATACCAGTTAGCTGACCTTTTAATGCAGAAAAGGCAGTGATTATCGACGGACCTGACTGCATCTTTAGTTCTGTTATGCTCATATCAAATGTTGTATTCAATAGTTCTCTTATATCATAATATTTATGGTAGTCAAACTTTTTAAACACACCATAAATTCCATCTAATCTTTTTGGCATTATTCCACTATTTGAAGGAAGCATTCTTATTATGTTTTTCAGAGCGAAGATTGCCGACGTTTCATCTTCATACATCATATCAAACGCATACTGCTTGTATTTCTCATTTATGCTTTTAGAATACATCGAAACTTCTGCATCTTCATTTGCTGCTATAACTATATCTGACAGTGCAGCTAGTATTCCATTGCCACCAAGTGTAGGCCCAAACACAGCAGATATAATAGGTATATTGCCAGAAGCTCTTGTAATAGCATTCATAGCATCGCCATAGCCGTTTAACGCATAAGCACCTTCAAGTATCCTAGCTCCTCTAGAATCCAAAAACATTACTATTGGTGCACCGTTTTTAATTGCAAGATCAATAACAGCAACAAGCTTATCAGCATGCGCTTTTGAAAACGAGCCCTTAAGATAAGTACAATCTTGTGCAAACAAATAAGCACTCTTACCTTTAATTTTACCATATCCTGCAATAGCGCCTTCATTTGAATTTTGCGTTTGCTCAGTAATAGTATAATTATATTGCGTAAATAAGCCTATTTCAACAAAACTATCTTTATCGAAAAATAAATCTATTCTTTCTCTTGCAGTTTTTTTGCGCCCATCTGTGTTAGTTGCTAATTCTTTATTTTCTCCAACCACAATGTCAGTCTTTATTGATAGTATTTCTTTTGCGTTGTCTTTCATGGCTGTTTGCCCCCTACGAATAAAACTTTAATCTATATGAATAATATAAATATACAATAATAATATTTACATTATAAACTATTTAAATGAAAATATAAAGAGCAAATTATTCATAAATTAAAAATAAATAGTCTATTGCGACTATTTATTTTATTCAATTATATTAATAAAGTTACTTATATTTCTTTTGTTTAAAGGTCGACGGCTAATATGGCTATAATTTGTGAGAAATCTAAAAATGAATGTTATAAATCCAAAACTTGCAAAACAACATTCCGTCTAAACTTTTATTATTCTACCGTAAATAGCCCGCATGCCTTCTTTAATTCAGTGACTTCTTTTAGTGTAAGCTCGCGAAATTGTCCAGGTTTAAGCCCTTTTATTGTAAGTGGCCCTTGAGTTACACGAACTAATCTATGTACTTCACCGCCGATAGCTTCAACCATTTTCCTGACTTGTCTATTGCGTCCTTCTTTGATTGTAATATCAAAAGTTAGTTTTGCGTTCTCTTCTTTTATTACATCTATTACAGCAGGAAGCGTTTTCTTGTCGTCAATTATTACGCCGTTTTCCATTTCTTCGATTTGCTCGTCAGTGGTTATCCCCGTAGTCGTTACTTTATAAGTCTTTTTAATTTTATATTTTGGATGAGTTAGTCTATTAGCCATCTCACCATTATTCGTTAAAATCATTAAACCTTCTGATGTGTAATCCAACCTACCTACAGGATAAACCCTACTTTTGATTTTGACAAGATCTAACACCGTTTTTCTTCCACGATCATCCTCGCAACTAGAAACATATCCTCTTGGTTTATAGAGTAGTATGTATATTTCCTTTGTTGCAGGTGCAATTAACTTACCATCAACAGTAACTTTATCTTTATCTTCGTCTATAATAACGCCCATGTCATTAACGCGCACACCGTTAACGTTGACATGACCTTCTTTAATCAACAGTTCGCTTTTTCGTCTTGAAGCAATGCCACACATTGCCATGTATTTTTGTAACCTCATATATTCCCCTTATAGTTTAGTTTATAAAATTAAAATAGTCTGACAATATGCCTTTTAGATAATACATATAGTCTTTTCTATAAATATCTGGTCCATCATATACGATATCGCTTGAACTTAATACTTTCCCATCTAACGTCACTTCTATTGAACCTATTTTTTGCCCGCTAAAAACAGGAGCATCTATCTCTTTAGTTAAAGAAATATTCGTTTTAACGTTTGCTTCGTCTTTTTTATTTATTGTAACAATTATATCACATGCTGCAGTAGCATGGAACAAATTACTTGTGCCCGTATTTACTTTGACTTCACCAAGATCCTGACCGCTTGAAATCACTTTAAGGCGCTCATAATTATTAAACCCATAATCAAGCATGCTCATGCTGTCACCAAACATATCTGGGCAGTTTAGCACAACACAGATAAGCTGCATGCCATCTCGTTTTGCAGATGAAACTAAGCATCTGCCTGCTGCATCGGTATAGCCAGTTTTAATTCCATTGCCACCTTCATACTGCCATAGAATCTTGTTTTTGTTTTTTAAAACCCGATCCCATGCTTTGCCTTCCCATGGAATTTTTATATATTCGGTAGATACTATTTGTTTAAATGTTTCGTTTCTCATTGCATAAGACGCAATAATCGCAAGATCATGTGCAGTTGTATAGTGATTGTTTTTTCCAGTTGGTAGTCCATTAGGGTTAACAAAATTCGTGTTTAATGCACCAAGTTCAACTGCTTTAGCATTCATTTGCTCTGCAAATTTTTCTGTAGAACCTGAAACTAATATAGCAAGCTCAACTGCGGCATCATTACCTGACGTTAACATAAGCCCGTATAATAGATTTCTAACCGATATTTTCTCGCCTTTTTCAAGTAGCATAGATGAACCTTCAACTGCATACGCTCGTTCATCGACTGATACAATTGAATCTAAATCTAGGTTTTCTAATGCTAAAATAGCCGTCATTATTTTTGTTGTAGATGCCATTGGCATTTGTGCTTCTGCATTTTTTGCGTATAGTATTTTATTAGTGTCAGCTTCAATTAATATTGCACCTTTTGCACCCGTTAGCGATACTGAGTTAATTTCGTCCATTATGTTTACTGCTTGTGTATCCTCAGCGTCATCTGTTCCATCTGCAAAAGCAACAGTAATGCATGTATTAAGCAATAGCAGGCATGATAATAATGCTGTTACTATTTTTTTCATTTGATTCACTCCTAATTTGGCATTACAACACTATTATCTGGAGTCTCAGTTTTAGATTTAGTTATTATATTTTGAACATCACTTATTAGTTGCGGAACTAGTTCAACAACTCTATCAAGCGTAGTATCGTGATCAACTGCAAGCAATTTTATTTGCTCTCCAGCCACTATTAGGAATGCAACCGGACTTACGGACACTCCTGCGCCGCTACCACCTGCAAACGGATTATTTCCATCCTTTGCTGCATCACCAGCATTAACACTCATCATTCCTTGGGGACCATTTGCTTTACCTTCTCCATATTCTCCTCCTCCTGATACAAACCCAAAGGATACTTTGGAAAGAGGTATAATCGTTGCGCCAGAAGTAGTTTTTACAGGATCACCTACTATAGTATTTACGTCTATCATGTCCTTAATATTTTCCATAGTTGTTTTCATTATATTTTCAATTGGATGCGCCATCATTTGTTTTTTCTCCTTTTCTCAATAAATTTTTTGGTTAATGTACTAATAATATGCGCTATCTTGATGCCTAATATGCATTTAAGCTTCGCGTTAAAAACAATTTTTTCGAATATTGGAGCAAAATAAACTTCAACATGCATATCTTCTTTATCTTTAAACTGCAAAAAGTTGAAAGCGGTTAGTACTGATGATTGGAGAAGTCCAGCCATGACAGCACTTACGGCTGCATCACCTAATCCTAAATCAACACGTAATCTAATATCCTTAATAGCTGTATATTCCCATGGATTTGTCTTCAAAAGAAACCTTTTTAATTTTCCAGTGCGTTTTAAAATTCTTGAAGCGCTAGTCAGCTGTTTTTTTGTTTTTTTACGCAATAAATATATTGAATAGTCCCCATCCGGTTCTCTTAAAACACAAAATTTTATTGTTTTAACTATAAATGACAAGCCGAGCAATCTCACTTTCACCTTTAACAGATTAAATGAGTTTTCTATAACTAAATCCATATAGATTTTGGTTTCTATAAAAATTAACCCTAAAATTAAAAGAAACAGTATAAATAATATTAAAAAGAACATTGCGTCCTCCTGAATTTTTATACTGCCTAGTATTTCCCAAAATAAGAAAAAATACGTATCGTATACGTATTTTAGTTAATTCTTTTATAATTTTTATACTTCATGTTCGACTTCTATTACAAGTGATTCTACCTTCGGAAGATCATCTAAGCATTCTAAACCAAAATGCATTAGAAATTCATCAGTAGTACCCAAAAGGGACGGATGCCCCAGCGAATTTTTCACTCCAACCTTCTCAACCAAACCCTTTTCTAGCAATAAAGCAACTACATGAAAGCTCTTTACACCTCTAATACTTTCAATCTCACTTCTTGTAATTGGCTGTTTGTAGGCTATGATCGATAGCGTTTCAAGTGCCGCTTGAGAAAGAGGCTGTCTTCTTTGAGTAGTAGAAAGCATACTAACATACTCGCTATAGATAGGATTTGTGCATAGCTGATATCCTTCTGCAACTTTCCTTAAAATGATTCCGGTCTTTTGAACTTCTTTGTCGTTTTTCATCTGTTCCAAAATAGAAATTGCTTCTATCTCAGTAATACAAAACAATTCTTTGATTACTTCAATAGGTACCGGGTCAGCTGCAACAAACAATAGTGCTTCAATTGCACCTATAATACCATTTACATTCTCACTCATACATTTTCCTACTTACCACGATAACTGCTAAAGTGCAGCTTTGTCGTTTGATAATAAAATAATATTATTAAAGGGACTCGATTGGTTAATTTTGATTATCTGTTGATTTAACAGTTCTAACACTGCGCAAAAAGTGACTACTACTTCGATTTTGGATACAGCATCATCAAACAGATCATAGAAATCCAATTTCTTTTTGTTCAATAATTGTGTTTTTATATGCTCAATACGTTCTTCTACAGTGTATTTATCATGCAACACATAATTGTAAAAGGAATTGCCTGACTTCTCTTTTTTGTTTTGCATAATATCAATGAAAGCTTTATAGAGCGTTTCTGCATTAACATCGTCTAGTTGCAATATCTGTTTGCTAATTATTTCTTCGGGAAGTTTCGTATAATAATTGGCAGCTTTTTTTTCAAAAGCTTTAAGATCTTGTGTAACATTTTTTATTGATTTATACTCTTCAAGCCTATTTATAATAAGCTGTTTTTCATACTCTTCGTCAAAAGCTTCCTCATCATCATTGTGGCGTGGCAATATCGATCGCGACTTTATAAAAAGCAATGTAGCAGCCATTGAAACAAATTCACTGGAAAGCTCCATATCTTGCTCTTTCATCGTAGATACAAAATTAAGATACTGCTCAGTTATCTCACTTACAAATATGTTTTTAATATCAATTTTTGCTTTGTCAATGAGGTGAAGCAATAAATCAAGAGGACCACTGAAATCAGATATTTCTACACTGTACTCCATATAAATCCTTCTTTACAAAAACAATCTTGATATATTAAGAAGCATATTAATTGCCCAATTCATAACGCCACTTAGTGCATAGGTTGCGTTTAGTAAATAAATTACTGCAATTAATACAAACAAACTATACTTTTCCAAAAAGAAAAACACGTTCATAGGAACTACTTTTATTAATGCGTTTTTAAACACATGGTAACCGTCAAGTGGAGGGATCGGTAATAGGTTAAATACTGCAAGCAATGTATTGATTGTTACGAACGACAAAATTAATTGCGTAACTATGTAATATTTATCGGAAAGATAATTCATTCCGACGACTTTAAGATATACACCAAATATTATCGCACTTATAATCGCTAGAATTATATTCGCTGTCGGCCCTGCTAGAGAAGTAAGCGTATCATCTCTACGTGCATTTTTAAAGTTTCTTGAGTTAACCAAAACTGGCTTTGCCCAGCCAAACCCAAGTAGTAAAAAACATAAGAATCCTAATGGATCAATATGTTTTATTGGATCTAGTGATATTCTACCTAAGTTTTTCGATGTAGGATCTCCTAATTTATTTGCCATCCAAGCATGCGCAGATTCATGGAACGATAAACCTAACAATATTGCTGGCAATGGCAACAGATAACTTAGTATATTTGTATTAAAATTCATTAATTTGACCGCCTTATTTAAACTTACGTTTTATTATATATTATATTAGATTATATGCCAACACAATGGAGCTACTATACTTATATTAATATAAACAATAAAAAAAGAGCTTAAGCTCTCTTTTTTACAGCCAACTTGGCACTACGTCATTTCGAAGTAGATCCTCTGTTGTTTGTCTTTTAACTATCAACTCAGCTGCTCCATTATTAACAAGAACCGCTGCTGGTATTGGCACTCTATTATAGTTACTTGCCATAGAATAGTTATAAGCACCTGTTGTTAGAACAACAAGAGTATCTCCGACCTCTGTCTTTTGAATCGGTGCATCCCATATAAGCATGTCGCCGGATTCGCAGCACCTGCCAGCAACAGAAACTATCTCAGTTTTTGGCTCACTAGCTTTATTAGCAATCAATGCTACATATTTTGCATCATAAAGAGCTAAACGCGGATTATCAGTCATACCACCGTTTACACTTACATACTTTCTTACGCCTTCAATATCTTTAATCGTACCAACTGTATATGCAGTTATTCCAGCTTCAGCAATAACGCTTCTGCCTGGTTCTATGCAAACATGAGGAACACTTATGTTTTTCTTTTCGCATTCTATTTTAAGTGCGTCTATCACCGCAGCCATATGCTCTGAAGGTGTTAGTGGTTTGTCGTCGGTTGTATAGTGAACACCATAGCCGCCGCCAAAGTTGATTTCCTCAAGCATAACGCCTGTCTCTTCATTAATTTCTACAAGAAAATCAGTCAGAATTTTAGCTGCAAGCTCATACGGTTGTGCTTCTAAAATCTGCGAACCGATATGACAATGTATACCGTGCAGAACCATCGTATCGGAATTCATGATACGCAGAACAGCTTTAAGTGCTTGCCCATCTGTTATTCCAAGTCCAAATTTAGAATCTACCTGTGCCGTTTGTATGAATTTGTGTGTATGCGAATCAATACCTGGCTTTAAGCGCAATACAACATCAACTTTAATATTCTTTTGTTTTGCAATAGCATCTATAAGCTCTATTTCTTCAAAAGCGTCAATTGCAATTCTGCCAATTTTGTTATCTATAGCCATTTCAAGCTCATCAGGAAGCTTGTTATTACCATGCAAAATAATATCTTTAGGGTTAACTCCAGCAGAAAGTGCTGTATAGAGCTCCCCTTTTGACGAAACATCTAAACCTAAGCCTTCGCTACTAACAATTTTACACATAGCTACGTTAGTAAAAGCTTTACTTGCATAATATATTTTGCCTACTAATCCACTTTCATCAAGAGTCTTCTTAAAGCCTTTGCATACGTCTCTGATTGAACTTTCATTTACGATATATAAAGGTGAACCGTACTCTTTAACAAGTTCGGTAACATCACAACCTCCGAATACCATATTCCCTTTTTCATTGATTAAAATATCGCCCCACTGCATAACAACCACTCTTCTCTTGCATAAATATTTTTTATGATAACATGGCTTATATTAGCAGTCAAGGCGATAATTGAGTATTTTAGTAGCTAAACATTGATATTATTTTTTGAACGTAAGTCCAAATTCCCGCTTCAGCAACATCAGTGCTTGCATAAATATCTATTCGTTTAATTTCTTCCTCGCCCTTTTTTACAATTAACTGCCCTATTATGTCGCCTTTTTTAAGTGGCGCACTTAAGTTCTCATTTAGCACTACTTCTTTAGTTATTTGTTTTTCTTCGCCTTTTTTTAGTAAAAGCGAGAAATCTTCTGAAGCTAGGGCGTCTATCTTAGCTGATTCTATAGAATCATTAATTTTAATGCTCTTCTTTACTACAGCATCTTTTTTAACTACAGTTGTTGCGCTAAAATTTGCAAATGTATAATCCATTAGTTCCTGTGCACCTGCAGACCTCTTCGTTGCATTTGTAGCGCCCAATATTACGACGATAGGTCTGAATTGTCCCTTTTTGGCAGTCATGCTAATGCAATAGTTTTCAGTGCCATTAGAACCTGTTTGCAGGCCATCACAGCCGCTATAGAATCTTACTAGCTTGTTTGTGTTTATTATCTGAGTTTTTCTATCTCCAGTGTGTGTTATTTCGTCCATGTACGTTGAACTATATTTAAAATAAGATTTATGAGTTATTAGTGCTTTTGAAATAACAGCCATATCTTCTGCTGTTGAATATTGACCTTCTGCTTTTTGTCCTGTACAATTTACAAATTTTGTGTTTGCAAGACCCAGTTCAGATGCTCGTTCGTTCATCTTTGCCACAAAAGCCGACTCGGATCCGCTAATTTTTTCTGCAAGTGCTGTGCAAGCATCATTTGCTGATGTTATAACAACTCCTTTTAATAATACATCTACAGTATACTCTTCACCACGTGTTAAGAATATTTGTGTTCCACCTTTTGAACACGCCTTATCGCTAGCAGTTACTTTATCGTCAAGCGACAATTGACCAGAATCAACTGCTTCATAAAAAAGCAGCATTGACATCAGTTTTGTTAAGCTCGCAACTTCTAACTTTTCCGATGCGTTTTTTTCATAAATTACCTGCCCTGTTGCAGAATCTATGACTATTGCCGATTTAGCTTCAACATCTATTGGCAAGTTATCCTCTTGTGTTGTCACTACTTGCGTTTCTACTGGTATCGAATAATCTTTTGCAAACGCTGCAGTTTGCCCAACAAGTAATACAGAGATAAATGTACATAAAAAACGATTTGATATCTTTAATAATTTCATAAAAAACCCTCCATTGCATTTTAGATTATTGTGCCAAATGTAATGAAGGGTTATACATATTTTACTTTTTAATATATTTTATTTATTAAGTTTTATAAACTCGTCAACGACTTTTTTTAGATTACCAGCTGCTGCTGCCGCTGTTACATTTACTTCCTCAGCAGTTAGTGGCCTATCAAGCACTCCTGCTGCCATGTTAGTTACAAGTGATAATGCACAAACTTTGAATCCGCAATGCACTGCTGCAATTACATCAGGTACTGTTGACATACCAACAACATCTGCACCTAAAATACGCAACATTCTAATTTCCGCTGGTGTCTCAAAGTTCGGGCCAGACATAAGCGCGTAAATACCATTTTTACGTACAGTAACTCCTGCATTGTCTGCAGCTTTTTCGAGTAATTTTGATAGTTCTTTGTTGTACGCATATGACATATCTGGGAATCTTACACCAAACGTATCATCATTTGGTCCGATTAATGGGTTAAATCCAGCAAAATTAATATGATCAGATATTACAACTAAATCGCCGCATTTATAATCTAAGTTAATACCACCTGTTGCGTTTGTAACAAGTAGTTTTTTTGCACCTAGTAATCTCATTACTCTAACAGGAATAAGCATTGATTTTTGATCTAAATTTTCATAAGTGTGCACTCTACCCTGCATAATGACAACAGGAACGCCAAAGGCACGCCCTAAAATGAGCTTACCTTTATGGCCATCTACAGTGCTTTTTTGAAAACCTGGTATATCGCCATAGTTTATTGTACATGCAATATCAATCGTATCAGCATAATCACCAAGACCAGAACCTAAAATAAGAGCAATTTCCGGTACAATATTACATTTACTTTGTATATATTCAATAGCTTGTTCGTAAATAGTCATATTCATCCCCCAAAAATAATAATAAGCTTATGCTTGTCCCAAACAATTATATTTATTATATCATTATTAATAAAATCTCAAAAGAAAAGTTATTATTATTGGTGTAATTATTGATTCAATTAGCAATCCCATGCCGAGTAAAATACCAAGAGTTATAACATCGCTAACATATGTTCCCATAGATAGCATTACATCTCTATTTGTTTGAGGAATATCACGCCTTTTATATTTATCTAAACTATTTAATACAGCTTTTTTTGCTAAAAGAAAATAACACGGAAAAGTAATAATAGCTGGTAGTATAATACAAAGAAGTATAATAAATAGCCCTAAAAATTTATAGCTACTTAGCACAAACGCTATACTAAAACCTAGCAAATAGCCTTTTATGCATATTATTACAAACACAATGGGAATAGTTATCGAAAACAATCCCATTATTGCTAAAGGTAAAAATATTATTGCATTATTATACAAAGAGCTTATATATACATCCGACCATTTTGGTGATGTTTGTTTAATTGCTCCGAAAGCGCCATTTACATAACTAAGCGCATTTTGTTTTTGAATACTTGTGATTGAATTCAGCGAGTACATACCTGCTATTATTCCTGCTATAAAAACAAAAAATATTAATAAATATAAAACTAAATGCCTACTTAACTCATCTTTTATAGTTTGTTTTAGGCTACTTAGCAAAAAACCCACCTCTCTTACATACAAAACAATATGCGGGCGGGTTCTCATTTATTCTTTTGCACAGCTATGTTAAGCGCTGTGCATGTTCATATCTATTCTGACTCTGTCTGCTAGCATCGCAATATATTCGCCATTTGTTGGTTTACCTTTATCAACGTCTATAGTATAGCCGAAAAATTTATTTAGCGTATCTAAATTGCCACGTGACCACGCAACTTCAATTGCATGCCTTATTGCTCTTTCAACACGTGTTGGCAGTGTATTAAACTTTGTTGCAATATTTGGATAAAGCTTTTTTGTCATTTGCCCAATTACATCCATATCTTTTACGCACATAATTATTGCCTCACGCATATACTGATAACCTTTCAAATGTGGTGGAACGCCCAATTCTCTAATAAGCTGTGTAACTTCAGCCTCGATTTGGTGCTCTCTTTCCTGAGCTCTCTGTGCATATTGTTCATATGTTGTAAGGCCATAACTCGTTGCTTGTTGTTCTAGCAAAAACGTGTCTTCATCAATACATATATCAAGTATACGTTTATATAATATGTCTAAGCTAAACGGTTTTAGAATATAATAGTCGACTCCTAATGAAGCCGCTCGCTGTGTTAATCTTTCTTGTCCTACTGCGGATAATACAATTACGCGTGGTCTTTTCTTAAGATTCATTTCTTTCATTTTTTCCAGCACGCTTAAACCATCAAGTATTGGCATAATAATATCAAGGATAAGTACATCTGGTTCCAATTCTTGTATACATTGTAGAGCGCTTGCTCCGTCTAGCGCCACTCCAACTACTTCAATTTCGTCTTTAGTATCAAAATAGTCACTCAAAGCTTTACAAAATTTCGGATTATCCTCAGTAATTAGTAATTTAAGCTTAACCCCCATATCTACACTCCCCTTCGCAATATGATATATTATTCGACGTTTTTTCTCCATATCCTTCCACTTAACGTGAATTTACATATAAAAAAATCCCCATAAAGGGGATTTTTTTATACTATTTTGTCGAAAGACTATAATTGTTCTAGCATCCATTCCACAAATATCCCATAACCTTGTGTTGGATCATTAATAAATACATGCGTTACGGCGCCAATAATTTTATTATTTTGTACAATTGGACTACCGCTCATCCCTTGGACTATTCCGCCAGTTTTATTAAGTAATCTACTATCGGTTATTTTTACTACCATGCTTTTTGGCGAAGCACTTTCTTGAAGATTTATTTTAACTATTTCGCATTCATATTCTTTTATGCCTTCAGAATCTATTGTACATAAAATCGTAGCTTTTCCTAAAGTAACGCTGTTCATATTACCTACTTCAAGCGGGCTGCTATATATAGAATTTTTCAATGCTTTTTTTAATGTTCCGTAAATACCAAAGTCAGTATTTTTTTCAATTGAGCCTATCGCCTCATCAGTATCTGAAAAAGAACCTTTTAGTTCTCCTGGCGTTCCTTGCTCCCCTTTTTTAACATCTAAAATATCGGAAATTACTATTTGACCATTACCGACACAAAGATTAGTCTTGGTATCCACATCTGTTATTGCATGCCCTAAGCTCGCATATTTCAATGTTTCTGGGTCATAAAATGTAAGCGTCCCTACACCGGCCGTGGAATCTCGCACCCAAGTACCTAGTTTATATTTACCATCATTTTTGTCTTTAACAGGAGTAATAGTTACATCTAATGTATTAACTCCTCTTTTAATTGTAAGCTTAACGGTACCCGTTTTTTGTTTATTGACTAGTTCCGAAAGATGAATAGCATTTTGTACTTCTACATCATTAACTTTTTCTATTATATCTCCGGTTTTCAGTCCTGCTTGCAATGCTGGGGTAACCGTTTCGCCATTTGGTGTTGTCACTTCAGAGATTCCAACTATAAGTGCTCCTTTGGTATGGAGTTTTACTCCTATAGTTTGTCCTCCAACTACTAGCTTTTTAGGTGTTTTGACATCCACAGTATCATTATTTAAGGTGAGTTGTTTTAGTCCCAAAAGAGCTGATCCACTTGTTGCCGTTTCCAGTGTGTTACTGTTATTAGCAAATACAGTTTCTGTTGTTACCTGCTCGCCATTAATATTTTCTATACCATTGTTATTTATAAGTGATATAGAATTTGTGTATTGTTTTGCTTCGCCATCTAGCATATTGTTAATTGTTTGTACTTGCGGATTAAGATTTATGCCAAAAAACAGTAGTGCGATTATAATCCCTTGAAGTTTTTTTATTTTTTGCTGCAATAAATCGCCCCCTGAAAAATATTTTTTGCAAGTACGCTTACTCAAATATTGTATCCAGAAGGCATTTAATTAAAGCTATTAAATTTTATGTTATTTGCCAATAAATTTAGCTGATTTTAAGCAAATCTTTTGCATGACTTAATGCACTAGCTGTGATCACGCCATCGCCCATCATTTTTGCTAACTCTTCTATTCTTCGTTTTTCATTTAGTTTTATTATGGTAGTTATTGTCTTATTTTCTTTTTCTTCTTTTTCAATTAAAAAATGATAATTAGCCATAGCAGCTATTTGTGGCAAATGAGTTATACAAAGAATTTGTTTATTTTGTGCAGTTTGTTTTATTTTCTCACCAACGACTCCAGCGATTCTTCCACTTATTCCTGTATCTATTTCATCAAATACCATAGTAGATATACCATCTTTATCTGCGTATATACTTTTCAGCGCCAACATAATTCTTGAAGCTTCACCGCCAGACACTACTTTTGCAAGAGGCTTTTCCGGTTGTCCAACATTTAATGAGATATAGAATTCAACTACATCAATTCCAGTGTCGGTAAATAAACAATTTTCAAATGAAATTGGCAATTCGTTAAATTGAACGCTGAACGAGCATTTTCCCATCCCTAAAGAAGCAAGTTGTACTAATACTTCTTTTTCAAAAAGCTTTGCGCTCTCTCTACGAGTTTGTGAAAGAGTTATAGAAAGATCAGAAATATTTTTTTGCAATAAATTTCTTTCAATTTCTAATTCAGCAATAATTGTTTGGCTATTTTCTAAGGTTTCTAGTTCTTTTTCAAGATTATCTTTAAAAAATATTATTTCCTCAAAGCTTGCACCGTATTTACGTTTTAATTTTAAAATTATTTCCAATCTGTCTTCAATGAACTCGATTTCTTTTTCATCATATTCTTCAATATCAAGCATTCCACTCAATTCATATGTTACATCTTCGAGCGCATAATAAGCATTGTCAATTTTTTGTTGTAATTCTTCATAAGTTTTATTTATATTTGAAATAGCTATAATTTCATTTGAAGCACTTTTCGTAAGTGAAAGTGCTGATTGTTCAAGTGTATCTCCATTTATGTATTCATGCGCCGCATTTAAAGCAGCTAATATTTTTTGCATATTATTTAGTATTTCGCGTTTTTCTCTAAGTTCTATTTCTTCGCCTTCATATAAATTTGCTGCATTAATTTCGTTGATCTGATAATTTAATATATCGATGCGCTGTTCTTTGTTGCCTTCGCCCAAAATATTTTTTAATTTTTTTTGAACTTGCTTATATTTAGCTCGCTGTTCTCTATATTTAACTAATAGCTCTTGTACCGCACTACCAGCATACATATCAAGTATGCCTAAATGCATCTGCGTATTAAGAAGCGATTGATGCTCATGTTGTCCATGTATATCAATAATAAGCGAACTTATCTCTTTTAGCGTGGATACGTTGCATAATCTTCCGTTTATTCTGCATACATTTTTGCCAGAGATATTTATCTCACGCGAGAAAACCGCCTCGTCGCTGTCATCTAAAAGACCATATTCATTTAGAATGTCTTTAGCGCGCGAATTATTTTCAACAGAAAAAATAGCTTCTACGAAAGCTTTTTCTTCTCCATATTTAATAAGGGATTTGTCTGCCCTCTCACCAATAACCAGGTTAACAGCATCCACAATAATAGACTTGCCTGCACCTGTTTCACCTGTGAGCACACTAAACCCCTCATCAAAATCAATATCAATATTTTTTATAAGCGCTACATTATTTATGCTTATATGCCTTAGCATTTACCTCACCAAATCATTTCATTAAATTTTCTAGCGACATCCGGTACATCGGATGATTTTTTGCATGTAACAAAAATAGTATTATCTCCTGCCAAAGTACCTAGTACTTCTGACCATTTAAGAGCATCAATTGCCTCAGCTGCAACATTTGCGCTTCCTGAAAGTGTCTTTATGACAATCATATACTCATTATACTCAATAGATAAGACGGACTGGGAAAACATTTTTATAAACCTATCAATGAGCCCAGAAGAAGCTTTGTCAGCTACAGCATATCTGTACCTTCCATCTTCAGTAAGTACTTTAATGAGCCTAAGCTCTTTGATATCCCTAGAAACTGTCGCCTGAGTAACTTTAAAGTTCTTCTTTCTAAGCGATTCGGCTAGATCATCCTGTGTTTCTATAGCCTCTTTTTCTATTATATCGAGTATCATATCGTGTCTGGCCGTTTTCATAGCTCACACTCCCTAACGTGTTTTATTTCTTATTTGCATCTTCCGCCTGTTTCGTGTAGTTTGTCGCAGAGTATCTCATAGAAGTTGGTTGTATATAGTTTAATGAATTTCGCCATTATTGGTGCTCTGCTTATTGTAATACTCTGACCGTAATTCATGTCCATAACTTGCTCACCATCAGCAACTATTGAAGCCTTGTCTTCGGTATCACCAAGAGTAATCGTAATCTGCTCATTACTTGGCAACACTATTGGACGCCAGTTGATCATATGTGGGCATATTGGTGTAAGCACTATACTTTCAACTTTTGGAGATATTACAGGGCCACCTGCAGAAAGTGAGTATGCCGTAGAGCCTGTTGGGCTAGCAGCAATAAGTCCATCGCATGGATAACAATCAATACTCTCACCATCTATTGAAATATTTACATTTATAAGCCGTTGCATATCTCGCCTGTAAATGCAAAAATCATTAAGCGCATACCCTAACAGCTTTTCTTCGCTATAAGCCGCCAAAAGCATACGGTTTTCTATTGTGTAATCGCCATTTAATACTTTTGTCAATGCTTCTTCCATTTTATCTACTGGCGCCTCAGCTAAAAAGCCAACTTTACCCAAGTTAATCCCCAAAACAGGAACATTAACTTTAGCAGCAGGAACAGCAGCTCTAAGCATAGTGCCATCACCGCCAAGAACCACAATAGCATCAAGATGCGAAAACTCTTCGAATAAAGCAAGGTTATTATACACTCGTTTTGCAGCAAGCTCACTTATGTCTACGACCTCAGCTTTGCCGTCAAAGAATGCTTTAGCAGCATTAGCTACTTCATAATTTATATCTTTTTTTGCATTAGAAACAATTCCTATACGTTTCACAATAATCCCTCATTGCCTTTATTTAAACACATATGAGCTTCTTTTACAATATTTTCGGCAATATTATATGCATAATCTGTGATATTCTTGCATTTTTTTGCATAAATAAGGAACTCTATGTTACCTTTTGGGCCTTTTATTGGTGAATAACTTAAACCAATTGTACTATAACCGGCATTATTAAAATCTTTTATAACATTTTGCACAACCATTTTATGCACTTTTTCGTCTCTAATGACCCCATTTTTCCCGACGTACTCTTTGCCAGCTTCGAACTGTGGTTTTATTAGTGCTACTATTTCACCATCATCTTCAAGGCAGTCGAACAGAGGCTTTATTATCTTGCTTAAAGATATAAACGAAACATCAATACTAGCAAAAAAAGGCACTTCTTTCAGCATAGATTTTTCTAAATACCTAGCATTAAAGCGCTCCATTACACATACTCTATTGTCATTTCTTAATTTCCAATCAAGCTGACCGTAGCCGACATCTATTGCATAAACATACCTTGCTCCGTTTTGAAGCATACAGTCAGTGAATCCGCCTGTTGATGCACCAATATCCATTGATACTTTATCAGTTAGATCTATATTAAATTCAGTCATCGCTCTTTCTAGTTTATGGCCACCCCTTGATACAAATCGTTCTTCTTCTTTAATAGTAATTGTATCATCGGCTTTAACCTCAAAAGAAGCTTTGTCAGCAGGTCTATCGTTTACAAGTACCTTACCTGCCATAATAAGTTTTTTTGCTTTTTCTCTGCTTTGCACACGCCCCGACTCAAACAGAAAAACGTCTAGTCTTTCATTATTTTTCATTTACATTTCTCCAAAGTAGCGTATTTAAAGCTTTAGCTTTTTCTTCAATTCTGGTAGCAATTTTGGGTACAGTTAACCCTATCTCATCTAATAGCAAACTTGTTGCTCCATGCCCAACGAACTTGTCGGGTACACCCATGAGCTCTATGCATGGTCCACCATCAACTGTGTTTTGGCTATAAAACTCGAGTATTGCGCTACCAAGTCCGCCTTCAATTGCGTTCTCTTCAACAACAAACAAATATGAGCATCTAGACAATTTCAGAAGCATTTCGTCGTCCAGTGGCTTTATAAATCTCGCATTTACTAGGCCAACATCGAATCCTTTTACACTTAACAAACGTACAGCTTCAAGTGCAACATTTACCATTCTTCCTGTTGCTACAATAGTAATATCTTTTATCTTCTTTTCAACACTCCACTTGCCAAACCTTAATGGCTCAACGTTTTCTCTATTCACAAAAGAACCACGCGGATATCTTATTGCTACCGGAGCATTTAGTTTTAGTGCCAGTTCAAGCATATCTTTTAGTTCAGTATCACACGAGGGTGACATGATGTGCATATTTGGCATATGTCTTAAGTAAGAAATATCAAATACACCGTGATGCGTTTCTCCATCTTCTCCAACCAAGCCGGCTCTATCAACCCCAAATATAACAGGCAAGTTTTGCATACAAACATCATGCAGTATTTGGTCGTAAGCTCTCTGAAAGAAAGTTGAGTATATGCACACAACTGGTTTTATATTTTGCGTGGCCATGCCAGCCGCAAACGTTACAGCATGTTCTTCTGCCATGCCAGCATCCATAAACCTGTCTTCATGTTCTTTTTTAAATATATCTAGCCCTGTGCCTTTTGGCATTGCTGCTGTTATAGCACAGATGCTTTTATCTTCTCTGGCAAGCTCAGCTAGATGAGTCCCAAAGACTTCGCTTGCGCTCATTGCCGATGCCTTTTTATTGCCTTTGCCCGTTTCTCTAATAAATGGTGAAACACCATGAAATCTTTCAGGATCTTTTTCAGAATGCATGTACCCTTTGCCTTTTTTAGTAACTGCATGTATCAGAACAGGCAGATCAAGAGTTTTAGCTCTATTTAGAATTTTTATTAGCGTTGGTAAATCGTGCCCATTAATTGGTCCAAGATATACAAAACCCATCTCCTCAAATAAAACATTCGGGAGCATGAAGTATTTTACTCTGTTTTTTAATCTCTCAGCAGAAGTACTTAGAACTTTACCTACCTTAGGTATCCTCATAAAAGATTTTTGTACAACTGTTTTAAATCTCTTGTATTGCGGATTAGTCCTGAGTTTTGTTAAGTGACCACTTATTGCGCTAGCATTTGAAGAAATCGCCATATTGTTATCATTTAAAACAACAATGATTTTTTCTTCTAAAATACCTGCATGGTTAATAGCCTCGTAGCACATTCCGCCGCCAAGAGCGCCATCACCAACAACTGATATAATAGAAAAATCCTCGCCTTTTATATCACGAGCTTTTGCAATGCCAAGAGCCGCAGAAATAGCTGTTCCACTATGCCCTGCGTTAAATATGTCGTGCTCGCTTTCATTACGTTTTGGGAAACCAGCTAATCCGCCATATTGCCTCAATGTAGGAAATTCATCTTTTCTACCTGTTAGTATTTTATGTATATAAGACTGGTGACCTACATCCCACAGAAACTTGTCGTTTGGCGAGTCAAAAACATAATGCATAGCAATGGTGAGTTCAACTACGCCTAAATTAGACGCAAGATGACCTCCTGTTTTAGAGATATTATCAATAAGAAATTCTCGTATTTCAACAGATAATTGTTTAAGTTCGTCTATATTCAGTTTTTTTAAATCTTCAGTGCTATTAATTCTGTCCAATATTTTATAATCCATGGTTTATGTTATTTCAATCCTTTTTAAATATAGATAGTACGTAGCCAACGATGTATACTATATCTTTGCATCGTACTATCGCAGTTTTTTTACTAAAAGCCTTCCCGCCAACAGTAAAGGCAGCTACTAGAGCGCTCATTCCAATTCCCATTAAGTACGCTTGTGTAGATTCGGCACCGATTGTTAACCGCGCTATAATAAGTACTCCTGCTGCACCACTTATTATGCCACAAATATCGCCAACTATATCATTACAGAAGTTGGAAACTTGACTAGCATTTTGTAATAAAATAATACTTTGTTTGGAACCGCGTACTCTTTTTGATGCCATTGAAACAAAAGGTGTTGTATCGCAAGATGTAACAGCAATTCCTATTGCATCAAATATTATACCTATAAGTATTATCACAAACAATATTAAAATGGCTATCGGTAAGTTCATTTCCCTCATAAAGAATTCAGAAAACACACTAAAAACGACAGCCAGTGCAAACGTAAGTAAAAAAGCCTTTAAAGGCCATAAATTTCTTTTAGATTTTGATGCCTTTTTTGAAGACAATATCTTTTACCTCAATTAAAAATTAATAGGTGGTGATACACCGAGTAAACCTTGCAGCATATAGTCCAGTAGGATTTCCCTGTAGTTTTCTCCCTGTCGCCAGTGAAGAGGTTCCCCTTTAAAAACTACAACGCCCTGTCGCCAGGGACATGACTGGATTACCTTTTAGCCACACTATAATCCTCAGTATATCTTATTTCAGTCTAGGAGCTTTCCTCCACAGCCTTTCCGTATACTAGTCTCTTTTGCAAGATGGGTTTCAAATAGCAATCGCATTATTCCATCGGCCGATGCTTTTAAGCGTTCTTATTATCCACCCACCCCACTCAAGGCAGGCTACACTGCACACAGCTATTAACCGCAATGCAGGTTTACTCCCAAGCAGTAGCTTGCTTTTAAAAGCCACCGACATGGGTCTCCTCGAAAGCTGGGTCTACGCCCGCATGCCATTGCGGCTCGCCCTTCTTTCTTAACTCCCAGCATAAGCCCCCGACTGGGCGTCAGCGGCAAACACAAGGAACTTCATCGATATGCCCTTTTACGGATTTTTAGGCCCGTTTTCGTATACGGAGGTACTGACTAGAATACTGTACCACCTTTAAAAATTATAACATTTCCTAGAGTCTTTATCAAACTTCACATACCTAAGACACAATATGCGCCGACTAGAGCGAATCATGTTCAACGCTTAATCAAACATCAATATACACACTTTTGAGTGAATTTGACTAAATATAAGCTTTTTTCAGGCTGGAAAAACTCCGTTCATCATAACGCCAACAATAATACCTAAAATAGCACCTGCAAATACTTCTTTACCTGTGTGACCTAGCAGCTCTTTTAGCTTGACATTCGGATTTTCACCATGCATTAATAGTTCAACGATTTCGTTTAAAATTTTTGCTTGTTTACCAGCAGCTTGCCTAATTCCTGCTGCATCGTACATAACAATCAGCGCTAAAGTAGCAGCCAAGGCGAACTCAGCAGAATCAAACCTGAATGTAAGTCCCATTATGGTCGCTAAAGATACAGTAAAAGAAGTATGCGAGCTCGGCATTCCGCCAGAACCAAGCAGTCTCTTTAAATCAACTTTTTTATCCCTCACAACAATAATCAGGCATTTTAGTACCTGAGCTGAAAACCAACCTAGCACAGCACACATAAATAACCTATTACTAAACATATTAAAAAAACTCATATTACCCTCAATGCTCTCTATTTAAGTATATAGCTGATAATTCTTTTAAAAACCACGCTTTGTCCCCAAAGATATTTAGTGTTTCTATAGCTTTTGTACTGTAACTTTTAGCCATAGCTCTTGAAGTTTCTAGTCCATAGATTGCCGGAAATGTCAATTTTCCGTTTTGTGCATCTTTATTTTCATCTTTGCCAAGAGTTATAGTATCTTGTGTAACATCAAGTATATCGTCTACTACCTGAAATGCAAGTCCAAAATAATATCCAAAAGTCTCTATTGCTTCTAAATGAATCTCTGTAGGTGATCCTAATTGAAGCCCAGCTTTTAACGAGCCAATAATTAATGCTCCTGTTTTTTTCTCATGGACGCTTATAATGTATTCCTTATCCATAGGTATATTGTTTTTATTAAGATCAAGCGACTGCCCTGATATCATTCCTGTTGCTCCTGCCGCAGTTGCTAAAAAATTTATTGCTTTTAAATGATTTTCAGCGTTATCGGAATACTTTATAGCATTACCCAACGCAATCTCGAATGCATAATTCAAAAGTGCATCTCCAGCCAAAACAGCCGTATCATCACCATAAACCTTATGATTAGTTGGTTTAGACCTTCTTAAATCGCTATTGTCCATTGCAGGCAAATCATCATGAATTAACGAATAAGTATGCACCATCTCAATAGCAGCAGCAAGTGGTAAGCACTCAGTCATATCGCCATCCATAAGCTCATTTGCCGCAAGTGCAAGTACTGGTCTTAACCTTTTGCCACCTTGGAGCAATGAATATGCCATTGCTTCGTTTAGCAGTGGCTCAATATTGTCATTGGCGATAAGTTCAGTTAGTCGTTTTTCTATAGCTTCTTTGTAATAAGCATACTTTTCTGTGTACATATGCCCTCCTAATCTTCAGCAATAAACTCTTTTTCTATTATTGCACCGTCCTGTTTTGCAAGGGTTTTAATTCTTGTTTTTCCATCTTCTATTTTTGCCTTTAAATAGTTGCTTAAAACAATACCCCTTTCAAAAAGAACTAAAGATTTTTCAAGTTCTATATCGCCAAGCTCGAGCTCATTAACTATTGCATCTAGTTCTTCCAATGCTGCTTCAAAACTTTCTGGCATTTTATTATCATTTTTCATTTAATTACCCTCATTAATTCGAACATTTTTAACGTCAGCATTTATTATACCATCTTGCATAAGTACCTGAACAGAGGTTTTTACTTGCTTTACGCTTGTAATTAAAGCACCTGTGTTTTCGTCTTTTACAATAGAGTATCCTCTTCCCAAAACTCCAAGAGGTGACAGCGCTTGTAACTTGCCTTCTAAGGACGAATATTGCATATCTTTTTCTTTTATATATGTGCTAGCAGCTTTATTAAGGCCACTTATTAGCTTGTTAACTTTTTGTTCTTCTCTAACTAACACGCTATATGGTTTGTAATAGTGTATTTTTGCAATAGAGGCATCTATATGCTTGTCCAAACCTTCAATTATTTTAAGAGCGCTATATTGTATTCTTTGTTGCGATCTTTCTATTGCTTTTAATACTACTTCCATATCTGTAACAGCAAGTTCTGCAGCAGCTGATGGAGTCGGCGCTCTTAAGTCGCATACAAAATCAGCAATAGTGAAATCAACTTCATGGCCAATTGCTGAAATCGTTGGGAACGGACACGCAAACAATTCTCTAGCTAGATTCTCACCATTAAAGGCGTTTAGATCTTCATAAGATCCTCCACCTCTAGCTATTATTATTACATCAATATCTTTATATTCGATCAACAGCTTCAATGCATTTATTAGCTCTTGCTCAGCACCAACACCTTGCACTTTAGCTGGTGATAACACAATCTCTATATTCTTATTACGGCGTGATGAAACGTTTATTATATCTCTTATTACTGCACCAGTTTTTGAGGTAACTACACCAATTTTCGTAACATTAGTAGGAATTTGTTTTTTGTGCGACGAATCAAATAGGCCTTCTTCAAATAGTTTTTTCTTAAGCAATTCAGTTTTTTCGTATAACTTTCCAGCGCCTTCTATCTCAATTTCTTTTATGGCAATACTGTATGATCCATCTTTTTTGTTGTGTATTATATGTCCTTTGATGACAGCGCTCATTCCATCTTCAATTTGAACATCAAAGTTTTGAGCAATATCATAAAATGCAATACATTTAATAGCTGCTGCATCATCTTTTAAAGTAAAATAAATGTTGCCGTTTGAATGGTATGTGCAGTTTGACACTTCACCTTTAACATTCAATCTCTTTAAAATAGGATCAGCTGTTAAAATTGAGCCAACATATTCAGAAAGCTGACTAACTGTTATTATTCTTTCAGCCATATTGTTTGCACGCCTCTATCGTATTTTCAAGTAGCATAGTTATCGTCATAGGACCTACGCCACCGGGAACAGGTGTAATATACCCAGCAACTTCACATGCACTTTCAAAGTGAACATCGCCTTTTAATTTACCATTTACTTTAGTTGTTCCCCCATCAATTACAATGGCATCTGGTTTTATCATGTCACCACTAATTAGTTCTGGTACTCCAGTAGCAGCTACTAAAATATCAGCCGATTTTGTGTATGCTGCCAAATCTATAGTTTTGGAATGGCATATTGTGACTGTCGCATTTTGATTTAGCAATAATTGAGCAACCGGTTTACCAATGAGGTTACTTCTGCCAACCACAATAGCATGTTTACCAACCATATCTTGCTTTGTTTGTTTAATTAGTTCTATTATTCCTTTTGGTGTGCATGATACAAAGCAATCTTGTCCATTTGTCAGTTTGCCAATATTCATAGCATGTAATCCATCTACATCCTTGTTAGGATTGACGGCTTGGATTATCCTATTTTCGTCAATATGCTTTGGTAATGGCAATTGCACTAATATCCCATGAATTTCACTATCAAAATTCAAATCACTAATTAAACTTAATAGTTCCTTTTCTGCGATTGAATCATCTAGTTTGTAAACGCGCGAATATAGCCCAATTTCTTGGCAAGCTTTTTGTTTGCCATTAACATATATTGTTGAAGCCGGATCTTCCCCAACCAAAATAACAGCAAGTCCTGGAACTTTGCCTTTAGTTTTAAGATCTGCAACTTCTGATTTGAGTTTATCTCTTATTTCTTTTGAGATTTGTTTTCCATCAATTATTAATGCTTTCATCAAAAACCTCTCGCTTTAGTAGAATTAAAAAAAATGTTAAAGCAGTGCTTTGACATTTTTATTTTGTTGGCCTAACTCGATCTTTTCCAACGCTAGCAATAATTTTGCCAAGCACGCCATTTATAAAACGCGGCGATTTATCCTCGCCATATTTTTTTGCGATTTCAACACATTCGTTTGCTGTAACACTCGTTGGTATATCATCCATATAAAGCACTTCAAAAGCGCCTAGCCTAAGAATAGCCAAATCAACTTTTGGCATCCTGTTTAATTTCCAGTCTATTGCACTTTGTTCTATATGCTTATCTATATCTTCTGCCTTATCTATTGTTCCTATCAGAACTCTTTCAATGTACTGTTTATCATTTTCAGACAATATTGGATATTCTTCAAGTATTTGAAGTGTACCGTTGCCGTCTCCGCCCATCATGCGTTCATAAACTAGTTTCATTGCGCTCTCTCTAGCTAGTTTGCGAGCCACTCGTCTACCTCCGTAATGTACTATTTACCTTTAATAAGCCCAATGACAGCTTTATACGTTCTATTTAGATATTCGATTATACGTAGGCGATTTTTTGCGCCACCACCTAAATAATAACCCGTAAAAACACACAGAGCTAGAAGAAGAGTGCTCCAAAAACCTATTGTTAAGAATAGCACACCAACTATAAGCCCACAAGTGGACCCTATTACTCTATTTAAATGTTCTTTAATATATTCTTTAAACATAAAGCACCTTACCCTTACTCAAGTATATTATGATACGCGTGCCTTTTGCTGCTTAATTGCTTCTACAACAACAATATTAACAGAGTTTACATTTAGCCCTGTTAGGCTTTCTACGTAATCTTTTATATCGCTTTGTATTTTCTCAGTAAGTTCAGGAATGCCTGTCCCACCAAATAACGTTAGTTTAACATGAATATTAAGTAAATCATTATCAACTGTTGTCTC
Organism: Christensenella sp. UBA6094; assembly: GCA_002435915.1. Classification (GTDB taxonomy): domain Bacteria; phylum Bacillota; class Clostridia; order Christensenellales; family UBA6094; genus UBA6094. The sequence continues at coordinate 79,397 of DIWY01000004.1, read as the reverse complement.
GGTATCTATTGTTTTAATTGCGCCTTCTGCTTCAACACTTTTCTTAGCCATGTCGTTTATCGCAGATATAGCAATATTAATTGTACCCTTTTCAGTAGTTTTTAAAATTGTGCTTGGTGAAGATACTGCACTTGTGGTTGTCCCAATCAGCAACAGTTTAACACTTATCGCAACAACGAATGTAGCGATTACTGCTAGTAAAATTCTATACAAAGGATTTACCATCCACATAGTAACATTTTCTAATACCGTATCCAGCGTAACAAACCCTAAAGAACAAGCCAAAGCAAAAATAGCACAGACTACCCAAAAAATAATATATACAATTAGTAGTACCCTATCGAGTATACTGATCTTTTTCATTTGTGTTCCTCCCTAAAAATATGAAATTCAACCCTCTGCATAGAGAGGGTTGTTTCGTTTATTATTTAACTCTTGGAGGTTCAGGTTCTTTATCGTCTTTGTCAATGTGTACACCTTGTATGTATACGTTGACTTCAACAACTGCAAGCCCCGTCATTGTTTCAATCGCGTTCTTTATAGCACTTTGAACTTCTTTAGCTACTTCGTTAATTATGCAGCCGTAATCTACAACAACATAAACATCAATAGCTACTTCTTCTTCGCCGACTTCTACTTTAACACCTTTTGATAGGTTTTTCCTGCCAAGTAATTCTGTAAATCCTTCTACTACGCCACCGCTCATTCCTGCTATGCCTTCAACGTCTACAGTTGCAAGCCCAGCGATTATTGCAACAACATCATTAGCAAATGAAATCTTACCGTTTCTGGACTCATTAGTAGCAAGGTCCTTCTCTTTAGACATAAGATCAACCTCCTATTCTTCTTTAGTGGAATTATAACAAATATGGCAATATAAATCAAACTTATTATTCTGCGGGCATTATTTTAATATTTTGAGCACTTTCATTTGTCTCGCGCTGAACAATATCTAAAATTTGTGCTGCTTGTTGCGATGTAATGGACTTTTCAGTGAGCAAAACATTAATTGAACCAGTATGTATTGTAAGTGTTGGGTTCGAATATCCTTTTGCTGCTAGTAGCCCTTGAACTGTTACTTCCATCTCCATTGCTTTTGTTATTGCAAGTTTCTGTTCTTGCGCATCTTTTAATGTCTCTTCATCAGTTTTTGTATTATTTATTATTTCATTCAAGTATTGCAGTTCTTTTATTCTAGATGCATCTCTATCTGCTTTAAATGTAGTTACAGATGAACTAGTAGTTTGATTTGAAGTTATTGCGTTTGCTACGCTACTACCGTTATTGCTATTTGAAGTTAATGTAGCTGATGGGCTTGCTGATGCTGCACTAACTTTTACTGTTGATGTAGCAGTTGCTGTTGCCGCTGCTTGATTGGCTTCTGCAATAATATCATTTTTATTTGCATTATTATACGTATAATTTAAATAACCAGTAAATACGAGAAGCACTACAAGCCCCGTCAATATAAAATAACGTTTTCTAGATTCTAACAATTAAATCACTCCTTAAATATTGCTCTTTAATAAAGTATTATTTTTCCATGGTGAATATGTCTATATTGGTTGAATCGATATTTAAAACTGTTTGAACTGCCCTCTGCAACGCCAATTTCGTTTTAATATCATTCGCACCTTCGGCAACAACTATCACCCCTTTTACCACAGGCTCTTTTTCTACGAGTACTAATGCTGTGCTGCTTCCTGAGTTTTGCACAGTTACTGGTTTTGTACTTGTGCTCTTAGTCTCTGTACTACCACTACTTCCGGTTGCCGTATCTGTAGATGTATTTGTAGTTTCTTCAACAGATACGGCAGGTACTATCTCCGTTCCTGTTTCATACGTGATCATTACCTCTACGTTTCCTGCTCCTTCTATTTTGGAAAGGACCGCTTTTAGCCTTCCCTCAAGATCAGTACTGACGCTTTGCGTAGATGTTGTTGTATCTACTTTACTACTAGCAGAGATGCTGGCATTGTTTGAAGGTTGCGATGAAAAAGTAGACAGATACAAAAGCGCAACTATTACTAATACAATAAAGATAAGTAAGTAATCAAGGTTTTTTTTATTACCTTTTTTTAATACTGGTGTTTCTTTGAGTTTGTCTAATATACCCATTTCGCATCCCTCTCTTCATAAATAGAAGCATTCTTTTGCGTTATTAATAGATTGTATTAATTCAAGAATGTGGATATGCATCATTATTGCAAAAAATTGTATAAGCTTTAATTTAAATTTGTAATAAGTGCTGAAGCGCCTTGACCTAATAATAAATTTACAATTGGTGTCATTATTGAAATCACAACTATTAGACCCAAAATAAGTTTTATAAACTTTTTTAGATTACTCTCTGGCATGATCATATACGCCATATTGGCAAAAACTACTATTGCTATAATATTAATTAAAATTCCCGTTAAATTGTCACTCATCTTTTACCTCATCATTGCAGTAAAATTACCTGCCCAAACAGCAATACAAATAGTTATAAAAAACATGATTCCAATGCATATAACAATAAGAACTACTAGCATCAAATAGCTTGCAATATCATTCAGGAGTTTTGCAACTCTATCCTCAGATATTATCTGAACAAGCGACGCTGTAAATCTAAATGTAAAAACAGTTGCAAGCATATTTATTACTGGCACAGCGATGATTAATATAAGCAGCATTAATCCACCTATGCCTAATGCGTTTTTAGCTATTATTGAACAGCCCAGCACTGTATCTACCGTATCCGAGAAGAGTCCTCCAACAACTGGTATGGTTTTATCTATTGTGTATTTCATCGTCTTAATTGAAATGCCATCTATTGCTGCATAGCCCATGCCCTGTATAGTTATTACACCTAAAAAAACTGTAAATACAATGCCCATTACCCACTGACAAACAGACTTAATTAGTTTGGTTATGCCTTCTAAGTTAACTGCATCTGATATATTGCCAACAAAAGATAGTGCTGTTCCTGAAACAGCTAGAGGATAAACCGCACCTTGGAACGCACCAGCAACCACTGTTGTTAGAACAGTCATTGCTGGCTGTAATATCCCTGAAGCAAATGCACTACCAAGAGCTGTAAGCAGCCCAAGTAGTATTGGAAAAATACCTTGTGTGTACGCCGTCATATTACTAATTGCCTCATTGCCAATAGCTACAACCCTTATAACGCTAGAAGATATAAGTGCACATATCATTAGATAACATGCAAAATGCGCTACACTCGAAACCCCTTCGCTGTCAAAAGACGATCTTAAAGTATTAAGAAGCGAGAGTAATATTACGATAACAAGTATTGAACACATGGTGATGATGCTAGTAAGAGCGGCACTAAAGAATACGCTCGATAATTCTTTTAATATGCTTGTTGCTGATATCTCTTCATTTCCAAGAGCTATGTCGCTTATATAGCTAACAAATGTTCTGTTTTGCAGTATGTTTTGTGCTTCTTTCGGCAAATTATCTATCGTGCTTTCTATAGCAGAGAAATCCATATTATTTATTTGGCTCATTATTTCGTTTTCCGGGTCAGTTGTTTCATCTTTCGTGGGTGGCGAATAAGCATAAGCCCTTGATTGAAAAAACATTATAACTAATACAAATAAAACTCCTAATATTCTTTTCATATGTACTCCTCTAGCCTAATATTTTCAACACGAGACTCATCACGCCACTCATTATTGGCAATGCGATAGAAACAATTGCTACTTTAGCTCCTAGCTCGATTTTTGAGCCAATACCGCTTTGCCCTGCATCCTTACAGGCTTGTATAGCAAACTCAGCGATATATGCTATGCCAATTACTTTGAGGGTGATAGCGATATATTGCATATCTATACCGTATTTATCTGCAAAAGTTGTAAAATACTCTATTATATTGCTAATATCAGTCAGCACCATGAAAAAAATTGCAAGTCCTGCTGCTAACCCTACTAGCATAGCCATTTCTGGTCGTTCATCTTTTAAGGTTGTAACAAGTACAGCCGCAACTATACCTATACCAACTATTTTCAGTATATCCATGCTTTTTCTCCTGCAAATCGTTCTTAATATAGGTTAAATATCTGTTTCACACTTTCAAACAATTGACCAATTATATCTACTACCATGTATAGCACAATTACTAAGCCAGCAAGTGTTGTAAGCGTTGCCATATCTTCTCTGCCAGCTTTTGTTAACACTTGATTCAGCACAGCTACGATAATTCCTATCCCAGCAATTTTAAAAACAAGATCAATCCCCATAAATTAAACCCCTCACTTGTCTTTCTATAAAAAAATAACTATTATTGCGGCGCTTACAAAAACTCCTAACTTTTTGTATAGCTGTCCTTTTTTGACGCAAATATCTTTTGCGTTGCTCATTAGTAACTTTAACTGTTCAATTACTCCTTCGATAACTTGTTCCTGCCCATTAAAATCAGTCGTTCCTAGCATTGCTGCAGCGTTTAGTAATATTAGTGTATCTTCATGAGTTAAGTACATCTCTTGTGCGTTTATACAAGTATTAATCGCGTTTTCGAAGGCTTTTTTTATACTCATGTTTGGTGATTCTAGCCCTTCCAATACTACTTTAATAAATGCGTATAAACGTTTATTTAAAAGTGGCGTTATCCATTTTAGCGTTTCTTCAATATCGCGTTTTGAATATGCCATCTCATTTTTCAGTGTGGAAAACAATACTATAAAATCACCAAGACTCTGTTCGCGTCTTCTTAATCTATCAGCAGACATATATCCATAAAAAACACATATTCCTGCTGCTATAGCTATCAGAAACCACTTTGCCATAATTATCTCTCACCTCAGTAAATAATCTTTAACTGCCCGTCATATACTCTATCCAACGATCCTACTACACCATTTTCGCCAAATATTGCATACCGTTCGAACAATCTTTCTTCTATTGCTCTTTTAAGTATAGGTCTTCGCTTAATCTGCTCAATGCTATGCCCATGAGCTGAGGTTATAACGCTTACTCCTCCGTTTAGTGCTTCTTCAATTGACGTTAAATCCTCTTGCTTACCTATTTCGTCAGTTATAATAACTTCCGGAGATAACGTTCTTAGTGCCAGCATAACGCCTTTTGACTTGGGACATGCATCTAATACATCCGTCTGTATACCTACATCAAAACCATTTGCTATTTCGCTACGTTCATCTATTATGCACACTTTTCTTCCTGGTTTTTTATACAAACCATCACTTATATTTTTGGATATATCCCGTAGTACAGTTGTCTTTCCCATTTGTGGTGCTGAAATAATCAATGTATTTTGAATCAAATTATTTTCGTAGATATACTGCATTAATTCATTACTGCATCCTTCCACATGCCGAGCTATTCTAATATTAAGACCATTAAAATCTCGTATATTTTCTATCTCGCCGTCTTTTATCACTACGCAACCAGCTAGCCCTACTCGATAACCACCTTTAATTGTAATAAATCCGTTTTTAATTTCTTCTTGAAAAGCATAAAGTGATCTTTTTGCCATATAAAGCAAAGCATTTTCGCAGTCGGTTTTTTGCGCTGACATACCTTTGTTAAAATCACTCGTAAGCATGCCATCCTCTTTAAGTGCATACACTCCACCAAGCACTTGCAGAAGCATGGGTCTATTCGCCCTAAGTCTAATTTCTGTTACATCTTTTGCCATATATCCTTTTATCTTCAAAAGTGCTTCTCCAATATCGTTTTGCATATATGGTGCTATATCTAATTGCCAACTTTCCACGTCGACTTGTCCTCCTTTTCTTTTAATATATGCTTGGTCAAGATCTAATAGACTTTTATTAACACAAAAAAAGCACCCTTAAATTTAGATGCTTTTACTCAATGGATTTTTATTAACTAACTAAAAAAAGACCGAATTATCGGTCTTTTTATGTGTGCTTCTATTCTTCGTCGTCTTTAAATAGTTCTTCTCCGCATTGTGGGCAGGTAACAGGCTCTTCATCTGTAAACACATCTGGGTCAAAATATATTATTTCGTTACAGTTAGGGCATTCTACCTCAACATATTCGTCATCGTCAAAATCATCTTCATCGTCATCGTCGTCTTCGTAGATGTCTTCTTCGATTTGTGCCAAATCATCGTCAAGGCTCTGAACGAATTCATCTGTCTCGTCAAGTGATTCTTCTAAATCAATTATCTCATCTGCCATTTCTTCTAGAACATTGACAATTGCGAGGATTACTTTCCCTTCTTTTGTGCTTTCTCCAACATCTAGTCCCTCAACGAGTCCGCGCAAGTAAGATACTCTTTCATTCAAATAGCTCATGCTAGTCCCTCCTCATAAATAGATTATATAGTATTATTGCTTAAACGCGCTCCATATATTCGCCAGTGCGCGTATCAACCCTAATTTTGTCCCCCTGATTAACAAACAGTGGAACAGTTACTTTAGCACCAGTCTCAAGGATAGCAGGTTTATTAGCGCCTGTAGCGGTATCTCCTTTGTATCCTGGTTCAGTTTCAGTTATCTCTAGCTCGACGAAGTTTGGAGCTTCAACTGAAAAAGCATTGCCTTTAAAAAACTTGATTTCTACTGTGGTATTTTCTTTTACATATGGCATTGCGTCTTCTACTGTCTCATAATTAAGTGGCAACTGTTCATATGTTTCGTTATCCATAAAATAGTATAATGAACCATCATTATAAAGATATTGCATATTTTTTCTCTCGATATGCGCAAGAGGGAATTTTTCTGTCGGGTTAAATGTCTTTTCAAGTACAGCGCCTGTCATGACATTTTTCATCTTAGTACGTACAAAAGCTGCTCCCTTGCCTGGTTTAACATGTTGGAAATCAACAATTGTCCATACTTGACCATCAATATCAATCGTCATACCTTTTCTGAAGTCTCCAGCTGATACCATATTTACCTCCAATTATAATATTGTTAACTCTTTATTATATCTGATTAGATTAGTATAACTATTTTTATCTATACATACAAGATCTTCTATCCTAACACCGAACTTTCTTTCTAAATAAATACCAGGTTCTACCGAAAATACGTTTCCTGGCACTAATTTTGAAGTCGAATTTGGTCTTACTCCTGGTGCTTCATGCACATCAAGCCCTATTCCATGTCCAAGCCCGTGCCCAAAATAATCGCCATAACCTGCTTTTGTAATAACATCTTTAGCTACGTTATGTAAATCAGTACCCATCATATATGGAACTATTGCATCAAGCGCTGCTTTTTGAGCGTTTAATACAGTAGCATATACCTTTTTATGTTCATCGGAAACGTTGCCAACAGCAAAAGTCCTTGTCATATCGCTGCAATAACCGTTTACTTTACACCCAAAATCAATTAGCACAAATTCGCCATTTTTAAGCGCTCTATTTGATGGCCTTGCATGAGCCATTGCTGCGTTTTCCTCAAATCCGACTATCGTATCAAAGGAAACACCTTCACTACCGTTTTTCTTGAAATAATATTCTATCTCAAGTGCTATATCTATTTCTTTTATACCTGGCTTTAATATTGGCACTATATGATCTAATGCATCACACGCAATATCGCAAGCTATCTTTATATTGTTTAATTCTTCTTCATCTTTTACAGCACGCATATCAAGTAATATATCATCTATTTCGCCATAATTTACATCAGCATGCTCTTTTAGCAGTCTGTAAGAAGCCAAAGTAATCGTTTCTGTTTCAACACCAATATTTTTATAACCGTATTCTAAAACAAGTTCAGCCGCTGCTAAAGCAAGACTTTTTCTGCCAATATCTATTACTTCGTAGCCCTTAGTCTCATTTTTAGCTTGCAGTGTATTTCTGGAATCAGCCAAAAACATTGCTTTGTCTTTAGTAATAAAAAGTGCTGTTTCCGAACCTGTATATCCGGACAAATAGGTTATATTTGTTCTGTTGATAATTATGGATGCTTCGTATCCTTTATCATTCATTAGTGTGCGAAAAACAGTTGTTCTATTCATTAACCAATCCTCCATAAAACATTAGCTTATTTTAACACAAATTGTAAAACTTTGAAAGACAATAACTACTATTGTTGTGACACACTTCCATACATATTTTTCATCGCTAAAGCATCCTCAGCCATAGTGCCTTTTGACTCGCAAATTATTGTCGGGGTGAGTTTTCTTTCCCATATTAACTCGGCAAGCGGGTAAAATTCTGGACCATAGCCTTCATCTGCAAATGTAACGTGCTTTTTCTCGCCTCCAGTAGTATATTCAATCTTGCTAAAATGCACATGCATATTTTTTGTTCTTTCATAACCAATCATGTTTTCCATAATATCAAGTATTTTAGCATAATCTTCTCGGCCATTTATTGCACCCAATCCTCGTGTATGAAGATGACCAAAATCTATCGTAGGTATTATGCGTTCGTCTACTAAACATAATTCCATCACTTCTACTAAATCACCAAGTTGTTTCATTTTACCCATTGTTTCAGGACATAATGCAATATCATTAAACCCAGCGTTATCTTTCATATTGATTATCATTTTTAAGTTTTTCTTAGCAAGCTCAAGATCAAGTTTTCTGTCAGTTTTTGTTGCTCCTGGATGAAAAACTACTCTAGTAGCTCCTAGAAAACCAGCGGCTCTTAATGACTCAATAAAATAGCCTCTGTTCTTTTCTAGCTTTTCCTCATCCTCATGCACAAGATTTATATAATATGGAGCGTGTACACTAACAGCTATATCATATTTTTCAGCTTCTGCGCGAATTAATGTCGCAGTCTCCTCTTTTAAGCTTACCCCTCTACCAAATGAATATTCATACGCATTTAAACCCTTATCGTATAACCATGCAGGTGCCTCAAACGAATGATTATGTCCGTTTTCGTAAAATGATAAGCTGTTTCCTGATGGCCCAAATCTAATTATTTTGTTTTTTCCACTCATATATTTACCTCGTTTGTTTTTATAATTGTACCATATATAAAAATAAAAAGCGCTATTGCTAGCGCTCTAATATTTCACTATTTTTATCTAATTATAATTAATTATGATGCGTTATTTACTGCATCGCTTAGTTTTTGTAGTGCTTTTTTCTCTATTCTTGAGACATAGCTTCTTGATATGCCTAATATCTCAGCAATCTCTCTTTGTGCCATAAAACACCCATTTTTGAGCCCATACCGCAATTCAAGCACAATCTTCTCTCTTGGTTTAAGTGTGCTATCTATAATGGTTCGAAGTTTTTCTATCTGCATTTTAGATTCTACTTGATCACAAAAATCACACGTAGTTCCTAAGATATCCATTAATGATATCTCATTACCTTCTCCATCTATTCCTATCGGGTCATTTATAGATACTTCGTTTCTGTGCTTTTTGCTTGACCTAATGGACATAAGTATTTCATTCTCTATACACCTGGCCGCATATGTCGCAAGCTGTACGTTTTTATTCGGGTTATATGTAGATATTGCTTTAATTAGCCCAATTGTGCCTATGGAAATAAGATCATCATTCTCTGTGTTTTTTGTGTTGAATTTCTTACATACATGTGCAACAAGCCTTAAATTATGTTCAATCAGTATTCTTCTGGCTTCTTTGTCGCCTCCATAATATCTCTCTAAGTACATTTTTTCATCTTGAGGGTTTAGTGGCTCTGGGAATGATCCGCTATTTCCTATGATCCCCACGAAAAACAATAACTCTTTAAACAATAAAAAAAGGCCTTCTGCTATCATAAAGCTTCCTCCGTTTCTATACGCTTTATACTATTCAGATATAGGCCTGTTTCGTGTCTGTCCTCGCTAAAATCTTAGTTTATAATTTATTATTTCTTTTTTGCAGAATATCTGGCTCTTGCGAATTAAACGGGCAGTTTATCGTTACTATTTGTTGCGCTGTTGGCGCGCTCAGTACCTGCTCGCCTTTTTCGTTTAATATGTACTCAACCTCAAATGGAATACTTTCAAGATTCGGCGATAGTATCTCAATCATGTCTCCAACTGAAAACTTTCCTCTTTGCTCAAGTGTTAATTGCTTACTTTCTTTGTTATAGCTCTTACTAACCCCTATAAAATCATATGGTTTTATATACTCGGAGCTTTCAGTATTTTGCATATCTATTTTACCAAAATAAAACCCAGTACAATATGGTCTATGGCTTGCTTTTTCAATATCTTTAAGTAATACTTCAGGGCATTTATAGTTTTTAGGGTCACCATTGTAAATATCTATAGCTTTTCTGTAGGCTCTAACTGTTGTTGCAGTATAAAAAGCTGTTTTCATGCGTCCTTCAATTTTGAATGAGCTTATACCTGCCTCACGCAGTTTATCTACATGTTCCAGCATCATTAGGTCTTTTGAGTTTAATATATAAGTTCCTCTTTCATCCTCAGCAATAGGGAAGTATTGTCCTTCTCTCTTCTTCTCAACCAGTGCATACTCCCATCTACACGATTGCACGCATTGGCCCCTGTTTGGGTCTCTGCCTTCCAAAAAGCTCGAAAGTAAACATCTCCCTGAATATGACATGCACATTGCACCATGTACAAAAGCTTCAATCTCAAGATCTTTTGGTGTATTATCTCTAATGTGTTTAATTTCTTCTAGTCCCAGCTCTCTTGCAAGTATTATTCTCTTTGCGCCAAGTTCATACCAAAAATTAGCGCTCATGTAATTTGTCGTATTAGCTTGTGTGCTTACATGTATATCTATATTCTTATCAATACTCTTAGTTATAGAAAATATACCAGGATCTGAAATGATAAGCGCATCGACACAAATATCTACTAATGCGCCTATATACTCCTTAAGTCCATCAATATCTTCCTCGTGTGCAAAAATATTAACCGTTACGTAAAGTTTTTTACCTATACTATGTGCGTATTTTAACGCTTCATCTATTTCTTCAAGCGAAAAATTATCAGCAAATGCACGTAGTCCAAACATTTTGCCGCCGATATAAGCAGCATCTGCTCCAAAATAAAATGCAGTTTTCAGTCTTTCCATATTTCCTGCTCCTGCAAGCAGTTCGATTTTATTCATCTGTATCCCCTTTTAATATACTTATTGATACTCCATCACCTATGGGTAATATTGTTGTATACAATCTATTATCAGTACACAATTCGTCTAAAAACAGTGTAAGTTTTGAAATAATAGTCTCTTTTCTACGCGCATGTTTTTTGTCGCCTGTAATTAGTCCTCTAAAAAGAACGTTATCGCAAACTAGCATGCCACCAACATTTAATAGTGAGATCATTTGTTCTTTAAGTGTTAAGTAATGTGATTTTGGTCCATCCATAAAAATCAAATCGTACTTTGTTTCAATTTTAGGCACTATATCAAGAGCATCACCCAAAAAGACGTTTACTCTTTTTTCTACTCCAGCTATTTTATAGTTCTCTTTAGCCTCAAGCATATTTTCTTCTAACATCTCAATTGTATCAATATGCGAGCTTTCTCCAGCTGCAATGGCAATAAGTGCAGAAGAATAACCAATTGATGTACCTATCTCAAGTATTGTGCTCGGTTTGGTACTTTTTATGATCATATATAGCAAATTTGCCGTTTCTAGCTGAACAAGCGGCTTGTTCTTGCTGTTTGCAATATCTCTTATCTCTTTTAGCGCAGTATTTTCGAATGCTATATGTTCTCTTAAAAATTTTGTTGTTTTTTTACTTGTAACCAATAGCACTACTCCTCACTATTAAAAAAAGCGGCATTGCCGCTTTTATTGTGCATTCTTTTCGTCATACGCTTGCCAAAGTGGCCTATATTTATCTACATTTGCAAGATGCTCTTCGTAAGTTTTGCTAAATACTGTAGCACCTGTTGTAGGATCTGCGACACAGAAATACAGGTATACGCCTTTTAAGTATGCATCGTCTGGATAAAGTGCTGCTTCAATAGCTTTCTTCCCTGGAGAGCATATTGGGCCTATAGGAAGACCTTTATTCAAGTAAGTATTATATGGCGAATTATAGTTAGTGTCTTCGTCCGTCAAATTCAACCTAGTAATTCCTTTTGCATATTGAACTGTAGCGCACGATTGAAGTGCCATACCTTTTTTTAATCTGTTATGGAAAACAGCTGATACTTTTTTAAAATCAGCTGTCTTAGCTTCTTTTTCGATAATAGAAGCTAAAGTTACAACTTGATCCATTGTGAGCCCAAGCGCTTGAGCACGAGCTTCATACTCAGATGAGAAAATCGTTCTGAATCTGGTTAGTTGCTTTTGTATTATAGTATCTTCAGATGAGTCAGCATATATTTCGTATGTATCCGGGAACAAGTATCCTTCTAAATAATGCTTTCTTTCGGATGCATTAGGTAGATCTTTGATAAATACAAATTTTTCTGCATACTGGCTAGGATTATTTATTAGCTCAAAAAAAGTTTTGCTGCTTTCGAAAAGCCCATTCTTTGTAAGTTGCTTTGCCTCATCATCTATAGATTTGCCTTCAGTTATTGTAAGGTTAATTATACGGCGCTCACTCACACCTCTTGTTATTTGATCCAATATTTCGCTCATTGTCATATTCTTTGAAAGCTCATATCTTCCGGACTTTAGCTTATACCCTGTGTCTGTAAACTGCGCATAGAGCTTAAATACAACTGTATTTTTAATATAACCCTCTTTATATAGAAGATCTGCAACTTCAGAAATGCTTGATCCTTTTTCTACTACAAACTCTATTTTCTGGCTATCACCGCTTGGTGGAGAGAAATATAAATGGTTTATTATTGAAAAAGCCAATTGCACAATAAATAAAGTGATTATTCCACTGATGAGCCAGATACGCATAGTCCTTTTTGCATAAATAATTTTCGCCTTACCTGCTTCGTCAGATATTTGGCTAGTAATAGCATTTGCAGCTTTCTGCTTTTTATTATTACTTTTAGTTTTATTTGCCTTTGCACTAAGCAAAGACGAAACAGAAATAGAAGGTTTTTCACCTTTAACCTTTTTTGTTTCGTTAATGTTACTTTTATTATCTTTATTTTCTATGGTAGTATCTTTTGCAAAAATACTTTTAACTTCTTTAATATACTGCGCCATTACTGAATCTTTTGATTTATTTTCAGGATTCTTTGCGTTATCTAAATCTATCCCCTGCGAAAAACCATCGTCGATTGGGTCAGCAGTATTATTTATTTCATCAATTATATTTTTGTCATCGTCGCCTGACTTATTCATATAGGCTTTTATCCTCCACGCAATACATCGCTACGTTTTATTATAATAATAAACGCAATTTATGTAAAGAAATAAACTCAAAGTATAGCTTAGAACACTAACCATAAATAAGACTATATAATTTACTAACGCGCTTGACAAATTCTTATAATAGTGTAATTTGGCGTAGTATGCCTTGATTTAGCTTATTAAAGTAAATTATTACAAAAACTACTTATACAAAAAAAGCAGCACATAAAGCACTGCTTTTAATTTACTATATATTACTAACTAACTATACTTCTACAATAATCGGCATAATCAGCGGATTTCTGCCTGTTTGTTGGTACAGATAATCTTTTAATGCGCCACGAATTGTATTTTTCATTGCGGCAAAGTCTTTTGCTCTAGGCTTGTTTTCTGTGAGTTCTTTACGAACTAGCTCTTTTGCATCAATAATCAGTTTTTCTGATTCTCGTACATAAACAAATCCTCTAGATACAATCTCTGGACCGCTTATATATGTTGAATCAACTTTTGAAACAGCAACAACTACAACGAATAGTCCATCTTGAGAGAGTAGTCTTCTGTCTCTGAGTACAATATTGCCGACATCTCCTATACCAGAACCATCTATCATAATATTGCCTGAAGGAACTGTACCAGTAATTTTAGCTGACTCGCTGTTTAATTCAAGAACTTCGCCTATCTCTGGGAAAAATATATTATCATGGCTTACTCCAAGCTCTTCGGCAATTAATCCATGGGTTTTTAGATGTCTGTACTCGCCATGTATTGGCATAAAGTACTTAGGTTTTGTAAGTTGTAATATTATTTTTAATTCTTCTTGACATGCATGGCCTGAAACGTGAACAGCTTCCGATCCATGATCAACTACTATTGCACCTTTTTTAAATAGCTGATTTATTACGTTAGAAACATATTTTTCGTTACCAGGTATTGGTGACGATGACAGTATAACTGTATCACCAGCTTCTACGTTTAGTCTTGAATGCAGAGTGTCGCTTGCCATTCTTACAAGACCCGACATAGCTTCACCCTGGCTGCCAGTTGTAATTATGCACACTTTTTCGTCGGGTAGTCTTTTTATCTGTTCCACATCAACAAGAGTATTCTTTTTTATCTTCATTTCGCCAAGGCGCATAGCGACCTCAGCTACATTTACCATGCTTCTGCCTTGCAGGTAAACTTTTCTTCCAAACATTGTTGCCATCTGTATAATTTGCTCTACTCTGTGAATATTGGATGCAAACGTCGCTACAATTATTCTGCCTTTTGCCATTCTAAAGTATTTTTCAAAGGTAGCTCCTACCATACGCTCAGTCATTGTGTATCCAGGTCTTGTTGCGTTCGTGGAATCAGACATGAGAAGCATTACGCCTTCTTCGCCTAGTTTAGCAAATTTGCCTAAATCAATAGGGGCTCCATCAAGCGGTGTATAATCAATCTTAAAATCCGCTGTATGCACTACTGTTCCTGCAGGCGTATGAATTGCAAGAGCAACTACGCCAGCTATTGAATGACTTACTTTTATAAATTCAATTTTAAAGCAGCCAATAGAAACTGTGTCGCCCGCTGCTATTTTTTTGTATTTTACATCGCCTACGCTTGGATGCTCGATTAGTTTATTTTCTATAAGCCCTAAAGTGAGTCTTGTTCCGTATATAGGTGCTTTTACCTTCTTCAGAAGGTATGGAAGCGAGCCTATGTGATCTTCATGTCCATGTGTTATTATAATGGCTCTTAATCTATCCATTTTCGACTCAATATAACTCATATCTGGTATTACATAGTCAACACCCAACATGTCATAATTTGGGAATGCAAGACCACAATCAACTACAATCATATCTCTTCCATACTCAAATACTGTTAAATTTTTGCCAATTTCTCCTAGGCCGCCCAGTGGAATAATTTTTAGTTTATTCCCATTCTTTTTCGGTTGTATCATTATTTCTCCTTATTATTTGTTAATTATATATTTATTTACTATGGCAAAAAACGTTCATTGCCATTTAAAATCAATTAATTCAAATCAATATTTTATTGTACCCAAAAATTACGATAGTAAATCCTAGGCAACAAAACAAAAGCCTTTAAAAGACTTAAATATTACAGACTTCTATTATTCAATCGCGTTAGAATAATATTCGCATATGTCCGACAGTGGGCATATGTCACATTTTGGTTTTCTAGAACTGCATATTTCTCTTCCATGCCATATAAGCCAATGGTGAGCATCCGACCAGTCACTCATAGGGATTGCTTCCATGAGTTGCATTTCAGTTTCATACTCATTTTTAGCATGTGCAAGTCCTAATCTGTTGGATACTCTAAAAACGTGCGTATCTACAGCAATAGCAGGTACTGAAAACGCGTTACTTAAAACGACATTTGCAGTCTTACGTCCTACACCTGGCAATTTTGTCAGATCTTCAAGAGTGTCTGGCACATTGCCATTATATTGCTTGTTAATAATTTTGCTAGTCTCGATAATATTTTTTGCCTTAACCGTATAAAAACCACAGCTTTTTATTATTGTCTCGAGTTGTTTTTGCGCAAGCTGCATCATTTTTTCTGGTGTATCGTATTTATTAAAAAGTATTTTTGTTACTTCATTAACTCGTTTATCTGTACACTGAGCTGAAAGAATTGTGGCAATTAACAAAGTATATGCGTCCTTATAATCAAGCCCAGGTTTTGCCCCAGCATATACCACACTTAACCTTTTAAGCATTTCGGTTTGTTTTGCTTTTAGTTGTATATTAGGCATTTCCATTAAAGTAAAACACTCCCAACTCACATTAGTATATAGCAAGTGGGGGTGTAATAGCAAATATTATATTTTTTTTAACTGCTTAAGAATCTGGCCTAGTCTGTCTCTTTGTTCGTCATTTAACATTGGAGCTACGCTATTTGCAAATGAAGTTAGTTTTTTATTATCAAGAGTTCCTTTAGCCTTATTTTCTTTTGCCATCTTTTTAATGTCTGCATATATTTCTTTATCACTTTTGTCTTTATAGTCACTAAGGTTTTCTTTTAATCTCTCCATCTGCTCTTGTTGGTCTTGATTTAATTTTACATCTCCAACTTGTTGTTTAATTTTTTTTCTTCCCTCATTACTTCC
Organism: Christensenella sp. UBA6094; assembly: GCA_002435915.1. Taxonomy (GTDB): domain Bacteria; phylum Bacillota; class Clostridia; order Christensenellales; family UBA6094; genus UBA6094. The sequence goes on along the minus strand of DIWY01000004.1, from coordinate 63,118 downwards.
TATATCATCAATTTTTACATTTTTAAATTTTCTAAGATCTTTAGGCATAAATAGCACTCCTTTTTATTCCTTTATAACTATTGTATTAGAATTTGTGTTTTTTAGTGCACAATAATGATATTTACGCATAGCATATATAGTAAATACTAAGCGCAAGAGGAGGATAAAAATGCAAAGACGTTTTTATAATAGAAGAGCAATAAGAACTGTAGCAAAGGTATTGCCGCCATCTGGTTACGAAAGGTATTCTGCTGTACATAAGTCCATAAGCAAAGATGAGATGCCTATTAATACTGTTTTGCTATTACTTGCACTTGCTCAATTAACAAAAGATCGTGACGATATGCCTCTGCCCGCTGTATTAGAGCGTGTATCTCCGTATTTAGACGGACCGCAACAAATTCAAGTAAATTCGCTCGTTAATTTAAGCAAAATGTCTTCTTCTCTTAGTACTATGAAAAAAAGCGGAAACCGTGGCACTTTACGTGATCCAATGAAAAATGTGCAGCTAATTAAAGCATTATCAGATGTAGCAAACCCACCTTCACAACCTGTACTTAAAAACATTGGAAACATTTACGAAAGAGGTCAAACTATGAGCCGCTCATTAAAACAAATGCAATCTTTACGCTCAAATAAAGGTGGCGCTCAAATCGGCAACATGATGGATGTTATGAGCAACATAATGCCGTCGGGTTCTCCTCTATCTTCCATGGGCGGTGTTATTAAGGCTGCTCAAATGATGGGTAATATGGGTAACATGGGCATGCCTAACAATAAAGGCAATGCTCAAAACAAAGGTAATAACAATTTCTTTGATGATGATGACGACGACGATGATAAAGAGAATGACGACGAATAAAAAATGACAAACGTTTTAAACGCTTGCCAATTCTTTATCTAATTACAAAACGGCATATACACCGTTTTGTAATTTTTTTATTTGATTTGAGTTTTTATTATTTCTATAGCTTTAAGCAACTGAGTATCATTACTCTCAGTAATCTTAGTAGGATCATCAATAAGATCTTTAGCCATTTCAACTACTACATCTGGTTCGATTCCAAGTAAATGTATACTTCTGCCTTTAGGCGTATAGTATGTCGATGTTGTTAACTTAAGTCCGCTTCCACTTTCGTTTGTAATTGGAATCATGGTTTGAACAATACCTTTTCCAAAAGTTGTTGTTCCCACTATTTTACCTCTACTATAGTCCTGAATAGCTCCTGCAAGTATCTCGGAAGCGCTTGCACTGTTTCCGTTTACTAGAAGCACAAGTGGTACATCTGTATAACTTGCACCTGAATTATACTCGAATTTCTTGCCGCTTTTATCTAAAGTATAAACAATATTTCCAGCCGGTAATAGTTTATCTGCAATTATTGTTACTTGATCAAGAAGTCCGCCTGGATTGTCGCGAACGTCAACAATTACACCCTTTGCTCCTTTATTAATTAGCGTATCAAGTTGAGTAACAAATTTGTCTGCTGTGTTTGAAGCAAACTGACTAATGTTTATATAACCTATGCTATTATCCAACATCTTACTAGTTACAGTCTCAACTTCTATCTTATCTCTAGTTACAGTGAAAGTTTTTTCAATGCCGCCTCTATCCACAACGACTTTGACTGTCGTACCTTTTTTACCCTTTACTAATGCCGTCAGATCCTCAAGATCTGCTCCAGTAACGTCGGTGTCTTCAACCTTGGTGAATATATCGCCAGCTTGTAATCCAACTTTTTGCGCTGGACTATCGCTAAACACTTTTACAATTACAACATTCTTTGTTTCTTTATCTATGCCAATTAACACGCCTATACCATAGTATTCACCACTTACAGAATCAAGAAGATTATTATACTCCTGGGCAGTATAGAATTCACTATAATCATCACCTAGAGATTCTACCATTCCCTTCACAGCACCATCAATAAGCGTGGTATCATCAACGTCTTTATAATAATAGTTTTTTATACGAGTTCTTACCTCTTCAAGCAGTTTATAATCATTAGCCGTAAATGTAGTATTATCTGTAGATACCGTAGAAGATGCTGTTGTTGCTAGATTTGAATACCCAAAACCATTTGTTACAATAAAAAATGTTAGTAGTGCCGTAAGAATACATGCCACAATAGTTATGGCAGTAGCCTTAGATTTTTTGATCATATATGTGCCTCCTATATATTAAGTATATTAAGAGTTTTTCGTACCTTCTCTTGTTTTTTGTAGTTTAATTAGGTTTTGAGTTACTGAATCAAATGTATCATCATGGCTTATTACAAACACCTGTGAAAAATCGCTTACAACTTTAGGTAGAAGTGATGCAAAATTGTTTCTTCTATCATAGTCAAGGTTTGTCGTTGGCTCATCAAAGAAGGCAATCCTAGCATCTGTTAATGCTGATATAAACGATAATCTTATGCTTAGTGCAGCAGCCATTTGCTCTCCACCAGAAAGCTGCCTAAACACGCGCCGCCTCTTTTCCTCTGCGTAATAATCCATTATAACAACATTATAGTCATCTTCCCATATAAGCTCTGCATTTTCATTTGTCATTTCTTTAAATAAATCATTAGCTTTTGCTGTAAGACGTTGCCTATAAATGCCACCTATTCTCTCTCCAGCATTTTTTAGTACATCCTCAAATATTATCTTAGCAAAAGATCTTGCTTTATTTTGCCTTGATAATTCTTGTTGCATTGACTCTAGCACCAACTGCTGAGCCGAAAGCCTTTTTAGTTCAGTTTCGTTTTTTTGCAGTTCAATCTCTTTTTGCTCTAAAAGGCTATTATCTTTAGTCGCTTTCTCAATGCTTTCTGTATAGCTGTTAGTTGCATTAATAAGCATATCTTCATTAAAACCAGCTTTTAGCTCATTTAACTTTATTGCTTCGCTTTCAATATTTTTAGCAATCATAGAGCTTTCATCGGTTAGCATACCAATGGCATTGATAAACTCTTTTTCTCTGTTTGCAATGCTAAAGTTGTTCATATAGATTTCATATTGATTTTTATTACTATCCAGAATAGTTTTATTGTTCTCTAGTAGCTGATTAATATCTTCGTATTCATTAATCTTAGAACTTATTTTCTCAATGTTACTATTATAGGCTACTTTTTGGTCTTCTAAAAATTTATTTCCTTTTTCAATAGCCAAATTCAAACTCTTAATTTCTTCTTGCTTCTCAAATATAACTTTATTTTGCTTATTTATAGCCTCTGTATATTCATGTTTCTGCCTATTAGCATTGCTTACTGCGTTATTAATATAGCCCTTAGCTCCACTTACTGCTTCCGCCATACTTTTATATATATTTCTGATATTCTGTATAAATACATCTACTTGAGCAGTTAAGAAATCCGGATCATTTTTAGTTATCTCAATAGTTTGATAGTCTTCCATTGTATTACTCAGTTTTAAAGCTTCCAATACATCCGTAAGCTTATTTTTTGCTAACTCAAATGCTTTATCTATATTTATATCTTTAATATTCTTAGCAAGTATATTAAACGCACCTGCATATTCTTCTCTGTTATTTAAATCTTCTTGTAAAGCCTTTTCTTTATCTCTAAGCGTAATGGCAGCTTCGTAGCTATCTTTGTACTTAGCTATAATTGTCTGGCATTGTTCTTCTATAGAGATAAGCCTATGTTGCTCATTTTCTATATTTATTAATTTATCCTGTATCTCTTTACCTAATCTCTCAATATCCCCACAATCACTATGGCATACAGGACAAACCCCTTTTTCTATTTCTTCAAGATAGCGTTTCTGCAAATCATAGTCACTATTTACAATACCTAGCGCTACAGCTATGCTCTCTTTCTCTATTAGAGCATCTTCGTATATTTTAGAGCGTTCTAATAGCTCCTTGCCACTAGCAAGTTCTTCATTTAGTTTTTGGATTTGACTTTCATTAGCTCTCCATTTAATTATGGCTGATTGCATGCTTTTATTGTGCTTTTCGGCTTCGATTATGCTTTTGCCAAATTCCCGTATATTGCGTTCTGCATCGTTTAGCATATCTTGGTTTATCTTTAGGCTCTCGTTATTTACTGCACTTACTTTATCGTTTAGCTCGTCGATTTCGTTCAGACCTTTTTTTATCAGTTCCTCTTCAATATTTATATTATTTTTGTAGATAGATATCTTATTAATGGCTTTTTCATTAAGCAATGCAAACTTATTCTCAAGCTCAGTTTTTTCGTTTACTAGTTTTTCTCTTAGTCTTCTTTGTTCCTCGAATTTTTCAGCATTTTTTTGTGCTTCTAAATATGTTTCATACGCGCCTTTATATTCTTGCACGATATTCTTAGCTTCAATTGCACTCTTAAGGTTCTCTTTTTGTATGCGTATAGCTTCCTGTTTAGCCAGTATTTGCGCTTCTGCGGTTTTTATAAGCTTCTCTGTTTCAATAAGTTTGCTTTTCATTTCATTAAGCTTATCTACTTGAGCTTTAAGTGCTTTTCTATTTTGCTCGCTATCTTTAGACTCTTTTTTATATTCAATAAGCTGACCTTTTATAACTATGTTCTCGGTTTCAACTTGTTCTTTGCTCGAGATACGCTCTTTTAACACAGCAATTTCTTTTTCTGTGCCGGTGATAAGCTCGTTGTAGTATTTAACAATTTTCGAACCATTATCAGCTGCTTTTCTGTACTCTAACACGTTCAATATTGCATTGAAATGCTTTACTCTATCTGCTGTTGCAAACATAAACGGCACAGTAAAAGAACCTTGAGAAACACCTATTATATTAGTAAATACATCCTCAAGTTTCTGGTTTGGTTCTACATTTATATGCTCTTTTATAAAATCCTTTACGTCATCGGATCCATGAAGGTTTAGCTCCATGCCGTTTTCTTTGTCATATACCGTCCAGCTGGTAGTGTTTTTATTTATCTTGCGTTCAAGAATATACTGCTCACCTTTATTGTCTTCTATCTCAAGCCTTATCTTTCCTGAAGCGCAACCGTAACGCACAAAGTAGTTGTATATCGTTACACTTTTGCCTGCATCTGGTTTCGCATCAAACAGCACAAAGCCTATACTCTCAACAATTGTCGTTTTACCAGCACCATTTGAACCGGATATGAAGTTAACACCATCGCCAAAAGCTATTGTTTCTTCTAAATATGAGCGAATATTAGTTAGAGTAATACTATTTATTTTCATTTAGTAACTCCTCCACATCCGCTCTAAGAGCATAATCATCTATGACTTTTGCTATTTGCTCTGGCTCTTCTCCACTCAAAACACCCGCTTTTATTGACACAATTAAGTCTTCTATGCCTTCTTTGAGAGCATTTTGCGGATATTTTTCGTCTAGTATCGCCCGATAAACTATTCTCTCTATCTCATCTTTATCTAGCTCAACATTTAACTGCTCACTCTTTGCTCCTTTAAGCGAGCACATATTAATAAGCTCACAATAAAAGAACATAGGTTCTATAGTAAGCTCTTCTTCAATGTTATACATATCTATTTCTATTGGACTAAATGGTGCATTGCCTACTAATCTAGCATAAAGTATTGCTTCTGTATCTTTATAAACCCCAATTTCAGCTAAAGCATACTCTTTCACTTCTGTAGGAGTACTACAATGGCTTACATTTATTTCTTTATAGATAACCCGTCTCTTTTTACTCTCAATATAATTTATCTCTGCATTACTAGCATCTACAACTACATGATAAAACCCTTTTTCAGGGCTAATTCCGTTTTTGCCTTTTGCTTCATCAAGATGCACATATTCAGGTGCTCCAGGATTGTACCAATTTTCTCCTTCATAGCGTGAATGTATATGCCCGAGAGCAAAATAATCTACGTACTCGAACTCTTTTAGTGCTTCGCCCTTAAAACCGCCTAAACTCTGCCCAAGTAGTGTGTCAACAGCTGCATGTAGCATTACGACTGTATAGCCATCAAAATGCTCTATCGCGTCTTTAATTTGTGCTATTCTCTTAGGTGTTGTTGCTCCCAAATATCCCAGTCCAATTATTCTAAAACCATCATGAATTAAAACATTACCTGCACCATTCTCGTATGGGAGCATTAGCGGTGCCCCATCTTCGTCATACGATAAAGTAAGAAGTTTAATTAGCCCTATTTTTTCTAGGTACTCAAGCCACGACTGCCCATCTTTATAAGGTGCTTTATCGTGGTTGCCTTCTATTGCAATGACTTCTATATTTGCTTCCTTCGCTTTTGAAAGTAACTGATTTGATAAGGAGAGTGTTTTCGCATTTATTGTACGCTCATGAAAAAAATCGCCACTTAAAAGAATATAATCTACCTTCTTTTCTATAGAAGTGTCTATTATATATTTAAGCGATATACCGAAGTCCAACCAACGCTGTTCACTATTAAATTGTTGTCTGCCCAGATGTATATCTGCGCAGTGCATAAAACTTTTCTTCATGTGTTAATTATACCTTAAGCAGTAAAAATGTAAAGAATTGCGATATTATAAACTATAATAGTAAATCGTTAAATTTTATGGTGTTTTGCGCTATTTCCAAGGAATATCCGTCAATATAAGACAAAAATAAAAAGGCCATTTTTGGCCTTAATTATTTAATATTATGGTTTTGAATCTAGAGCTATTTTAATTGCTGCTTGATGCCGTTTATCAACTCTGTTTGTTGCATGAGTTCTGCTGTTTGTAAAATGTACGCAGAAATGTCCATTAAAATTATTATCAGAAATAATCTCTTTACCATGTGGCATTCCATTCATAGAGCCTGCGTACAACTGACCGTCTATTTCGACCCATATTGCCCGTCTATCCCAGCTCCATGTGCCACCATAGATACTCTTCATTATCTTTGAGTCCGCCGCTGTAAGTGGCTCAACATCAGCGTGGTTTGCGCCACCTTTTCGGTATATCGCAAATGACTTTCTAGTTAATACATCTGTTATCACCGCCGTAGTCCCTCTTGGAAACACTGCATCACCGTTATTAAACCACACTAATTCTATTACAGACTTAGTTGTTGTCGCAGAATTTGCCTTTTCAGCGTCATTTGTTACGGTTTCGATATTTTTTTCTATCGCAGTACTCGTATCTAAAGTGTCTTCAGAATCTGCAGTGCTGTTAACATCGTTTTCATTTATTATCTGAGTTTCTCCAGTTTCACCAAACAATAGCAATACTTCGCTTTTTGGATTGCTAGTTGCGTCTGATGCGATTGATTTTGTTGAAAGCCCTGCAAACACAGCAAAAAACATGAATGCGGCAGCAGACAACAAAAACACTTTATTTTTCATTATTCGTTTTCCTTTATTATCTCGCTTATCATTTGTTTCAAATTATTTATATCTTCATTATAGACTTCTTTTAAAGACCTGTTATAAATGATGCTAGCAGGATGGTATAAAGGATAAAGCTTACTAGTTTTATTTTCAAGCTGAATCATTTGCCCGTGCATATTCCCAATTGTCACGCTATCATCACCAACAAGAGCTTTTAGTGCTACATTGCCAAGAGTTACAATAACCGCTGGCCTAATAAGCTCTATTTCTTCTAGTAGATAAGGCATGCACTCTGCTATCTCTTCTCTTTTTGGAGGTCTATTTGAAGTTGTGTTCTTTTTCTCATTAGTTTTATAAGGTCTATATTTAACTACATTTGAGATGTATATATCTTCTCGATTAATTTCTAGCACTTGCAAAAACTCGTTTAAATTCTTACCAGCTTGTCCTACAAATGGTTTCTTTAAAAGCGTTTCTTGTTTACCTGGCGCTTCACCAACAAGCATAAGTTTTGCGTTCCCATTGCCTTCGCCAAACACAATAACCTTTTCATTGCCGTATTTATCATAGAAACACTGTATACATTTTTCTTTTGCTGCTTCTAACATAATAAACCCCTTTAAATAATATTTAGCTCTTGCATTTTATCTCTAATTGCCTGCAAATCTGCCCACGCTTCATGCTTTTTACTAGCATCTCTTAGTAGTGCAGCCGGATGGTATGTCGCTATAAGCCATACACCTTTTTTATAGAAAAACTGCCCTCTATCTCTTGTCACCTTTATTGTGGGTTCTAAGAGATATTTAGCAGCAGTAGCTCCAAGACATACAATTATTTTTGGTTTTATTATAGCATACTGCCCTCTTAAATACGGCAAACAAGCACTAGCTTCTTCATCTGTTGGAACCCTATTACCAGGCGGTCTACATTTTACTACGTTACATATATAAACATCTTCTCTTGAGATATTTATAGCAGCAAGCATTTTATCTAGAAGCATACCAGCTTGTCCTACAAACGGTCGTCCTGTTTTATCCTCGTTTAGTCCAGGGCCTTCGCCGACAAGCATCACGCTAGCATGCAAATCGCCTTCACCAAAGACAGTGTTTGTGCGAGTTTGCGAAAGCTTGCATTTGTCGCAATTCTGCACCTTCTCCATAAGTCCTTTATAGGATACCTGCATATTAAATCGCCTCACATTATGGCTTTTATACGCCTAATATACACTGCAAAAGCAGCAGTAGTATTATTCCCGGTATACCTAAAATGCCAACGACTAAAGCGTTAATTGGGTTAAGTGCAATATGTATCCCAACTGATACCGACAGCATATTAAGTATCCACAATACTATGCCGCCTATTATACCATTTAATAGGAGTTTTAGCACTATCTTAAATGGCACGAGAAGTAGCCACCCAATTATATAAAGTAGCAGTAACCCAAGTGCATAAGCTATTATTACATCATATTCAACAGTAAGCCCCATACGAGCACCTCACAAGCATTTTGATTATATATATGCTTTTTGCAAGGTGTATATGTCCACGTAATATTATTATTTATGCTTTTTTCTGGCTACTATTTACAACTTCCTCTAGAATATTTAATTCAATATGCATATCTGTATTATCTTCCAGCTCTTGCATTGAATAAACTTCTCTATTGTTTTTTAATTCAAAATACATTTCTCTAAGTCTAGTAAGCATACATATATACTGCCTTTTTGATGCTTCCATTTCATATATAGCATATTCAACAAGGTCATCCTCGCAAACCGACTCAAAATATTTTATCGAGTTTTGCCACTGTTCTCTTGCTATTTGTACATTTATTAGATGTTGAATGTATTCAGTCTGTTTTGGTTCTCGTCTTTTGAATATATCCATAGTGACCCTCCTTACTATAAGTCTTGCATGAATTATACTCATTTGAAGAAAATATATACCTAAATAATAAGGCTTGCATCATTATCTGACACAAGCCTTCAAAATACACATATATATTACTGTTTTACATTTCTCTTCTGCCTTCAAGAGCTTTAGTTAGAGTCATTTCGTCTGCATACTCAAGATCAGAACCAACTGGTACGCCGTTTGCAATCCTTGTTACCTTAATCCCTAAAGGCTTTAGAAGTCTTGAAATATAAACAGCTGTTGCTTCTCCCTCAACATCAGGATTTGTAGCCATAACAACTTCTTTAACATCACCTTTAGTTGTACGCTCCAGAAGTTCTTTAATTCGTATATCATCTGGGCCAATACCTTCCATTGGAGATATCGTTCCACCTAGTACGTGGTATACGCCATTAAACTCACGTGTCCGTTCCATAGCAAGCACATCTTTTGCGTCTTTAACAACACAGTACAGTTGCTTGTTTCTAGAATCATCAGCACAAACATAGCATACTTCGCTATCAGTTATATTGCCACAGACACAGCAGAATCTAATATGCTCTTTTGCATAATAAATTGCATCCGCAAGATCAGTAGCTTGGTTATCCTCACTACTTATTATGTAGTAAGCAAGCCGCTGTGCTGTTTTAGATCCTATACCTGGCAATCTTGACAATTGATTAATAAGCCTTGAAACAGGCTCAATAATATGATTCATCTGTTAAATTATACCCCCAAGATCTAAGCCACCAGTGATTTTGTTCATCTCGCCTGAAACCATCTCTTCTGCAAGTCTAATCGCTTCGTTAACAGCTGCTAAAACGAGATCTTGAAGCATCTCAACGTCATCAGGATCTACTGCTTCTTTGCTTATTTCTATGCTTTTTATCTTTTTAGCGCCAGTTGCGATGACTTTTACTACTCCACCGCCTGCTGTAGCTTCAACTTCTCTTAACTCAAGCCCTTCTTGCATTTTTTTCATATCTGCTTGCATCTTCTGCGCTTGTTTCATCATTTGTTGCATGTTGCCCATATTGCCCATACCGCCTTTAAATTTCGCCATTGTTTTACCTCCTATTAATCATCAATTATGTCTACGTTTTCTTTGCCAAACATTCCAAACGCCAGCTCTAGTATATCCGATTTTTGCTCAACTTTTGTATTCATATCTGACGTTTTAATTATATCTATATTATCATATCCGCATACTTTTTTAACAGTTAATTTCAGTTGATTGAACCTTGCTTCGCTTTTTAGTGCGCTAATGAATATATCATCATCAACAGCGATAGTAAGCACATTATTATCGTCTTTAACAAATTTTCCTTCACTGGCTGTAGTATAAAGCACTATATCTTCTTTTTCAATATGTTCTAGTATTTTCTGCCAGTTAGTTTTTCCGCTACCATTACCAGTTTGTTTAATTGGTTTACTAGACTGTTCTGCTTTTTCTGGCGCTTGCTCTGACTCAATACATTTTTTAGTTGCAACACGCTTTTCTTCTTTTTCAGGTATAGCAATTTTATTTTCTTTTTGCGGTTTGTGCTCATTAGCAATCGTTATGCCACTTTGTTTTATTTCATCTAGCTGTGATTCAAGTGCATCTATTCTATCAAGCAATGCTAATACATCTGTTTGCGTTTCTGGCATGGCTGCTTTTAAAACTGCTGCTTCTAGTATTATTCTTGGTGATGAAGCATATTTCATTGAGCTTTGAGCGCTTACTAGTGCATCTATTGTTCTTATTAATCTATTTTCGTTTGTTTCATTAGCAAGGCTTATAATACTCTTTAGATTAGCACCCTGCTCTTTTATTGCAATCTCAGGATTTTTAACCATACGTGCTATTAGCATATTCCTAACATGCGCTATTATATCACTTAAAAATATTTCTAAATCAAGCCCAGAATTTATTATGTCCTCGATATTACTTAATAAACTATCTGCATCGCCCTTAATTATAGCTTTTGCAAAAGAATGCACTGTATCAAACGGGACATCACCCAAAACTGTTAATACATTCTGAGCGTTTATTTTTAGACCGTTGGCCATACACTGATCCAAGAAGGATAATGCGTCTCTAAATCCACCCTCTGCTTTTCTTGCTATAATAAACAATGCATCTCTGTCGTACTCTACATTCAACTGATCACAAATAAACTCAAGCCTAGAGGTAATATCATCTATACTTACTCTATGAAAATCAAACCTTTGGCATCTTGATATTATAGTTGAAGGTAACTTGTGCGGTTCCGTTGTAGCCAAAATAAAGATTACGTGCAAAGGCGGCTCTTCTAATGTTTTTAGTAAAGCATTAAAAGCACCTTGTGATAGCATATGTACTTCGTCTATTATATAGACTTTTCTTAGGCCATAAACTGGCGAAAGTCTTACTTTTTCTCTTAGATTACGTATTTCTTCAACGCCATTATTAGACGCTGCGTCTATTTCAATAATATCTACATCCTCGACATCTGGATTTAGACATATTTCGCATTTACCACACGAGTCTCCATCTACAGGAGTACTGCAACAAGCAGCGCGTGCAAATATCTTAGCTGTACTTGTCTTGCCTGTACCTCTAGGTCCACAAAAAAGGTACGCATGAGCAATTGTCTCATGCGCTACCTGGCTTTTTAATATATCCGTTATATGTCTTTGCCCTATAACGCTTTCAAATGTATTGGGTCTGAAACTTCTATATAGTACTTTATATTCCACGTTTGCCCCCATAAGAATCATTCTTCTCTTTCTTTACCAAAAAAGCTTACAGCAATTGTGCCTGGTCCACAATGTGAGCCTATTACTGGCCCAACACTTCTAACCCAGATATCCTTGAATTTCATCTGTGCAGAAATAGTTTCTTTAAGTTGTAGCGCTTCTTCTAAACAATAAGCATGAGCTATTATTAGTATATTTGTTTCTGTATCTTGAGCCCTTTGCATAACAGTGTCTACAAGGTATGAAATTGCTTTTTTACGTCCTTTAACTTTATCCTCGGGAATAAGCTTACCTTCATGGTTAAGCCTTATTATAGGTTTAATATTAAGCACACTACCTAAAAACGCAGCACTGCCAGACAGCCTACCACCTCTTTTTAAATAAGTGAGTTCATTTACGGTAAGGCAAGCGTTTGATTTATATTTAATGCTTTCAACAAAGCTAACTAATTCATCTATCGAAGCGCCTTCTTCTCTTTTTTCGGCAGCCTTAAGAACAATTAGTGCAAGTGGAACAGAAATGGCTGTAGAATCAATAAGCTCAATACGTCTATCTGTGTATTTACTTAGTAATTCTTCTCTTGCAATCATTGCGTTATTAAATGTACCGCTAAATTTTGAAGAAAACCCAAGATAAACAACATCCTTACCTTCAGATAAGAATGGCTCAAAGAATTCTATAAAATGTTGTGGGTTTTTTTGCACAGTAATAGTAGCTTTCCCGCTCCTTAACTGATCGAAAAACTCGTCTGGATCATAATTTCTTCCTAAATCGTAATAACGCTCCTCTTCTTCTCCATCAAAGAAATAAGGCATGTATACTACTTTTAAATCATATTTATCTGCATATTGATAAGGTAGTTCTGAGTTTGAATCTATTACCAAAATATACTTATCCAATTTAAACCTCCATAGTTTAATAAACCGCATTATTAATCTCATTTTATATTTTTCCGACAACAAATGCAAGCTAATAAACGTCAAAAAAAGGCAAGTATCTTAACACTCGCCTTTTAAATCTTTTTTATCCCAGAATCGCCTTTAAATCTTGTTCTGGAGTTGAAATTGGAGTTAGGTTAAATTTATCCACAAGCACATTTAGAACATTACTCGAAAAAAAGGCTGGTATTGATGGGCCAATATATATGTTTTTTATTCCTAATGCTAGTAGTGTTAGCAGTATACATACCGCTTTTTGTTCATACCAAGATAATACAAGTGTTAATGGCAACTCGTTCACACTACAATCAAATGCTTCTGAAAGTGCTACTGCAACTTTAATAGCTGAGTATGCATCGTTGCATTGCCCCATATCCATTATCCTTGGCAGCCCACCTATGGTTCCTAACTGTAAATCGTTAAATCTGAATTTACCACAGGCAAGAGTCAACACAACCGTATCATCAGGTGTTTGCTTAACAAATTCTGTATAGTAATTACGTCCTGGCCTTGCACCATCACACCCACCTACTAAGAAAAAGTGTTTAATTGCTCCAGTTTTTACAGCATCTATAACAGTATCTGCAACTCCTAAAACAGTTCCATGACCGAACCCAGTCGTAAGCGTTTGACCACCGTTTATACCTGTTAGGTTTTGCGGTTCACTATAACCACCTAGCTCAAGAGCTTTTTCGATTACAGGCGTAAAATCTTTGCTGCCATTTGGCAGTTTTTCTATATGTTTTAGTCCAGGGTATGCAACCATTTCAGTTGTAAAAATCCTATCGAAATAATTTACACGCACAGGCATTAAGCAGTTTGTAGTAAATACTACAGGTCCTCGAATATTTTCAAATTCCTTTTGCTGACTCTGCCATGCAGTACCAAAATTACCTTTTAGATGGCTGTACTTTTTCAGCTCTGGATATCCATGTGCAGGCAACATCTCTCCGTGTGTATATATATTTATTCCTTTGCCTTCTGTCTGCTCCAGCAGATGTTTTAGATCAAGCAAATCATGTCCGCTAATTACGATAAATGGACCAGGTTCAATAATTGTTGATACTTCTGTTGGTACAGGAGTTCCGTAAGCTCCGGTATTTGCTGCATCCAGTAATTCCATACACTTTAAGTTTATCATGCCAAATTCCATTAAGAGCGAAAGCCACTGTTCCACAGTATTCTCTTTAGCAAACTCCGCAAGTCCTTTAACAAACCAATTGGATACATCATTATCATCTTTTCCTAGTACATGCGCATGCCATGCATATGCTGCCATACCTCTTAGTCCAAATAACAATGTCGACCTTAAGGAAACAACGTCTTCGTTTTCACCTTTAAATAAATTTTCAGGTGCTAAAGCATTTTTGCCGCCACCATAACGTTCTTTTTCTTTTTCAGCCTTTTCAATCCACTTTTCTATGGACTCTTCGTCAAAATTAACGTTTGTTATAGTAACAAATAAACTCTCTTCAATAAAAGCAAGTGTGTCATCATGTATGTCCATTTTTTTCTCATACAGAATTGTTGCAAGCCCTATTAATTTTGCAGTAAGTACATCTTGCTTGTGAGCTACTCCGTCGTTTTTACCACATACGCCAACCTTTTGGCAACCTATCCCATTTGCCGTTTGTTCACATTGAAAACAAAACATAGTATTTCCTCCTTATATTTATTATTGTAAAATTACGATTATAATTATTTCTTGTTTGTATACATACTTAATACCCTTAATTTCTCTTTGCACCCATTTTACTGCTATTCTTTAAGTTGCCCATCTGTTGTTACAGTTATTAGTCTCCATGGAATTATTTTTCCACTATTCATTAATGCAGTTTGCACTGCGCCCGCTATTCCGTTGCAGCAAGGCACTTCCATTTTTAAAACTGTTATGTTTTTTATATCATGCAGTTTTAATATTTCAGTAAGTTTTTCAGAATAGTCTATTGAATCGAGTTTTGGGCAACCAATAAGTGTTACTCTGCCTTTTATAAAGTCTTCATGCAGATTTTCATATGCAAATGCAGTGCAATCAGCCGCAACTAATATACTAGCGCCATCAAAAAATGGAGAATTTGGTGCAACTAACTTAATCTGCACTGGCCATTGCTGAAGTTGAGACTGAACCTTTGAAATAACATTAGTACTTTGCTCTTGCATCTTGTCAATTTGCTCTTCTCTATTTATCGTCTTATTCATTGAACCAGGGCAACCTCCATTAACATTGTCACAGCCTATTTTAGCTTGTTCTTTTTTTGTGTTAATTGCGTAATCACTAGCTTCCCGTTTTTCAATCGTTATTGCTCCTGTAGGACATTTGGGTAAGCAATCGCCCAGACCGTCACAATAAGAATCTGAAACGAGTTCAGCTTTACCATTTATTAGTTTAAGAGCACCTTCGTGGCATGCATCAACACAGAGACCGCATCCGTTACATTTTTCAGGGTCAATTTTAACTATATTTCTAAGCATATCTCAATCTCCTATCTGTTTATTTTTTATAATGCGAAAAGTAGAATATTTTTAGCCAAATTTTGGTAGCCTATATTTATTTACAGTGCCTTAAAAGCCTATAGTTACATATTTTTCAGCTATTTCTTGCATATTTCGTATGCTCATTGTATAATAAAACAAATTACATGTCGGTAACATATGTTACTAATATCCTACAATGGAGTGAAAGTTATGGATTTAACTAATCAGTTAAGAAGATCAGCGTTGTTTAATAACATAGACGAAGATACAATCAACTCATTTCTTTCTCACTTAAACCCAATCGTAAACACATACGAAAAAGGCGAATACATTGCTATCGCTGGAGATGAGCAGAATGGTTGGTTTGGCGTCATACTGAGTGGAAATATTGAAGTCTTAATCGAAAATGCAACTGGATCAAAGACTATAATTAATATACTCAGCGAAGGTGATCTGCTCGGTGAAGTTTCTGCATTTGCAAAAAAGCCGAACTGGCCTGCATCTGCTATGGCATTACAAGATTCAACAATCGTTTTTTTCACTGCAAACTCTATTATTAAACGTTGCGAACATCCATGTGCTTTTCACACAGAACTTATTTCGAATGCTTTGCAGATAATATCTAACAGAGCATTTTATCTCAATAAAAAAATGCAGTATTTAACTGCAAAAGGCATTAAGGAAAAAATTGCGCTATATCTACTAGAGCAGTATAACGCAAACTACAGAAGTCTATCATTTATGTTACCTCTTTCAAGAATTCAGATGGCCGATTTTTTGAACGTAACACGTCCATCTTTATCTAGAGAAATGGCTATAATGAAAGATAACGGAATAATTGATTATCATAGAAGCTCTGTGAGAATAAAAAACCTTAAGGCACTAAGTAAAATGTTGGAATAAAAAAAGCCGTATTTCTACGACTTTAAGTAATTATTTTAATTATATTAGGAACTACAGAACTTTATTTAAAAACTCTTTTGTACGTACGTCTTTAGGATTTTTAAATATCTGCTCTGGCGTTCCTTCTTCTTTTATTACGCCATCTTCCATGAAAAGCACTCTATTGCCAACTTCTCTTGCAAAACCCATTTCATGTGTTACAACAGCCATAGTCATCCCTTCAGCTGCTAGCTCTTTCATAACAGCTAGAACTTCACCAACCATTTCAGGATCTAGCGAAGATGTAGGTTCATCAAAAAGCATTACGTCTGGTTCCATTGCTAGTGCTCGCACTATTGCAATTCTTTGTTTTTGACCACCTGATAGTTGTTTTGGATAACTATCAGCTCTATCTAATAGACCTACTTTTGTCAAAAGTTTACTAGCTAACTCGTTAGCCTCATCAGCTTTCATCTTTTTAACATTTATAGGTGCAAGAGTTATGTTCTGCATTACAGTCAGGTGTGGAAACAAGTTAAACTGTTGAAATACCATGCCCATTTTCTGTCTATGCTGATTAATATCACAGTCTTTATCAGTTATGTTAATTCCTTCGAATATTACAGAGCCACCTGTTGGCATCTCCAAAAGATTAAGGCATCTAAGAAACGTGCTTTTACCACTGCCTGATGGACCAATGATAACAACAACTTCACCCTTATGGATTGTTGCGTTTATATCTTTAAGAACATGATTTTCACCAAAACTTTTTTGGAGATTATTAACTTCTATTAATACTTCATTATGCATCACTTCTAGCCCACCTCTTTTCAAGTACTGCTATCAGCCTAGACGTCGTAAACGTTAACACGAAATACACAGCACCAGCTACAAGCAATGGCGGGAATACTTTAAACGTGTCAATCCTTACCTGCTGAGCTGCATACATAAGATCCTGATAGCCGACAACAGATACAATTGCTGTCTCTTTAATTATCGTGACAAACTCGTTGCATAACGCAGGCAAAATATTTTTATAGGCTTGTGGCAAAATAATAAGCTTCATTGCCATATTCTCAGGCATACCAAGTGAGCGCGCTGCTTCCGTTTGACCTTTGTCTATTGAGGTTATACCAGCTCTAATTATTTCCGCAACATAAGCTGTGCTATTCATAACTAGCGCAATTAGCGCAGACATACATTCTGGGAAAAATGCAAACCCGTCTATATTCGGAAATCTAACGCCAATTTGCGGAAGCCCAAAATATATTAGTACTAATTGTAGGAATATAGGTGTTCCTCTAATTATTTCTATGTATATGTTAGCAGGAACATTTAGTATTTTCTTTTTTGAGAGTTTCATCATTGCAAACATAGTACCGAAAATAACTCCAAAAAGCACAGTTAAAAAAGACAGAGTTAATGTACTAATTGTCCCTGATAAAAAAAGTGCTCCATATCTATTTACACTAGCTATTATTTCATTCAACCAAATCACCTAATAATCTTTCAATATCTTTAGTAATTATACATAACTATCGTGCCATCACGCAAGCGGTATATTACCAAAAAGAAAAAACTCAGAAATAATTCTGAGTTTTTAGAATTTATTGTTTTATTTTGCTGCGTTCATTTTATCAGCAGCATTTTTATAGAATGTATCTATTTTGCCATTTGCTTTTAGTTCTTTAATTGTATCATTAACTAATTTCTTAAGAACATCATCGTTTTTATTGAACACAACGCAATATCCGCTTTCATCATAACCAAGCTCCATGTTAGCTATTGCTAGACCATCCATTTTAGCTAGATATGCTTTTGCAACTGGTTCTTCAACAACTGCTGCATCTATTTGGCCGTTTGACAGGCTTAAAAGAAGTGTATCGATACGTGTTTGAGTTTTAACTGTTTTTGCTTTAATGAAATCTGTGCAAACATCTTCTTGCTCAGAACCTCTTTGTGCACCCATAACAACCTTAGCTAGATCTGCTACAGTCTTATATTTGTTTTCATTACCTTTTTTAACAATAACTACGTTCTTTGTTGTTGAATATGGATCAGAAAAATCAACAGTTAATTTACGTTCATCAGTTGGTGTTAGTCCTGAGATTGCAATATCTTGATATCCGGCTTGTAGAGAAGCAAGAACACCATCAAAATCTTGAATATTTTTCACTTCAAGTGTTACTCCTAGTTTATCTGCAATTGCTTGTGCGATATCCATGTCAACCCCTACTGGTTTGCCAGTGGTTGAATCAATGAATTCGTAAGGTGGATAATCAGCAGATGTGATTACAGTTAATTTTCCAGCTTTTTTAATTGCATCAACGTGTGCTTGGCCAGTAAGAATTGTAGCTGTAGCTGTTGTTACTGGTGTAAGTGTTGTAGCTGTTGCTGTTGCAGCTGGTGTCGCAGTGCTTGTGCAAGCAGCAAGCGATATTGCCATCATAGCAGTAAGCGCGATTGTCAGTATCTTTTTCATAAGTAACCCTCCATAATATTTTCCTAATATGTACATTATACACAAAAGTATTCATGTTGTAAATATGCAATTTTGTGTAATATAACTTATTTTTATGCAGCCATCATTTTGTTGTGTGTTTCATTTATGTATTGTTTCTCGGTGTTTCGTCATATTACGATATAATTCTCAATGCATAAATATAATATAATAAATTTTGTCATGACCGTTAGAATTATTAATGTTTCAATTCAAAGTCTTTTCGTTTTTAGTAAGTCGAATTGCTTCAAAAATCTATAGCGATCTTGTTTGAGCATGCAACGAACACTACTAGACGCCTATTAGCAATAGAACAATAAACTATTTTATGCACACAATATTTATCCTCATTATATTAAGCCATATTAGATCACAATTCAAGTATTGACATAATACCTTTACTTATTCTTAGAAAATTGTTTCGGTTCTCTAACTTTGCTTATATATGGTATAATACGTAAAACATTTCGAATCAATATTTTGTTTTATGTAAACGATAAACTTACTAGGAGGTTTTTATGGATAAATATAAAGTAGTTGTAGCCGATAGTTTCTTTAAATCTTTTGAAATTGAAAAAGAAATATTCGAGAAGAATAATGTTGATTTAATTATCACATCTTCCAAAAGTCCGCAGGATTTAATAGAACATTGCAAAGGTGCTGACGCTGTATTGTGCACATCCGCCCCATTTACTAAAGAAGTTATAGATAGCTTGCATGGTTGTAAGATAATTAGTAAATACACTGTCGGTATTGATAATATAAATATACCTGCTTGCACTGATGCAAATATTTGGGTATCAAATGTCCCTGATTATGGTGACGAAGAAGTATCAGATCATGCTCTAGCATTGTGGCTCGCATGCGCTAGAAAAATTGCAAGACGCGACTACCAAGTTCGAAATGGTATGTGGAATATCGCTAGTGCAGATCCAATATACAGAATACAGGGCAAAACTTTTGGTATATTGGGCTTTGGCTCAATATCAAGATGTTTAGCTAAAAAATTGCAGTCCTTTAGACTGGGTAAAATATTAGCTTACGACCCTTATGTTAGTGCGGATGTTATGGCATTGCATAACGTTGAAAAAGCTGACTGGGACGAAATTATGAGTCAATCCGACTACATATCAGTCCATATCCCTCTTGCAGACAGCACAAGAGGAATAATCGGTGCTAATGAGTTTAATATGATGAAGAATACTGCCATAATTATAAACACTGGCAGAGGCCCTGTAATAAATGAGCATGCACTTATTGATGCTTTGCAGAACCATAAAATCAATACAGCTGGTCTTGACGTTTTTGAGGTTGAACCTCTTCCAGAATCGAGCCCACTGCTCAAACTGGAAAACACTGTTTTATCTGACCATTCTGCTTGGTATAGCGAGGAATCTATAGTCGAGATGAAAACAAAAGCTTGCCAAAACATAATAGATGTATTTAATGGTAATCAACCAACTTATCCCGTTAATCATCTTAAATAGAAAAGAAAAAAGCACCAAAACGGTGCTTTTTTTACTGGTTTTCAGTTTATAAACACAAAAAAAAGGCTTATGCCTTTTTTTATAGTGCTTTTTCTATCATGTTAACTAATTCTTGTTTTGGAGCAGCTCCGACTTTTTTATCAACCATAGCGCCATTTTTAAATAACATTAAAGTTGGGATACTCATAACTTGATACATTTGAGATAACTCCTGGTTTCCGTCTACGTCAACCTTGCAGATTTTGATTTTTCCTTGGTACTCATCAGCAAGTTGATCAACGATTGGTCCTACCATACGGCAAGGTCCACACCATGTAGCCCAGAAATCCACAAAAACAGGTACATCGCTTTGCAAAACTTTATTTGCAAAATCATCAGCTGACTTAATCATAATAACTTTTTCAGATGCCATTTTAAATTCCTCCTAATTATTTTTAACCAAAATATCTACCATCTTTGGTAAAAACGTTTTGTTCTGCTTAAACTTCGGTTCATAATACCTAATGCCTAAATATGAACATGCTACAAGCACAATCCCCAGTATCGCTCCTAAAGCGTCTGGGTTTCCTATCAGTTTAAATGTAACATCTATATAATACCCCAATCCAACGCCTATAATCAAAAAAATTAAAGGTATTACATACGCAATAAAAGATGCTGTTAAAACACTCTTAGTATTCGTTTGCACTTCCACTATGTCTCCAACACCTGCATTTAGATTGTTTCTTATATTTAGGTACATATCGGTCTGATTTGACGTAAGACCACATGCTCCGCACTTTGCACATGCAGAGGATCTTTTAAACAGTATAGTAGCTGTTTCTTGTTTTACTTCTACTATTGTTCCACTTTCTAACATAAACTTCCGCCTCTTTATTGTCCTTCTATTAAATCTTTTATAACTTCTCCTGCTATCATAAGTCCAACAGCATGAGGAACGAACGATACACTTCCCGTATTATGCTTACTATCTTCCGTCTCATCTGCATACTGTAATATTGCAAGAGGCTTCTCTGGCGAATAAAACACTTTCTGTTTTGGCACGCCTCGTTTTTTCAGCTCTCTCCTCATTACTTTTGCTAGAGGATCTGTTTGCGTTTCGTATATATCGGCACCTCTAAATTCATTTGCATTAAGTTTATTGCCTGCACCCATACACGAAATACATTTTATACTATTATTATAACACAAAATACATAATTCAATCTTCGCAGTAACATTATCTATAGCATCAATGACATAATCATATTGCTGAATATTAAATTCTTCTGCATTATCCGGCATGAAAAATTTGTTAATCGCTGTTATACTGGCCTTCGGATTGATATCTAATGCTCTTTCCTTCATTACTTCGGATTTGTACTTACCAATTGTTGAATGAAGCGCTACAATTTGCCTATTTATATTGCTTTGCTCTACAATATCCTTATCAATGAAAGTAAGGCAAGAAGCGCCGCAACGAACTAACCCTTCAGCTACTCCACCACCAACGCCTCCAATACCTAAAACGGCTATTTTTGAATTTTTTATTTTTTCTAGAGCATCTGCACTAAGCAGCATGCGTGTTCTAGTAAGCCAATCGTTCATTAGTTTTTATTTCTTTTCTACAACTTTTATGCATAGCTCATCTAATTGCTGCTGATCAACACCACTTGGTGCTTCACTCATTAAGCAAGAAGCATTCTGCACTTTAGGGAAAGCTATTACGTCCCTTATAGATTTACTGTTCGTTAATATCATAGCTATTCTATCAAGACCAAAAGCGAGTCCTCCATGAGGTGGTGGACCATACTCGAACGCATCAATTAAGAACCCAAACCTTTCTCTTATTGACTCATCAGTATGCCCTAGCACTCTAAACATACGTTGTTGCAATTCTACTGAATGTATCCTTATGCTACCACCGCCAAGCTCCATGCCATTTAGAACTAAATCATAAGCTTTAGCATAAGCTTTGCCTGGATCGCTCTCAACAATATCAAGATCTTGATCTCTTGGGCTTGTAAAAGGATGATGCTTAGGTGAATATGTCTTAGTTTCGTAATCGTATTCAAATAGTGGGAACTCGGTTACAAACAGTAGGTTATAAACAGAATCATCTATTAGACCTAGCTTCTCAGCAAGTTTTAATCTTAGATGGCCTAGCGAATCAAACACTATATCATCTCTATCTGCAACAAAGAATAGTATATCCCCTACTTTACCTTCAAGTCTCTCTACTATGCTTGCAATTTCCTGCTCAGTAAGGAATTTTGTTATAGGTGACTTCAAGCCTTCTTCTGTTATTGTTATCCAAGCCATACCTTTAGCTTTGTATATCTTAACATAGTCTACAAGTGCATCTATATCGCGTCTTGCAAGTAAGTCAGCACAGCCTTTTGCATTTACTGCTCTTACGCTTCCACCACTAGCTATAGCACCAGAGAACACATTAAAAGTACTATCTATTAGAATATCACTGATATTTTTAAGTTCTAGACCAAAACGAGTATCAGGCTTATCCGAGCCAAATCTATCCATAGCTTCGTCATATTTCATACGTTTAAGTGGAAGTGGAATATCTACACCAATTGTCTCTTTAAATACCTTAGCTATCATTCTCTCTGAAACATCCATGATGTCGTCTTCTTCAACGAAAGACATTTCCATATCTATCTGCGTAAACTCTGGCTGTCTGTCTGCTCTTAGATCTTCATCTCTAAAGCAACGAGCAATTTGGTAATATCTATCCATTCCCGAAATCATCAGTAGCTGTTTAAACTGCTGAGGTGATTGTGGAAGAGCATAGAATGAGCCAGGATGAACACGTGATGGAACTAGATAATCTCTTGCGCCTTCAGGTGTACTTTTAGCTAGAATTGGAGTCTCTATCTCTAAAAACCCCTCAGAATTCAAGAATTCACGAGTAACAGCTGCGATTTTATGCCTTATAATTAGGTTTTTTTGCATAGCTGGTCTTCTCAAATCCAAATATCTGTATTTTAATCTAACTGTATCTTGCACTGCACCCTCTTCAATTGAGAAAGGTGGAGTTTTAGATTCCGAAAGAATTTTTAGTTCGCTTACTTTTATTTCGATTTTGCCAGTAGAAAGGTTCTCGTTGATTGTCTCATTATCACGAAGTACAACCGTTCCTTTTATGGCAAGTACGAACTCGTTCCTAATTTTTTCTGCCTTTTCAAATAGTTCTTTACCTTTTGAGGAGTCAAAAACTATCTGAATTATTCCGCTTCTGTCTCTTAGGTCCACAAACATTAGTGAGCCTAAATCTCTTCTTCTTTGTGCCCACCCCATAAGTGTGACTTCTTTTGAAACGTCGTCAACGCTAAGTGTTGCACCTAAACAGGTTCTTTTCCAGCCCTGTAATGCTTCAGCCATTTGTTACACCTCTTTTTTAATTACTGCTATTAATTGCTCTTTTATAGTGTCTAGCGATGTTTCTTGTTGCATGCCATCTTGCATATTTCTAACAACAGCGCTGTTATTTTCAAGCTCATTGTCACCAATTATCACAACATATGGAGCACCTATTTTATCTGCATACTTCAGTTGAGCTTTCATACTTCTGCTTGTATGATCAACTTCAACCTTAATACCTTCTTCTCTTAGTGCCATACAAAGTTTGAATCCTTCGATCTCAGCTTTTTGTCCCATTGTGCAAATGTAAAGATCATATTGATTTGGCTTTTCTATTTGAATGCCTGTAGATTCTAAGGTGAGCAATAATCTCTCAAGCCCTAAACCAAAGCCAACACCTGGCATTTTGGGTCCATCAAGCTCTTCCATAAGATTATCGTATCTACCGCCACCACAAACGGTACCTTGCGAACCAATTGTGTGAGATATAATCTCAAAAACAGTTTTAGTGTAATAATCAAGTCCTCTAACAATTCTAGGATTGATTTTATAATCAATATTTAGTGCATCTAGATGTAGCTTTAAGCTTTCAAAATGTTCTTTACAGTCATCACATAAATAATCAATTATTATTGGTGCATCTTCAATATATGTTCTGCACTTTTCTTCTTTGCAATCAAGTATTCTTAGTGGATTCTTCTCATATCTCGAGTTACATGTCTCGCAAAGGTTGTGAAGATTTGCCTTAAAATACTCTTTTAGTGCCGCATTATAATTTGGTCTGCAATCTGGGCAACCAATGCTATTGATATTTACGCTAAGGCCTTCAATACCTAGATCTTTTATAAGCATCAGTGCAAGACCTATTATTTCAGCATCAAGAGACGCATTTTTGCCACCAAACGCTTCAACGCCAAATTGGTGATGTTCTCTAAGCCTACCCGACTGCGGGTTCTCGTATCTAAATACAGGATTATTTAGATAATAGATTTTAGTTGGTTGAACTTCGTTCTGCAAGCCTGCTTCGATAAACGCTCTAACAACACCTGCTGTTCCTTCCGGCTTTAGAGTTATGCTACGATTGCCTTTATCGTTAAATGTATACATCTCTTTTTGAACTATATCAGTTGTATCACCTACTCCACGCAAGAATAACTCTGTATGCTCAAAAACAGGAGTTCTCATCTCTTTATAGCCAAAATTAGCACAATGCTTTCTCATCATAGCTTCCACATACTGCCATTTATAGCTGTCGCCTGGCAATACGTCTTTTGTTCCTTTTGGTGCTTGTAACATATTTATCCCTCCATTTTTTTAATAAAAAAAGCACCTATCCCAAAAGGGACGGTGCGTTCCGTGGTGCCACCCTAATTCAGCTTATATGCGGTTTTTATTATGTGCATATAAACCCTTACCATCGTTAACGCCGATTAACACGCATATGCATACTATTATTTCTGCACATGGGCTTATGGGTGTTCCTTCGCCAATTCTTCTATCTGCGCTTTCAGCCGATGACGCAAAATCTCTAAAAAAGAATAGTTAGGCATAAAGTCCCAATCATTGCCTTTTGTTTATTATATTATTGCAAATACGCTATGTCAACAGCCTAAATGCACCAATTACTGCATATATTCATTATTTTGCTTTTCAAAACCGATTGTTGTCGTTTCGCCATGACCTGGATACACAATATAATCATCTGGAAGTTTAGCAAGCTTGTTTAGAGATTCTATTATTGACATTTCTGATCCGCCCAATAAATCCACTCTCCCTATTGATAAATAGAAAAGTGTATCACCGCTAAATACTTTATTCTCTACAACGAAAGAGCATGAACCTCCTGAATGGCCAGGTGTGTGTAATACTTTTATATCCATTGAACCAATTTTTAATTCATCGCCGTCGTGCAATAGTACATCCGCTGGTGAAAGCCTCAGTTCATCAATAAATCTACTTGAAAGATTCAATTCGGGATCACTCAAACAAATTGCATCATCTTCGTGTATACATACTGTCGCATTGAACTCTTTTTTAAGTGTGTCTGTACATTCGATATGATCAAAATGGCCATGAGTTATTAGAATATGTGTGATCGTTACTCCATGTTCGTTTACTTTGCTTATGATTTTACCAGGTTGCTCACCTGGATCTATTATTGCGCCAATCTTGTTTTCGTCGTATATAATATATGCGTTTCCACTTAATCTACCATTTACAATTTTTATTACTTCCACTGAAATGCTCCCTTTCCGCGAACCTATCTTCGTTGTATATTTATATTTTATGATGCAACTCTAAATACTTCTCTAACTTCTGGTAATTTCCTTAGTTGCTTCATTACTTTATCAAGCTGTTGTTTATCACTTATTTCCACTGTAAGGTTTATTATTGCAGTAGTATCCTTGCTGGTACGAGCATTAATTGCTTTTAGTTTAATATTCATTTCAAGCAATAACCGTGTTATATCCATAAACAATCCTGGTTTATCTGTTGCTTCTACTTGCAGCTCAGCACTATATTCGCTATGTTCATGGCTAACCCAAGCAACCTCAATAAGCCTACCATCATCATTTGACATATCAGCAATATTTGTGCAGTCTTTTCTGTGCACGCTAACGCCTCTGCCACGCGTAACATAGCCTACTATTTCGTCTCCTGGCACAGGGTTGCAACATTTTGAAAAGCGCACTAGCATGTTGTTTTCGCCCTTAACAGTAATGCCACCATCAGCAACTCTACTGCTATTATCTTCAACATTTTTTGGTCTTATGTCTTTATCTTGCAGAAGGCTTTCTTGAGCAAGTAATTTGCTGTTTTCTTTTTTATATTCATCAATAAGCTTAAAGAGCACTTGATTTACCGTTATGCCACCATAGCCAATTGCCGCATACATATCTTCAAGCGAATTTAGCGTAAGACGCTTATATATTTTATCAAGCCATGCCGTTTTAAGAAGGTTTGAGATATTATACCCTTGCCTCTTTGCTTCTTTTTCGAGCATATCACGGCCAGTAACTATGTTTTCTTCTTTAAGTTCTCTTTTGAACCACTGTTTTATTTTAGATCTAGCCCCTGGTGTTTTAACTATTTTAAGCCAATCTCTGCTAGGACCTGTGATTGCTTTGGAGGTGAGAACTTCAACAATATCACCAGTTTTAAGCTTATAATCTATTGGTACTATTTTGCCATTAACCTTAGCACCTATGCATTTGTTACCAACAGCAGAGTGAATTGCATAAGCGAAATCTATGGGAGTAGAATCTATAACTAGATCTATTACATCGCCCTTTGGCGTGAAAACAAAAACGGCATCAGTGAATAGATCCATCTTAAGTGTATTAATAAACTCATTTGGATCATCTAAATCATTTTGCCATTCAAGCACTTGCTTTAGCCAGGCAAGCTTCTTGTCTGCTGCATCTTCGCCAAGTGTTTTGCCTTCTTTGTATTTCCAATGCGCAGCAATACCATACTCAGATGTTATATGCATCTCGTATGTTCTAATCTGCACTTCAAAAGGCATGCCATTTTCGCCCATAAGTGTCGTATGAAGGGACTGGTATAAGTTTTGTTTTGGTACAGCAATATAATCCTTAAATCTACCAGGAATCGGCTTCCATATTGTGTGCACAATGCCTAGAACACCATAACAGTCTTTCACATTGTCAACAAGAACACGAATAGCAGTTAAATCATATATCTGATCAAATGACTTTTGTTTTGTCATCATTTTTCTGTAAATGCTGTATAGATGTTTAGGTCTACCTTCTATTTCAGCTTTTATGTTTACTTCTTCTAGCTTTTCCTTAATTCTTAAAACAATTGCATCTATATATTCTTGACGTTCATCCCTACGTTGGTTTACCATGTCAACAAGATCGTAGTATTCTTTAGGGTAAAGATATTTAAAGCAAAGATCCTCAAGCTCGTTTTCAATAGCGCTGATACCAAGTCTATGAGCAATTGGCGCATATATATCGAGTGTTTCACGAGCAACAGCTTTTTGTTTTTCTTCGGTCATGTATTGAAGAGTACGCATATTATGCAATCTGTCAGCTAGTTTAATAAGCATAACGCGTATGTCTTTTGCCATAGCAATTATCATTTTACGTATGCTCTCTGCGTGTTGCTCTTCTCTTGTTTCAAACTGCAAAAGGCCCAATTTTGTAACGCCATCAACCATAGAAGCGACATCCACATTAAATTCTTCTGCAATCTGATCTATTGTGATGTCAGTATCTTCAACAACATCGTGCATAATACAAGCAGTAATTGCGTCACTATCTATTTCTATCTTAGCTAGTATTCTTGCAACTTCAAGAGGGTGAGTGATATATGGTTCACCTGATTTACGCACTTGCCCGTTATGTGCATTATAAGCGAATTCTATTGCCTTTAGAATTAAGCCATCTTTATCTTTTTCTAGCACATCACTATATTCTTCTTCTAAATAGTCAAAATCAAGAGCCATACTATCACCTCCCATCCTAATAAATAATCTTATATATCGTATTTAATCAAACTTATCAAATTGTATTCGTTTAGCATTTCCCTTGCACCGAGCTCTTCTAGCTCTATTGCAAATAATAACCCTGAAATATTTGCTCCTGCTTTTTCAATTAGCTGACAAACTGCTTTGATTGTACCACCTGTCGCAATAAGGTCGTCTACTATGAGTACGTTTTGACCTGGCTTTATTGCGTCTTTATGCATTTCAATAGTATCTGGCCCATATTCTTTATTATATGTAATTGATATAGTTTCTGCTGGCAGTTTTCCTTTTTTTCTAACTGGAACAAAGCCAACACCAAGTGCATAAGCTATTGGAGCTCCAAGCATAAACCCTCTAGCCTCTGGACCAACGACAACATCAATATCTAAATCTTCAACTTTACTTATCAGATCATCAATAAGTTGTTTTTGCGCTTCTCCATCTTTCAAAAGTGTAGTAATGTCTTTGAAACTTATGCCTTCGATAGGAAAATCTTCAACGATACGTATGTATTTTTTGTAATCCATTGTTCCACCCTCAAATGTTATTTATTGCTTTATAAAGCATGCTACTGTGCAAGTCGGCTTTTGCATCTGTTTTTATTCTTATACACAGCGGTTGCTCATCTATTTCAATTAGCTTTAGTTCTTTAAATATCCTAATTGATACGCACAATAGTTCCATGTCGATTTTATTCTCATCATTGGATATTCCATCGCATATCTGCTCATACGAACTGTGTATTTTCATATTATCTGAAGATTTTATCGCTGCATAGCAATTTAATAAACTATCACGGTTAATATTAACAATCTTTCTTTCAAATCCTTCTAAAATATATGTTTTTTGAGCATTGATTTTACAAGGAATGCAATCGACAAATATTGCATTATTAAATTCAACATCTTGCATATTTTGTAATAATGGCGCATATACAATTGAATTATACACTATTTCTGTATTTTTTATATACCCAGTATACTCGTCATAGTAAGTATACTCTTTAAAAACTTCATTTTTTAAATATTCAGCAGACTCCAAAGTGCCACAGAAAATCACATTTCCCCATGCACTTTGCTTAAATAAAGAAAGAACACCATCAGAAGTTATTATACTACAATCTTGCTTTTTTTCGCCAACACTATAATTATATAAAATATTGTCGAGCATTGCATCATAAAATCTAAAGGATAGTGCTTTTATTGCCTCTCTATTATAAATAGTATTACCACCAATATACGAAGCATTTATTTGAGCTTTTTTCATACCGTTCCATTCGTTAATTTCAGCTTTGCAGACAATGTCTACTTTCTGTCCTTTTTGTATTGTATCCGCTAAATATCCTTGTGAAAAAGCTACACCGTCTAAGAGCTTTTCATTTACTTGTGCAACAAACTTAAGGTGAGAATTGTTCGCACCTATTTTTCTGACTTCTTTTATTGATGCATTTATATAAAAATCCGGTCTTGGATTTGCCATACCACATGGCTCAAGTAAATTAAGCTCATTAATAAGTGTTGTGTCTATATCTTTTATGCTAAGTTCGAGATCATACATCACTTTTGGTACGTAATCAACAGTGGTGCTGTTATCCATTAAATATGCGTTGATCCTACGAACAAACTCTCCGTAATGCTCCGCTTTAAGTGTGAGTCCAGCGGCTTGAGCATGTCCGCCAAAACGTTCGTATAGGTCGCTACAGCACGAGAGTGCTTTGTGTATATCTATACCCGGAATGCTTCTAGCCGAGCCTGTAAGCATACCTTCCTGCTCGGCTAGTACTATTGCAGGTCTGTAGTATTTTTCTACCAGTTTTGAAGCAACTATCCCCAATACTGAATGATTATATGTGCTATCAGCAATTATAATTGCGTAATCGTTATATATGTTGCTCTTTGCTTCTAATTTCCCTAGAGCGTTTTTTTGAATACTGCTGACAAGCTGTTGCCTTGCAATATTATCTCCATTTAAGTTTTCAGCTATTGAAAGTGCTTTATCACTATCATCAGTAATTAATAATTCAACAGATTTATCGTTATTATCCATTCTTCCGCCAGCATTTACTCTTGGAGCAATCATAAAAGCGACATCTCTTGCGCTTATTTTTTCCTTCTTTAGTCCAGATACTTCTATTAGCTTTTCAATACCCAAGTTACAGCTCTTATTTATCAGCGCTAATCCTTCTGTGACATACACTCTGTTTTCTGATAGAAGCGGCATAAGATCTGCAATCGTTCCAAGGGCGATTAGGTCTGCATACTTTAACATTTGTTCTCTGCTAGTAAGCGCTTCAGATAGTTTAGCTGCGACTCCAACACCAGCTAGACCTTTAAATGGGTATGAGCAATCTAGTCTATTAGGATTAATTACTGCTTCGCATTCAGGAAGTAACTCTGGACACTTATGGTGGTCAGTGATAATTACGCTAACGCCTCTAGCATAAAGTTCTTTTACCTCATCAAGCGAAGTTACTCCACAATCTACCGTGATTAAAAGATCAGGTTTAAACTTCATTACATTTTCAAGCGCAGGCATCGTAAGCCCGTATCCCTCCGTCTGTCTGCTTGGGATATAGTAGCTGACCTGAGCACCAAGCTCCTTTAAAACCATATATAGCAAAGCCGTTGAAGTTACGCCATCAGCATCATAATCACCAAGAATGCATATAGTACTTTTGTTTTCTATATGCGTTTTAATTACACCTACAGCAGCATCCATGTCTTTGAGTAAAAGAGGGCTTATTAGCGAAGATATATTTGTATGCAAAAATTCTTTTGCTTCATCTAATGTGCTAACGCCTCGTAATACAAGCAGTTTTGCAGCATACAAACTAATACCAAAAGACGATGCCATTTCTTTAGCAACGCCAATAGTTTCTGTATTCTTTCTCGCTTGTATTATTTTCATAAAACGCCTTTCAATCAAAAAGCCTCTCCATACGGAAAGGCTTTATAAGAAAAATTAAATATTAAGCAACTGAGGGTTTATTCTCTTTTTTCTTATTACCCTTTCTCTCTTGCCTATCTTCCCAAAGCGCCCATATCGGACTTGCAATGAATATCGAAGAATACGTACCGCTTATGAGTCCAACAATTATCGGCAATGCAAATTCTTTTATCGCCTGAACTCCTAGAACATATAGTACAGAGATTGTAATAAGTGTTGTTAAAGAAGTGTACAGTGTACGAGTCAGTGTTTCCTTAACAGATACATCTACTACTTTACCTCTGCTCATTTCTCTCCTTGAATAGATATTATTATTTTCTCTTATCCTATCAAAAACAACGATTGTATCGTTTATTGAATAACCTACAATTATAAGTACTGCTGCAATAAATGAGCTGTTTATTGGCAATTGAATAATAGTGCAAAATGCAAGCATAATCAATACATCATGCAACAGTGCTATAAGTGCGGCTATTCCTGAAATCAATTTAAATCGTATCCATACGTATAGCAGAATTCCTATACTAGCAATTGCTACAGCTAACAAAGCGTTTTTAATCAAGTCACTACTTGATACTGCACCAACTCTATCAAAACTCAATTCGGAAGCATTTGGGTAATTAACCTTTAGGTCTGCAACTAAATTAGTTCTTATTTCGCGGTCTTTAACGTCGTCGCCAGAGTCCTTCATTCTTATGATGGCTCTTGACTGAACACCATTATCTGAGCTTTTTATTACTGGTGCATCGTTTACGCCCTCTTTAACAAGTGCATCTTTTACGTCTTGATCGTTAAATTCTCCGCCCATATTAATTGTCATTAGCGTTCCGCCAGTAAAGTCTATACCAAAATTCATTCCGCTATAGAATACCCCAAATATTACTCCTAATATTATTACGGATACTGAAGCGGCCATAAAGTATTTAGCTGATTTAATAAAACTAAAGTTCTTCATCTTTTTGACCTCCTATACCAATGAATAGCTTTTTATCTTCTATCCCGAGGCCTATAATTAGTTTTAAAATGTATTTAGTTACAAACACTGCCGTAATAAATGAGGTTACTACACCTATTAGTAGAGTGATCGCAAACCCTTTTATTGGGCCCGTTCCAAGCCAGAACAGCACTAACGCTGCTATAACAGTTGTTATATTCGAGTCGATAATTGTTACATACGCTCTTTTAAAACCTGCATCAAGTGCGCTTCTAAGTGGTTTGCCGTTTCTAAGCTCTTCTTTAAAACGTTCAAATATGATAACATTCGCATCGACTGCCATACCTACACCCAAGATAAGTCCTGCTATACCTGGAAGTGTAAGTTGAACTCCTTGTATCGTAGCTACTGCAAACAGTACTATAAGCATGTAAATTGTAAGCGCTATATCTGCTGCTAAGCCACAGACTCTATATATTACAAGCATAAACACCAGAATAAGTACTATGCCTATAATTCCTGCGGTAATACTTGTCTGAAGAGCATCATCACCAAGCGTAGCACTTATAGAACGAGCTTCTATCTCTTCTAGTTCTAATGGCAGTGCACCACTTTGTAATTGAAGAGCTAAGTTTTTAGCAGATTCTAATGTAAAGCTACCGCTAATCTGTGACGATTTGCCCAATACTCCTTCAACCGTTGCAGTTGAAATAGTAACGCCATCAAGTTTTATGGTTATATCTTGCCCAATTAGGTTTTTTGTAGCTTCTGAGATTTTATTTGCACCATCATCATTCATCTGGAAAATAACAACGTATTTACCGTTTTGGTAAGTAGCGTATGCTTTTTCAATATCAGATCCATTTAATATTTCATTACCGCTTGGATCAAAATATTGAAGTACGGCCGGTGTGCCGATAAACTCAGATATTTCATTCGGGTCTTTTATTGTACTTGAATCGTTTATAGGTATTTCTACACGTATACGATCAGTGCCTTGTCTTACAATTGTTGCTTCTGTAAAGCCCTTGCTATCTAATCTGTTTCTAAAAACGACTACAGCGCTGTCCATCTTGCTATCAAAATCTTCAATACTAGTATTAGTAGCCTGATAAACTATTGAAACTCCACCAGTAAGATCTAGACCTTGCTTAACAATGCTTGGCAGAGAGTTAATATCATATACACCCACTGCAAAACCCTTTAGAGCAATATACCCAATGACTGCTATAAGCACTAAAATAGTGGAAAGCTTGAAAATGCTCTTTTTTCTCATTGCACGCCCACCTTCTGAATAATTCAAAGTAATTATATATTTCTAGTAGCTATAAGTCAATTAATTCCAGCCTCTGATCTGATTGTTTGTACTTAATTATTAACTCAGATAAGATTCTGTTATTTAAGCTATTAGCTTGTTTTATAATGTTTTGTCCAAATTTTGCTTGAGTTCCAATTTCCCTTTGATTCAATTATTAACACAAAGCTAACAATTAAGTTTAAATTGCAGGATCAATTGCATCTTGGCTTTCAACTGCTCTTGCATATAGAGCACATTCCAGCCTTTTTTTCTCTAGCTCGCAGCTTATTTTATATGGTTTGCTTATTGATCCATTAAATTTATAAGCACTTGCGCTGCAACCGCCACTGCATAAGTATCTCGCCCAACAGTTTTTGCATTCATCTTTGCTTAAAACATTATTACACGCAAACTGTTCCATAATATCTTTTCTCTTTAAGCCCTCATCTAGAGTGCCCAGTAAATAGTCTTTGTTTCCCACAAACTGATGGCAAGGATAAATATCTCCTTCAGGCGAAACGGCTAAATACTCACAACCAGCACCGCAACCGCTTAGTCTCTTATAAAGGCATGGCCCATCCTCTAAATCTATCATAAAATGGAAGAAATTAAACCACTGACCATTCTTTCTCTTTTCTAAATAGATATTAGCTAGCTTTTCGTATTCCTTGCCTATTGCTGGAAGATGTTCTTCTTTAATTGCATAGCTAAGCTTCTCATCAACAACAGCCGGCTCAATAGAGATTTGTTCAAATCCGTTATCTATTAAAGAAAGTACGTCCTCAGAAAAATCTAAGTTATATGCAGAAAATGTGCCTCTAGCGTAGTACTGCCCTTCTCCTCTTTGCTCTACAAACTTCTTAGAGTTTTTAAGAACAGTATCGTAAGAGCCTTTTCCACCAGCGTCTTTTCTTAGTCTATCATGTACTTCTTTGCGCCCATCAATACTGACTACAACATTGTACATTTCTTTATTCATAAAATCTATATCTTCTTGCTTCATTATCATGGCATTTGTAGTAACTGTAAACCTGAATTCTTTGCCATATTCTTTTTCACGTTCTCTGCCGTAATTAACGAGTTCTTTTACAACGTCAAAATTCATGAATGGCTCCCCACCAAAGAAGTCTACTTCAAGGTTTTTCCGCCCGACCGATTGTTTTAGAAGAAAATCAATTGCCTTTTTGCCTGTTTCAAGATCCATTAGTCCTCTTTGTCCACCAAAATCACCAGTTTCTGCAAAACAATATGCACACCTTAGATTGCAATCATGCGCAACATGTAAGCACAGTGATTTAACAGTCATATCATGCGGTTTTTTTATTGACCCTTCATCAAACTCACAGAAAAGCAAGCCTTCGCTCTTAAGTTCTAACAATTCTGAAAGTGATTCTTTTATTTCTTCTGTTGAGTATTTCTCAGCTAATGCTGATATTAGATCATTTTCTTCTGTTGTATCTTGTTTAATAATATCGTTTGTTAGTTCATCTATCTCAAATAATGAAGCTCCCAGAACATCATACACAAAATACCTATCATTTACACAAAACGAATGTACCACTTATTCTCCTCCATATCCTTATATAAAACGAAAAGCAGTAATCAAAAGAATTACTGCCTACAGCAATCAAATATATCCGATCACTTTTTCTCACACTTTTGGTTACCAACTGTGCAAGACGTTTTACAAGCTGATTGACACGATGTCTGGCATTCACCACAGCCGCCATACTGAACGCTTTTAATTAAACTTGGCTTATTTATTACCTTAATATGTTTCATAATTCCACCTCTAAGCTCTAATAATTATTTATTATTATACTATATTATTTCTTTCTATTGCAATAGCGCTTTTATGCATATAAAATAAATGCACATACTAAGGAGGAATATTATGTCAAAATTCACTTCGAAACTGAGCATGTTAATACTTATTATTTCAGTCTTTTTACTTACTGCTTGCAGCTCTGGTGCAGTAACGAGTTCACCTTCACCTACAATAAATTCTCCTATTTATACTACAACTTTGGCTTCTCCTACTTTAAGTTCAGCTTCTCCTACTGTAAGCTCAGCTTCTACTACTGCTAGTCTATCAACGAAGCCTAGCCCTACAGCGACAAAACCTATTTCCACAAACAATAAACAATTGAGTGGCTATGTAATTGGAATAGATGCTGGTCATCAGCTTAAAGGCAATAGTAGTTTGGAGAAAAGCGGACCTAACTCTAGCGTTATGAAAGCAAAAGTTACTACAGGTGCCACAGGAAATAATTCTGGCATACGCGAGCAAGTAATTAACTTACAAGTTGCGAAAAAGCTCAAAACCAAACTAGAAAGTTTGGGCGCAAAAGTCGTTATGACTCGAACAACAGAAAATGTTGATATATCTAACAAAGAGCGAGCTGAGTTATTTAATAAAGCTCATGTTGATTTTGCAATAAGAATACATTGTGATTCATCTGATAATAGGAGCGTAAACGGCCTTTCAATACTAATCCCTGACAGCAAAAATAACGCCTCTATTTATAATAAAAGCAAACGCCTTGCGGATAGCCTAATAGGCCCAATGTGCAAGAGTACTGGCGCTGCCAATAGAGGCGTAATCCAAAGGAGCGACCAAACCGGCTTTAACTGGTCTAGTGTTCCTATTGTAACAGTAGAGATGGGTTTCCTTTCAAACGCAAACGAAGAATCTAAACTTATAACCTCCTCCTACCAAGACAAGCTTGTAAGTGGATATGCACAAGGCATACTGCAATATGTGAAGAACTAGTTTATTTACGCTTTTTTACGTGTCTTGTATCAGCAAGTTGTGCAGAAAGAATAGATACTATCGCTCCTATTACAGCGCCCATCAATAAATCTGCTAAAAACATTTGTGTTAGTGAGAACGAGCCTTGTAACAGTGAAAACAGTAATAGACCTGCAACAATGTAAAGCATGCCGGCTACTGCGCCTTTAATTAGTAGCATGCTGCTTTCTTTTTTTGTGGCAAAGAATGCCGCAATACCTATGCCTACAACTTTTATTAACTGATCAACTATTGGAATAGATGCTTCACCAAGCAGACCAATTTTCAGTATAATAGCATAAAGTAATATTGCTGCAACAGTAAAAACAGTCGCTATTAAGACCCCGTTTATTATTGGCATCCATGCAATAAACTTGCCACTCTTTTGTTCCGCTTTTTTTATCATCTCAGAATTATTCATAATAACACCCCTACGCATAATCGTTATTAGATTCTATGCATGTCATTTGGGGTTTATGTCCTTTAGAAATTATCGTTATCATTAGTTTTTTTGATGAAAACGAGAAACAAAAAAAGGCCTGCTGGCCTTTGTCTTGCTTATTTATTTCTTTTCAGGTTCTTTTTCTTTTGTAACGTTTTTGTTGTCAAGCAATGTTCCTATAGCGCCCTTTTGGAAAGGAATAAGAACTTTGTTTGGGCCAACTGCCAATACGATAATGTCTTCTTTAACTGAATCAATAACACCAATAATTCCGCCGATTGTACGAACATTGTCTCCTGGCTTTAGTTCGCTCATCATTTTCTTTATTGCTTTGTCTTTTTTGCGCTGTGGCAAAAACAATACAAGAACCAACACTATGCCTAATCCAAGTGTAGTAATAAAAGGTAAAATATTATTTACGAAATCTGTTCCCATATATATTAGCACTCCTTTTTTTCATTAATAACTATATTATAGTAATAATAATATGCAGTCAAGCATTAACCTTTATATAACCCGGTGCCGTAGTCATTTAAATACTCCTTAGCAAAATCAAGTAATCTATCTTCCCATATGGCCTGTTTTATTTGTTCCATTAGTCTTATAGAATATCTTAGATTGTGTATTGAAAGAAGCCTAGCTCCAAGTATCTCGTTTGCTTTTATTAGATGGCGAATATATGCTCTGGTAAAATTCTTACAAGCATAGCAATCGCAATCATCTTCGATCGGTGTGAAATCCTCGCTAAACGTGTTATTTCTGATAGTTAGGTTACCATGCCTTGTCATAGCTGTACCGTTTCTTGCTATGCGTGTTTGCAGTACACAATCAAACATATCTACGCCTCTAAGTACACCTTCAATAAGGCAATCAGGGCTACCTACGCCCATAAGATACCGTGGTTTATTTTTTTGCAGGTGTGGCACTACCTCATCTAGCATATCGTACATAATATTTTTGGGTTCACCAACAGACAGCCCGCCAATAGCATTTCCCGGTAAATCCATACTTGCAACATACTTAGCACTTTCTATACGCAGATCCTTATACATTCCGCCTTGAACTATACCGAAAAGCGCCTGTGTTTCTTCATGTCCTTTATGGTATTCTTTGCACCTTGAAAGCCAACTATGAGTTCTATCCATAGCAATTTTAGTGTAAGCATGCTCACTTTCAGGAGGTGCGCATTCGTCAAAGGCCATTATTATATCCGCACCTAAATTGTGCTGTATCTCTATGGATTTTTCTGGTGTGAATGTAAGCCTTTCACCATCGATATGCGAATTAAACTGCACATACTCGTCTGTTATTTTATTTAGCTTTGCTAGACTGAAAACCTGAAATCCACCGCTATCTGTAAGAATTGGCCTGTCCCATGCCATGAACTTATGCAATCCACCGGCTTTTTTTATTAGATCGTCTCCTGGTCTTAAAAACAAATGATATGTATTGGATAGTATTATGCTCGAGCCTATTTCTTTTAGCTCGTTTGGTGCCATTGCCTTAACTGTTGCTTGTGTTCCAACTGGCATGAAAACTGGTGTCTCAATAACACCGTGCGGTGTGTAAAGCTTGCCTATTCTTGCTCCACTTTGCTTACATTCTTTAATTACTTCGTATTCAAAAGCCATCTATAATAACCTTTCTGCTCTTCGTTTTCATATTTACTTATTTTTATATTACCAAATTATTTACTAGTTTGTAAAAATCGAACGGACGATAGGTAGTACATAATGACTACCGCCTCTATTTTTAACGTCTTCTATCATTGCTACAACCAAATACTGCTTTGCCTGTGTTTTATCTGCTGGAAATGCTACAAACCAACCAAGCTCAGTTCCTGTTGTGTCGGTCTTAGAAGTTTTTATTTCGGCTGTGCCAGTTTTCCCTGCAAGCTTTAAGCCATTAATTTTGAAGGAATACGCTGTCCCGCTCGGATTTTCTACTACCTGTACCATTGCATTGAGAACAGTTTTAATCGTATCGCTAGAAAAAACGTTTTCTTTCCAAACTTTTGGGCTTGTACTTTTCTCCAAATAAGGTGTCATCATATTGCCTTCATTTACAAAAGCTGTGTAGATTGACGCCATGTGTATTGGGTTAATCAATACCTTTCCTTGCCCATATCCACTATCAGCAAGGTCGATCTCATCACAAAAGGCTAGATTAGTTCCAAAGGTGGATTTACTAAGACCAAACTCAAATGGAACATCTTCACCAAAGCCAAGGCTTTTTAGACCATCCGCAAATGCGCTGCTGCCTATTTTGACTGCTGCTTTTGCAAAAAATATGTTATCGGAATTGATAAGTGCGTTTTGCACATTAGCAGCTCCGCTGTATTGTTTTAGCGTAGTAACATTATAGCTACCCCAAGAACTATCTTTTTGCCATAATAGTCCGCTAGCTCCAAAATCGTCTTGTGCTGTAAATGCACCTTTTAAAAGCCCAATGGATGCAGTTATAGGTTTAAAAGAGGAGCCAGGAGCATATGTAGCCTTAAACCTATTAAGCATTGGAAGCGCTTGATCATTATTGTATTGCGCCCATTTTTCAGATGACATTCCCAAAATAAAATCGTTTGGATCGTAAGAGGGCGTGCTGATTAGCGCTAAAATTTCACCAGTGTTCGGGTTCATGATAACTGCCGTACCTTTATCGTTTTTCATTTGATCATATAGTTTTTCTTGCAAGGTCGCATCTATCGTTAGTGTAATATTTTCGCCGTTGTGAACTTTTCTCTCAACCAAAGTATCTTTTTCTTTGTTATCTTTATCTACGATGTAAATCTTACAACCATCAATAGCTCGGAGCCTATTCTCATAGAGACTTTCAAGACCGATTTTTCCGATCTTACTGCTTGCGGTATAACCTTTTCCTTCATTCGCATTTAGTTCATCTTGAGTAACGCTACCTACGTAACCGATCAAATGAGCTGCTTTTTCGCTCAGAGTATACACTCTACCTTTTACAGTAGTTAGTGATATACCTTTAATCGCTAGAAGCTTTGTTTTTGTATCAGTGTCCGTATAAGAAATATTTTTAAGAGGTACAAATAGGTTATCTTTTACCCAGCTTTCTGATAGTTTGCTGTTTATTGACTCAACAGTCATATCTAATAGCTCAGCTACTTTTGCAATATCCTGCTCTCGTGTCGCAGAATCTATCTTACCCGGGACAAAGCCAACAGAATATATATTGCTTTCTCCCACTAGCAGTTTGCCGTTTCTATCCAGTATATTCCCACGTACACCTTTCGTCGTTGAAACGCGTACCTTATCGTCATTACTCAGATTAGGAAAGATGATTTTTGAATTCCACTGTAGCTTATATACACCTTCGTACTTTTGAAATGTCGC
Organism: Christensenella sp. UBA6094; assembly: GCA_002435915.1. Classification (GTDB taxonomy): domain Bacteria; phylum Bacillota; class Clostridia; order Christensenellales; family UBA6094; genus UBA6094. Next base: position 23,350 of record DIWY01000004.1, on the reverse strand, counting down.
TGTATTAGTAAAAGTTATTTGGCCTGCTGAAGTATCCATTATTGTCTTATAACTTACGGTATCACCTTGATTGTTTTTATCAATTTCTATAGTAAGATTTTTTGCATCTATTCCCTCATAAATATTTTTGTTTCGTGCAATGAAATCTTCTTTTGAAATACTACTATCTTTACTTATCATGCTATACATCTTTTCATAGTCTTTATCATTTACAGCAGTCATGTAAGTTTTTATCAGTGCCTCTGGTGTATCTCCTGATGATGCAGAGCATGCAGTAACCATAAGCATCAAGCATGCGAGGATTGCGTAGATACATACACTTTTAATTTTCATATAATATCCCTCCATTAAAGCGAACTATCCCATAGTTCAGAATTGCTTTCTTTAATTATTATAGCCTATATTTTGTATTTTTCATAAAGCCTATGATTATATTATAAGACATGCGTCTCCGAAAGAAAAAAACCTATAGCGCTCGGCTACGGCTATTTCATACATATTTAACGTCTCTTCCCTACCCATAAGCGCGCTAACTAGCATTATAAGTGTAGATTTTGGCAAGTGAAAGTTTGTAATAAGAGCATCTACCATTTTATATTTATAGCCCGGGGAAATAAATATGCTAGTATTGCCACTACCTTCGCTTATTGTTCCGTCGTCTTTACCAAGCGTCTCAAGTACACGAACGCATGTTGTGCCAACAACTACGATTCTTCCGCCATTGCCTCTTGTTTCGTTTAGTGCATCAGCCGCCTCTTTTGAGAGCTGATAGTATTCTTCATGCATTATATGATTAGCCAAATCTTCTTCTTTAACAGGCCTAAACGTTCCAAGGCCCACATGAAGAAGTACATAGACTATTTTTATGCCTTTTTGCTCAATCTTATTAAGAAGCTCTTGCGTAAAATGCAAACCTGCTGTCGGAGCAGCTGCAGAACCTTTTATTTTAGAATAAACAGTCTGATATCGCTCTTTATCTTCAAGCTTCTCAGTTATATATGGTGGCAGTGGGACGAGCCCTATTTCGTCTAAAATTTCTTCAAAAACGCCTTCATAAGAAAAGCGCACTATGCGCCCGCCATCCTCAATAATTGAGATTATTTCTGCTTGCAGTTTTCCGTCACCAAATATAAATATAGTTCCTATCTTTGCTTTTCTTCCTGGCTTGAGTATTACTTCCCAATCGTCACCCGAAATACGCTTCAGTAGTAAAAACTCTATTTTTGCGCCTGTATCTTTTTTAAAGCCGTATAACCTTGCAGGTATAACACGAGTTTTATTTAGCACGAGTGCATCACCAGGGTTTAAATAGTCTAGTATATTGCTAAAAACTTTATGCTCTATTTGCTTGCTTTCTCTATCGTAAACCAACAGCCTTGATGCATCTCTTTTTTGCAGAGGTGTTTGAGCTATAAGCTCTTCTGGTAAATAGTAGTCAAAATCACTTGTCTTCAATGTATGTTTCCTTCTTTTATAAATCTATATCTAATTTTATTTGATCGTTTTCAGGCTTTACTTTTTCATTATCGCCATCAAACTTTAAATTCAAATGCTCATAGGCAAACTTTGTAGCTATTCTCCCACGAGGAGTACGTGCTAAAAACCCTAACTGCAATAAAAACGGTTCATAAACATCCTCAATTGTTGAAGAGTCCTCACCAGTAGCAGCAGCTATCGTATCAAGCCCAACTGGACCACCTGAAAATTTTAGTATTAGTGTCTCAAGCAATCTCCTGTCAACACTATCAAGTCCAAGCTTATCTACCTCAAACAGATCCAACCCTTTTTTTGCAACTTTCTCAGTGATAACTCCATCTGCTCTAGCTTGAGCAAAATCTCTAACACGCCTTAAAAGTCTATTGGCTACACGCGGTGTTCCACGTGAACGCATTGCAATTTCTTGTGCACCTTTTGAATCTATATCCACGCCCAAAATTGATGCTGAGCGCACTACTATTCTGTATAATTCTTCAGAAGTGTACATTTCCAGCCTGTTTATTATACCAAATCTATCTCTAAGTGGAGATGTAAGCATTCCCGCTCTAGTCGTTGCACCTACAAGCGTAAATTTAGGTAAGTCTAGCCTTATTGAACGCGCGCTAGGACCTTTTCCTATTATAATATCAAGAGCATAGTCCTCCATAGCAGGATAAAGTATTTCTTCAACGCTATGATTTAGCCTATGTATCTCATCAATAAAAAGCACATCGCCTTCTGTGAGGTTTGTTAGTATTGCAGCAAGATCTCCAGCTCTTTCAATAGCAGGGCCAGACGTTATCCTAATTGATACGCCCATCTCGTTTGCTATTATATTAGAAAGAGTTGTCTTGCCAAGTCCCGGTGGTCCATAAAGTAGCACATGGTCAAGAGGTTCGTTTCGCATTTTTGCCGCCTCTATGAATATGCGCATATTCTCCTTAGCCTTTTCCTGCCCAATATACTCATTGAGCGTTTTAGGTCTTAAAGAATACTCTAAATCTTGCTCGCCATTATCACTAAGTGTTGTTGTAATGATTCGATCATCGTAATGTTCCATTAAAGATTATCTCCTGTAATCCATCTGCTTTAAGCATAATAGAATTATCTCTTCTGTTTTAGCACCTTCTGGCGCTTTTATCATAGCTACGGCTTTTGCTGATTCGCTATAATCATAGCCTAATGAGCACAATGCATTTATGGCTTCTCTTGCACCACCATCTTCGCTTAGATATGAATCCGGCATATTAACTGCAGTTAGTTCGTCGTTTTTAATACGTTCTTTAAGCTCTAGTATAATACGCTGTGCTGTTTTCTTGCCAACGCCTGACACTTTTTCGAATGCTTTCTCGTTACTTGTAACGATTGCCATTGCTAGATCAGTCGGTTTGAGTGTTGATAGTATACTTAATGCTACCTTTGGACCAACGCCGGTAACAGCCAAGAGTCTTTCAAACATTGCCTTTTCTTCGGTGCTTGAGAACCCAAATAGCAGTTGAGCATCTTCTCTAACATGAAAATATGTATAGAACTTTGCGCTTTCGCCTTCTTTTGCGCTTGATAATGTATTGAGTGAGACATTAAGCAAGTATCCCAATCCACCTGCCTCAACTATGATTGAATCTTGAGTCTTGCCTGTAACTGTTCCTTTAATATAAGCGTACAATATTCCACCTCATATTTTATTTTATTTTAAACGCTGACTGCATATTTTTTGTATGTGCATGGCAAAGCGCAACTGCAAGAGCATCTGCTGCATCGTCTGGTTTTGGTATATCCTTAAGGTTTAATAGTACTTTTACCATCTGCTGAACCTGCTTTTTTTCTGCCCTGCCATATCCAACAACTGCTTGCTTGACTTGAAGAGGAGTATACTCATAGACTTCGTCCATAACTTTAGCAACCTCAACAAGCGTAACGCCTCTAGCATGAGCAACGTTTATCGCTGTCTTAACATTTTTGCTAAAGAAAAGTTCCTCAATTGCAACACTGTCAGGGCCGAATTTAGTCAATAAATCTACTACGCCTTCACTTACCTGCACCAATCTTCTAGGAAATGAGGTTTTACTACCAGTTTCTATTATCCCATAGTCAACTATTTTATTTTTATTGCCTATAACTTCTATCACACCATAGCCAAGTGTCGCTAACCCTGGGTCTAAACCTAGTATTATCAATTATATTCCCCCTAAATCGATACATTTTATTGTATCATTTGCATGATCATATTACAATAAACATAGACATGTAAAAAACATTGTATAAGAGTACTAATTGATGTTGCATTTATATACTGATTGATGTATAATTATACAAATTAAAAGTCGGAGGTAGAATCTAATGGATGTTAAAAAAGTTGTTTTAGCTTATTCGGGTGGTCTAGATACATCATGTATCATACCATGGCTCAAAGAAAATTATGGCTGCGAAGTTATAGCAGTTGCAGTTGACGTCGGACAAGGCGCTGAACTTGAAGGACTTGAAGAGAAAGCAATTAAATCAGGTGCAAGCAAGCTCTACATTGAAGACGTTCGTGAAGAGTTCATTGAAAACTATATATGGCCTACTTTAAAAGCTGGCGCAGTATATGAAAACAAATATTTACTTGGCACATCGTTTGCTCGTCCTATCATCGCTAAGAAAATGGTAGAAATCGCTCACCTTGAAGGCGCAGACGCTATAGCACATGGCGCAACTGGCAAAGGAAACGATCAGGTTCGTTTCGAGCTTACAATAAAAGCTTTTGATCCTGATATTAAGATAATTGCTCCATGGCGCCTTTGGACACTTAAGAGCCGTGAAGAAGAAGTTGATTACGCTACCGCACGTGGCATAAAAGTTCCTGTTACTAAAGAACATAACTGGAGCATGGATAAAAACATTTGGCATCTAAGCCATGAAGGTGCTGATCTTGAAGATCCATGGAACGAACCAAAAGAAAGCATGTTTATGGTTAGTAAGCCTATATCAGAAGCAAGTGATACACCTGAATATGTTGAGCTTGAATTTGTTAAAGGTATTCCTACAAAAGTTAATGGCAAGGCACTTGGCCCTATCGAAATAATCGAAACGCTAAATGAGATCGGTTCTAAACACGGTATTGGTATTGTTGATCTTGTTGAAAATAGGCTTATTGGTATGAAATCACGTGGCGTATATGAGAATCCAGGTGGAGCAATACTATATGCTGGTATCGGTGCTATCGAGTCAATAACTCTTGATAGCCAAAGCCTACACTACAAACAGCAAGTTGCTCTAAAATTCGCTGAGCTTGTTTATAATGGTCAGTGGTTCATTCCTTTAAGAAAGGCAATCTGCGCATTTGTAGATGATGTTGAAGAAGTTGTAACTGGAACTGTACGCTTAAAGCTATACAAAGGCAACATAATTCAAGCAGGCGTTAAGTCCCCTTACTCACTCTACAATCAAGAATTCGTTACATTTGAGCATGACGATGTATACAATCAACAAGATGCAGAAGGGTTTATCAATTTGTTTGGTCTATCACTTACTGTACGTGCTAAGATGCTCAAAACTCTTGGCAAAACAATCGAAGATAAAATAGATTAATAGTCTCATTTAGAAAAGGAGTCATAACATGAAACTATGGGCTGGCCGATTTAAAAAAGAAACAGATAGTCTTATGGATGATTTTCATTCCTCTATCTCTTTTGACTATAAACTTTACAAAGAAGATATTGAAGGCAGTATTGCTCACGCAACTATGCTTGGAAAGCAGGGTATAATCGATATGCCCTCTTCCCAGCTTCTTGTTAAAACGCTTAAAGAGATAATGCATGATATTGAGCAAGAAAAAGTTGAGTTCTCCGTATCCGCTGAAGATATCCATATGAATGTCGAATCAATACTAATTGAACGTATTGGCGATACTGGTAAAAAGCTACATACAGGACGTAGCAGAAACGATCAAGTTGCTCTTGATATGCGCATGCATACTAAAAAGCAAATTGAAGAAATATCTGCTTCCCTCTCAACTCTGATAGACGTTTTAATTGCTAAAGCTGAAAAGAATACTGATACAATCATGCCTGGCTTTACACATTTGCAAAAAGCACAACCAATTACGCTTGCGCATCATATCATGGCTTACGTGTATATGTTCTTGCGTGATATGGATAGACTAAAAGATTGCTACAAAAGAACTGACGTTATGCCTCTTGGTTCTGGCGCACTTGCAGGAATAACATATAATCTTGATAGAGAATATGTTAAAGAACTTCTTGGTTTTTCGGAAATAAGCCATAACAGTCTTGATGCGGTTTGCGACAGAGATTTTTGTGTTGAGTTTGCAAATGCAGCAAGTCTTATCATGATGCATCTAAGTAGATTCTGCGAAGAAATAGTCATTTGGAACAACGATGAGTTTGGTTACGTTGAAATAGACGATGGTTTTGCAACTGGATCTAGCATTATGCCTCAAAAAAAGAACCCTGATGCAGCAGAACTTATACGTGGCAAAACAGGACGTGTATACGGCGATCTAATGGGCCTTCTTACTATGATGAAGTCTTTACCATTATCATATGATAAAGATTTGCAAGAAGATAAAGAAGCTATGTTTGATGCTGAAGATACAGTCAAAGGTTGCTTAGCTGTTTTCACTAAAATGTTTGATACAATGACTTTTAATAACGAAAAGCTCTACAAAAGCGCACAAAGAGGCTACACTAATGCAACAGATGTAGCTGATTACCTAGTTAGAAAAGGCGTCGCTTTTAGAGATGCTCATGAGATAGTTGGCAAACTTGTATATTATTGCATAGGCAAAGGTGTTGCACTTTTAGATCTAACGCTTGAAGACTTACAAGAGTTTAGCCCAAAGATTGAAAATGACATCTACGATGCAATCTCGCTTGAGACATGTGTTAATGTTAGAAAACTTCCTGGCGGTCCTGCTAAAACTGCAGTACTGGATTCGATTGAAATTGCTAAACAGAAACAGCAAAAATATTCTATATAATTTAAAAGCGCCTTATGGCGCTTTTTTTGTTTTTAATATCTCTAAAATTAGATTTCCTTGCATATCTATGAAATTTTTTTGTTTCACTTTTCTTTGCTGACTTCTATATGATAACTGCGTAAAGAATTAAAATCAGCTTTGTTTACATATACCCGACATGAATAACCTTGATTCACCCACATATATGTGATTCCAGAATTATCTTCACTATAGTGGTAACTTTCAGCTGCTTTGTATTTTTCCGAATAGAATATTTTTATCTCTTCAACAGATGCTTTTGTTGTGTATGTATCTATGTAATACATAGTGATTTTTTTTGAATAAGTTGTTGATCGTAGCTCAAACTTGCGTTGAATTAAATCGCTATTGGCTTTTACTTCAATAAGATCTTTCGGATAATTTGAAAAGTACGGGTTTTCCGACACATAGTCTCCTGCTCTAAGCCCAAATAGTATACTTACATTTGTGATGCCTTCACCTTCATCATAGAGCGTAATCACAACTTTATGTCCGTTTATTCTGCCTTCAAAAAAATCTACCTTGTTATAATCAGGATCGATATCCTTTACAATCTCCTTATAATACTTAGAAATTTCCTCAATTGTGCCCTCAGACTGGTAATTCAGAGTATATAAATCTTTACCTATTACGTAATTTGCATCATTTCGCATCGTAAAGCTGCAACTACCAACTTTAACGATCTTAAAAAGTGGTAGTAAATCCAATGGATACCCACTAAGAACCCCTTCTTTTTCTACTGTAAATGATGCCGATGATGACGATGTCGCTGTCGCTGACGCTTTTGTTGTAGCTGTTGAATTTTCTTTGCTTTCGGTAGCGCATCCGCTAATGAGCATTGAAATTGTTAAGACGAATATGATAATGCAGTATATTGTTTTCTTCCTCATTTTTTGTACTCCTCCCTCTTTAATCAATTATAATATGCATCCATAGCAGCCATAGTAATATTTATCTATAAATAACAGTTGCAAAGATTGCAAGTATAATTGCCCACAAAAATATAATAATCTTAAGTCATTAACTATTTCGCAAATTATTTATAAGCGAATGTAAACCTTAGATAGCAGTCTATCTAAGCGAATTAAATCCACAAATTTGCTTGCACATATAATCTATAGTATGCTTAAAATCGTAGTGAACACAGAGTGAGAAAAGCAAAGTTCTATTGCCTATCAATCATTAATATATTGTATACTTGAATACTATTTACCGAGTATCCTTTTGAATATAGCTTTTTTGCGTTCGCTAAACGCAGACATGTCATGGTTTTCGGCATAAATTCCTATAAATATAAATGTTAGTCCAATCCCTACACAAAATCCTTCGGCGAAATCAGACAATAGATTAAAACGACTTGAAACTAGCCAAATACCATTAAATGCTAACCCTAAGCTAGTAATATTATTAAATCTTTTCATAAACATCTCCTTAGTCTAATAGTCTATATATTATATAATATTCATCTGTTTAAAATGTTTTTGTTTTTCAAACGTTCTCTAACCAATATTATTATTAAGCAAATAACACTTATAACAAGTATTACGCCCATTATCGAAAGAATATTCAGTAAATTTTGAGGCAAATGGCTGATACTGCGTTTGATTAATAGAAACTGTATATACGACTGAGAAATTAGAAGTTCAAACATTATAAAAAATATAACTTTTCTCACTAAAAAAGGCTCAGTATTTTCTAATCTCTTACCTTTTGTGGTCAATAGCAAAGCACCAGAAAATACAGCAGTCGATAACACTGGCATAATTGCTAAACTGTACCTTGATGAGAGAAGAATTCGATTTATATTCATCTCAAAAATAAGCGTTTTTGATACGTCAAGCCCCTGCCATGCTCCAGCAGTAAACGCAAACAGCAAAATCAATACCAAAATCGATAACACAAATATTACTTTAAAAAATTTTGTTTGATTAAACATAAATATCCTTAATATATTTTATTTTATTCATACTTATTATATACAACATTGCTCGCAATTAATAGTATTGCACCTAATTATATGGTATTATATAGCTAATTACATTGTATGGAGGAAGAATTATGAAGAAAATTATTAGCACTGCTTTAATAGCACTTTTTTCTGTTGTTCTACTTACCGGATGCACAAACTCACATAAAGATGAGTTAAAGCAAGCATTTGGGAACACAGCCAGCTGGAAAAGCTTTAAGTCAAGTTATAACATAAATGCCGTTTTAGACGCTACAGGAGGCGCTACACAATCTTCATTAAGCCAAGATATGAGCTTTAGTGGAGTGTTAGAAGTTAATGATAAAAAAGGTCATGTAGAACTAAATATACCTGCTGTACTCTCTGTATATACAAGTGTGAGTGGCAACATGGTTATGTACTATGAGTATACAACTACTGATGTGATAGTGTATATGTATGATGGAACAACTTGGACTGCATATAAACAAGCAATACCAGCAACTGCTCTAGGCGAAAATTCTGATACTACTGCAACTGCTACCCCAACAAGCCTTATCAGCAGCTACAGCACAGTATTCAACCAAATTAGCTCTGATTTTATTCAGAAAACAAATTATGTTGCTGATGAAAAAGTTGATGATGTCGATTGCTATAAATATGAGATTACGCTTGAATGGGATATGCTTATTGACATGATGAAGAAAGCAGCAGAAGCCAATCCAGAAGCTTCTCAAGAACTCGCTGCAAATTCTGCATCTCTTTCGCTAATAAAAACACAGCTAGCATCAATAACACCAGCTAAAATGACTATATGGGTTGATAAGACAAATATTCAATTAAAAAAAATTAAATTGGATGTAGTTGATACAATAAATAAACTTGCTAAACAATATGATACAAGTTCAAGTTCATCATCCTATAATTTTACTAAGATGAATTTTGAAATCACTTTTAGTGATATAAATAAAGTTGATGATATAATAATCCCTGATGCTGCAAAGAAAGCAAAAATTATTGAATCCTCACCAACTTCAACAGATGGTTTTGGCTTTTTGAACTAACAGAATAATATTAAAGAGCTGCTAAGCAGCTCTTTTTTTATGCTTTGAACTATTAATTATCTGACAATTTATATTCTTTTATAACTTGATTACTTAACAATATAAGTGCAAGTATGTTTGGGATTGCCATGCAACCATTAAATATATCTGCAATTGGCCAAACGATCTCAGCAGATAGTAGCGGTGATAATATAGCTGCAATTATGTAGATTCTTTTATAAACTGCTATTGCTTTTTTGCCAAACAAATAATGTGTACAGGCTTCTCCGTAGTAGCTCCATCCAATAATGGTAGTAAAAGAAAATAATGCAAGACACGAGCATACTACTATATTACCAATGCCGTATGGAAGTGATAGACCTCTTTCAAAGGCTAATGCAGTCAGCTCAATCCCATGTAGATTTGCACCGTTTGCACCTGTAACCACTATGCACATACCTGTAAGCATACAAATACACAGCGTATCTAAAAAAGGTCCTATCATATTTGAATAACCTGCATCATTTGGGCTAATGTCCTCAACAGCAGCTATTGCAATTGGCGAACTGCCAAGCCCAGCTTCATTTGAGAATATACCACGCGCAATACCGTTTTGCATTGCAAGCATGATCATATACCCTGCTACACCACCACTAACCGCATTGAATCCCAAAGCGCTCGTGAGTATTGATATTATAGCAGACGGTAGTTTATATATATTATTTATGAGAATCGCTGATGTAAATAAGATGTAAGCTCCCGCAAACATTGGCATAAGTATACTTGTTACTCTTCCAATTCTTTTTATGCCACCACTCAGAACTTTCGATATTATTAAGCATGCAAGTAGTAAGGTTATTAGCGATACGATACCAATACTATTTCCGCCTGGCAAAAAAATTTGGTTTTGTCCTATTAACATATTATCAATAGCACCAACAAAAGATTTTGCCTGAATTGTCGCGCCTATTCCCCAAATTGCAGACATTATGCCAGCGACTGCAAATAAGTTGCTAAGTATTGGTCTACCCTTCATAGCAACTCTAATATAATAAAAAGGGCCGCCTATGAAAGCGTTATCTTTTTGCTTTCTGTATTTTACAGCAAGCACGGCTTCTGCATACTTAATAGCCATGCCAAAAAAAGCAGAAACAGCCATCCAAAATAGAGCGCCCACTCCACCAAGTGTAATAGATGAAGCAACACCAACGATATTACCTGTTCCAATAGTTGAGGATATGGTAGTACATACTGACTGAAAAGTGCTTATACTCCCTGCTTTACTTTTTCTTCTCATTAATGCAAATGATTTGTGCAATTTAAACTGAATTAAATGAAGCGAAACAGTATAATAGATGCCGCACAAAAGTATAAGTAATAAAAGAGGTACTCCCCATATAGTATTTCTTATTATCATAATATAATCCAATTGGCATACCCCTTATAAATGAACGTATGATAATTATATTGGGCATTTAGGATATTATTCTTATGCTACATAATAATTAAGCTATTACTTTAATATTCAATATATATTTACTGGAGTGAATTTAATGCTGATACCAATATTACTCATTTTTTTCGGACTTTTTCTTCTTCTCAAAAGTGGTGATCTTTTTGTAGACTCAGCTACATGGATAGCCGAGGCCTCTGGAATACCAAAATTTATTATTGGTGTCACCTTAGTATCCTTTGCAACAACAATACCAGAGCTTCTTGTTTCAACAGTCGCCGTTTCAAGCGGTCATGTTTCTTTAGGCATAGGCAATGCAGTTGGCTCAACAATATGTAATTCAGGACTTGTACTCGCGCTGTCTATAATTGCACTAGCAGGAAGAGTAGACGATTGGCGCTCATTTATTTTAAAGAGTTTAATGCTTTTTGGTGCTTTTACGATGCTATTTCTATTTACATATAACGACCTATTCCTAACAAAACTTGATGCACTCTTAATTTTCAGCATTTTCCTGTTTTTCATCTACTATAATTACAACCATATGAAATCAAAGTCAGCAAGTTTTAGAAATCGTGAAGATTATGTGCCTCACGATAAAAACCAGATGCTAAATAAAGTGTTGTTACTTATTATTTGTGCTTTCGGTCTTGTGATCGGTTCAAGGCTTCTTGTTGATAATGCAACCATTGTTGCCATCGATTTCCATATCCCTCCCCAAATAATTGGGTTAACAATTGTAGCACTTGGTACATCTTTGCCCGAACTTACAACAACTCTAACGTCAATTAAGAAAAAAGAGTACTCAATGTCTTTAGGCAATATTATGGGTGCAAATATACTTAATCTTACTATGATCATGCCCTTGTGTACGTTTATTTCTAAAAACGGGTTAGCTATCGATCTGCAACAATTGCCCATGATAAGCCATTCAATAGCTCAAACAGTATGGATTGATCTACCTGTTTCATTTCTACTTACTTTCCTCATTGTAGTGCCTACGTTTTTCCAAAAGCGCTTTAAAAAGTGGCAAGGTGTTGTTATGTTATTAATTTATGTAACATATGTTACATTTTTGATTATGAATATGTAATAAAAAAGAGCCGCTTGGCTCTTTAATTTATCTAGAACTTTTTATTTTCTCTCTAATACCTTTTTGACTTTTTGTACTATTTCATCCGCAGTAAGATTAAACTCTTTTGCAAGATAATCTTGAGTACCTACTTTACCAAAAACATCATTAACACCAACACGTTCCATTGGTATAGGTGCGTTCTCTGCAAGAACTGCCGCTACAGCCTCGCCAAGTCCTCCGATGATATTATGGTTTTCGGTAGTTACAATTGCCCCTGTTTCTTTTGCAGCCTTTATTACTGCATCTTTGTCTATTGGCTTAATTGTAAACATATCAAGCACTCTTACTTCTATTCCCTGTTCTTTTAATATGTTTGCTGCTAGTAATGCTTCCTTTACCATTATACCGTATGCAATTATAGTAACGTCGTTGCCTTCTCTTATTGTGTTTGCTTTTCCGATTGTAAATGACGACCCTTCTTCATATACCTTTGTCGAATTTTTTCTAGATAACCTAATATAAAACAGCCCGTATGTTTTTGCCGCTTCTTTTAAAACAAATTTTAAAACAGTATTATCTGTTGGTTCAACTACAACTGCATTTGGTATAAGGCGCATAAGTCCAACATCTTCAAAAGGCATATGTGTACCACCATTTAGTTGTGCCGTTATGCCTGGGTCAGAACCAACAACTTTAACATTAAGTTCAGCATACCCTGCTGATAAAAATAATTGATCGTATGCTCTTCTTGTAGCAAAAGGAGCAAATGTATGAGCAAATGGTACTTTGCCAGTTGCTGACATGCCAGCAGCTACTCCCATCATGTTCGCTTCTTGTATGCCACAATTTATAAATCTATCGGGGTAAGTTTTTGCAAAGTCTCCCATTGCAATTGCAGACATAAGATCGGCATCCAGTGCTACTATATTTTCGTTTTCTTTAGCAAGCTCTATTAGTGTAGCTGTATATACTTTTCTCATCTCAATAGGTTCTTTATCTATATTATTAGCTAGTTTAATCATTCTATCTACCTCGCCTTACTCATTTGCCAAAATATCTTTTTCGAATTGAAGTGCATCTTCCATTGTTATATTAAAGTTATGATTTCCTGGAGAGCCTTCCCATTTCTTATAGCCTTTTGCCTTTATCGTATTAAGCACTATTACGCTTGGAACGCCTTCATTTTCTTTAGCAGATTTAATGGCATTTAATATCGCCTCAACGTCATGCCCATCAATCGACTGTGAATTCCAGCCAAAAGCACTAAATTTAGCCGCTATATCTCCCATATTTGATATATCTTTTGTAAAACCATCCAGTTGCTGTTTATTATCATCAACAAAAGCTATTACGTTGTCTAGCTTTTTGTTATTAGCAAACATTGCTGCTTCCCAAACTTGACCTTCGTTGCATTCCCCATCGCCAAGTAGCAGGTATGTATAGTTATTTCTGCCAGAAAGCTTGTTTCCAAGCGCAATACCCATAGCAAGTGAAGCACCTTGTCCAAGCGAACCAGTAGTCATATCTACCCCAGGCGCATGCCTATCGCAATGAGAAGGTAGTATTGTGTCCGGTTTATTTAGTGTTTTAAGAGTATCCATAGGAAAATATCCTTTAAGTGCAAGCGTTGCATAAAGTGCAGGTCCACTATGCCCTTTTGATACGATAAGCCAGTCCCTGTTTTCATCGCATGGATTTTTTGGGTCAATATTCATTACCCCACCATAAAGCACAGCTAGCAAGTCGCAAATAGAGAGTGCTCCACCAATATGCCCAACACCTATTCCTGCAATTTCTTTTATTGTTTCGATTCGTATTTTTGTTGCAAAAGTCTTTAGATCAGCTACTTTTGTCATATGCACACACCTTACTATTTTTTATATATAAATAATAACATTTTATGCTTCTATGTTCCATAAAAAATCTTAATTATTTTTCAGTAATTCGTTTTATTGTACTTGGTTTTATTGCCATAGGGCATATTAAATTGTATAATTGTAAATACAAACTAAACATATTTTGAGAGGAAGTGCTATATATGCCACTTGTTACATCCACAGAAATGTTTAAAAAGGCATACGATGGAGGTTATGCAATAGGAGCCTTTAACGTGAACAATATGGAGATCATTCAAGGAATTACAGAAGCCGCTAAAGAAGAAAACGCACCTTTAATACTCCAAGTATCAGCAGGAGCTAGAAAATACGCTAACCATACATATCTTATTAAACTTGTTGAAGCAGCATTAATCGAAACAGATTTACCTATCTGCCTTCACTTAGATCATGGCGATTCGTTCGAACTATGCAAATCTTGCGTAGATGGTGGATTTACGTCAGTTATGATCGATGGTTCTAGCCTACCATTTAAAGAGAATATCGAATTGTGCAAAAGAGTTGTAGATTACGCACATGATCATGGTGTTGTTGTCGAAGGCGAACTAGGCAAATTAGCTGGCATTGAAGATGCTGTTAATGTATCTGACGAAGATGCTGCATTCACTGATCCAGATGAAGTACAAGAGTTTGTTCATAAAACTGGCGTTGATTCTTTAGCGATAGCGATTGGAACAAGCCATGGCGCATTTAAATTTAAAGGCGAACCAAGATTAAGATTCGACATACTTGAAAAAGTTGCTCAAAGACTACCAGGTTTCCCAATAGTGCTACACGGTGCATCCTCCGTTATACCTAAATATGTGCAAATGATAAACGAAAATGGTGGCAATATGCCAGGCGCTCAAGGCGTGCCAGAAGAAATGCTAAGGCAAGCAGCAAAAATGGCTGTTTGTAAGATTAATATTGACTCAGATTTGCGTCTTGCAATGACCGGTTCGATTAGAAAATACCTTGCTGAAAATCCATCACATTTTGACCCAAGACAGTACTTATCTCCTGCAAGGGCTTCTATAAAAGAGCTCGTGCAAAACAAACTTGTTAATGTGTTAGGTTGCAGCGGTAAAGCATAAAATAATAGCTTTAAGCGTCCAAATTATTGGGCGCTTTTTTTATGCTAATTATGCTAAAATTTGTAGAATTTATTTTATATACTATATTGACATAGGATAAAAAACCCAGTAAAATTAACCTTGCGTGTTTAGCTAATGTAAACAAACTGTTTAGTTTTACCTAAATATTTTTCGCATAGGAAGGAACGATTCATTATGGATCTGGGTGCCAAGATTAGGCGACTTAGAAAGAAATATGGATTGACACTTGAGGAGCTTGCTGCAAGAACTGATCTTTCAAAAGGATTCATTTCGCAACTGGAACGAAACCTCACTTCTCCTTCAATCGCAACACTTACAGATATTCTTGAATGTTTAGGTACAGACTTAAGACATTTCTTTAACGAGACGGCTATTGAAAAAGTTGTTTTCACACCTAAAGATATATTCACAAAAGAAGATGCCATCTTAAAGAATAAAATTCATTGGCTCATCCCTAATGCACAGAAAAATGCACTTGAGCCGATACTTATAATTCTCGAGCCTGATGGTGAAAGCATGAAAGATGATCCCCATGAGGGCGAAGAATTTGGATATGCACTCTCGGGTAGTATTTCACTTTTCCTAGATGGTAAAGAACACAAAGTTAGAAAGAACGATTCTTTTAACTTTAAACCAACTGTGACACACTATATAAAAAATACTGGCAAATTGCAGGCGCGTATTCTATGGGTAGCCACCCCACCAAGCTTCTAATACTAATGTGGAGGTAACATATTTGGAAAACAATCGTATCATTGATATTCAAAATATTTCTAAGTCGTTCGCTGGCGGAACTGAAGCGCTTAAGAATATTAATCTTTATATTAGGAAAAATGAATTCATTACATTACTAGGCCCTAGCGGTTGCGGTAAGACGACTCTTCTGCGTACTCTTGCAGGTTTTGAACAGCCTACTAGCGGGAAGATCTTATTTAATGATGAAAATCTTCTTGATATACCTCCGTATAAACGTAAAATTAATACAGTATTTCAAAAGTATGCGTTGTTCCCGCACTTAGATGTTTATGGGAATATTGCTTTTGGATTAAAAATAAAGAAATTTGATAAAGCTACAATTGATGAGAAAGTCGCTAATGCGCTTAAAACAGTTGGGCTTAAGGGATATGAAAAAAGAAACATAGATGAGATGTCTGGTGGGCAGCAACAACGTATTGCTATTGCAAGAGCAATTGTAAACGAGCCAGAAGTGCTCTTGTTAGATGAGCCTCTTGGCGCTCTTGACCTAAAGATACGTCAAAGTATGCAGGCTGAACTTAAAAGCATGCAACAACGGCTTGGCATAACATTTGTGTATGTAACTCACGACCAGGAAGAAGCCCTCACTATGTCTGATACTATAGTAGTTATGCGTGAAGGTGAAATTCAGCAGATTGGCACACCTGTAGACATCTACAACGAGCCTAAAAATGCGTTTGTAGCCGACTTTATTGGAGAAAGTAATATCATAAGCGGCATCATGGTTAAAGACAGGGTCGTTACATTTAGCGGCTCTACATTTGATTGCTTAGATGGTGGTTTTGGTGAAAACACTCCTGTAGATGTTGTTGTACGCCCTGAAGATGTAAATATCTGCGGACTTGAAAAAGCACCTCTTAAAGGAACTGTAATGTCTATTGTATTTATGGGCGTGCATTATGAGATTAAAGTTAATATAGATGGTTTTACTTGGCTCATCCACTCAACTGATAGTGCTAATGTTGGTTCTGAAATAGGATTTTATTTAGACCCTGATGATATACACATAATGGTTAAGGGGTGATAAGATGACAAGAAAATACTTTGCATACCCCTATCTTGCTTGGATGGTACTATTTATAGTAGTCCCTCTGCTACTTGTTGTCTATTATGCCTTTACAGCAGAAGCAGCTGGTACAATCTCCTTTTCTTTGCAAAATATTGCTGGCTTTTTCTCCACTACAACTTTAAATGTATTTGCTAAATCAATCTGGCTAGCTGTTCTTTGTACGGTAATATGCTTATTACTAGCTTACCCAGTTGCTTATATATTAGCATCCAGCAAAATTAACTCCCGCACACTTATGGTATGGTTTGTACTTCCAATGTGGATGAACTTTTTACTAAGAACATATGCTTGGCTAATAATACTCGATAGCAACGGCATTATAAACCAAGTAATAAATTTATTTGGTCTACCCTCCGCCCAGCTACTGTATACAAACGAGGCTGTACTACTTGGAATGATATATAACTTTTTACCTTTTATGATACTGCCGATATACACAGCATTAACCAAAATACCTAGGAATTTATACGAAGCTGCTGAGGATTTGGGGGCAAACAGTACCACGAAATTTTTCAAGATAACTGTACCCCTTTCTATGCCAGGAATTATTTCTGGTTTTACGATGGTGTTTATTCCTTCGATAACTACATTTTCTATATCCAGACTACTTGGTGGCGCTCAAACGATGTTATTTGGTGATTTAATAGAAAATCAATTTATGTTCATGCAGGATTGGCATGCTGGCTCAGCCATTTCATTTGTGATGATGATACTTATGCTTATCAGTCTTTACATAATGACACGGTACGAAAAAGCAGGAGAAAGTTCAGGTGGTTTATGGTGAAATCACTTAAGCGTATCTATCTACTGATTATTATTCTGTTTTTGTATGCACCAATATTTATACTAATGATAGCTTCTTTTAATAACTCAAAATATATTGGTGGTTGGTCTGGCTTTACTCTTGATTGGTATGTACAGCTGTTTAAAGATAGAGAAATAATGAGTTCATTGTATGTAACGCTTTCTATGGCGCTTATTGCAGCCATTGTAGCTACCATATTAGGCACTCTAGCTGCCATTGGTATAAATACATTCAGTAAAGGCCCAAAAGCTCTTATGCTCAATATTTCGTATATTCCTGTAGTAAATGCTGATATAGTAACTGGTGTATCATTAATGCTATTATTTATATTCACTCGCATACCTCGTGGATACTTTACAATGCTTCTAGCGCATATAACGTTTTGTATACCATACGTTATATTTGCAGTACTACCCAGATTACAGATGACTAGCTCGCAATACTACGAAGCCGCACTTGATTTGGGCGCTAAGCCATCGTATGCTATAAGGAAAGTCATACTGCCAGATATTATGCCCGGAATAATTAACGGTGCCCTACTCGCCTTTACATTATCACTTGATGACTTTGTTGTTTCATTCTTTACTACATCGAATGTAAACAACCTTTCAACAACTATCTATGCAATGGCAAGAAGAGGAATCAACCCAAAGATAAATGCACTTTCAACCCTTATGTTTATTGCAGTCGTACTTTTACTTCTGCTTATAAATAATAGAACCACAAAACAAGAAAAGGCACTACGGAAGGAGATTTCAAAATCATGATACCTGTTAAAAAAGTTTTAAGTACTCTACTTGCAACCTCTATGATACTGCTAACACTTAGTGGCTGCACATCAACAACAAGCAGCAATTCTGCTTCAGCTACCCCTACAACAGTCGTTGAAGAGGATATAACTCTTAACGTTTACAACTGGGGTGACTATATGGACCCTGAAGTAATCGCTCAGTTTGAAGAAGAAAATCCTCATATAAAAATACAAGAGACTTACTTTGATTCAAATGAAGCAATGCTAGCAAAACTTAAAGCAGACAGCTCTACATTTGACATCGTAATTCCTTCGGATTATGTAGTTGAGCGTATGATAAAAGAAGACATGCTCGCTGAAATAGACAAGTCTAATATACCTAACTATGCTGGGCTCCTAGATTACTGCAAAAACCAGTCATTCGACCCAAATAACAAGTATTCCATACCTTACATGTGGGGCACAGTTGGCATACTCTATAACACTAAAAAGGTTACAGAAACTGTCGATAGTTGGAACATATTGTTTAATACAAAATATAAAAAGAAAATAATTATGTATGATTCAATAAGAGAATCTATGCTTGTCGCTTTAAAATTACAAGGCAAATCATGCAATACAAAAGATGATGCAGATCTAAAAGCTGCCGAAAATTTACTTATATCGCAAAAACCTCTTGTGTTAGCATATGGCACAGATGAAATAAAAAGAAAAATGATTAATAATGAAGCCGCTCTTGCCGTTGTATACTCTGGAGATGCAATTCTAGCAATGGACGAAAATGAAGATCTTGAATACGTTATCCCTAAAGAAGGAAGCAATGTATGGTTTGATAACATTGTTATATTGAAAAACTCTACACATAAAAAAGCTGCTGAAACATTTATCAACTTCCTATGCAGACCTGATGTAGCAGCTAAAAACAGTGCATACATTGGCTACACAACACCAGTTGAACAAGCAATAGAAGATTTGGGCGAAGGTTATTCTGATAACCCAGCGTATAACCCTTCAACAGAAGTTATTGAGCGCTGCGAAATATACCACGACCTAGAGGATTATATGCAAAAATACAATGAGATTTGGATAAACATCAAATCTTCATAATCCATGAAATCAAAAAAAGAGCCTCGGCTCTTTTTTTTGTACGTTTTCATAGAAAAAAAGCAGCTTGCGCTGCTTTTTAATGATTTGCTAATTACTTTATTTCTACTGTTGCGCCAACTTCTTTAAGAGCTTCTGCTAGTTTATCAGCATCGTCTTTAGAAACAGCTTCTTTAACTGTCTTAGGAGCGCCATCAACTAGGTCTTTAGCTTCTTTCAAGCCCAAGCCAGTTGCTTCTCTAACAACTTTAATAACTTTGATCTTCTGATCGCCAACTTCTTTAAGTACAACATCGAATTCAGTTTTTTCTTCTGCAACTTCTGCAGTAGCTGCAGCAGCTGGAGCAGCAGCGGCTGCAACTGGAGCAGCAGCGCTAACGCCAAATTTTTCTTCCATAGCTTTTACTAATTCTGATAGTTCTAATACGCTCATTTGAGCAATTGCTTCTAATACTTGATCTTTATTCATTTTATTTATCCTCCATCAATTTGTTTTAAATTTTTGTTTTGTATAATTGTTTTATGCTTGTTTTTGTTCAGCTAAAGCATTTAATCCGTACATGAAATTACGTATTACGCCACTTGCTGCGCTAACAAATCCTGTAGCAGGTGCGTTCATTGTACCCATTACCATAGCAAGTAGTACTTCTCTTGAAGGTAACTTTGCTAAACTCTCAACACCAGTTTTATCGATAACCTTTTTACCTAAAAGCCCAGCTTTTATTTCTGTTTTACCACTGTCTTTAGCGAATTTGCTTATTACTTTAGCAGCAGATACTTCATCTCCAAAGCTAAATGCAACAGCTGTAGGCCCATTAAGTATAGGTTTGATATCTTCAATACCTAACCTATCTGTAGCTCTTTCAAGAAGTTTGTTTTTTATAACTTTATACTCTACATTAGCATTTCTGAATTCGTTTCTAAGACCAGTAACTTGTTCAACAGTAAGACCTTTATAATCAATAAAAATAACGCTTTTTGCAGTTTCTAATTTTTCGATTATATCATCAACCAAAGCTGATTTTAGTTTAATATTTGTTTCAGACATACGTTCACCTCCCACCAGTTTGGAAATAATAAAGCCCACGCAGATGCGAGGGCTTGAAATATACATAATAATATGTAAAATATCACCTCGGCGGGATATTAAGCACAAGACTGTGCACCTGCTGTCTGCGGTTCATTATTTAGTTTACCCTAGGATTTTACCTTATTAAGGCTAAAAAGTCAATTAAAATTTAGTAGGGTTAATTTTGATTCCAGGTCCCATCGTTGAAGATATTACAACGCTCTTTACATATGTACCTTTTGCAGCAGCTGGTTTAGCTTTAATTATAGCTTCCATAAGTGTCTTTAGGTTCTCTATAATTTTAACTGAATCAAAAGATGCTCTAGCTACAGAAACGTGCACTATACTAGTTTTATCAACTCTGTACTCAACTTTACCCGCTTTAATATCGTTTATTGCCTTTGTAATATCCATTGTAACTGTACCTGATTTTGGGTTAGGCATTAGACCTTTAGGTCCAAGTACTCTAGCTATACGACCTACAACACCCATCATATCTGGTGTAGCAACACATATATCAAAATCAAACCAGTTTTCTGTTTGAATCTTTTTGATTAGTTCGTCATCACCAACATAATCAGCTCCAGCTGCTTTAGCTTCTTCTGCTTTGTCGCCTTTTGCAAATACTAACACACGTACATTTTTACCTGTACCATGTGGCAATACAATTGCTCCACGTACTTGTTGGTCAGCATGCCTTGGGTCTACGCCAAGACGTACGGAAATGTCAATTGCTTCATCAAACTTAGCGTTAGCTGTGCTTTTAACTAGATCAACAGCCTCTGCAACGTCATAAAGCGTGCTTGAGTCTATCTGTTTTGCACTATCAATATATCTTTTACCGCGTTTCATTTAATTACCTCCTTGTGGTTATATCGGCCTTAGCCTCCCACATGCCAATCATTTGGCTCTTTAATCTTGGACTGTTACGCCCATGCTTCTTGCAGTACCTGCGATGATACTTATTGCTGCATCTATATCAGCTGCATTAAGATCCGGCATTTTTAGCTCTGCTATTTCTTTTAGTTGGTCTTTAGTAATCGTTGCAACCTTGGTCTTATTAGGAACACCTGAACCTTTTTCAATCTTGCAGGCTTTTTTAATAAGTACAGCTGCTGGTGGCGTCTTTGTGATAAATGAGAAAGATCTATCTGCATATACTGTTAATACTATAGGTATTACAAGCCCTACTTGTGCAGCTGTTCTTTCGTTGAATTCTTTACAGAATCCCATTATGTTGACACCATGTGGACCTAAGGCAGTACCAACTGGTGGTGCTGGAGTAGCTTTACCTGCATTTATCTGCAGTTTTACATACCCTACTACTTTCTTGGCCATTGTCTACACCTCCTCATGACAATGTGGTAATAACGAACGAGCATTACAATTTTGCCCTTCTCCCACTATACAAACATCCTTAGATGGACGAAAGTAACTTAATTAAACTTTTAAAACTTGTATAAAATCTAGTTCGACAGGTGTTTCGCGTCCAAACATGGAAACGGAAACAGTTAGCTTTTGTCTGTCTGTGTCTACAGCGTCAACCACACCAATGAAGTTCTCCAAAGGTCCAGAAGTTACTTTTACAGTCTGCCCTACTTCTATGTCAAGTATTATAGGGACATACTCAACTCCCATTTTACGAACTTCTTCGTCAGATAAAGGAACCGGCTTAGATCCAGGACCAACAAAACCAGTTACACCTCTTGTATTCCTAACAACGTACCATGAATCATCATTCATTATCATTTTGACCATTACGTACCCAGGAAATATTTTGCGCGTAACAACTTTTTTCTTGCCGTCTTTTATTTCGATTGTGTCCTCAACAGGTACTTTAATCTCTAGAATGACGTCTTGCAAGCCTCTGTTTTGAACAGACTTTTCAAGATTTGCCATAACTTTATTTTCGTACCCAGAGTATGTATGTACTACATACCAGGTTGGTTTCTCAGTATTCAACATAAGCAAAAAAGGCAAAAGCCTTTATCCTCCAATTGTAGAATTTAGCTGCTAACAATAAGCGAAAGCAATTTTGCAAGTCCAAGGTCAGCCGTGCCATAAAGAATAGCAAAAACAGCGATGAAAGCAAAAACAGCAACAGTATAAGACCTAAGTTCTTTCATATCAGGCCATGTTACTTTTTTAATTTCTGTTATAACCTCTTTTAAATACTTTATCGGGTTAAACCTACTTGTATTTGTTCCTTTAACTTTTGCGTTTTTAGCATCTTTTTCTTTGCCGGCCATAAACTCACATCCTGCGTTAATTTATTATTTTGTCTCCTTGTGAGGAGTGTGTTTTTTGCAAAATCTGCAATATTTATTCATTTCCATTCTGTCTGGGTCATTCTTTTTGTTCTTCATTGTGTCATAATTTCTTTGCTTACACTCAGTGCAAGCAAGCGTTATTTTTGTACGCATTTTGGTTGCCTCCCTAGAAACATTTAATAACATAAAAATAACATAGCTGATCTATGTTATAGGTTACTTTAGATAATTTATCATATAAGCGCCTTGTTGTCAACGAATTTAGCTAATTATATAGCTAAATTATGTTGTTTAATTGCACAAAAAAAGTGCCTTCAAACATTGCACTATTTTCTTTATATTTACTTATCTATGTTATATATTATATCAATATGAGTCATGTTTCAAGTATTATTATAAAAATTAAAATCTTTTATCAATTGTAATTTTTTATTATCGATTAAACAGCACATTTTTTATGCATCTTCACCCCATCTTATAAATGAAAAAAGCAAGGCAAATGCCTTGCTTTTTAATATGCTTTTTATTCAACAACAGAAATAACTA
>DIWY01000005.1 GCA_002435915.1 Christensenella sp. UBA6094 | reverse complement strand
CCGCCACTAAAAATCTCTTAGAGCAAGCTCTTTGAAATTCTCCGTTCGACTTGCATGTGTTAGGAACGCCGCCAGCGTTCGTCCTGAGCCAGGATCAAACTCTTATGTTTAAATCCTTTTATTCTCACGACTCTTATCTACCTAAGTAGATTCGCTCGCTTATGTTTTTGTCCATTTGTTTTTTGTGTCTTTACTGACAGTTCTTTCTTCGTTTGTTCTGTATATCTTTCAACGTTCTTTTACTGTGCCAGCGTTTTGTTCTCTTTCGTGGCCAGACTCTTATATTAACATAACCCATCACACTAAACAACGGTTATATTTTACCAAATACAACCGTCATTGTTTATTAAATAGTGTGAACGCTATTTTAATCCAAATATCTAACTTAATCGACATATCCCGCTAAAGTTATTCTCTTGGTTTCATTGTTGGGAATAATATTACATCCCTTATTGAGTATTTATCAGCAAGCAGCATTACTAACCTATCTATTCCTATACCCATACCGCCCGTTGGTGGCAAACCATACTCAAGTGCAGTGATGAAATCTTCGTCCATCATATGCGCTTCATCATCGCCGCCACTTCTCTTGTTTTCCTGATCAACGAAACGTTGTTTTTGATCAATAGGATCATTTAGCTCTGAAAAGGCATTTGCCATTTCTCTGCCCGTAATAAAGAACTCAAATCTATCTGTTAATAACGTATTGCTTACTTTTCTTTTTGCAAGAGGAGATACTTCAACAGGATAATCCGTGATGAATGTTGGTTGAATAAGCTTTGCTTCAACGAATTCATCAAAAGCTGCGTATAACGCTTCGCCTTTAGTTTGTATCCCGTCTGTAGAAACATGAAGCTCTTTTAATTTAGCTATTGCTTCGCTATCACTAAGCGCTAAGAAATCTACTCCAGTGTGCTCTTTAACAGCATCTACCATAGGTATTCTAGCATAAGGAGCAGCCATGTTAAGCTCTTGGCCTTGATACACTATGTCAAATGTACCTTTAACGCTTTTAGTAACATATGATATGAGATTTTCACACAATTCCATCATTCCGATATAATCTGTATAAGCCTCATACATTTCAATGGTTGTAAACTCAGGGTTATGCTTTATATCCATTCCTTCGTTTCTAAACAATCTGCCAATTTCATATACTTTTTCAAATCCACCAACAATGAGTCTTTTTAGATGCAACTCTGGTGCAATTCTCATATACATATCAATATCTAAAGTATTGTGATGCGTAACAAATGGTCGAGCGTTAGCTCCACCTGGGATAGTTTGCAAAATTGGAGTTTCTGCTTCGAAATACCCAAGATTATCAAGATACTCCCTTAGTCCTTTAATTATTTTTGAGCGTATTAAAAAAGCCTGTCTTACTTCAGGGTTTACAATAAGGTCAACATATCTCTGCCTATAGCGTAAGTCTTGATCTTTTAGGCCATGGAACTTTTCAGGCAAAGGTAACAGCGATTTTGATAGTAACGTAATCGTTAAAACATGCACCGATACTTCTTCAGTCTTTGTCTTAAATACTGTGCCTGTTACGCCAACGATATCGCCAATATCCATGCTCTTAAACTGCTTATATTCATTTTCGCCTACTTCATCTCTTTTAACATACAGTTGCAATTTACCTTCTGCGTCTAATATATGGCAAAAGCTTGCCTTACCCATTACACGTTTTGAAACTATTCTGCCAGCAACAGAGACCTCTTTGCCTTCAAGCGTACCAAACCCACCTAAAACTTGTGCAGATGAGTGAGTTCTTGTGAATTTAGATATAGAAAACGGGTCTTGCCCGTTCTCTTTTAATTCTTTTAATTTATCTCTTCTTACTTTTATAATCTCGCTGATGTCTTCTAGCTCAACTGAACCTTCTTCATTTATGTCTTTTGTATCCATGATAAACTCCCTTAATGGTTATTTGCGTATTTCAAGTATCTGCATCTTAATTAATCCTGCAGGTGCATCAGCCTCTACTATATCGCCAACGCAGTGGCCAAGAAGCGCTGAGCCAACAGGTGATTCATTAGATATCTTTAGCTCCATAGGACTAGCTTCAGCAGACCCTACTACGTAATATTCCATTGTTTCATTATACTCGATGTCGAGCACTTTAACTTTTGATCCGATATTTACGAAATTTACGTCTATTGCGTCGTCGTTTACTACAACAGCATGACGGAGCGTACTCTCTATGCTCATTATTTCGCCTTCGATTCTAGCTTGCTCGTTTTTTGCCTCGTCGTATTCAGCATTCTCGCTTATATCCCCAAATGCCCTAGCCACTTTAATTTGCTCCGATATTTCCTGACGACGCACTGACTTTAAAAACTCAAGTTGCTCTTCTAAATTATCAAGCCCTTGCTTTGTTAGTATTACTTCTTTGTCCATCTTTGCCCTCCAACACACATTATTTCTAAATACTTCTATAATATTAAAGTTTAAAACTTTTATGCCACATTAAATAAAAGCACAGTTTTAGTGCTTAAATAGTATTATATAGGCGTGATTATATGAAAGATATAAACGATTGTCAAGCATATTAGCAAAAAATGCTGTAGCTTTCGTATTTATATAAGTGTTGAAAGTATTTTATTGAGCTCACTCAAGCTATTTGCAGTATTTATTAATGCTCTAAGCTTTGCAGCACCTTCTATGCCTTTTGTATACCAAGCAATATGCTTTCTCATGTACACAATAGCGTACTTCTCTCCCATACACTCACATAACTCTTTTGCATGAAACAGCGCAGTATCGATTCTTTCTTTAACATCTGGTAATTCAACTTGTTCTGCGCTAAGTAAAGCGTTTATTTCTCTAAATATAAACGGGTTACCTTGGGCTCCTCTGCCAACCATTACTGCATCACACTTTGTATATTCTAACATATTTTTAGCAGTATATGCGTCAAATATATCTCCATTGCCTATTACTGGAATATTTATTTTACTTTTTACTTCTGCGATGATATCCCAATCCGCTTTACCACTGTAAAACTGGTCTCTCGTTCTGCCATGAACTGCAACAGCAGCCGCACCAGATTCTTGTGCCATTTGAGCAAATTGCAGTGCGTTTACGCTGTTTTCATCCCAGCCTTTTCTGAACTTTACGGTTACTGGTACGCTCGAAGCTTTCACAGCAGCTTCAATTATCTTAGCCGCTAAAGGCACATCTTTCATAAGTGCGCTTCCGTCACCATTTTTAACTATTTTCGGTGCGGGACAGCCCATATTTATATCAATGATTGCTAGCTGAGTGCTAAGGTCTTCACATATATTTTTAATCGCATATGCAATGATTTCAGGTTCGCTGCCAAATATCTGAACAGCCGCTGGTTCTTCAATAGGTGAAATTTCAAGCAATTTATGAGTAAGACCACTTTTGTAATAAAGGCCTTTTGCACTTATCATTTCTGTATATGTAAGGGCACAACCCATCTTAACGCATATGCCTCTAAACACCTTGTCTGAGACTCCTGCCATTGGCGCTAGATATGCAACACCATTTCTACTGAATAGATTCGTACTCATCTAATTTATAGGTGTAGGACTTGCTATCGCTTTTATGGTCTGCGATTGAGTAGCATCTGGCAAATCTTCAATAACATCTAGTTTTTTTATTATCCATTGTCCTTTGGAATTTTTATCAAGCGTTATTCTGTATTTTGCATTATCCCATGCAGGAACCTCTTGGCTAACGCCATCTATACTTGCAGCTTCACCATCAATTTTGCTAACTGTTTCAGTCGCTGTGATAGTGATGCTATTTGATGCTGGTAAACAAATAAAAGGCTCAACTTTTAACTTGTATTTAAAATCCCATATATCACAATTACTGTACTTCTCACTGATAAGAAACTGCTTGTTGTCTATGATCTCTTGGGAAAAATAATTGCTTAATGGAGTTGATGCATCTTGCATAAGTGATTGTGCTGCAAGCTCATGCATGCCGTCCGAAGCAACTACATAAACGTTTGTAATATTAAGCGCAGTGCTATACACATAATACGCAATTAAGCCCACTATCAGTAAGATAGAGAGCTTTTTAATTATAAACCATATCGCTTTAGTTGAATTAAATGATGCGTCCGGCATAGTGTACCTTCTTACATTAAATTATTTTACTAATATATCATACAAAGTGCTATTTGTAAAACGCAGAAATTATAAGACGCGCCTCAATTTATGCAAGAAAGTCAGACGGCTTTGTTTTTGAAAAAATCCATAAAAAGAGAACAAAAGAGGTGTTTCACTCTTTTGCTCAAGGAAGGATTATGAACAGTCTACTGCTAACTGTTTTTTAAGTACATGTTTATTATGCTTAATAATTGTGTACTTAAAAGGGGCAAAATGTGGAATAAAATAGGCAAATAAATTTTTTCTAAATCATGCCGTCTTGATTTATTTCAAAATCAAAGTGTACAAACCCATCAGCATTAATTTATAATACTAATTAGGAAATAAAATATGATATTGGAGAACAAAATGAAAATTATATCGTGGAATGTAAATGGATTAAGAGCATGCTTGTCAAAAGGTTTTATGGATTTTTTTAATGATACAGATGCTGATATATTCTGCATACAGGAAACAAAGATGCAGCAGGATCAAGCAGAAATAATTACTGATGGATATTTTCAGTATTGGAATAGTGCAATAAAGAAAGGCTATTCAGGAACAGCAATATTTACAAAAATCAAGCCGATTTCTGTGCAATATGGCATAGGCATTGAGCAGCATGACACAGAAGGTCGAGTTATAACTCTTGAATTCCAAGATGTTTATATGGTAAATGTTTATGTTCCAAACTCACAGCGTGGCTTAGCAAGACTTGGATACCGTTTAGAATGGGAAAATGATTTCAGGCAGTATTTAAGTAACCTAGACAAAATCAAACCAGTAATAGCATGTGGCGATCTTAATGTGGCGCACAATGAAATAGATTTAAAAAACCCAAAATCTAATATAAAAAATGCAGGCTTCACACCTGAAGAGCGTAGCAAAATGAGCGAACTACTTGAAGCAGGGCTTATTGATAGCTATAGATATTTATATCCAGACAAGACTGATGCATATACTTGGTGGTCATATATGTTTAACGCCAGAGCAAACAATGCTGGTTGGCGTATTGACTACTTTTTAGTATCCGAAAGATACGCAGATAAAATAAAAGAATCATATATCTACAGTGACATTTATGGCAGCGATCACTGTCCTATCGGGCTTGAGATTATCTGATTTTGATGTTTTAGTCAAAACATTCTATATAAATATAAAAAAGAGAGTATATATAAATCATACTCTCTTTTTTAAAACTCTGTTTTGGGCTCAAAACTATTTTAGTTCATCCAATGTTAGATCTTGAAATAATACTTTCTCGCCATCATTAACAACAACGCAAGGTAAACCAACAGCACCAGCTGCCTTAATCCTGTCAAACTCAGGTCTATTTTCTCTGTATTTTAGAAATGCTTTTAGTTGAGGTATGCCTTCGGCTATATCCACGTATGTGAATTCAATATCATTTTTAGTAAGCAACTCTTTCATTGGCGGGCAATCTGGGCAACCTTTGTGTCCGTATACAGTAATTTTATTCATAGTAAACCCTCCTTAATTTTCAAAAATATCTTTGGTATAGTATACCCTTCAATCAAGTAATTGAACATATATTTTTAGTAATAATATTAATATATGTGTTTTGTTTATTTAATGCGAATTTCTCAATTATTATCTCGCCATAATATTGTATTTAATTAATATCCGCAAAAGCTTTCAATAATATATAATAAGAAGGCTTTAATCTTTCGTGGTATGTAGGTAGTGTCCATGCATCCCATGTGTAATATTTCATGCCGATTTGCAAACTACTTGTTGCTTCGTTTTTGACAATCCCTACACCAAAGTACATACCTTCTGTTTTCTCTGCAACAATACCTTTGTTTTTGTATAAATCGCTCATAATCTGTTTCGTTGAGGGATCCATTACGTTTAACAACTGCCAAGGAATTCGTATTTCTATATTGCCATCTTTGTAACAGAAATCTGCTAAAGAATTATAATTTTCATGTATTGGATTTGCATCCCCATACGTAAGCAAACCTGTTTCGTATTGAGAAAATGGTATCGTTGTCTTGTCTACCGGTAAATAGACTGCTCTAGATAAGCAAAGATACATTGAATTGAAGATTCCGTTACTCTTTTTGACATATCCTGAATTTTTAGCAATCATATTAAATTGCTCGGCGTACAAATAATAAAACGAATCATAGTACGAGTCGACTGTAATTCTAGAGTTTTTCTCGCCATTTATTCGTATCACGAAATCAGCAGCACATTCAAAGCTAATATTTGCAGCCTTATCTACTGTATTGCCTTGACCAGGTATCGTATCTACTGGTATATATAACGAATCCTTGCTAAAATCGAAATCAGTTGTTTTCACCATAAGATAGACATATTTTTCATCCGACTTTACATAAACGGTGGCATTGTCCGTGGAACTAACAGGCTCGTCGCCATCCCATTCAGAAATATCACCATCAACATCGCAAACACTTTCTTCTCCAGGATCAAACGCCAACAACCCAAATTCCTGTTCATTGGTCTGTGGGTTCGACCAATATGGCCTGCTGTCTGATAAATCTAAGTCCATGGTATTCCATGTTTTTTTAAACCATTCATCCTGCCATACAAAAACTATCGCCCCACAATAGCCTTCGGAATATATATCCTCAAGGAGCTTTGTCAATATTTCTCCCTGTTCAGTCTCGCTATGGTCACCTTGGTCAAACCCAGAATATAAACTGTCGTGTGCCTTGCCCCTGGAAGCAGGAACTCCAAATTCCGCAACAAGCACAGGCATTGTATGCTCTTTTATTAAGTCTTTTAAATACGCCCTGTATGCATCTATTTCCCCGTCTTCATCTTTAAAAGTGATATACTCTTTTTGGTGATTAAGAAAATCCGGATAGTAAGGGTAAATATGATAAGATGCAAACAACCCTGATTTATAAACAGGTTGTGCTTTTATATGCTCCATATTAAATTCTGCCATGTCTTCTTTTGCATTTGGCTCATTCGGATGATCAAGCATATCTGTTGTAAGCCAGTTGTTAAAACTTATAGCGCGCGTCATCTGATAGTTTGATGCTTCATAAACAAGCGTCTTATCCCCAACCTCACATAAGACAGCTTCAAACGGTGATGCACCTTCTGTATATAAATAGCTGCCTGTATATGATGTTCTTTCTGGATTATTGTCGTTTGTTCCCTGCACAAAGTATGGGTCCCACTCTATTCCCATCAGCCAACCGATGACATACTGAGAAACATCGCTTTTATATTCGCCACTTGCAAACCCGTTCTTAACAGGTAGTGTAGCGTTACCATGCAAAACATCGACCAAATCAGTCGCGTCTTTTATAAAATCATTTTTTATCTGCTCACCATTGGCATAAGCATCATTAAGCTCAGCCATAGTTTCTTCTTTGACCCAAACTCCTTGAATTAAATATAATGGTTTTTCTGCCTTTTGGTTATACTCTAGTAAAGCATCATAAAATGCTGGTTTTAGAGTCGTATACACCCTTATTACTTCAGCATTCATTTCACTAATATGCTGAAACCACCGCAAATACTCTTCTTTTGTTATTGCTAGTTCCCCAGGGAAATACCCAGGTTTAGCCGCACCAATGTTTACCCCTTTTAGAAACTTCTTCTCCCATTTTCCGTCGTAATAAACAAAAAAGCTAGTCCCTTCTATTTTCGAAATATACTTCACGCCATCTTCTTCATATACATTATCCTTCTTAGTCATAACGTATATAGCACCCAGTATAACAACTAAAATACATGAAACAATCAGTGCAGTCCTTGCAAATTTCTTCTTCATTATATTTGTCCTTATCTTTTTATTTTAGCGTAGATATACCCTAAATAAGTTGCCGTACTAGCGCTTTAGTTGCTTTGTATTTCTATAGTTTTCTGGTTTGAAGATTTGTTTACTGCATTCTGCTTTTATTAAGCAAGTTAATATGATCTATAGATCGCAATTTTTAACTTCTTGAATTAAATGTTCGATATTTCCTTCCATAGGAGGATACTCTAAATCTAAATTTTCTAGTGCATTTACAATAACTTTTAAAATAATATAATCTCTAAACCATCTATGATTTGCTGGAATGATATACCATGGAGCTTCTTTCGTACTGCAATTTGAAATTACGTCTGAATAGTATTCTTGATACATGTCCCAGAACTTTCTTTCCTTTATATCTGCTTCTGAAAACTTCCAGAATTTTTCCGGATCTTGCAATCTTTTTTCAAGTTTTTCCTTCTGGAATTCCTTCGATATATGCAAGAAAAACTTTAAAATAATTGTATTGTTATCAACCAAGTATTTCTCGAAATTCTTTATTTCTTTAAAACGCAAGAAAGCAGTATCGTCATCAATAGTTTTATGAACACGCGTTACAAGTACATCTTCATAATAAGATCTGTTAAATACCCTTATTTCACCTCGGACCGCTGTTTTTCTATGTATTCTCCATAGGTAGTCGTGTTGAAGCTCTTCAAATGTTGGCACTTTAAAACTTTCAACTTTAAACCCGCATGGATTTATACCTGTAAGCGCTTTTTTAACAGTACCATCTTTACCACTGCAATCCATACCTTGCAGAACAATTAATAGCGAGTATTTTTTAGAAGCATAAAATACATCTTGAACCTTAGCAAACCGCTCTTTAAGCTCAATGTAATCTTGCTTAACTTCTTCTTTTAATAAGCCAGCTATATCCTCTGGATCAAAATCCTTCAAATCCGTTTTTTTGCTACAAGAATTAACTGTAAATTTTTTAATCATTTTTTCCTCCTATTGAATAGCAACTATATTCTGTTATTTATTTTTGAATAAAAATAGTGTTTTTTCTTAAATTAATTTTGCTGTTACTTTTATTCTAACATATTTTTAAGTATTAATTAAATATATTCCTTACTTTGGTGGAATTCAAGCGAGTTAGATACTTATCCACATACAATCTGTTAATTAATTTTTCATTGTAACGGAACATACACTAAAAAGATTGCGAATAAATGTTTAATAGATGTAGAGATATTATACCTAAGTGTATATCAAAAAACTAAAAATCGAGCTTCGGTAACATATGTGTATGGAATGACATATAACTCTAATTATTTGCATAAAAATTCTTTGCATTAGCCAATTATAAATAATATTATTTAAACTCAACACAAAAAAAGGAAAGGTATCGAAATGATAACTTTCCTTAAAATGGTCTGGCTCCTCAGGTAGGACTTGAACCTACGACATTTCGGTTAACAGCCGAACGCTCTACCAGCTGAGCTACTGAGGAATATAAAAGACCGGCGGCTACTTACTC
>DIWY01000001.1 GCA_002435915.1 Christensenella sp. UBA6094 | reverse complement strand
CATTTCTCTTTCCTCCTATTATACAATTACAATTATTTTTAAATTATTTACCTGTAACTTTTTCTACAATGCTCTTTGGAACTTCTTCATAATGCGAGAATTGCATAACATAAGTTCCTCTTCCTTGAGTAGCTGATCTAAGATCTGTAGAATATCCAAACATTTCGCTTAGTGGTACTAATGCACGAACGGATTGGGCACCATTTCTGTTTTCCATTCCTTCGATTCTTCCACGACGTGAGTTTAAATTTCCTATTACATCGCCCATGTATTCTTCAGGCATTGTAACTTCAACCTTCATCGTTGGCTCAAGTAGTACTGGACCAGCTTTGGCCATAGCTTCTTTGAATGCCATAGAACCAGCAATTTTAAACGCCATTTCAGATGAATCAACATCATGATATGAACCATCTACAAGTGTAACCTTAAAGTCAACAACTTCATATCCGCCTAAAATACCAGTCTTAGAAGCTTCTTGAATACCTTGATCGATAGGCCCGATGTATTCTTTTGGAATAACACCACCAACGATCTTGTTTTCAAATTCATAACCTGTGCCAGGATCTTTTGGCGAAAGTTCAATAACTGCATGACCGTATTGTCCACGACCACCAGTTTGACGTACATATTTAGCTTCTGCTCTAACAGTTCTTCTAATAGTTTCTCTGTATGCAACCTGAGGTTTACCTACAGTAGCTTCTACCTTGAACTCTCTTAGCAATCTATCTACAATTATCTCTAAATGTAGTTCGCCCATTCCAGCGATTATCGTCTGACCAGTTTCTTCGTCTGTATATGTTCTGAATGTAGGATCTTCCTCAGCCAATTTGATAAGTGCAAGTGTCATTTTGTCTTGACCTGCTTTTGTCTTTGGCTCAATTGCAACCCTTATAACAGGATCAGGGAATTCCATAGATTCAAGAATTATTTCATTGTTTTCATCACATAGAGTATCGCCAGTTGTTGTATCTTTTAGACCAACAGCGGCAGCAATATCACCAGAATAAACCTCTTCGATTTCTTCTCTATGATTAGCATGCATAAGTACGA
Source organism: Christensenella sp. UBA6094 (assembly GCA_002435915.1). Lineage (GTDB taxonomy): Bacteria > Bacillota > Clostridia > Christensenellales > UBA6094 > UBA6094. The sequence goes on along the minus strand of DIWY01000001.1, from coordinate 388,942 downwards.
TACGTCCAAGTCTTTCTCTTTTGCCTTTAACTGAGTTAAAGACATATGAACCAGACTTTGCAGTGCCAGAATATACTCTAAAGAAAGCAAGCTTTCCTACGAAAGGGTCTGTCATTATTTTAAACGCTAATGCAGAAAACGGTTCAGAATCATCACTATGTCTCTCAACTACTTCTTCCGTGCCAGGCAGAATGCCTTTTATAGCAGGAACATCTAGTGGAGATGGTAGATAATCTATTACTGCATCCAATAAAGGCTGTACACCTTTATTACGGTAAGAAGATCCGCATAATACAGGTATAAGATCAAGATTAATCGTACCTTTACGTAATCCCATCTTAATTTCTGCAATTGTTAGTTCTTCGCCGCTTAGATACTTTTCAAGCAATTCTTCATCTTGCTCAGCAACAGCTTCGATTAATTCAGTTCTATATTTTGCTGCAAGCTCTTTAAGCTCATCAGGTATTTCACCTGTTTTGCTAGTTGTACCTAAATCATCAGTATATATAAGTGCATCGTTTTCGATAAGATCTACCATACCGATAAACGTATCTTCTCTGCCGATAGGTAATTGAATAGGTACAGGTCTTGCCTGAAGTCTATCTCTTATCATTCCAACAACATTTAAGAAATCTGCGCCCATAATATCCATTTTGTTTACGTACGCCATTCTTGGAACGCCGTACCTAGTAGCTTGACGCCATACAGTTTCTGACTGTGGCTCAACGCCACCTTTTGCACAGAAAACAGCAACTGTACCATCAAGTACACGTAATGATCTTTCAACCTCAACGGTGAAATCAACGTGTCCTGGTGTGTCAATTATGTTTATCCTGTGATTATGCCATTGCGCAGTAGTAGCCGCTGAGGTAATCGTAATGCCACGTTCTTGCTCTTGCGCCATCCAGTCCATAGTAGCTGCACCTTCGTGCACCTCACCTATTTTGTGAACACGACCAGTATAGAACAGTATACGCTCAGTTGTAGTAGTCTTACCAGCATCAATATGCGCCATTATGCCGATATTTCTTGTCTTTTCTAACGGGAATTGTCTAGGCACTGTTTAGCCTCCTTAATCAACCTTAAATATTACCAACGGTAGTGAGCAAATGCTTTATTTGCTTCTGCCATTTTATGTGTATCTTCTTTTTTCTTAAATGCGCTGCCTGTTGAGTTAAGCGCATCCATTATTTCGGACGCTAGTCTTTGGCTCATTGTTCTTTCGCTTCTAGCACGAGAATATTTTACAAGCCATCTTAGTCCTAATGTTTGTCTTCTTTCAGGGCGTATTTCTAGTGGCACTTGGTATGTTGCACCACCAACACGTCTTGCTTTAACTTCTAGAATAGGCATTATATTATTAAGTGCCTGCTCAAAAGCCTCCAAAGGGTCTTTTTCGGTTTTTTCTTTTATTATATCAAAAGCGTCATAGCATATTTTCTGTGCTGTTCCTCTTTTGCCATCATGCATAACTTGATTTATTAACTTCGTAACGACAACGCTTTCGTACATTGGATCTGCGAGCACTTCTCTTTTCGAAGCGGAACCACGTCTTGGCATAAAAAAGCCTCCTTTCAAATATTACAAATAGAGCTTATTAGCCCTGTTTTTTAGGTCTCTTTGTGCCATAGAGCGATCTTGACTGCATACGCCCTGCTACACCTGCTGTATCAAGCGCGCCTCTAATGATATGATATCTTACACCTGGTAAATCCTTTACTCTTCCGCCACGAATTAATACGACGGAATGCTCCTGCAAATTATGCCCTATACCTGGGATGTATGCAGTTCCTTCCATAAGGTTAGTAAGACGAACCCTAGCTATTTTTCTTAAAGCTGAATTAGGTTTTTTAGGTGTCATCGTCCTAACGGAAAGGCATACTCCTCTTTTTTGAGGACATTCTTTTAGTATAGGAGCAGTGGATTTGTAGACGGCCTTTTTTCTTCCATTTTTAACAAGTTGATTAATGGTAGGCATTACTGCACCTCCTCCTGATTTAATTATTATAAATTCCCGCAACCCTGAGAATTATTGGCTATGTTATTTCAAAACTGCAGCAACTGCTGCACCGACTTGTATCTTGCAAGCTTTTCCAAGCTCTTCCATTGATGTCACACTTTGCAATTCACACTCAACTGCATTAGCTGCAATTGTGATTTTTGCCTTAAGCGCCGGTTCGATATCTTCGGCCAAATATACTTTCTTAGCCGTGTTTGCCTCAAGAGCTTTCAGCACTTGCTTAGTGCCAACAACTTTATTATTGGTACTAATAAGCTCACTGAGCATATGTTCACCTTCCTTGGAATCATCTTTTAAATGCATACCGTATTATTTTAACAAACGATTAATGCACTGTCAACGACCATTTATTATTAGTATAACAGCAGGCAGAGCGCAAAGCGCTCTGATCGCCGTTAAATGCTTGTAAAATACTATTTATAGTGTTTCTTCTAGGTCGCTTTCTTGGTAATCACTAGCTGTCATAAGGCTTTCATAGAGTGAAGGGACTTTGTTTTCGTTTTCCACATCGACTTCTATATTTTTATATCTCTTCATGCCTGTGCCTGCTGGTATAAGCTTACCAATAATTACATTTTCTTTCAGTCCAAGCAATGGATCAACTTTACCTTTTATTGCAGCTTCGGTTAGAACGCGTGTTGTTTCTTGGAACGATGCAGCTGATAGGAACGAATCCGTTGCAAGAGATGCTTTTGTTATACCAAGCAATACTCTTTTTGCTACTGCAGGCTGACCATTTTGTTCTATTATTTCTGCGTTCTCTTTTTCGAATCTGAATATATCAACTAATTCGCCAGGTAACATTTCTGTATCTCCAGCATCTTCGATTCTAACTTTTCTAAGCATCTGACGTACAATTACTTCGATATGCTTATCGCTTATCTCAACGCCCTGTTGTCTGTATACAGTCTGAACTTCTTTTACAAGATATTCCTGTACACCCTTTACGCCTTTGATTTTCAGTATGTCATGTGGGTTAATTGAACCTTCTGTAAGCTCATCGCCTGCTTCTAGTACATCACCATCATGAACTTTAATCCTTGAGCCGTATGGTATCAGATATGTTTCCTCTTCGCCATCATTGCCTTTTATTATAACATCTCTGCGCTTTTTAGTTTCGTCAATTGTTACAGTACCTGAGATTTCTGTTATTACAGCAAGCCCTTTTGGTTTTCTTGCTTCAAAAAGCTCTTCAATACGTGGGAGACCTTGCGTAATATCATCACCCGCAACACCACCAGTATGGAATGTACGCATAGTAAGCTGTGTACCAGGCTCGCCAATTGATTGAGCTGCAATGATTCCTACTGCCTCACCGATATCTACTGTTTGGCTTGTAGCCATGTTTGCACCATAACATTTTGCGCAAACACCATGAGTAGCACGGCATGTTAGCAGTGATCTAATCTGTACTTTAGTCACACCAGCAGCTACTATTTTCTCTGCTATTTGGTATGTCATTTTTTGATTAGCACCAACGAGAACTTCACCAGTTTTTGGATCTTTTACTTCGTCAACGCTCCATCTGCCAACTATTCTATTATAAAGAGGTTCAATTTTCTCTTTGCCGTTTGTTATGTCTTTAACCCAAACGCCTTTTACAGATTCGCCAGCTGATTCGAAACAATCGTCTTCTCTAATTATTACATCTTGAGATACATCTACAAGACGTCTTGTTAGATATCCTGAATCGGCTGTTCTTAGCGCTGTATCAGCTAGACCTTTTCTAGCACCATGCGTTGAAATAAAGAATTCTAGAACTGTAAGACCTTCACGGAAGTTAGCTCTAATAGGTAATTCGATGATTTCACCAGATGGATCCGCCATAAGGCCACGCATACCTGCTAGCTGTCTTATCTGGTTCGTGCTACCACGTGCTCCAGAGTTAGCCATCATGAATATCGGGTTAAATTTATCTAGCGATTCCATAAGTGCAGCAGTTACTAACTTTGTAGTTTTATCCCAAACAGAAATAACTTCTTTCTTACGTTCTTTTCCGCTTAGAAGGCCACGTCTAAAGTTTCGTTCTATGATAGCAACCTTGTCTTCTGCATCAGCTATTAGCTGAGCTTTTTCAACAGGGATCGTCATATCAGATACACTAACTGTTATTGCGCCTTTAGTTGAATACTTAAAGCCAAGCTTTTTAATATCATCAAGTACCATAGAAGTTTTTGCTGAGCCATGCTCTCTAAAGCAGAGTTCAACTATTTTAACTAGGCCCTTTTGATCTATAAGCTTATTTAGCTCAAGTTCAAATTCATTATCTGGGTTGCTTCTATCAACAAAGCCAAGATCCTGTGGTATAACTTCGTTGAAGATAAGTCTTCCAGTTGTTGTTTTAATAATTTTTCTAACTTCTTTGCCGTCTATTTCTTTTGTCAGACGTACATTTATCATAGCTTGCAAATGTATTTCGCCTGTCTCATAAGCAACGACTGCTTCTCTTGGGCTTGAGAAGAACATTCCTTCTCCTAAAGCGCCTTCTTTTTCTATAGTAAGGTAGTATGAACCAATAACCATATCCTGAGTAGGTGTAACTACGGATCTACCATCTTGCGGTTTTAGTATATTACCAGCAGAAAGCATTAAAAATCTTGCCTCAGCTTGAGCTTCTACAGATAAAGGTACATGGACAGCCATCTGATCACCGTCAAAATCGGCATTATAAGCTGTACAAACGAGTGGATGAAGCTTTAGTGCACGTCCTTCGACTAGTACAGGTTCAAAAGCCTGTATACCTAATCTATGTAGTGTCGGTGCTCTGTTTAGTAATACCGGATGATCCTGTATTACTCCTTCTAGAACATCCCAAACCTCTGGTTTAACACGCTCTACCATTCTCTTTGCGCTCTTTATGTTATGAGCAAATTTCTCTTCTACTAATTTTTTCATAACAAACGGCTTGAATAACTCTAGAGCCATTTCTTTTGGTAGTCCACACTGATACATCTTTAGATCAGGGCCAACTACAATAACGCTACGGCCAGAGTAATCAACACGTTTACCCAAAAGGTTCTGTCTGAATCTACCTTGTTTACCTCTTAACAAATCGCTCAAAGACTTAAGTGGTCTGTTTCCTGGTCCTGTTACAGGTCTGCCTCTTCTGCCGTTATCAATAAGAGCATCAACTGCCTCTTGAAGCATACGCTTTTCGTTACGCACGATAATGTCAGGTGCTTTTAGCTCAAGCAGTCTTTTAAGTCTGTTATTTCTGTTTATAACACGTCTATAAAGATCGTTAAGATCAGATGTTGCGAATCTACCGCCATCTAGTTGAACCATTGGCCTTAGTTCAGGTGGTATTACAGGTACTACGTCAAGTATAATCCATTCAGGTCTGTTGTTTGACTTTCTAAATGCTTCAACTACCTCTAGTCTTCTTACAGAACGCACACGCTTTTGACCTGTTGATGTTTTTAGATCTTCTCTAAGCAGTTTTGATTCTTCCTCAAGATCGATATCAATTAGAAGTTGTTTTACTGTTTCAGCTCCCATACCAGCCTTGAATGAATCACCATATAATTCTCTTGCTTCTCTGTATTCTTTATCAGTCAGAATCTGCTTGTATGAAAGAGGGCTATTACCTGGGTCTGTTACTATAAACGCAGCAAAATAGAGTACTCTTTCTAGTGATCTAGGTGATATGTCAAGCAAAAGTCCCATCCTTGATGGTATACCTTTAAAGTACCAAATATGTGAAACAGGTGCAGCGAGCTCTATGTGTCCCATACGCTCACGACGAACCTTAGCACGCGTGACTTCTACTCCGCACTTATCGCATATGATACCCTTATATCTTATGCGCTTGTACCTACCGCAATGGCATTCCCAGTCTTTAGTTGGTCCAAATATTCTTTCGCAGAAAAGACCATCTCTTTCGGGCTTCAGTGTACGATAGTTTATCGTTTCTGGTTTTTTAACTTCGCCCCTGGACCACTCGCGGATTTTTTCAGGAGAAGCCAATCCTATTTGCATGGAGTCAAAATTGTTCAAATCAAACAATCAACCCGTCTCCCTTCGTATAAATTTATTAAATGTCTAAATCGTCTAAGTCTATTTTAATATCGTCTAAATCATCGTCTTCAATTTCGACTTCTTTCTTTTTAGAAAGTTTGCTTAGATCAATTTTTATTTCATCATCATCGTCGTCTTCAGTTTCTTCTTCATCACTAATATTAGATAAATCATCAAGATCCGAAAAATCTGCAAGACTCATACCTGATAGATCACCCAAAGGTTCTTGAATTATCTGTTGTGGCGTCGTATCTTCGCTACCCTCGATATTTACTTCGAGTAAGCCAATGCCATCTTCAACAGACTCTTTTAGCTCTATCTCTTCGTTTTCTTCAGAGAGCACCTTAACATCCAGCGACAAACTCTGAAGTTCTTTTATAAGAACCTTAAACGATTCAGGTACGCCAGGCTCAGGTATATCCTCGCCTTTGACGATAGCTTCATACGTTTTGACACGTCCTACAACATCGTCTGATTTTACTGTTAGAATCTCCTGTAGTGTATATGCAGCTCCATAAGCTTCAAGAGCCCAAACTTCCATCTCACCAAAACGCTGTCCACCGAACTGCGCTTTACCACCAAGTGGCTGCTGTGTTACTAGTGAGTAAGGGCCTGTGGAACGTGCATGTATTTTATCATCAACCAAATGGTGAAGTTTCAATATGTACATATATCCAACTGTTACACGATTTTCGAACTTCTCGCCCGAGCGTCCGTCATACAATTGCATTTTGCCATCTTCTGAATATCCAGCTTTAGTTAATGTATCCATTATGTCTCGTTCGTTCGCTCCATCGAATACTGGAGTAGCTATTTCCCAACCTAATGCTTTTGCAGCAAGTCCAAGATGGACTTCAAGCACCTGCCCAATATTCATACGTGAAGGAACGCCCAAAGGATTAAGTACTAATTGAAGTGGAGTACCATCTGGCATGAACGGCATGTCTTCTTCAGGCAATATGCGCGATATAACACCCTTATTACCATGGCGACCTGCCATCTTATCGCCAACGGATATATGCCTCTTCTGGGCGATATATACTCTTACGAGCATGTTAACTCCAGGAGATAGTTCATCTTTGTTTTCTCTGGTGAATATCTTAACGTCTACGATTGTTCCGCCTTCACCATGAGGTACTCTTAAAGAAGTATCTCTAACTTCGCGAGCTTTTTCTCCAAAGATTGCGCGCAGTAAACGTTCTTCTGCTGTAAGCTCAGTTTCACCCTTAGGAGTAACTTTACCTACTAGGATATCGCCAGAAGTTACTTCAGCACCGATACGAATTACTCCGAATTCGTCTAGGTCTTTTAACGCTTCTTCGCCAACGTTTGGAATATCTCTTGTGATTTCTTCAGGACCAAGCTTTGTGTCCCTTGCTTCACTTTCGTATTCTTCTATATGTATTGATGTATAAACATCTTCTTTAACAAGCTTTTCACTAATAAGAATAGCATCCTCGTAATTATAGCCTTCCCATGTCATGAACCCGACTAATATGTTCTTACCAAGAGCTATCTCGCCTTCGTCTGTTGAAGGTCCATCAGCTAGTAATTGTCCTTTAACTACTCTCTCATTTACCCTTACAGCAGGTTTTTGGTTGATGCATGTACCTTGGTTTGATCTAGTGAATTTAATCAGCTTATGTTTGCTTTCTGTTCCGTCGTCGTTAGCAACATTTATGTACTTACCAGAAACACTAGTAACTACGCCGTCTTTTTCTGCTCGTACTAGTACGCCAGAATCCATTGCTGCTTTGTATTCCATACCTGTTGCAACAATAGGAGCTTGCGCCTTAAGTAGTGGCACTGCTTGACGTTGCATGTTAGCGCCCATAAGTGCTCTGTTAGCGTCATCGTTTTCAAGGAATGGTATCATAGCCGTAGCAACTGATACAACCTGTTTAGGCGAAACGTCCATAAGGTCTACGTCGTTTCTGTCTATTTCGATAATATCGTCTTTATCTCTAGCCATAACGCGCTCATGAACAAAATGTCCTTGCTCGTCAACCGCTTCGTTTGCTTGAGCAATAACATATCCATCTTCTTCATCCGCTGTTAAGTATACTATTTCATCAAGAACTGTACGCTTATTTTTATCTACTAATCTATATGGAGATTCGATAAACCCATATTCATTAACACGTGCAAATGTACTAAGTGAACCAATAAGACCAATGTTAGGTCCTTCTGGTGTTTCTATTGGACACATGCGACCATAATGTGAATGATGGACGTCACGAACTTCGAATGAAGCACGTTCTCTGTTAAGACCACCAGGTCCTAGTGCACTAAGTCTTCTTTTATGTGTCAACTCAGCAAGTGGATTTGTTTGATCCATGAACTGTGAAAGCTGAGATGATCCAAAGAATTCTTTTATTGATGCAGAAACAGGTCTAATATTTATTAGATTTGAAGGAGTAGCAACATCCATATCTTGTATAGACATTCTCTCTCTTACAACTCTTTCAAGCCTTGAAAGCCCTACTCTAATTTGGTTTTGTAGTAGTTCGCCAACGCTTCTTAGTCTTCTGTTTCCTAAATGGTCTATGTCATCTACGTTACCAATGCCATAGAATAAGCATAAGTGATAATTGATAGATGCAAGCATATCATCTATAAGTATATGCTTTGGTATAAGAGTATCTAAATTACTCTTAAGTATGTCTATAAGTTCATCCTCGCTTGCGCCTTCGTTTTCGCTTAATATTGCTGCAAGTGTAGGATAATGTACTTGTTCATTTATACCTGCTTTTTCAGGATCAAAAGATAGGTGTGCATGAGCGTCGACAAAATTATTGCCAAGTACTCCTGTCATTCCTTCTTCAAGAGCTACAAATACTTGGTTAACGCCGTTGTTCTGTATTTCTATTGCTTTTTCTCTTGTTATCTTTTCGCCTTTTTCAGCAAGTATCTCACCAGTGAGTGGATTAATAATCGTTTCAGCTATTTCTCTATCTATAATTCTAGAAGCAAGAGAAAGCTTTTTGTTGAATTTATATCTACCTACTCTAGCAAGATCGTATCTTTTAGGATCAAAAAATAACGAGTCAAAAAGCGATCTAGCACTATCTACTGTTGGAGGTTCGCCTGGACGAAGTTTTTTATAAACTTCGACGATACCTTCGTCGCTGTTTGCTGTGTTATCTCTTCTTAGAGTAGCTAATATGCGTTCATCTGAGCCAAACAAATTGATGATAGCATCATCAGATGCAAGACCGATTGCACGCAAAAGAACAGTAACGGGTATTTTACGCGTCCTGTCTATTCTCACCCAAACACAATCGTTTGAGTCAGTTTCATATTCTAGCCATGCTCCTCTGTTAGGGATGACTGTAGCTGCGAACAATTCTTTGCCTGTTTTATCAAGCTGCTTGTTATAGTAAACCCCAGGTGATCTAACAAGCTGACTTACAATAACACGCTCAGCACCATTAATAATAAAAGTGCCTTTGTCTGTCATAAGAGGAAAATCTCCCATGAAAACTTCTTGCTCTTTTATTTCGCCCGTCTCTTTGTTCATAAGAGACACAATTACTTTTAAAGAGGTGGAATAGTTAACATCCCTCTCTTTACACTCTTCAACCGTGTATTTTGGGGTTTCTTCAAGGTAGTAATTTTCGAAAGATAGAACAAGATTTTCTGAGTAATCTGTTATTGGAGAAATATCTGCTAATACTTCTTTCAGGTCCTGTTCCAAAAAACGCTTATACGAGTTCTTTTGCACTTCAATGAGATTAGGCATCTCCAGCACTTCTTCTATCCTGGAAAAGCTCATCCTCGTTCTCTTACCATACTGTACTTCATGTACCATAGCTTCACCCCTACATAGAAATGTGACAAAAAGCACCCAGTTTTCTTCGCTAGAAACAAGAGGTACTATTTATCATTTATTCCCTTTATTACCAGTATCTAAACTTATAACCAGCTGCTACTGCGTTTACAATATCAGCAAACAGTGGATAGTTAGCCCATTTTTTTATACTAATGCAAGTAATTATGTTACCATACTGCTGCATGTATGTCAATCATGTTTTATAGAATTTCATGCAAAAACACTACGCTTAGGTAGTGTTTTTTTTATTACTTTGTTTTTGCAAATATCATGCGGCCTGCAGCTGTTTGTAGCACACTTGTAACGAGTACTTCTAAGCGCTCACCAACATACTTTTTTCCGCCTTCTACAACAATCATTGTTCCATCGTCAAGATATGCAAGGCCTTGCCCTGTTTCTTTTCCTGCCTTAACAATTTGGATGCTCATTTGTTCGCCCGGTAATACAACAGGTTTAACTGCGTTAGCAAGTTCGTTAATGTTGAATACTTTAACGCTCTGGACTTGAGCAACTTTGTTAAGGTTGTAGTCATTTGTTACAACGATAGCATTTAGTACTTGAGCAAGTCTTAATAGCTTACCATCAACTTCTTGCACATCGTCAAAATCAGTTTCTACAATATGTACTTGCCCCTTAAGCTCTTTTTGAAGCTTCTTTAGAATATCAAGTCCTCTTCTACCTCTGTTTCTCTTGAGAACATCAGCTGAATCAGCAATATGTTGCAGTTCTCGCAAAACGAAAACTGGGACAATTAGCTTACCCTCCATAATGCCAGTCTTGCATATATCATATATACGTCCATCAATTATTACGCTCGTATCTAAAATCTTTGAGCTGATGTCTGTTGGAAGTTTTGATTGCTTTGTCTTTTTTGTAAGAGCAATACTGATATCAAACCTTTTTTTAGTTGCAATTGACCATCCGAGTGTTCCAAGTGTAAGGTATACTATTATGTTACTAAACACTAGTACCCATGAAGGTAAAATGCTCTGGTATATATTGGTAATCAAAAAGGCAATAATAAGCCCTAGTATTATTCCAATAGCACCAGCTACGAGTTCAGAAGAAGGCATGTCCGATATGTTTCTAATAATAAGTTTAATCGTTCTCTCATAAAGAGCTATAATTGCGGGCGCCGATATATAAAATAAAATTAAAGAAATTACAGCGCTAACTACATAAATTGCTATTACTACCGATGTGTCTAATGTGTTGTACAGGTTTACTACTTTTAGTAAATTGAGCAGGAAAAAAATAAAATATACAATTGCGGGAATAAAGGCAGTGCCGATAAACGCAATTATAAAGCGGAATATTTTGTGAACCATTCTAACACCTACCTTGCGTTATTATTTGACAATATATTGTCTATTATGTCCGAGATCTCTTTTTCGCTTTTTCCACTAGCTAGCATTATCTCACTTATAAGAATCTGACGAGCAGTCGTAAGCATTTTTCTATCACCAGTTGATAGACCTTTGTCTTTTTCTCTAGCTGAAAGTGTACACACAACGTCAGCTACATCATAAACGTTTCCCGTTTTGATTCTCTCTAAATTTTCTCTGTACCTCCTATTCCAATTATTATCTTCTTCGCCTTGTTCTTGTTCCATATATGCTATAACTTTATTACATTCTTCATTATCTATGATATTACGAAGGCCAGAATCCACGCCATTATCCATTGGGATCATTACTTTCATGCCTCCCATTTCAAAGAGCAAGACATAGTATCTAGTGATATCCCCTGCAACACAGCGTTCTTCAATAGCCTTAATGACACCAGCTCCATGCATAGGATAAGCAACCTTGTCTCCTACTTCAAACATGTACTCAACCTCCATTCCTTTTTTATTAAATATACTACATTTTGAGTGTAAAGTCAAAGTAGAAATATTATCACATATGCCTATTTAATGTCAATACCTATTTTAAATAGTTTTTTAACACTAATAAAACTCATATTTCACCATTTATTCCCATTCTTCGCATTCGCTACTATGATATAATTGAAATACGCTATAAAACAGCATTGTAGGAGTGATGATATGCAAGCAAATGAATTGGATATGTTCCAAACGCTTAGTAATGAAATGCTAATAAGAAATAGAAGTATTCTAGACACAATCACTAAATACCAAGAAACTGCTGCTCGCGCATCAAGAGCCATTTCAAAAGCCGCCACACATTGTGGATGCATTGAAATCGAGGCGAAAAAACAAGATTTTGATACCGATTTAACTAGCGAAAGCATACAAACTCACTTTGCAAGACATATAAATGGGCAACTGTGTCCATCCTGCAAAGAAGCAATATCCAGTGAGCTTGGTGCAAATATGTTTTATATAGCAAGCCTTTGCAATTCGTTAGGGCTCAACATAAACGACATAATTCAAAGTGAAACCAAACGTGTTTCATCTCTTGGCAAATTTAGTATGAGATAAAAAAATAGGAGCTAACGCTCCTTTTTTTATTTTTCAATTTTGAAGCTAACGCTACATTTCCCATCAGTTGCAGTAACTGTAAATTTATAAGTATCCTCTTTATTAGTAGATACTGTGAAGTTCCATGAGTCTGCATTATCGCCCTTATATAAAACATTACCTTCAGATCCTATTATAGCAACATCTACATTGCCTGATTCCTTTTCAATTTCAACTTTGATGTTTGTTCCTTTTTCAAGTTTTACCTCATGTGATTTGGTTGTATTTAAAACACTTACTACGAACTGATTATCGTCGCCCACAATGCTACCCTCAGATATCCGTCCTTGGCAACCTGCTACTATAAAAGTAATTACCAGCATTATTACTGCTACTATAGACAGCTTTTTCATTAACTACCATTCCTCTACTTAATTAAGACTTATTTAAAATAATACATCCGCTAGTTGTGCGACGTTGCTTACATAAATAATCTTTAGGTCATTCGGAATTTTAACTTTCTTATTGTCGGCTGGGATAATACAAGTCTTAAATCCCATTTTGGCGCACTCTTTTAGGCGCGACTCCATCTGTGATACCGCTCGCACTTCTCCAGAAAGCCCAACTTCACCTATTACTGCCGCTTCAATTGATATTGGCTTATTTTTATAACTAGATGTTATTGCTGCTATAAGACCTAGATCCGCTGCAGGTTCATCGACTTTCAGCCCTCCTGCTACATTTACGTATGCATCATACTCATAAAGCGGCATTCCTAGTTTCTTCTCTAAAACAGCCATAAGTAGCATAACTCTATTGTAGTCTGCGCCTGTGGACATACGTCTAGGCGATGGATAATACGATTTTGTAAGAAGCGCCTGTATCTCTAACAAAACTGGTCTAGTTCCTTCTAAACTGCATATTACAGCAGAACCCGGCAAGCCTTTAGCGCTTCCTTCAAGAAGTACTTTTGATGGATTTTCTATTTCAAGCATGCCTTTATCGGTCATTTCAAAGACACCGATTTCGTTTGTCGAACCAAATCTATTTTTGACAGCCCTTACTATTCTAAAAGAAGAGTGCCTTTCTCCCTCGAAATAAAGCACTGTATCCACCATATGTTCTAGGACCCTAGGCCCCGCAAGTGAGCCATCTTTTGTTACGTGCCCTACTATAAAAAGCGCGCACCCTGTTCTCTTTGCAAGACGCATTAATATAGAAGTAGCTTCTCTTACCTGGCTTACACTACCTGCCGATGAAGAGAGGTTTGGCGAGTACATTGTTTGTATGGAATCTAGAACCAAAAGTTTTGGCTCTAAAAGAAGTATCTGAGATTCAATATCTGCTAAATTAGTCTCAGCTAAAACATAAAGTGAGCTTGCATCTACCCCAAGTCTATTAGCTCTTAGCTTGATTTGTTCTACCGATTCTTCTCCAGTAATATATAGGCACTTAACACCTTGTTTTGCTGAGTTTGCAAGCACTTGCAGTAAAAGTGTGGATTTGCCAATACCTGGATCGCCGCCGATAAGCACGACGCTACCCTTAACTATACCGCCACCTAGCACTCGATCTAGCTCGCCAATGTGCGTATTTGATCTATCATCTTCTCTAAAGCTTATTTCAGAAAGTTGTTTATATACTGCGTTTGAAGCTACTGTTGCTGCTTTTTTGGGATTGTCATCAACTACCTCTTCAACAAATGTATTCCATTCATTGCAAGCAGAGCACTTACCCATCCATTTTGCACTTTCGTATCCGCATGCACTGCACACAAATATACTCTTAGCTTTTTTCATATTATTCTCACTTAATTTTCACATATTTTATTTCGTCTTTATTTCGTGTGCTAATTGTAGTATTCAACCACGTAATTGCTTCTTTATGAACGCTCATAAGCACTCCATACTCGTTTTCAGGGAGAAGCTTGTATTTTTCTTGGTCCGCAAAGAAATATAGATATATTGAACTGTTTTTCACATATGTAATGTATGTATCTCCTATGTCGTACTGAGTCACACCACTATCAATTAATATAGGCCTTGAATCGTTGTTTCTGACATCCTCTGTCATATATAGGTTAGAAGATGTCGTTCCATTTGTGTCTATCCATATTGCTGCTCTGCCATTAGTTTTGGGGTTGTGCACATATGTGTCTGTTTCGTAGACGTATGGCTCTGTTTCAGCGCCATCAATATAGATCGAATATATAGCACTGTTCTTTTCGTCTTTTTTTGATGTTGCAGCATACACAATTGTATTTTCGTCTATATCAGGTTGTGAGAAAGCGTACTGCTCACTGCCGTTAAATATATGTATCGTGCTATTTTCTTTTGTTTCAAGGTTATATAGGAATAGCTTATCTTTATTCGTCCCAGTTCTTTCTGTCCAGACAATATACTTATCGTATAAAGAAATAGAAGGATTAGACGCTCCACAAACTTTTACAGTAAACGTAGTACCCGTTGCTCTGTTTATTGCTTTAATTGTCGACCCCATATCTCTTTTTGAGTCTAGGTAAACAATGTATTTATCATTCATTTTATTCTCAAGGATATCCGAATTATCGAGCTTAACGCTTACTTGCGTTGTTTTACTTGTTGAAATATTGAAAATATATAGTCCTGTTATTTCACTATGCTCAGAGCTTTTGCCGACTGTACCGTACAAAATCTCATCGCCATACATATATACATCGCCAATATACTTAGAACTGGTACTTAGCGAAGCGACAGAATTGCTGTACTCTTTTTTTTCTTTTAGCTTTAGGGACGGTTCGTATCCTCTTGCTCCGATTACAAAGGTTGCAGTTGTAGAAATTGCATTTTTAAAAGAAGGTAACATAAATACCAAAAACAAAATTGTAGATATAGCAAATATACCGCCACCAATAATAAGTTTAACTAGGCCTCTGCTTATCTGTGCCTTCTTTTTATCTGTAGCATAATCTATTCTGCCATAATCATCTTTTCTGCGTCTTTTAAACATTTATACCTCTAGTTTTTTGTATATAAAGTAGCATTAGCTAAGGCTGCAATACCTTCTTCTCTGCCTATAAAAGAAAGATGCTCTGTTGTTGTCGCTTTTATATTTACTGTATCTAAATCCACATTACAAGCCTTTGCGATATTCTCTCTCATGCTTTGAACATACGGCTGTAGTTTTGGCTCTTGTGCCATTACCACAACGTCAATGTTACCTATTGCGTAATTCTTTTCTTGGATGAGAAGCATTACTTTTTTTAATAGCTCTAAGCTATTGGCATCTTTAAATGTGTTATCCGTATCCGGAAAATGAACGCCAATATCACCGAGTGCTGCTGCTCCAAGTATAGCATCCATAATCGCATGCGTTAAAACATCCGCATCGCTATGCCCTAATAGTCCTTTTTCGTGTTCAATATTCACTCCACCGAGTATAAGTTTTCTGCCTCTAACAAGCGCATGCACATCAACCCCATTGCCTATTCTAAATAGTGGTTTACTATCCATCACTTGTCCTCTTTTTCTTAAAATGTTTTCTGCAACTATTATATCATCTTTTGTCGTAATTTTGATATTTTCATAGCTTCCTTCAATAATTTTTACGTGATCTCCCATATGCTCAATAAGTCCAGCATCATCCGTAGCTAAAAATTGCGATTTCTTTGCATACTCATGTGCCTTTTTTATTAGCGGTACAGAAAAGCATTGAGGAGTCTGAACTAAAACATAATTGCTTCTATCTGGCGTCTCAATAACATCATCATCTTGCACACGCTTAATCGTATCTTTTAGTGGCACTGCTGTTATTACTGCATCACAAGTGCTTAAAGCTTCAATACACCTGTTTATCTCATCAGGTGTAATTAGCATTCTAGCGCAGTCATGAATAAGTACATGTG
This sequence comes from Christensenella sp. UBA6094, assembly GCA_002435915.1. Classification (GTDB taxonomy): domain Bacteria; phylum Bacillota; class Clostridia; order Christensenellales; family UBA6094; genus UBA6094. The sequence goes on along the minus strand of DIWY01000001.1, from coordinate 372,768 downwards.
TAATATTACTCTCTAAAGCGTTTAGCCCGTTCTGACAAGAATTCTGGCGCTCAATGCCGCCTTGTGCATATGTGACTTTTGCATCTATATTAACCTTACTTAGCATCTGCTTGATTTGATTCTGTTCGTCTTCTTTGCATACAATGACTATATCTTTTATATTGCATGCTAAAAAAGGCAAAACACTGTATTCAAGCATTGTTTTACCAAGTATTTTTGTAAATATCTTATTTTTGCTGTTACCCAAACGGTTGCCATTTCCGCCAGCAAGTATTATTGTAGCTATATTCATATAAACGCTCCTATTCTATAGCTTTAAATAGTGATGCAGCATCTGTCTTTCCTGCGTGTTCGTTTATATTAAGCACTTCGTATTTATACGATTTATCACCAAAGCGTACCGAAATTATGTCTCCTATTTTAACTTCGCTACCAGCCTTAGCCACTTTTCCGTTAAGTTGTATTCTGCCTGCATCGCAAGCTTCGTTTGCAATTGTGCGTCTTTTAATAATGCGCGCAACTTTTAAGTATTTATCAAGTCTCATAATAATCTCCTTATAGAAAAATAGAGTCAGCCGTTTAGCTAACTCCATTCAACATACAACCCTTACTAGTTTACAGATTCTTTCAACGCTTTGCCTGCTTTGAAAACTGGTGCTTTTGTTGCAGGTATCTGTATCTTTTCTTTTGTTGCAGGGTTTAAGCCTTCTCTAGCTGCTCTCTGCCTTACTTCGAATGTACCAAAACCAACAACCTGTACCTTATCACCTTTTTTTAGAGCCTCTGTTACAGAAGCTACAACAGCATTTACTGCCTTTTCAGCGTCTTTTTTAGTCAATTCGCTTTTCTCTGCAACTGCAGCCACTAATTCCGCTTTATTCACTAGAATACCCTCCTTAACTAATATAGCTTATTATTAATTCGCTTTTTTAATATAAAACCCTTCTAAAAACCTTAATTTTTAGCGGTTTTAAACATTTATACAATACATTAACATTTTTAATCCATAATTACAATACTTTTCCATCATCTTTTTTTCTATTATGCCCTATATATAAGGGTTTCAAGCAAAATAATCACACTTTTTTGTTAATTTTCGCTCGAAATCGGTTAATTTTTTTCGTTTTTCTCGAAATTTAAAATGAATTTATCTGTTGCTTGTGATAAAGCCTCTTCAGAGTCTATTCCACTATGCATAGCTAAACTAACAGTCCCAAGTAGCAATTCTCCAAAGGCTTGCTCTATTTGATCTTTTGTTCCATTTTTCAGCATATTTTTAAGTTTAACTAGCTCTTCTTCAGTTTTTACGTATGCTTGATTGGCGTCCACACAACCAAAGTTTAATTTAGAGGCTTTTTTCTGTACTTTCTCGCTTCTAATTAGTGCAGGGAATTGTTTGGGTACACTCTTAAGTACTTCAGTATTAGATTTATAGCTCTTTTCGATTTTCTTTATTTCTTCCCAGTTTTTATTTATTTCATCCAATGTAGTTGCGATTACTCCAGCAAATACATGTGTATGCCTCGAAACAATCTTTTTTGAGATGCCATCTATTATCTCTAGCATTGCAAATTCATTATTCTCTTTAGCTATTTGAGCGTGCAGTGCTAATATCAGCATTACATCACCTAGCTCTTCACATATTTTTTCGTTATCATTTTGTTCTATTGCGTCAAGTACCTCGTAGCACTCTTCTATAAGAGAGCGTCTAAGCGTTTCGTGAGTCTGCGCTCTATCCCAAGGACATCCATCTGGTGCTCTTAATATCTCTATTATATGCATAAATTCAGGCATATCGTATACCTTAAGCTCAGAAAAAGGAACTGGTTCTAAAATAATGCATGTGCTTTTTGTGTAGCGCTCCATCTTATCTATGTCACATAGTTTTATTTTATCTATTATAGCGTCATTATCCCACTTCACTACATACACTAAGCATTCACCCAAGCAGTGCCTCAAAAGCTCTGTTTTAAGCTCCTTAGCCTTTTGGGCTGTGCTTACCTCTGTATATATGTTTGTATAACGAGAATCATATGTTATTTCTTTAAAATCGCTAGAACTATAAGAATGAATCCCTTTTGAGTCAAACCAAAATCCCGCTTCACTAAGTGCAGAGATTGCAGAGCCTGCAAGTGTAGTACCTGGCAAAACACTAAGTACTATGTTATTAGTCTTGCACATCTGCTCAATACTGTTAAACGCACTATAATCAATAGCACCTTGTCCTAGCGTGAGCAAAACCGCTTGTCCGTTTTTATTGCAAATATAAAAAATGCGCTGTGCTATCTGATCGTTTTGTTCGCACAGATCAATAGCCCCATCGCAATTATTATCTAGTATATAAACTTGTTTATTATTTTCTTTTAAATAATTTACAATAGCAAGATCATCTGATTGCATAATAAACACTTCTTCAGTCTTAATAAGGTCCAGCGTTTTGCTTGGCAAATAATCTATTAATCCTTGGCTTATTCCTGCAATTACTAATTTTTTCATTTGCTAACTCCTACTTCCAAAGATGCAGAGCGTACATTAGTGATGTTATTTTACCGCCTCCAGGAATAAAATCCATATCGCTCTTCTTAATGGCCCCTGTAAGCATTATTGACACGATGTATATCACTCCACCTACTGTAACGCTTGCCAAAGTGGATATTACTACACCAAAACGAGCAGATAGCAGGCCATAAGCAAATGTAACCGCTACGCCCATAAGTGCTACGCTTACAACAGGTTTTATAAACATATTCCCAAATTCAAGTTTAATATGCGTGATTCGTTTAACATAAAATATATTCAGTAGAGCTGCAACTGTGTAACATGCAACTGTACCGATGTTAGCTCCGAAAATATTGAATACAGGTATCCCTAGCAATATATACGATACAACTATTTTGAATATAGACCCAGCAAAAAGATTTTTTACCGGAGTCATCGGTCTTCCTAGCCCTTGCAGTACGCCAGTCATAGACTGAACAAGTGAGAGCGAAAAAAGTCCAAATGAAGAAGTCTTTAACAGATTTGCTGCCATAGTAATGTCAACATCTGATGCACCATACAAAAGTCTGATTATGGGCTCTGCAAGAACATATAACCCAACTGCGCAAGGCAACCCAATAAGTACAGACAGCTTAAGCCCCATACTTGTTTTATCTCTTATTTCTTTATAATTGCGGCTAGCCAGCGACTGAGATATCGCAGGTACTAGGCTGATCGCGATACTTATCGTTAAAATTGCAGGCATATTTACTAATGTGTTTACCGGACCGCTGAGTGTGCCGTACATAGTCCTTGCAGTTTCTGCTTCTATACCAGAGGATATAAGCCTTCTTTGTATCATTGAAGCATCTATAACAGCCATCATTGGAGTGATAGATGCACCTATCGTAACAGGAATAGCCATTTGTGCCAGCTTTTTTGCTGCTGATTTAAATGAAAGAGGTGTGCTACGTGTGGAAGATTGTATGTTGAGCTTTATCTCGCCTTTTTTTCTATTATACATACCAACAAGTAGTATAAGAGCAGCAACTTCACTTAGTGTAACACCAAGAAGTGCTCCGCCTGCTGCGTATTCAAGACCATCTGTGAGCCATAATTGTGCTAAATAAAGACCAATAACCAGCTTGCCTATTTGTTCAATCAGCTGAGAAACAGCTGTAGGCGCCATCATCTGCAAGCCTTGGAAATAGCCTCTGTAGGCAGAGATCGCCGATACAAAGAACAAAGATGGTGCAATTACTTGTATAGAAAAAGAGGCTAGTTCGTCTCCTAATACCAGTGCGAAAAAATCATGTCCAAAAAACACGATTATGCTAGTTACCGTTCCAATGATTAGTAGTATTTTAAAAGCAACTTGGAATATCTTATGAGCTCCGCGGTAATCGCCCAAGGATACTTTTTCGGCAACAAGTTTGGATATTGCTGTTGGTATACCTGAAGTAGAAATTACAACCAGATACGAATAAATAGCAAAGCCAACGGAATATATGGCCATGCCTTTTGTTTGTATAATATTTGTAAGCGGTATTCTATAAAAGGCACCAATGACACGCACTAATAAACCTACTATACCTAGTATTGCGGCCCCTCTAACAAACGTTTTTTTATCCATAAATTAATTATTGCCTCCAAAATATGTATACATAACATTATAACAGATTATTTACCTAAAAATACCTTATATTCAAAACAATTATTGGTCACGCTTGCACATAATATAATACTTTATAAAAAAAAGCAACGCACATATGTGCATTGCTTGAACAGATAAAATATTATTGCTAATAATCTAAATATTATTGCTCCATTTGCTTGCCAACAAAGCTGGCTGCGGTCTCAACAACTTTAAGTTCCGTATCGCCCATAGTTGTAGATGCATCTTTTGAAATCATCATAACCGCGCCAATTACGTCGCCTTCAGATAATATAGGTACAATTACTTGCGATGTATAATCTGCTGCATCTTGTCCGTAAATACTAAACAGTTTTCCTCCTTGGGATTTGTTCGCTGCTACTTTTTTTCTAGACTCCATAAGTTCTTCTATATCTGGGCTTATGGCCCTATCCAAATGCTCCTTTTTGCTTGCGCCTGCAACAGCGATAACTGCATCTTTATCGCATATAATAGTAATATGCCCTAGCGACTGGAACAGAGACTCTGCATACTCCTGCGCAAAATCGCCTAACTCACCTATTGGAGAGTACTTCTTTAATATAACCTCGCCATCTCTATCTGTAAATATCTCAAGTGGGTCTCCTTCGCGTATCCTTAATGTCCTTCTAATCTCTTTTGGTATGACTACCCTACCTAATTCATCTATTCGCCTAACAATACCCGTCGCCTTCATACGTCTCCTCCTTAGTTAAACTGTTCATTTGTAATTTAGTATTTGTTCGACTTTCCATTTTATTCATTTGTTCCCTTGTAAAAAATCCCACTTTATACAAAAAATAAATACGGCCTAGTAAACTAAGCCGTATCAGGTCAAATTTCTCTTTTAATATATTTTATCGTAAGAAACAGTTACTTTTAATTCAGTTTTCCAATCCTCAAGTGTGCTGTCCCAATGCTCTGTTTTTTTCGTTGCCAGCTCTTGTACTTTCAGCGCATCCTTTACTTGTTCATATGGTATTGTTCCAGGTGTCAGTACTGAAACTTTTTTAATTATATGATATCCAAATTCGCTCTTTACAAGTTCTGTTGTATCTCCTACGTTTGCAAGTGCAAGACTAGCATTCTTAAATTCATCCACATAACTGGATTGCAGTCCTACTAGATAACCAGTATCTTTTGTTGTTCCACTTTGCATGCCAGGGTCTTCTCCGTATGCTGCCATCAGTGTATCAAAATCTTCGCCAGCTTTTACTTTCTTTAGAGCTTCGTCAGCTTTAGATTTTATTTCTGCAAACGCTTGCTCTGTGAGTGTCGCGACTTTTGCTTCTTTATCATCATCAGTTAAGTTCTCAGAATCGACCGCGTCAATTTTCGCTTTCGCTGCATCTGTTATTTTAATAAGTATATGCTTATAGTAAGCAAGCCCACTTGGAACATATACTACTACTTTACCATCTTCCACATAGCTTTCGTAAGATGTTGTTGATGTGCTCGCGGTGGTGCTTGTAGCCGTTGGTTCTTCTGCTTTATCAAAAGCTGTTTTTTGCGTTTCTAGTTCAGTATCATAAGCTTTTTTTAAGTCTTCCTCGCTTATGTCTGTTATCTCAGCTTCAACTTGAGCTTGTAGCATAGTACTGTACTCACTTGTATAAAGATACTTTTTATAACTTGCTCTTGTAAAGCCGAATTCAGCCAAACGTGCATCAATATACGCATCTGCATCTACTTGCGCTGAAGGACTAAGAGAAGCTGTTGCATCCGGAGTGGCTGTTGTGGTAGCTGTGCTAGTAGCACTCTGAGTTACATACTCTGATTGCAGATAAGCAATAGCTGTATCATAATCTTTCTCAAGTGAAGCTTTTTTCTCAGCGCTAAGTTGCTGTTCCAGATCTTTTTCTTGAGCTTTTTGCCATATTACTTCGCTTTCTATCATTGAATCAAGCGTACTTTTCTTTAATTGTTTTATTATGTCATCTGCACCCGTTGTTGCACTAGTTATCCCGTACTGATCTGCAACGGATTGATACCTTGCCAAAACTTCTTTTTTGGTTATTTCTGTGTCGCCAACAACAGCAACAACCTGATTTGCATCTCTATCCGAATTAACAGTAACAATTGAACATCCACTCGTAAAGATAAGTGCAGTGCATGTGCACACCGCTAATATTTTCTTAAGTTGTATTTTCAAGATAATCTTCCTCCTAGGTTTTTAGACTCGTTAATTATACTTTATTCTTGCTCGTTTCGCAAACAACGCGTGTAGATTGTTTTTAACAAATCTTCGGCATTTTCTCTTGTGAGTTTTGGCTTATATTTGCCTTTTAATTTGTATAGTATGCTTGGTGCTTCGCCAGATAGAATTGTAATATTATTATCTTCATTTGCAAGCTCCACTAATTTTCCTAAGTCTATTGGCGTGCTCTGATGAAATTTTATATTTATAAAATCTTCTTTAACGGTAATGCTTGTAATGAGTATTTGTTGTGCTTTATTTTTCAGCACAGATATATGCAATAGATTTATTATTGGCTTAGGAACATCCCCAAATCTATCTATTAGCTCATCCAGTATATCTCGTATATCATCTTCGTTTTGCGCTCCAGCAATTCTCTTGTACATGTCAATGCGTACCTGCTGGCTAGCAATGTATTTATCAGGTATATACGCTTCTTCTTTTACGTCTACAGTCGTTTCTACTTCGATGATATTCTGCTCTTCGTTTTTTACATCCTCAACTGCTTCCTTCATAAGCTTGCAGTACATGTCATAACCGACATCGTGCATATGCCCATGCTGTTCAGGGCCAAGAATATTGCCTGCGCCTCGAATTTCAAGATCGCGCATAGAGAGTTTAAACCCTGCACCAAAATCAGTAAACTCACGCATTGCAACAAGTCTTTTTTGGGCGATCTCCGAGAGCACTTTATCTTTCAAATACGTTATATACGCATACGCCATTTTGTTGGATCTACCAACTCGCCCTCTTAATTGATAGAGCTGTGATAGTCCAAGTCTATCTGCGTTATACACAATAAGTGTATTAACATTCGGTATATCAAGACCAGATTCTATTATCGTACTACAAATAAGAACATCTTGCTCTCCATTGTAAAAATCCATCATAACCTTTTCAAGCATTGTCTCGTTCATTTGTCCATGGGCCATAGCAAAGCTAACTTCTGGCATCTCTTCTTTTAGCTTTATCATCATTTTATCCATATTAGCTACGTTGTTATAAACAAAGTATACCTGACCGCCTCTTGCTACTTCTCTATATATTGCATCCTTAACAACGGTTATGTCATATTCCATTATGTAAGTATTAACTGGAAAACGCTCTTCTGGCGGTGTTTTTATTACGCTCATATCTCTTATTCCTAATAGTGACATATGGAGTGTTCTAGGTATTGGCGTTGCAGATAGTGTAAGAACATCTACAGCTTTTTTTATGTTCTTAATCTGCTCTTTGTGAGATACACCAAATCTTTGTTCTTCATCCACAATTAATAAGCCAAGATCTTTAAACTTTATATCCTTACCAAGCAATCTATGTGTACCAACAACAACATCCAGCTCTCCGCTTTTGAGCTTCTGTATTATTGCCTGCTGTTCTTTTTTAGATTTAAACCTTGAAAGCACATCTACTTTAATAGGGAAACCTTGCATACGCTCAACCAAAGTATTGTAGTGTTGCTGTGCCAGTATGGTCGTTGGCGCTAAAAATGCAACCTGCTTTGAATCCATAACAGCTTTAAATGCTCCTCTTAGAGCTACTTCAGTCTTGCCATAGCCGACATCGCCACATATGAGCCTATCCATTATCCTCTTAGACTCCATGTCCGCTTTCATGTCTTGTATGCAAATCAACTGATCTGGCGTTTCTTCATATGGGAAGTTTTGCTCAAACTCTGCTTGCCACATAGTATCTGCTGGGAAAGCATGCCCGCCTTCTTCTTGCCTGTATGCATATAGTTTAGCAAGATCGTATGCAAGCTCTTTAAGCGAAGCGCGAACTCTGCTCTTTGTCTTGTCCCAGTCAGAACTGCCTAGCTTATTTAACTTTGGTGTTCTGTCTCCGCCGCCCATATACTTTTGTACTTTGTCCATTTGCTCAGCAGGAATATACAGCCTATCCGAACCCAAGTATTTCAGCACAAAAAAATCTCTATACGCCCCATCGACTATCCGTTTTTTAACTCCTTCAAAAAGCGCAATACCATGGTTCTGGTGCACAATATAATCTCCAGGTTTTATCTGAGCAAATATGTTTTCGTCTGTTTTAACTTTTGCTCTGCTTACTGCTTTTTTCTTGTTTACACCAAATATATCCTTTGGAGTGAGCACAACAAAGCCTGCATCTCTGTACTCAAAGCCTTTAGATAATGTGCCTGCCGTTAAAGCTATCTGCCCTTGAGATAAGCTAACCTCTTTATCGTAATAAACCGTCTCCAGATCAAGTGCAAGAAGCTCTTTTTGCAGTCTCTTTGCTCGCTCTGCTGCCCCGCACAGTAGCATAGTCCTATACTTTTTAGTTTTATAGTATTTAAGGTCTTCGGCTAAAAGCTGTATGTTTCCGCCATACAATGTTGCACCATTTGCATCGAATTTAAATAGATGCGTAGCACTCAACCCTTTTTCTGCTCCAGTAATGAATTTAAAACATACGGTTCTTCTATCGGAAATATCATAAAATATCTCTTGTATATCTATGTAGAAATGTGCAGTGTTTTTTGTCGTATGTCCTTTTGTTAGCGCATACTTATAATCTTCTATAAACTGATCTTCTTTTGCCTTAGCGGCATTAAAAACGCTCACTGTCTCATCCATGATAATTAGCGCATCATCTGAAATAAAATCAAGTGCACAACTACGCTCAGGATAAAACAATTGCAGATAATTAAGAGCATTTTCTGTTTGATTACCTTCTTCTAAAGATGTCTTTATCTTTATTAAGTTTGCATACCCAATCTCTTTAATGAATTCTTGTTTAACGGACTTAAGCTCTTTATCAACAGCCTTAATATATTGTTCTTTATTGTTTTCTATATCTAGCAGAATATCTGTTGCAGGATAAATGCTTATGCTATCTACATCCCCAACGCTTCTTTGCGTTTCGGGTGAAAAGCATCTTATTGTATCTATTTCGTCTCCAAAGAACTCAAGCCTATATGGGTTTTCTTCTCCTGGACAGAATATATCTATTATACCGCCTCTTGTAGCAAACTGTCCTTCCCTGTCTACTACGTCTTCTCTTGTGTATCCCATATCTATAAGCGCTCTGATTAATTTTCGTGTGTCATGTTCTTCAGCTATTTTTAGTAATAGTACATTTTTCTCAAACACCTCGGCTGGTGCAGTCCTTATCTGAATAGCATCTATGCTAGCAACAACAACTTTTGCTGTTTTTTGTAGAATAGCAGAAAGTGCAGCGGCTCTTTTTGATGATACTTCTCTTTCGTTTGCATCAGTACCATGCAAAAAAGGCTCTCTAGATGGTAGCATATATACGCCATCACCAATTAGCTCGTTAAAATCTTCATAGGCACTCTGAGCTTGCATTCTGTTATGTGTGATATATAAAATTGGTCTGTCTGTATCGTTTAATAGTGCAGCGCTAAAGTGTGGTCTTGCACTTTCTGGAACGCCAAAAACCGAGGAAACGCCGCCTCCCCGTACTGCATCAAGTAATTCATTGTATTGCTTTACACCTTTTAGTGCATCATATAACACCTATTAAATACATCACCTTTGCGTTTTTACTTAAGTTATTCTAATAACTTGTTATTCAATGTTTTCTGTTGTTTTTTTGCCTGGCTTTTTATTATACACTTGCTGAGCTGCGCTAACACCATCTTTTATTATTAATTGTACAGCATCAGCTGCATCTTTTATCGAGTTTTCTATTTGGTCTTTCTCTTCTTCGGTAAACTTGCTTAGTACATAGTCTTTTAGATCCCAGCCTTCTGGCGGAGGAGAAACACCAACGCGTACTCTTGTAAAAGAGTCACTTTGCAATTGATATATTATGGACTTCATTCCGTTATGAGTCCCAGCACTTCCTTTTGGTCTTATGCGTATATCGCCTGCTTTAAGATCTATATCATCATATATAATAATTATTTTATCAAGTTCAACTTTAAAATAATTGCTCAGATCTAGCACACTTTCTCCCGAAAGATTCATGTACGTCTGAGGTTTCGCTAATATAATCTTCTCACCATTTATAATAACGGATCCATAAACTGCCTTGCAGCCAATCTTATTTAAAGGCACATTTAATTGGTTAGCAAGATAGTCAATTGCTTTAAAACCAATATTGTGCCTCAAATTCTCATATTTTTCTCCGGGATTACCTAAACCCACAACTAAAAACATACTGTTTACCCCTTAACATTTGGTAATGCCTTTGCCCATTCATAAAACTGAATATATGTGCCTTGCGGGCAATCTATACGTGCATTATTTTTGTTTATGCCATATTCATTAAGATAATACGTGCTTACACCTAACTCACTTACTACAAGATCTTCCTCCATATCATTTCCAACCATAATACAAGATTCCTCGTTTATATCATTAACAGCAAGAATCTCCTTATAATATTCCAGGTTAGGCTTTAGGTAGTGCATGTTTTCTATACTTGTTATAAACGCAAAGTCTTTCTTACTAAGCCCAGCCCATTTTAAGCGAACTTCTATAGCTTTCTCCGGGAATAATGGTGAGGATGCAAGTATAAACCTATATCCTTTTTTCTTAATCTCAGTGAATATCATTTTTACAAGTGGTTCTTTCACGATATGCACAGAAAGCTTATCAAACTCTCTAGTGTAATAATCATCAATATAACGTTTGTAAACATCATATTTAACTGGTGAAACCTCATCAAAATATGATATAAACTTTTGCATGTTTGTATTACTACCATCTTTATCTTTTAGCATTTTCTCAACCGCATGCTGCATGTTTGCAGCAAAGTTCATATCACCCAAGTATCCATATATAAAAGAATTTATTGATTTGAAATAGGCTGTTTTAAACTCTTCCACATTCATTGGAAGAAGTGTGCCATCCAAGTCAAACATAATAGTATCTATACGCATTATTAAAGCCTTCCTCTAAATTGTTTTATCTTTTTCCAAATTTACCTTCTGCCCAGTTCTCTTTAACCGTTTGCCTGCTACGAGCTATACAAAGAGCATTATCAGGAACATCGTCTGTAACTGTTGAACCAGCAGCTATATAAGCACCAGAACCAACTTTAACTGGTGCTATAAGGTTTGAATTACACCCAATGAAAACATTATCGCCAACAGTTGTAATGTATTTATCCTTGCCGTCGTAATTTACAAAAACTGTACCACAGCCTATATTGCAGCCAGATCCAACTTTTGCATCTCCGATATACGTTAAGTGAGACACTTTTGTGCCATCGCCTATGCTCGAGTTCTTTATCTCAACATAATCTCCTATACGGCAGTTTGCGCCTATGTTAGAATCTGGTCTCAAATAAGCATACGGCCCTACTTTTGTATCATGACCTACAACGCTATTTGTTATTGTTGAGCTTGTAATCTGCACTCCGTCTTTTATTATGCTATTTTCTATTGTGCTGCTACCATTTAACACACAACGCTCGCCAATAACAGTGCCTACTTTGATATAGTTACCTGGGTATATAACTGAGTCATGCCCTATTATTACATCAGAGTCTATGTATGTGTTATTTGGATCAATTATTGTTATGCCGCCTAACATGTGCTGCTTTAGAATACGCTTTTGCATTATCGTATTTGCATAAGCTAGTTGCTCTCTATCATTTACTCCTAGACCATCTTGAGCATCGCTCGCTCTATGGTACGAAATTTTCCCACCATCTTTTTGTATAAGTTCGATACAGTCAGTAAGATAATATTCACCTTGTGCATTCTTATTTTCAAGTCTATCTAGCGCTTTAATTAGAGCATCAATGCTAAAACAATAGACCGCAGTATTTATTTCTTTTATCTTTCTTTCTTGCTCGGTTGCATCTTTTTCTTCTACGATTTTAGTTACATTGCCACCTTTTATTATTAACCTTCCATAACCAAAGGGGTTTTGTGCATAAGCTGAAAGCACGCAGGCCTGACTTCCTTCATTTTTTATTTTATCATAAAGTTCAAGCAATGTTTCTTGTTTAATAAGTGGCATATCACCTGCCATAATAAGTACATAACCTTTTTTGTCTTCAATATGTTTTCTAGCAGTCATAACGGCATGCCCTGTTCCTAACTGTTCTGTCTGAACAACAAAAGTTGCTTTGCCTTCTAAACGCTTCATAACCAGTTCTTTCTCATGTCCAACTACTATAACAGGTTTATGATTACTTAGTGCACTTGCATTTTGCAGTATGTAGTCAATCATACTTTTACCGCATATTTCATGAAGTATCTTTGGAGTATTGGATTTCATTCTCTTACCTACTCCAGCAGCTAAAATTAACGTATATATATTATTCATCAACAAACCTCTCAACTATTTTTTTGTTCAATATCTCTTAATTATTATAAGCTAAATAAAAGAAAAAGGGTAGTACAAACTACCCTTCCCTTAAATACATAATTGTCTAAGCTGTTACAACTTCTGCTGTTTCTTCTTCTAATACTTGAGCATATTTCTCGAGTATCATCTGTTGCAGCTGTTCTCTTGTTGTAGAGTTTATAGGATGTGCTATATCCTTGTACTCTCCATCCGGAGTCTTTCTGCTTGGCATTGCAATGAAAAGACCACTCTGCCCTTCAATGATTTTCATGTCGTGAACGACGAATTCGTCATCAAAAGTAACAGAGACCACCGCTTTCATTTTGCCCTCTGAGCCAATTTTGCGGATTCGAATGTCAGTAATATTCAAAACGATACACCACCTTAATAATACAATAGCTACTTATTAATTCTCTAAAAATCACTAACATCCTTCTTTTATTGAATAAAAATTATGAAAATTTGTAAAATTCTATATTATATGGTTATATTCAAACTTTGTGTAGGTCTTAAGATAGGAATATTATGATTTTTGTCTATGCCATCCATTGTAATAAGCGAATAATAATCACTTATATTCTTTTGTTCTGGCTCAGCAGTTGCGATAATTACTCCAACACCCACTATAGTTACGTTAAACTCTTTCATTATTCCACAGATACCTTTTACAGTTCCTCCGCCTTTCATGAAGTCATCAATAACAAGCGCTTTTTTACCTTGACTCATAGCCATTTTTGCTACAGACATTGTTTGCAGCCTATTTGAAGATCCAGATTCATAGTTTATTGTTACTACAGGACCCTCTGACAGTTTATTGTCCCTTCTTGCTATAACAAGTGGAATACCTAAGTTTTTTGCCGTCATAAGAGCTACAGGTATGCCCTTTGTTTCAACTGTAATAACAAAGTCTGCTCCTAGCTTTCTTAGTTTTGTTGCAAGAATTTCGCTCATCTTACTTACATACTTAGGGTTAGATAGAACATCAACTGTGTATACAAAATCGCCAGGTAGTATTCTTTCTTCTTTCGAAAGTTTGTCACATATTTCCAGAAGGAATTTATGAGCGTCTTCATCTGAAATATTCTGTAAAAATCTTACACCGCCTGCTGCGCCGGCTACAGTTTCCACCTGACCAAGTCCGAACTTTTCGATTATACTCTTTATAGATGCAATGTCCTCACTTATAGATGATTTTGCAGCTCCGAACATTTCACAAAAAATAGGGTAAGAATACAGCGTATTAGGATTTTCAGTTAATATGCGTATCATAGCGCCTATGCGTTCGCTTCTTTTAGTTTTCATATAATTCTACCCTCTTATCACAAATATTTATTATCATTTTATATTATTTGTCCGTATTCTACAATATATTCTTAAAAATCTCATGTCACACTTGATAATTATCTTGCATAGTGAGTATAATAGGTTGATATATAGAAACGTATGGAGTGAATGCATTGGCAGATGAAATACATATAAACGATTACAAAGGTAAGAGATTGCATTTTATTGGCATAGGCGGCTGTTCGATGAACGGGCTTGCAATGATACTGCGATCTAAGGGATATATAGTAACTGGTTCTGACAGAAGTAAATCATCTTATACAGATAGACTTGTGCAAAAAGAAATACCTGTCGTCATTGGACATAGTGCAGATAATGTTGATGGTGCTGACTTAGTTATTTATACAGCAGCTGTACCAAAAGATAATGTAGAGATGCTAAGAGCTAAAGAACTCGGCATACCTACAATAGAACGTTCAAACCTACTTGGCCAAATAACAAGCCAATACGAGACTGTTGTTGGCGTTAGCGGTTGCCACGGCAAAACAACGATTACATCTATGCTCGCTCTTATTTTGAGCAACGCACAAAAGGATCCTACCATTCACATTGGTGGCGAAGTTCCTTTCCTTGATGGAGGAACAAAAGTAGGAAACTCCCCTGTATTAGTAACCGAAGCTTGCGAATATGTTGAAAGCTTTCTAAAACTACATCCTACAATTGCAATCGTTAATAATATTGACGATGATCACTTGGATTATTTTAAAAACATAGACTATATCTACACTGCTTTTGAAAAGTACGTAGCTCTGTTACCAGAAGATGGTGTGTTATTTGGTTGTATAGATGATCCTCTAGTTGAAAAATTAATTGACAATACAAAAGTTAAAACTATTTCTTATGGATTAAGCGGCGGCATGTATACCGCTAAAGATATAACATATGATGATCACGGAAGCGCAACATTTATGTTATGTGTAGATGGTGAAAACGTGCAGAAAATCGTTTTGAACATCCCTGGCGAGCACAACATTATAAACTCTCTTGCTGCCTCAAGTGTAGCCCACTATTTAGGTGTTACATATGAAGATATCGCAAATACATTAAGTAGCTACAGACTGACAAAACGTCGTTTTGAATATTACG
Source organism: Christensenella sp. UBA6094 (assembly GCA_002435915.1). Classification (GTDB taxonomy): domain Bacteria; phylum Bacillota; class Clostridia; order Christensenellales; family UBA6094; genus UBA6094. The sequence continues at coordinate 357,707 of DIWY01000001.1, read as the reverse complement.
GAACAGTAGATGGAGTAAAGATTTATAACGACTATGCGCATCATCCAAGCGAAATTAAAGCATCATTGAGTGCTGCTGATAAACAGCCTCATGGCAAAATATATTGCGTGTTCCAGTGCTACCTGTATTCTAGAGCAAGAACTCTGCTAAACAAGTATGCAACTGCTTTTGATTTGGCAGACGAAGTCGTTATGCCAGATATTTATCCAGGCAGAGAAAAAGATGCTGGCGATATACACGCTAAAGACATTGTTAAAGCAACAAACGATCATGGCAAAGCATGCGTTTACATACAAAGTTTTGAAGATATCAGAGATTATCTAAAATCAAAATGGCAACCTGGTGATCTAGTGATTACAATGGGTGCTGGAGATGTTGATTTGCAAACATATAAATTTTTAGAATAGTAAATATAAATAAAAGAAGCAGCCAAACGGCTGCTTCTTTTATTGTAGTAAAATTATATATCTAGTTTCATTTGTTTAAGATTATTAAAAAGAGGGCTAACAGATTCTCTGTTATGTACACGCCTTATTGTTTCAGAAAAAAGAGGAGCTACTGAAACAATTTTAACTTTAGGACAGTTTTTTACGTGTGGGTTGTCAATAGAGTCAGTTGAAATAAGCAATTCTATATCACTATTCATTAGTTTTTCTACACCTTTATCGTTTAAAAGTATATGTGATAATGCTGCGTATATGTGTTTAGCACCTTTTTCTTTTAGTGCTCTTGCAAGATCAATAAGCGTGCCACCTGAAATAGTGAAGTCATCAACAATAAGTACATCCTTACCATTAACATCGCCTATTACTTCTAGTACTTTCGCGTTTTCATCGTGTCCACTTCTAGTCTTATCTCCAATTGCGACGGAAACATTTAAATATTCGGCATATGCCCTTGCATTTTTTGCAAAGCCTGCATCCGGAGATACAACAACTAAGTTTTCAGATAGCTTTTCATCTATAACATAGTTGCAAAGTATTGGCATTGCAGTAAGATTATCTACAGGTTTTTTGAAAAAGCCCTGTACTTGCGGCGAGTGAAGATCCATCGTAACTACTCTGTCTGCTCCTGCAAGCTCTATGCACTCTGCACAAACTCTCGCTCTAATCGAAACACGTGGTTCATCTTTCTTATCGCCCTTTGCGTATCCAAAATAAGGTATAATTGCGGTGACGGAATCTGCGCTAGCTCTTTTAAACGCATCCATCCAAAAAAGTAATTCTACAAATTCGTTGTTAGGATCAAGTCCAATTGGTAATAGCAGATACACATCTTTATCTCTAACTGATTCATTTATACGTACAAACGTATTACCCTCAGAAAAGTTTATAACGATTGAATCTCCCAACTCTGCTCCAAGACAGTCGCACATTTTTTGGGCAAAAGCCTTACCTGTGCTGCCAGCAAAAATCTTTATTTCGCCATGGCCTGCGCTAAGCATTAAAACACCTCCAAATATATGTCAACCAGTATTTGTTTTTTACATTTCATTTTAACACAGACTCCACTCCAATATCAATGAAATCGACAGCATTTTTATTCAAAATTTGCATTATTCAAAACTTACATGGATTTAATTTAAGCTTTTAAGAAAATATCTGCTATTTTATATAAATATATCAGCATCTTCAAAAAGTATGTGAACATCTGTATCCACTGAAAATATTACTTGGCAACTAACTTTTTTTAAAAATTTCAATCATCTATAGATTTTGTTTATACATTCAAGTACATACTCGTCTTTTATGGTTACTGGCGCATATTTTTCACCAGCCATACCATGTGTATCACTTCCCGCTGTACAGTAAATATTTCTATCTTTGCAAATGTTTACAATATACGCACTATATGGTGCATCTTGAGCGTTATGATATGCCTCTACTCCAGAAAGTCCAAGCTCAATTAGCTCATCAATAAACTTAATAAGATCTTTTCTATGCAAGGACAAATATATTGGGTGCGCAAGAATTGCAATTCCACCGCTTTTAGTTATTGCATCAATACACTCTTGTTTACTTGGCAATTCTCTTTTGCAGTATGCATACCCGCCTCTTGATAAGTATTTTTCAAAAGCTTCTCTGACATCCTTTACATATCCGCCATTTACAAGCTCTTTTGCAATATGCACCCTGCCAAAAACATCTGAATTATAGTTCTTCAGCATTTCTTCATAGTTAATATCAACACCGTTATTACTTAGTTTATCTATAATACGTTTATTTCTCTGCACTCTTTCATCTTTCATGGCAGTTAAAACATCGCAAATAGGTTTAGCCGTTATATCGAAATTATAGCCAAGTATATGCAACTCAGTATCATGCTCTGCACTTAGTTCTACCCCAAATATTATTTTTACATCTGCATGGTTTTCTATTAGCTCACCATAACCAGCTACAGTGTCGTGATCTGTAATAGATAGCTTATTTACACCATGCGCAATAGCTTGCTTAACACATTCGTCCGGTGTTAATGCTCCATCCGAGGCAGTCGAATGGATATGCATATCGACACAATTTTTATCCTTTAGCATTTGTTTTTGCCATGAATTTATCTTCATTCACAATAAATCTTGAGTGAACAGCTTTGCCTATAAGATCTACTTCATCTCTTGCTTCTATATGAAACATAATTTTTCTATCATCAACTTCTATTATAGAAGCAGTAGCTGTGACCTTCATGCCTAAAGGCGTTGCTGCAAGATGCTGAACATCCATTTTTATGCCAACAGTTGTCATGCCTTTCTCAAGCTTGTTTTTTAGTGCCGCGCAAGCCGCTTCTTCCATTAATGCAACTAGTGCAGGCGTTGCAAACACGTCTAAAGAACCGCTCTTCATTGTTACTGCTATATTTTCTTTGTTCACGCTACCTTCGGCTTTTCCAATCAAACCAACTTTTATCATAAAAACACCTCTTTTGTTTAATAATTATTACTGCAATAAGAATATATCAAAAATGCTGTACATACAATAACTACATTTCTCATAAAAAGCTATTGCGCAAAATAAGCTGAAATGCTATACTTGTTATTGCAATTGTTTGGCGGCGTAGCTCAGTTGGCTAGAGCATTCGGTTCATACCCGAAGTGTCAGCGGTTCAAATCCGTTCGCCGCTACCATTTCCTAAGCTGCTTTATAGCAGCTTTTTTTATACCAAAAATCAAGGAGAATTAGTATGGATCTTAACACCGAAACAAACCCTACACTTCCCATAAAGAAACATACTTTTAAAAAGGCTTTTTTGGCAACCGTTCCTGTAATGTTTGGCTACATACCAACAGGGATCGCTTTTAGCATGCTTATGATCAGCAGTGGCTACAGCCCATTTCTTACAATACTCATGAGCTTATTTCTTTATGCCGGGTCTATGCAGTTTATATCTGTAGAATTATTTGCAGTTGGTGCTCCTTTTATCCAGATTGCTATACTTACTCTACTAATAAACGCACGCCACATGTTCTACGGTCTCTCTTTGTTTAAAATGTTTGATAAGCAAGGCAAGAAAAAACCTTATATGATATATTCTCTAACTGATGAAACTTACGCACTTTTCACATCTGGCATAGTTCCTGATGATGTAGATGAAAACAAATTCAATTTTTATATATCGATATTGGATCACTTTTATTGGGTATTTGGCACTGCCATAGGCGCAATAATCGGCTCATCTCTTACCATAAACACAGCAGGCATGGATTTTGCGCTAACTGCAATGTTCACTGTTATGCTACTTGAACAAATACTTTCAAAAACACCTAACCTTGTATTTTTGATAAGTGCGCTTTCGGGTTTAATATGCATTATACTACTGCCTAAAAACTACATGCTAATATCCGCAATCCTATTAGCACTTACACTGACGGTAGTATTTAGAAAGGCGGTGCAAAAAAATGTTGAGCAATAATGATGCAATCATAGCTATTATAATTATGAGTGCAGTAACTTTTTTTGTGAGAGCTTTTCCTTTTATAGTATTTAAAAACAAAAAGCCAAGCGATACTGTAATTTATATCGGCAAATACGCTCCTGCTGTAATTATAACGATACTAGTTCTTTACTGCTTAAAAGGTGCTTTTTTACCACCTACAATACTAGCAATACCTCAGCTTTTATGCCTGGCTGCAATCGTTATCCTTCACCTTAAGTTCAGAAACTCACTAGTCAGCATCTTTGGTGGAACGTTACTTTATATGTTTTTGATACAAGTTGTGTTTATATGAATATAAAAGCTTTTATATTAAAAAAGAGCCTTACGGCTCTTCTTTTGTTTCTACATCTATTTCTACATCTGTTACTTTAAAGTTTGGCAAGCATATATTATATTTCATACAGGTGAAACGGATCGCCATTGTTATTATAGCTGAAATATATAGGGTACCAGTTGCGCCACAATATCCGTATATCATATACCCTATAACTGCTCCTATGATTGAAGCAAGCGCATACACTTCTTCTTTTAATATAAATGGTATACGCATCGCAAGGACATCACGTATTACTCCACCACCACATGCTGTAAGAACAGCTGTTGTAACAGCCAAGAACGGTTTGTCAGGATAAAACTGTAATCCTGTTACAAGTCCTATCCCTGTAAATACTCCTAAGCCAATAGCATCAAAAAACCTCATGCCAAAAAGTAATCTTTCTGCAAACTCGAGAGTTGATCTTTTATATATTATTATTACTACAACAGAAGTCAGTATCGCTATCTCAATATATATCGGGTTAGAAAGTCCTACTGGTGGCATGTTGCCAACTACGACATCTCGTATTAGACCGCCACCCATAGTAACAACAATGGCTAGTATAAAGACACCCAGTACATCCATCTCTCTCTTAATTCCAAGCACAGCACCTGATGCAGCAAAAGCAATAGATCCTAAAATTTCAGCAAGAAAAGATAAATCCAAGATATTCACCCTTCAAATCATTTGTTATTAAGCAAGAATAAACCTGCCTTTATATATTATATTTTATTGCAATATAAATCAATTAAATTGGAATTATTCTTTTCTTTTATTAGAAATTTATTTGTCGAAAAAACTTAAAATTACCTTTACAAAACTAGGCACAGAGTATAGTATTTAATTATAAAATAATCTCGTTAGGTGAGGTTACCCTATGGAAAACGCTATCACCCAGAAATGTCGAAAGACGCCAATGGGTAAGCAGATACTACCGAATTAAGGTTTTATCTAGTATAGCTGATTTTATCTACGCTGTAGGATGCTAAAGCTCAACGACAGGGTTAGATATATATAATTTTGTATATGTCCTTGTCGCTTGCGGCGAGGTTTTTTTGTTTAATTATTTGAAAGGATGGTGGCGACTGTGGACGACCCGTCGAGTCGAAGACGTAGGTTATTTATTCAAAATAAACACATACTAAGCGTTAGCAGGCGCCATTCATTTGCTGTGCCTGCTTCCTCTTAAAAAAGGAGGTTTAATATGCAGGATAGACTCATTGATCTTGTAAACACTAATGCTCTAAAAGAGCTGAGAGCTATACTTATAGACATGAACGAAGTAGATATAGCTCAATTATTTGAAAATATTGATAGAGAGCAGATCGTAAAGATATTCAGGCTGATGCCAAAAGAGCAAGCAGCCGAAGTATTTGCTTATCTGACAACAGAAACTCAGCAATTAATAGTTGAAACTATAAGTGATAAAGAAATCGCTATCATTCTTGACGAACTATTCTTGGATGATACTGTCGACTTTATTGATGAAATGCCAGCTAGCGTTGTAAAAAGAGTTCTCAAAAATGCTAACCCAGAAACAAGAAAATATATAAATACATTCCTACAATATGCAGACGATACTGCCGGCAGCGTAATGACAATCGAATTTGTAGACTTGAGGAAAAAAATGACGGTTGCAGAGGCGTTTGATCATATCAGAAAAACTGGCGTTGATAAAGAAACAATATACACATGTTACGTTACGGATAAAAACAGATACCTTGAAGGTATTGTTTCCGTAAGAAAGCTTCTTCTTAGTAATGATGATGAGCTGATTGGCGATATAATGAAATCAAATGTTATATTTGCTAACACTTCAGACGATCAAGAAACAATAGGTAATATGTTCTCAAAATATGGCCTAATATCTATTCCTGTTGTTGATAGTGAAAAAAGATTAGTCGGTATTATCACTATTGATGACGCTCTTGGCATCATTGAACAAGAGGCAACAGAGGATTTTGAAAAGATGGCAGCTATAACGCCATCCGAAAAACCTTATCTGAAAACAAGCATATTTGAGCTCGCCAAGCATAGAATTTTATGGTTACTGATTCTAATGATATCTGCCACATTTACAGGTGGTATCATGAAAGGATATGAAGATGTGTTATCCTCAATGATAATACTTTCCATCTTCATTCCTATGCTAATGGACACAGGCGGAAACGCAGGCTCGCAATCTGCTACACTTATCATCCGTGGTTTAGCGCTAAACGAGATACAAACTAAAGATTGGGGCAAAGTGATATCAAAAGAATTTTTAGTAGCTTTAATTTCTGGTTCTGTACTTGCAATAGTAAATTATTTTCGCATTATATTATTTGGCATGGGCACGCCTGCTGTTGCACTAGTTGTATCTTTAAGTATGCTAATAACTGTAATAATGGCTAAAGTCGTTGGTGGTATACTGCCAATAGTAGCAAATAAAGTCCACGTTGATCCTGCCATAATGGCTTCACCTCTAATTACAACCATTGTTGATGCTTTGGCACTATTTGTTTATTTTAGCTTAGCAAGGGTTTTGTTAGGAATATAATTTTTATAAATTTAAAAAAGGCTTATCTATTTGATAAGCCTTTTTTCTTTTTAGCCATATTACTTTATATATCCAGTTGCCACTTTTCCTCTTGTATCAAGCGGTTCGCCCAATCATAATTATCGGTTGTTTCAGTCAATCTAAATCCATATCCTCTATACAGATAGCGTGCAGCTTCCAAAATGTTTAAAGTTAGAAGAAACACATGTTTATAGCCTTTGTCTCTACAAAAATCTAGCGCTGTTTCTACAAGCTTTCTGCCTAGTCCTTTGCCACGCAGCTCTGGTTCAATAAGGAACCAGCGCAACTGTGCAGTATCCTCGTCAGCCTTCACTACCGCAATCACACCCACTTGCTTACCGTTTTGCTGTGCAATCCATATTTTTTCTCTTTCTTCATCATGGTGCTCGTGAAATTTATCAACATACGTTTTAACATAATCAGTAAACTCTGGAGTAAACCCATATTCGCTCTGATATAGCGCCTCATGCCTTTCAATAATAAAAGCGACATCTTCAGCCTCATAATTTCTTATTTTTATAGCATTATCATCATACGATAGTGCATCTTCAACATAATTAAGCGCCATAATAAGTTTCTCCTTTTCTTTATTTGATAAATGATTTATAAGGTTTTCTATTTGTTTGTCCGATTTCTCTTCAAGAATATCTGACTCTTGTCGTCCTTTTTGTGTTAGATGCAAATATAGTTTACGGCCATCTTCTATCGAATTTTGTCTTGTTATTAGTCCTCTTGTTTCAAAGCTAGCAAGTATTCTGCTCATGTACCCTCTGTCAATATCAAGTTTATCTACTAAAACATTTGCAGTGCAATCTTTAGTTTTCTTAATTTCTAAAAGGATGCGAGCTTCTGCAAGAGAATATGGGCTATCCAGTATATTTTGATTTAACAGACCAATAATATTTGTATAGAACCTACTAAAATTTCTAACCTCAGAAACTACCTGATCAATTTTATCCATATATATTAGCACCTACCCATTATAATTCTTATACACAGAATAAATAATTAGCTTGACTTTGTCAACTATTTTATGGTGCTTGCGTTCTGAATATTTTATGATAGACTGAAATTGACAAACTATTCAAAAATCTCTTGTTTACTGCTTTACAACACTAAATCAATGTGAATTGAATTCTAGGAGGTTTCGGAAAATGAATGTATTTGACATACTTGGTCCAATTATGGTCGGTCCCTCTAGCTCTCATACAGCAGGAGCTGCACGAATAGCATTTGTCGCAAGGCAGATACTAGGAGAAGATGTTACTAGCGCTAAAATACTATTGCATGGCTCTTTTGCCCAGACATACAAAGGGCATGGTACTGACAAAGCTCTTATTGGAGGGCTACTTGGCATGTACCCTGACGATGACCGTATAAGAGATTCATTTAAGTACGCAAAAGAAAAATCGCTAGAATATTCTTTTGAGCCTACGGATCTTGGAGATGTACACCCAAATACCGTTAAACTTATTTTAACAGGCGTAAGTGGTAAAAATATTGAAATCACTGGCTGTTCAATAGGTGGCGGCAATATAAAAATAATAAATATTGATGGAATTCCGGTTGATTTTGCTGGTAATAATCCAACGCTCATTTTGCCGCATAAAAATCAACCGGGAGTAATTGCTGATGTAACAAAAATACTAGCAGATAAGAATATAAACATTGGCACAATGAAAGTATTTAGAACGGATAAAACCGACTACTCTATAATGGTTCTTGAAACAGACGAGCTCATAGATGATGCCACAATAAATAAGCTTAGTGCGCTAGATAGCATAATAAAAACTATGCTGATAAAGCCACTTTGATTTAGGAGGATAATCATGTCATATTATACTAAGATAGATCAGCTTGTTAAAGCAGCCACGGATGAAAACATATCAATCGGAGAACTCACGCTTAAAGAGGAAGCGCTAAATAGCGGAAAATCAGAAGAAGAATGTTATGCAAGAATGGAAAAGCAATTGACTGTTATGGAACAAGGCATTTTAGAAGGTTTAAATAGCACTGCAAAATCTCCAAGTGGATTAACTGGAGGAGATGCCGTACGCTTGCACACTTATGCGCAAAAAAAGACTATTGGAGGCAAAACAATAGTCAATGCTATCGCTGCTGCCATAGCCGTTTCAGAAGTAAATGCTAATATGGGCAGAATAGTTGCCGCACCTACTGCTGGTTCTTGTGGAATAATGCCAGGTGCTATTATCTCAATAATGAATGAATATAATATAGATAGAAAAAAGACTGTACTAGCCCTGTTTACTTCTTCTGCCATTGGATTAGTTATATCCACCAATGCTACAGTAGCTGGTGCCGAAGGTGGCTGTCAGGCCGAATGTGGAGCTGCTTCTGCCATGTGCGCTGCTGCTCTTGTTGAAATGTTCGATGGAACGCCAGCCCAAGTAGCTCAAGCTGCTGCGCTTTCGCTGAAAAATCTTTTGGGGCTTGCTTGTGACCCTGTTGCCGGTCTTGTTGAAGTACCGTGTGTTAAAAGAAACGGTTTCTGTGCAGCTCATTCAATAGCAGCTGCTGATATGGCTCTTGCAGGAGTAGAAAGTGTTATCCCTCCCGATGAAGTAATTGATGCAATGTACAGAATAGGCAAAGAGATGCCTGTATCTATTAAGGAAACTGCAATGGGCGGACTTGCAACTTCTCCAACCGGTAAAGCATATGCAAAAAAGATACTTGGATAATGGCTTAAATCTGAAAATAAAAAAAAGGAGCTCTTGCTCCTTTTTTGTTTCTATTAAAAAACTGCTTTAATTTTTCCAATTTCAACATCATTATCATTGTATGTTGTTTCTGGGAACAAATCTGTTAATCTTTCAATAATAGCCTTATTATCATAATTCAGTTTTTCAAGAAGATGCGCAATTATAATAGCAAATATTCTTTCACTATCATGCCCATCTTCTATCTTTATTGCAATCCCTAACCGTTCTTTCTTAAGCCCTATATTCATTATGCCGTTTGCGCCATCTACATAGATAATATTATTATCTTCATTCATCACTGAACATAAATGATTTGTTCCGCTTATGTACTTATTATGTTTGTTAACCAGAGGCGTAAATTTTTCAAGAGCTTCTTTTATTTCAAAATCTTCTATTAGATCTGGACAAGCAATTTTGAGATACGACAGGGCCATATTTTTGATTGGTACCGCAAGAACTGGTACCCCACACCCATCAATCCCTACGCCAAATTTTGCTTTAGGCACTTCACATATGAATGAAATATTTTCTAGAATTTCTTGTTGCGCTGGATGTTCGAACTGCCAATAGTTTTGGTAATCGGGTCCGAACTCTCTCGCTAATATCATAAGTCCAATATGTTTGCCCGAACAGCTATGGTATATTTTCCTTTGTGGTTTTCCTTCACGCAACAGTCTCTCAGCATTAAAACTATCAAGTGGATACGTTGGCTTCATTATCATATCAAGCTCAATTAGCCCTGCTTTAACCATCATATCTTCTAACGCTTCAATATGGTAATACTCCCCATTGTGAGTGCTTGCTAGCATAACAATTTGTGGTTCAGTGAAATTATATTTTACTTCAAGCTTTCTTTTAAGAACAGGTACTAGCTGAGCAGGTTTTAGAGCAGCTCGATAATAAGCATAGTAACTAGGATCTCCAACGCTGAAAACTATTTTCTTATTCTCATCGACAACACAAACGTAACCTCTTCTAACATTTTCTATTATTTTACCTCGGTATTCGTTTGCTAAAATTTCTGACATTTTTACCTCCACATATTTATGCATTATATTTCGACGATTTTTGCACAATTATTAATAATTTCATTGCAGAATATTAACAATATTATAAAATCTATACCAATCACAACATATTATATCATATAACAGGCATTAATTGCTACTATTTTACAATTTCTCAATATAAAATAAAACATCGTCTTTTATGTATATTTTAATCAAAAATTCCTCGGATCAAAAATAACAATATCGCGAAGCATGGTAATCTATATATATCGTTTGATTCTATTTGTGTTAAAAATTAAAGAATATGATATAATTTCCATAATAAACATAAGTAATTAGCTTGACAATATTTTGGTTTGATTAGGAGAAAATATTATGAATGATGTTGAATTAATCCATTGTAGTGATGCAGATCTTGATGTCCTTGCAACTCTAAACAAACAACTTATTGATGACGAAAAAAGCGACAACAAAATGAACGTCTCTCAGCTAAAAGAGAGAATGTTTGGATTTATCCACTCTGAATATGATGCATATTTATTTATGGATGGTAACGAAATCATCGGTTATGCATTGGTTAAAAATACACAGTCGCCATTATACTTAAGACAGTTTTTTATTTGCAGAGAACATCGCCAAAAAGGTTACGGAAAAGTTGCCTTCAATAAATTAATGCAAATGCTTAAAGCGGAGACAATAGATATAGAAGTACTATGTTGGAATAGTGTAGGCAAAGCATTTTGGGATTCGTTAGGCTTTAACGAAAGAAGTGTCTATATGCGATTTGGGTCATGATCCAATTTTAATTAAAATAAAAGCTTGCCATTGCATGGCAAGCTTTTATTTTTTCTTTTTGTTTTTTAGGTATTCGTTACGCTCGTTATACGAGCATATACATCCACAAAATTTCTGGCGATAAAGCCCCATCTCTCGAGCTTGGTTTTGTCCTTGCCTAAACCCGTCACGGAAATCACGATAGTAAAACGGTATCCCGGCATTATCTCCAGCTTTTTTGCCAATCTCACTTATAAGTTCATGCTTTTGATATGGGCTAACAAGCAATGAAGTAGTAAATGCATCAAATCCTGAATTTTTTGCAAACTCAGCAACTTTATTCAACCTAACTGTATAGCACATTGTGCATCTTTCTATCTCTAGGCCAGAAAACTTCTCCCACTTCTCCTGCATAAACCCATCCATATAATGAACGAGCATTCCAGTAATCTTCGAATATTGCTCTACAGTCTGTTTTCTATGCTCATATTCCTCAATCGGATGTATGTTAGGATTATAAAATAGACCCTCTTGTTCTATCCCTTCGTTTCTAAGCAACTCGGCAGGATAGACTGTACAAGGAGCACAGCACATATGCATTAGCAGTTTCATTTATTTCCTCCTCATGGTAAATCATTTTTCTAATAGGACATCTAAAGGCAGATAATTTTCGTTACTTAATAGCGTCTTTGTTATTATGCCTGAATCATTTTTTAGCAAATAAGCACTTCGAGTATTATCACTTTTAATTATTTTAAACTCATTATCTTCTATTACAATAGCACAATTATTTTCTATTGCAATCCCTGGCATGGTCTGCGTCTTCATTATTTCATCAAACCCTTTGCGCCCGTCTTCGTTATAATGAGGACAAATTATTGCGTTTAATATCCCTAATACCCCTGTTAAAATGTACTCCCATTCTGTGCCATCGTCAGTTTTATTGCTATCGCTGTGCCCGTAAGTGAACCAACATATAGCTCCAGCACTCAAACCCGAAAGAACTGTACCGTTGTAATAAGCCTTGCGCAAATACACATCTACTTTTTTGCTTTTCCAAATGTCGATCATCATAGCAGTATTGCCTCCGCCTACATAGATAAGATCGGCAGATAGTATTTTATTTTCAATTTCGCAGTCATCTAATTCGTCAGTTTTTAATAGCAAAACGTCAGTCTTACAATTAAGCGTATCTCTATAAACTTGGTTAAATACATCAATATAACCCTGTGGCTCTCCACTTGCTGTAGGAATGAATAAAGCGTTGGGTGAATACTTGTCCGTAAACTCAACAATGAATTTATCAATCTCAATAGTCTCATTTAACTTAAGTTCTCCTCCGCCAATGGCAACAATTTTACCCATGCTTACACTTCCTTTTCAGTATGTTAATAAAACACTAATTACATTTAATTATACTCTTGCTTTTATTTTTTACCATCCGATTTTGTTAATAATTTAATGCTTTAGCTTTTCTTTTAGCTCAAGTATTTTTTTATCTATTTCATTTATTACCTTAATAAACTCCTCATCACTCTTGCCCGTTGGATCATCGAGTCCCCAGTCTTCTTTGTATTTACAAGGTAAATAAGGGCACTCTACATTACATCCCATTGTGATAACAATATCGACTGGTGGAATATCTGTTAGAAGCTTTGAGTGCTGTGTCTTCTCCATATCAATGCCATAAAGCTTCTTCATTAACCTTACAGCATCCTGATTAATTTGAGATTTTAACTCGGTTCCTGCCGAATAGCTCTCAAATGTTTCTTTTGCATATAGCTTACCAAGAGCCTCAGCTATCTGACTTCTACATGAATTGTGCACGCATATAAACGCTACTTTTGGTTTATCATTGTTCATTTTCATTTCTCCTTTAATATATTTGGTATTGTAACTAGGCTAACTAATTTTTAATTATCCGCCAAAATATTTTTCTCAGCCTTAAGCAGTGGAAACCAGCCTTTAGTACTGTTTGCAATCTTAACAAGTATAAGCATTACTGGCACTTCAGTTAGTACACCAACGGTGGTTGCAAGTGCTGCTGGTGAAGTTGTGCCAAACAATGCAATTGCTACAGCTACTGACAGTTCAAAAAAGTTGGATGCTCCAATCATTCCAGCTGGAGCCGCGATATTATGTGGCAATTTTATCCACCTACATGTAAAGTAAGCTATAAAGAAAATAAGGAATGTCTGAATGGTAAGAGGTATAGCTATGAGAAGAATGTGCAGCGGATTGTTAATGATGACATCTCCTTGGAAAGCGAATAATAAAATCAGAGTGAGTAGTAGTCCAACAGTGGTTACGTTATCAAACTTTGGTAGAAATTGCTTCTCGAAATATTCTACTCCTTTGTTCTTACTTATGAACATTCTGGTTAGTATACCACCGGTCAGTGGAATCACGACAAACAATACTACGGACAAGATTAAAGTATCCCAAGGAACTGTTATGTTACTAACACCAAGCAAGAATTTAACGATTGGTATAAATGCAACAAGAATAATCAAATCGTTAGTTGCAACCTGCACAACTGTATACGCCGGATCGCCTTTGGTAAGATGGCTCCAAACAAAAACCATTGCTGTACAAGGCGCTGCTCCAAGAAGTATTGCTCCTGCTAGATACTCTTTAGCAAGATCTGGCGTAATGAAGTTTTTAAAAACAACATACAAGAAAAATGCAGCTATTGCATACATTGTAAACGGTTTGATCAACCAGTTTGTTACCCATGTCACATATAAACCTTTTGGGTTTTTACCGACGTTTTTAACGCTTTGAAAGTTTACTTTCATCATCATCGGGTAGATCATTACCCAGATTAATATAGCCACAGGTATCGATACTTTCGCATACTCAAACTGATTTAAGAAAGCTGGTACCCCTGGCAAGAACCTACCAATTAGCACTCCTACGACCATGCAAGAAGCCACCCAAATTGTTAAATACTTTTGAAAAAACCCAATACCTGTATTCTGTTTTGTGTCCATAAAATTCACTCCTAATTATTGCTAATTACATAGATCTTCTGTTTTATATTTGGCCATATGCTCCATGTCAGCTTGATAAGTAGTTAGTTCTTTGAGCTTAATATCTAGATAATTGCATAGCCCCATATTATTTTCACAGAACTCCTTATTTACTATGTAGTATGCCCACTGCGCATGCTTAGTGCTAGAAAGTATTCCAGCATTTTTAAGTACTGTAAGATGTCGTGATGCATTTGATTGAGTTAGTTCAAGACACTTCTCAATTTCGCAGACACACATTTCCCTGCTCCAAATCAGCGATAATATCCTTAGTCTTGTTTCATCCGAAAGTGCTTTAAAAATATCAACCACTTGGCAATCCTCCTGTTATATACGTATATGAGCATTTACTCATATACTTTGTTTTTTAAAAGCCATTTGTTACAACGGCTCTGATAAATTATTTGTTATTTAATGGCAACATATTGATCTTTGTCTATATTGTAACCATTATATAAAGGAAGATCAATATTGTAAGAATAAATTAACCTAAACATAACAATGGCTCTTAGATTTCTCTAAAAGCCATTCAAATTATATTAGCTAAGATAATTTTTCGAGTATTTTAGCTATTTCTTTTGGTTTAAGTACTTTTCCAAATGATACTACCTTTTCATCAACGACAAGCCCAGGTGTGGACATAATACCGTATTTCGCTATATCAGCGTAGTCAGTTACTTTTATTACTTCCGCTTCTATACCAAGCTCTGCCATAGCTTCCTTTGTGTTGTCCGCAAGTGAAACACAGTTTTTGCATCCTGGTCCTAAAATTTTAATAGTCATTTATAGTCCCTCCAATCATTAATAATCGTGTTTTGTTACTATCTACTTTGTTAACAACCTTTGTATCCTCCGTCATTATCGCAGCTACAGCTGCAACTGCAAGAATCGCCACTTGTAGGTTCTTCACCAACATAGCTTATTGCACCTGATGGGCAGATGTTGCCACAGCCATGGCAGCCGTACAAACAATTATCTGGATTTTCGACAACTGGAGTAGGTGCTTTGCTTTGATCATATACTCCATGCTTACATTTCTCTATGCAAGCGCCGCACTCGATACATTTTTCATAGTCTATAACTGGATACCATGCTTTTGCCATTAAAATTACCTCACTTAATAGTATTTATTTACTTAATGTTTCTGCGTTCTCATATATTTTTGCAATTTCTTCTTTAGAAATGGACTTTGTCAATATATATGCCATAATGATAATACCCGGAATATCAATTAGCAACCTCGTTATAGCAAATTTTGCACCAAGAGCTTGCATTTCAAACAAGAACATTGGGATTTTTGTTGTTGACCATGCGCCAATGAATATAAGTATATTGCTGAACTTTACACCTTTTTTCATAAATACGGCAGCTATTGGGAAAGCCCCGTATAGCGGGCCTGCTGCAGCTGAACCAATGATTATTGATAGCACAATGCCTTTTAACCCTGAGCCTTCGCCCATATACTTAATCATTGTTTCTTTTGGAATCCATACATCTAAAAGTCCTAGTAGTATAAATATTGGCGGTATAACTAGGAGCATTTCGCTAAGTGTATAAGCAGAAATATTAATCGCACTAAAGCCTATCTCGCTATTTACTATAGTCAGTATTCCTACTAAAACTATTGTAATCAAAAATGCTCTATATCTTTTTACCAAAGCTTTTATTTTCATATTCCGCCCACCACCAATCCAATTATATATGCAACAACAAACGAGAATACGAATGCTAATGCGTTTCTTAAAATAGTAAGTTTTTTGCCAAAATATTTAATCTCAACTGGCACTGTTACAACTCCAACCATCATAAGCGTAGAGACAAAAGCCCCAATCTGCATATACCCTGCTCCATTTTGTAGCAGCATCGCAGCTGTAGGAAATGCCACAAAACCAGGAATCAAAGTAATTGCACCCACAAGGGCCGCTAAAATTACTCCAAACCAACCTGAGTTCTTTCCAATAATTGATGATATTACTTCAGGATTAAGTATTGCTAGCATTACCCCAACAAGTAATATGACAACTAAAAATTGTGGCAGAATATTTTCGAATGACTTCCAAGCTTTTTTCAGTGCCATCATAGTTTTCTTTTTATCTTTTTTGTACGATATTAAAAGCAATAATGCAGCTAATCCGTACAATATATATGTACTCAATTAATTTCCCCCTATAATAATAAATATCCAAATGCATTAAATGTGTATCCAATTATAATAATTCCTATGGTAACGATACCAATAAAGATAGCTAACAGTTTTGGCTTAACAACTTTTTTCAGCATGATCATTGATGGAAGCGAAAGTGCTGTAACTGCCATCATAAACGAAAGTGCTGTTCCTATACCTACTCCCTTAGTTACCAAAGCTTCTGCGATAGGCAGTGTGCCAAATATGTCAGCATACATTGGTACACCAACAAAAGTTGCAAGTACAACGGAATATGGTTTATCCTGACCAAGTACAGCTGATATTACATCTTCCGGTATCCAGTTATGGATTGCTGCACCTATTCCAACGCCGATAAGTACGTATAGCCATACTTTTTTAATTATTTCTAGTACTTGTTCCTTTGCAAAATCTATTCTGTCCCGCCTTGTTAGTTCTGTTTCTTCCATTTCAATCATTTTATTGCTAAATACAAACGACTCAACGTATTTCTCAAGCTTTAATTTGCTTATTATAGTTCCTGCTGTTACTGCTAGCACAAGGCCAACGATAACATATGCAATAGCTATCTTCCAATTAAAAATACTTGCTAGCAATATAACCGATGCGAGATCAACAAGTGGCGAAGAAATTAGAAACGAAAACGTTACACCAATCGGTAACCCTGCGTTTGTAAAACCTATAAACAACGGTATTGACGAGCAGGAACAAAATGGTGTTACAGTTCCCAGCAGCGCTCCCAGAATATTTGCAGTAATTCCATTGAATTTTCCAATTATCTTCCTTGTACGTTCAGGTGGGAAGTAACTTTGTATATACGAAATTACAAATATTAAGAAAGACAGAAGTATAAATATCTTTACCGTATCGTATATGAAAAAATGTACACTACCACCGATTCTACTGGTGAGATCAAGCCCAAATACTTTGCTTACCAAAAAGTTCACTAGGTTTGAAAGCCATTCCATTTTAAGCAGCTGATTATTTAGAAATTCAAATATAAACACAAAAATCGCCTCCTAACATTCGTCCACACATCCGCAATTTTGGCTTTTCACGATGTTTATATTGTCAAATAGCTCTTTTATTGATTCAAAGCTTTCCTCATTTAACGAGTACCTCATCCATGCGCCATCACGTCTACTTATTACAAGACCGCTATCACATAATATTCTCATGTGGTAGGAAAGCGTAGGTTGTGTAATATCAAAATTCTCAAGTATTTTACAAGCGCATAGCTCCTCATTGGAAAGCATCTCAATTATTTTCAAGCGTGTTTCATCAGCTAATGATTTAAAAATAAGTGCATAGTCCGCATAATTTTTATTCAATCTTTTCTCCACCTTATTAATAATTATCTATCATATAGAAATCTGTCTATATGCATTATATGCGATCATATAGATAATTGTCAATATGGTTTAATATCTATATTAATAAATATCTATATATCCATTAATATTAGTTTAACCTCTTGTGCGTGCATTTATTTAAATTTTGCTATTTTTACTCTTACCCACACTCTCCATGATGCTCATGCTGATGGCAAACTGCTCCTGATGATACAAGTTTTCCATTTAGATAATTATTTACAGCCTCTTCAGCATCACCCGATGCGCCTGTAATCACTTTAATCTCTTTTTCGTTGAATATCTCTATAGCACCATTTCCCATACCGCCTGCAATAATCACATTAACACCTAAATCATTTAAAAAGTTTGGTAGAAAACCTTTTTTATGTCCTGGATTAACTACAAACTCTTTATTTAAGATCAATGTATCTCTTACCGTATAAACATTAAATCCTTCGCAATGACCAAAGTGCCCCGTAATCATTTTCCCTTCACTTGCAACTGCTATTTTCATACTTCTCAATCTCCTTTTATTAGCAAATTTAATTTGACAACGCAAATTATTGTGTGCATATGCACACAATAATTCTACTTGTATTACTACATAGTGTCAATACATTTTTATGGTGATTTATGTTGGAGTTTAACTTAATTTTAATATCATGTAATAACGATTTTTGAACAAAAAAAGAAGGCTTAATGCCTCCTTTTTATTATTGTTTTTTTACTGGTTTTGTTTTCTGCGTTTAGCAATCAATAGTACAATGCCTGCTAACATTGACAAAGCTGCAAATCCGTACAGTGCGTATGGTGTATCTTCGCCTGTTTTTGGAATTAGTAGATCATCAACTGCATTAATTGTTATTGTTACTGTTGCCGGTTGCGAGTTTGCTTTTCCATCATTGCTCATAAACGTGAACTTGTCAGTTCCATTATAATCAGCATTTGGTGTATAAGTATAGGTACCATTTGAGTTAAGTGTAACTTTACCATGTTCTGGAGCTTTCTCTAGAACAAAGGTTAGTGTATCACCATCAATGTCAGAACCTGTAACAGTGCCATTAACAGCGGTATCTTCATCTGTTTTTATGCTGCTGTCATTTGCTTTTGGTGCATCGTTTACAGGATCAACTTTAACAGTAACCATTGCTGTATCTGTGCCACCTTTGCCATCTGAAATTGTATATTCAAACGTATCTGAACCATTCCAGTTTGCATTTGGTGTATAAGTAATTGTTCCATCAGCATTTACTACTGCAATGCCGTGAACAGGAATAGTTGCGCTTATTACAGATATAACATCTTCATCAATATCCGAGTCGTTAGCAAGAACGCTTATTTTAACTGCTGTATCTTCAGCAGTTGTTGCATCATCGTCAACTGCGACTGGCGCATCATTTACAGGTTTTACTATAACTGTTACAGTTGCAGTGTCTGTGTGTATCTGTTCACCTTCTACTTGAAGTCTGCGTTCTACTTGCTGTTGCGCATCTGTTATTTCATACGTGAACGTATCTGTGCCAAACCAATTTGCTTCAGGTGTATAGGTTATTGTTCCATCAGAATTAACAACGGCTGTACCATGACCTGGAGCTGAAGCTCCTGTAATAGTTAATACATCTCCGTCAATATCTGTATCGTTTGCAAGTACATCTATTTTCACTGCTACGTCTTCATCTGTTTCAGCAGTATCATTTACAGCATCTGGAGCATCATTAATAGCGTTTACTGTTACAGTAACTGTAGCAGTATCTGTTGCATGGTGCCTATCAGAAATTGTGTATGTAAATGTATCTGTACCGTTCCAGTTTGCATTTGGCGTATATGTTACCGTCTTATCTGCATTAATAACAACTGTACCATGTCCTGGATCTGTTACGTTTGTTACAGACAGTGTATCTCCATCAGCATCAGTATCGTTACTTAGTACGCTAATGTTTACCGATACATCTTCGTCAGTTACCACTGAATCATCAACTGCATTAGGTTTGTCATTTACTGACCAAACGACTATTCTAACTGTTGCTGTATCTGTTCCACCATTGCCATCTGAAATAGTATATTTAAATGAATCTATACCAAACCAATTAGCATTAGGTGTATACGTTATTGTTTTGTCAGCGTTTATTACAGCTGTGCCATGTGATGGGTTTGTAGCACTAATTATGCTTAATGTATCATGTTCAATATCAAAGTCATTAAACAAAACATATACTTTTACTGCATTATCTTCATTAGTAAAAGACAAATCATCAAGTGCGATCGGTTTATCATTTACTGAAGTTACAGTAACTGTTACTGTAGCTGTATCTGTTCCACCATGACCATCAGATATTCTATATGTGAATGTGTCTGTACCATGCCAATTCCAATCTGGTTTATATGTTATTGTACCATCATGGTTAACTGTAGTACGTCCATGCGCTGGATTAGAAGCATTTACAATAGAAAGTGCATCTCCGTCAACATCTATATCGTTACTTAGAACAGATATTTTGACTGAAGTATCTTCGCCTGTTGATGCAGAGTCATTTACTGCATCTGGTACATCTTGTACAGGGCTTACTGTTACTGTTACTGTAGCAGTATCTGTTCCGCGATGTCCATCAGATATTGTATAAGTAAATGTATCTGTTCCGTTCCAGTTTGCATTTGGTGTATATTTAACTGTTTTATCTGGATTTATAACAGCTGTGCCATGTGCTGGAGCTGTTACGCTTGTAACTGTTAACGTATTACCATCGGCGTCTGTATCATTTGCTAAAACGTTTACATTTACAGCTGTATCTTCATTGGTTGTAGCAGAGTCATTAACTGCGTCTGGTGTGTCATTTACAGAATTTACTCTAACTGTGACAGTTGCTGTATCTGCAGCACCGTTACCATCTGAAATTGTATACGTAAACGTATCAGTACCATGCCAGTTTGCATTCGGTGTATATTTAATTGTACCGTTAGCGTTAATTGCTACTATACCGTTACTTGGAGCTGTTGTTCCTGTAACTGTTAGTGCATTACCCTCAACATCAGTATCATTAGCCAGAACATTTATGTCAACTGCATGATCTTCATTAGTTGTAGCAGTGTCATTAACTGCATCCGGTGCATCATTTACAGCATTTACTGTAACTGTTACAACTGCTGTATCTGTGCCACGTTTGCCATCTGAAATCGTATAGGCGAATGAATCGGTACCATTCCAGTTTGCATTTGGTGTGTATTTAATTGTACCGTTAGCGTTAATTTCCACAGTGCCATGTCCTGGAGCTACAGTGCCTATAACGGACAATGTATCACCATTTACATCTGTATCATTTGCAAGTACATTAATATCAACTGCTGTATCTTCATCTGTAGTAGCTATATCGTTTACTGCATTCGGAGCACTGTTCACTTTCGTTACAGTAACTGTAGCCGTATCAGATATTGTAGTAGGTATACCGGCTCTCAATACTGATGCAGAAGCTGTATTAGTATAGGTTCCTGGCTGGGAACCGTTAAAAGTTTTGCTATAACCCCATGTACCGCTATCTGTAAACATATGACTAAAATCATCTGAAACAGTTGCAGTAGCATTGTTATCAACAACAGTAATCGAATCATTTGTAGCAACTGGAATTACTACGAGATTAATATTAGGCGACGAAACATTTGGTCTTATTCTAGCAATATTTAGACCAGTTATTATCGCATCAACCTTCAGATTGCCTCCTATTGTATTAGGGTTAACTGTACTATCGTAATACATCTTATAATGGTATGTATAAGTTGCGCCAGCTAAAAGAATACCATCAGCTGGGCCACCAGTAACAGTTGAACCAACTGCTTCATACCTTGTAGCACCATTTGTGGATCTTAATGCTGCATCAACAACAACATTAGTAGCAGATGCATTCCCTTTGTTTTCAATGGAGATATCACCTTCGACTACAAATTTAAATTTCTTAGGTGATTTCGTAGCAGTAACTGTGTAGATCGAGGTTCCCGTTGCGCCCTCCAATAAATTTAAAGTCGTATTATCTACAGTTTTATCTATAGTCCAATCATAAGTCTTCTCTACTATTGAGACCGCAGTAGTTTTAGTAACAGTTACTTTCAAATCTGCACCTACAACTGGTGGTGTTGGTGGTGTTGGTCCACCTCCTGCAAAGGCAGTTATATTGCCAGCAAAAGTAGTTGATAATGTCATTGCTGTAGAAAGCAATAAAACAGTACCTTTTTTTAACATTTGTTTCATTTGTCTCATTAATTTTCCTCCTTCCTGTTAATTTTTTACTAGTTTTTCCCAACCAAAGAAATTTAATCCACACTTATTTTTCATTTTTTCAGAAATATAAAATGCGGATTATTTCTGCCTTAGTGCAATGTCGTTACGATTATAGCAACACCAATAATTTCCATTTGTCTAAACAACGCGCTTTTTTATCACAATAAAACGAACAAAAATTCACACTACGCTTATAACAATTTCCGTTTTTACAAGTGCATTAATAAATCGTCAAAAAAAGAATGTGCATTATGCGCATTCTTGTCATGATGAAAAATAACTATTTTTGACAGAACAGTATCAATAATCTGAGATGTAATAAAAGAAGAAAAATAGTGCTATACGGTTTCCTTTGGATTAGATGCTTTTTTGGATATCTAGCAAAAAATTCTATTATTAAAGTTTTAATAGATTGATTGTTGTTTAAAAGTAATTTATGTAAACAATAGAAAAATCAGGAGGTAATTTTATGGATATTATGGAATTTGCAATAAATATGGAGATAGAAGGAGAAAACTTCTATAATGAACAGGCAGATAGAAGCAAAGATGATCGCTTAAAAACAGTAATGCTTATGCTTGCTAACGAAGAAAAGCACCATGCAGAACTATTAGTAAGTAAATCAAAAGAATTACAATACCAGCTTATTAAAAGCAACACTATTTCTGATGCAGAGAGTATTTTCAAAGGGTTAAAAGACTTCAAAAGCGACATTAAAGAATTTCCAGATCAACTAGACTTTTATAGAATGGCTTTAGATAAAGAACAACAGAGTATTGAACTGTATAACAAGCTTTTACTAGAAGTAACTGATGATAAATCCAAAGAACTTTTTGAATACATAATTGATCAAGAAAAAGATCATTATAAGATAATTGAAGAGTTAGTATTACTCCTCAAGCACGCCAAGGATTGGGTTGAATCCGCTGAATTTGGCATTAGAGAAGAAGAGTATTAATATAGCAAAACAAAAAAGCACTAAATCAAGATAACTTGATTTAGTGCTTTTTTTGTTAGAACTCGCTCGTATGTATACTATTAATTCATATCGTTATTAGTTATTTATAATCAAGTATTTTAACTTGATTATACCCTTTAAGCTTACCTTGGATTTTGATCGAATTGCTTTTAATGTACTCTGAATTACTCATTGCTTTTGTGAAATCTTCCACTCCTGCTAGAGGAATGTTTAATGCGTCAGTTTTATAATGCATAGGAATAACGTAATGACTATTTATTGAAAGTGCAACACGTGCAGCCTCGGCAAAATCGATGGTGTATTTGCCCCCTACCGGAATTAACAATACATCAACATTTCCGATATTTCTTATTTCGTCATTAGAGAGCTCATATCCCAGATCACCTAAATGGCATATTTTATAGCCATCCACGTTAAAGACAAAAATAATATTGTTACCACGGTCTGCCCCTTTGTTCTTATCATGATAAGATTGAATACCCTCGAATTCTATACCACATTTATTAAATGTTCCAACATCATCAATAACTACTGGATTACCTTTAACGCCCTCAACATAGTCATGATCATGGTGATGATGACTAATGGTTATTAAATCTGCATCACCTTCGAATGTCTCATAACCTACGCTTTTATCAAATGGATCTATAAGAATTTTTGTGTCATTTGAATCTGTTATCAAAAAACAAGCATGACCCAACCACTTTATTTCCATAAAACATCACTCCTTAATATCTAAATTATAATACTAAAATATAATACAGCATATAACAAAAAAGCATTTGTAAGTATGCACATTATTTTAAGCATTTATCATAATTACGTTTAAGATGGCAAATATAAGTCGCAAAAAAAACAGCTGCATATTCTTAAGCTTTTATTTTCCTTATCAGTAATTTAATAGCATTTTATATAGCCGTTTGCCTTGCTCTTGAATGAAAATAGGAATAATATAGTTAGGAAAGTTTATTTATAATTTTTATATATGAAAGGGGTCTACGTGATGGACATTAAAAAATTAGCTGAAAAATACGAAAGCTATATTATCGAAAAGAGAAGATATTTTCATCAACATCCAGAGCCAAGCTGGCATGAGTTTAATACTACTGATGTTATAGAAGCTGAGCTAAAAAGCATGGGAATTGAAACAAAGAGATACGAAAAAACAGGCGTTTCAGGAATAATATATGGTGGAAAGCCAGGCAAGACCGTTGCGCTTCGTGCTGATATCGATGCTTTATCTATTGAAGAGCAAGCTGACGTACCATTCAAGTCACAAAACAAAGGATTCATGCATGCATGTGGTCATGATTGCCATGCTTCTATGCTTCTGGGCGCAGCAAAAATACTTGCTGAAATTAAAGATGAGCTTGAAGGCAACGTAAAACTTATATTTCAATCCGCTGAAGAAGTCGCTGATGGCGCAAAATACTACATAGAGCAAGGCTTTCTAGATGATGTTGATGCAATATTCGGAATGCATATATTTGGGACTCTTCCTGCTGGAAAAATCAATATCGAGGGTGGCAGCAGAATGGCTAGCGCTGATATGTTCACAATCACTGTCAAAGGTGTAGCAGCTCATGGTTCAGCACCCCACATGGGACATGACGCAATTGTTACAGCAGCAGCCATTGTAATGAATCTCCAAACAGTAGTTAGCAGAATGAATAACCCTCTTGAACCTCTTGTTCTTACTATTGGTACTATAAACGGAGGCGACAGATTTAATATCATCCCACAGAATGTTGTCATGACTGGCACACTACGTACTTTTTCAAAAGAGTTCCGTAGTAAGAGTGAAGCAATAATGCGGAAAATAATTAAAGATACTGCTAGCGCTTTTGATACAGAAGCTGATATTGATTATTCCTACGTTTGTGGTCCAACTGTTAACGACCAAGAAGATATCACAAAGATTGCGCAAAATGCTGCATTAAAGCTATACGGCGAAGAAGGACTAGTTTCTCAAGAAAGAATTACAGGCTCAGAAGACTTCGCTTATTATATGGAAAAAGTTCCTGGCGTTTTCGCTTTCATTGGCTGTATAAATCCCGAGATCGGAGCAGTTTACTCAAACCACAGTGATAAATTCAAGGTTGATGAATCAGCGCTACAACGCGGATCAGCGTTCTATGCCCAGTTCGCACACGATTACTTAAAAGAAAGCAAATAAAATTTATATTAATTTAAATAACAAAAGACCTCTGTAACAAAACAGAGGTCTTTTTATAATACTATCTATTCTAAACTCTATATCTGCTCAGCAGTTATCCCTACAGACGGGCGTGCTTTCCGAAGCACAAATATAGTATATAAAGCTGCGGCGATTCCAATAATTCCACTTACTACCATACATACAGGCGCACTAGTGAGTTCAGTTAAGTTGCCTGCGTAAAGGCTACCTAACGGCGTTACTCCCGCGAAAACCAATGTAAATACGCTCATAACACGACCGCGCATATGATCTACAGAATTTATTTGGATTGTGGAGTTAACTGATGCAGTAAATGTGATTGAACAGAAACCTATAACAAACAACGTTATACAAGCTAGCAAATAATTGGTCTCCAGGCCTAACACTGCAAAAAACAGTGACATTCCAAATGCTCCAGCCACAAGATATTTTAGTTTTGGTCCAGCTTTACTTTTTGCAACAAGTGTTAGCGCTCCGATAAACGATCCAGCTCCCATGCATGTCATCAAAAAGCCGTAACCTGTTGCACTCTGGCCAAGGTTCTGCTGTGCAAAAACAGGGATCATAACATTAAAATTCATAACGAATGCACTTATGATAGCAAGCAAAAGCAGTGGCTGTTTTATTATTTTATTTTCGCCAATATAATGAAGTCCTTCTTTTATATCAGCCATAATATGCCTTGTCTCACCGATACGTTTTTTTGTCATCTCAGGCGCATCAATTTTAATCATAGATAGCCCTGCAATTACTGCTATAAAACTTGCAGCGTTAATATAAAAGCACATTGACATGCCCACAAGACCTATTAGTATGCCTGCTACAGCAGGACCTACTATTCTTGCAAGATTAACTACGCTAGAATTCAAAGCAATTGCATTCATTAAGTCTTCTTTTCCGACCATCTCAATGATGAACGATTGCCTAGTTGGCATATCTATGGTATTAACGCAACCTAAAAGCAATGCAAGTATTAGTATGTGCCAATACTGCACAACACCTAAATATGTAATAGTCGCAAGAATTAGTGCTAAAACCAAAAGAATGCTTTGTGTAATAATAAGTACTTTTCGTTTTGGAAATCTGTCGACTAATGTACCTGCATAAAGAGAAAAAAGCA
Source organism: Christensenella sp. UBA6094 (assembly GCA_002435915.1). Classification (GTDB taxonomy): domain Bacteria; phylum Bacillota; class Clostridia; order Christensenellales; family UBA6094; genus UBA6094. The sequence continues at coordinate 331,286 of DIWY01000001.1, read as the reverse complement.
TCATAGGTAAAAACTGCATCATGTTTACAATGCTTAGTTGAAGAGCAGAGTTAGTAAGTTGTAGTACTAGCCACGCTTGACCAATATTCTGCATCCATGTGCCAATTAATGATATGCACTGACCAAACCAGAACAGCCTAAAATTACGATGCTGTAACGCTGGAAATCCCGAAAGAAATTTCCCGCCCGAAACCATGTTTGACATATTTTACATTCTGCTCCTTGTTAAATTTCAACTAACAGTTTACTCATTGTCATGCAACTTGCTGCTTAAAATTTAGATAAATATTGATACTGTTGGCACCCAAATATATAAGGGCAATCAAATTTATTACTATAACATTTTTTGCTTTAAAGAGTTATTCGCACCTTTGCAAAAGCTCAACGAGTTGTTTAAGTACAACTTCGTATTTGTTTTTCACATTCGATAGAGCTATTTCTTTCTCGCTGATAAGCTTAATCTGTTTCTCAACTTCTTCGATAGATTTTTTTATTACGATTGGATCGCCATTACTTTGGCTGAGTATCTCCTTAAGAGTATTCTGCAAGTCCAGACTTTCTTTTATCGAATTTAAACTGAAACCCAAGCTATCTCTTAATTCTCGGATCCTTAAAATCTCCGAAATATCATCGTCAGAATACAATCTGTACCCGGCATCAGTACGAATCGGGGTGACCAGCTTCATATCTTCATAATAACGGAGCGCACGTTTTGTAAGCCCTGTCTTCTGTGCGACCTCCTCTATCTGATAATATATTAAATCCATTTAATATCACCTCATAATTACGATTATACCCATCCTTAACCTTAACGTCAAGGTTATAGTTTGTTCAAAGAATTCAATAACTTATTAATTTAAAAATTTGTTATTGAATGAATTATTTTCAAACTAATAGCTTAATTATCAAGCTCTGATTGTATTATAGAACAATTCTTTAAGTTTCATTTTATAATTGAAAGAATTTGCTATCTTATATTTTTTTGTTTTGGGCAAAATAATACTGTTCATTAATATTTTAATAGTAATGAATGAAGGGGGAATTTAAAATGGCTAGACATAGTATAATGTCTGAAAATTTGAAATACGAAATTGCAAATGAACTTGGTGTATCCGAAAAAGTTAAATCAAATGGTTGGGGCGATGTTTCATCAAGAGATTGTGGCAATATGGTAAGTAAGGCTATAGAAATAGCAAACAGATACGCAGACAATAACGCGTAAATTAACTTTCCCAGTCGCAAAAACGGTAATAATTATCTTACCGTTTTTGCTTTTTAAAATCTATTAATTTAAATATTTAAGATTTAGATGACCACCAGATAGTGGCTTTTATTAGTTAATTTTTTTAAATACCATCGTCAGAATACAATCTGTTCGCAGCATCAGTACGAATCTACATGTCCAACTTCATATTTTCATATTAACGAAGCACACTTTTTGTAGGCCATGTTTTCTTTTCGATAATAAATTAAATTCGTTTCGTATAACCTTGTAATAAAGAAAATATTCATCCTCACCTGAACGTCAATGTTATAATTTGCACAAAAAAACCACCTTCTTATGAGAGATGGTCATGTGTTGATTTTGTATGCTTTATTTTCGAGGTTTATACTTTACTTCCGTGTCTATTTGCGGTCAATTTTGGTTTAATATAAGTAAATCTCTCTTCATTAAACTCATGAGCAGCAATAGAAACAGCTTTATTAGAATCACATTCTGTAAGCAGTCTTGCCCCATTGTTTATTTCTTTTGCTCTTTTTGATATTACAACACATAGTGTATAACTATTATCAACTTTTTCCATTAATTCATCGATTGGCGGATCTATCATATTGTTTTTCTCCTTATTTTTCTTTAGTGTAAGCTGCAAATATTAAAATTATTTATCAAAAATTCAAGCTGTTAATGACTCCTTGCAAATAAAAGCTGATGTTTCATTTGCATCCCATTAATGTATTCAAAATTTAGAAGAACTAACTTAGAGCATATTAAAAAAACAGTTCAATGTGATAATAGCATTAATTAATCTCATCTCACTGCTTATATTAATATTCCTAAAAGTGCTTTAAATAATTCTATTTCATTTAACTATGAAAACATTATTTCGACCAATAACTTTATTTAGATTTATTATCTGAGGACAACACAGATACTGGGGCAATTTTTTTCTTATCAGCACCCTTTTTTAGTTTTTTCTTTTCTTTGTTTTTTGGACTTTTATCTCCCATATTGAACACCTCTTTCTTATATTATAAAGATAAAAAAATAGCGGGTAACTCAAACTGAGTTTCCCGCTCTATAATCCCTAATATTCATTTGACAATGGAGTCTGGCTGTTGAAAAAACAATCCTATATATGCAGTATATCACGCGCCTTGAAATATAGCAAAACTGCAGATATAAATTACTAAATGAAAAAAATATATTAAGCAATTCTCGTATCTTTTTACTATCAATTATTATTCAAAAGCGTACAAGGATCTTTCGCTATACTGCTCGTAAAACTCTTTAATATCGCCTTTGTAAATTCTATCATCAGTTTCAGGTCCGTCTTTTAAAAACTCTAGTGCATAGCACATATGAGCAGCAGCACCAAGTTTTAACGATTCCTCTGCCGCATCAAAACATTCATGATGTCCCGATGCAGTAATACCTGCTTCCTTGTCATTTACTCCAAGCATTATAAATGTTCCAGGCCATATTTTCCCAGTTAAGCTGTGGCTTTCGCCACCCATTAATGGGTTATGATCCACCATAACATCCTCTCCAAAAGATTCAGAAAAGATTTTTTTGGCAAACAATGAGCATTCTTTATCATTTACTAACCCTAAAGTTGGCCCAAATATATCGGATTCTGCTGTGCAATTATACGTTTTCGCTGTTTCTAAAATAGTTTTTTCTAGTTCTGCTTTGACTCTTAATGCGTCTTCTCGGTCATATATACGGAATGTTCCTCCAAAACTAAGTACTGCAGGAATGATATTGAGTGCACTTCCTGCCTGTACCTGCCCTACTGAAAATACCATAGGATTGAATGGAGAAGCATATTTCATTCGCAAAGACTGAATGGAATTATACATTGATACGAAGCAATCTATTGGACTAATGCCAACATTTGGTTCAGACCCATGTGACGTTTTACCAATGATTTTAACTTGAAATCCCAATACTCCAGCCATTGCTATATCCTCAAAGACATGGATCGTATTCTTGGGAAGAAATGTAAATACATGCATACCAAAACTGGTATCTACATGCATTTTATTTTCAAAAGCCCATTTGTGAAGATAAACAAGGTTACCTGTGCCTTCTTCTCCTCTTTCAAACATTAAAACTATTCGGCCGTTTATCTCTTCTTGTCTTACCGACAGAGCTTTTGCAGCACCTAATAGCATTGCAGTATGGCAGTCATGGCCACAAGTGTGTGCAACCCCAGGGTTTTCTGATACAACCGGCTTCTTTTTTCCGCCCCCGTTTACATCACTCTCTTGTATTGGTAATGCATCAACATCAGCTCTTAATAGTACAGTCTTACCTCTCTTTTCGTCTCCCAGAAATGCAAACACGCCTCCGTTAGGAACATTTATATATGGTATTCCCATTTTATCTAGCTCTTCACATATACGAGAGACTGTCCGTTCTTCTTTGCTTGAAACTTCAGGAAACCTGTGCAACTCTCTTCTTAGAGAAATGATGTAATCTTCTTGCTCTGTGGCGATCTTTAAATAATCTAACATAATTTTCTTCCTTTACATAATAACGATAATCAATCTAGTAGATTGTTAGTAATAATTAAATTATTACTCTTTTGCTTCTATTTGTAAATAGCTTATCATTTATATCTATGGCTTGTATCTTACTCATATGTTGGAATTTGCCAGAAACATAAATATGCTAAAAAAGCTCTAAGATTTCTCTTTAAGCCCTTTTTTATATGCAATTTTGAATTTAGACCTTATAATTATGCTGAATATATTCGTTAAATACTACCAGTAAATGTTAGGTATAACAGGATAGCATTAAGTGCTATAACAATAATTGCTATTAGTATCCCAATAACCGTAGTAAACGGTTTATTTGCGAAATTCCCCATCAGATCTTTGCGCTGAGAAATCTTGAGCATTTGTATGATTGGCACTGGAAGTATAAAGCTTAAAGCGACCTGACTTAAAACTAGTGCATACATCGGATTTATTCCTAAGCCTATTATTATAAGAGCCGGTAGCATAGTAATAATTCTTCTCAGATTAACAGGAATGCTTATGTTGACGAACCCATCCATTATTACTTGACCAGCCATTGTTCCTACTGCTGATGAGGATAGTCCTGATGCAATAAGAGCTATTCCAAAGGCACCGCTAGACATTGATCCCAATAATGGCTCTAATGTGCCATGTGCTTGTTCTAATGTGCTAACTACCATTCCATTTTTGTAAAACACCGCTGCAGATACGACTACCATTGCAGCGTTTACCAAAAACGCAATATTCATCGCAACTATAATATCGATCTTCTCCATTTTAAGATGCTTTTTTTTACATTCGTCACTATCTCCTTCGCACCTACATTGAACTAATTGTGAATGCAGATAGATTACGTGCGGCATAACAGTTGCTCCGAGCATTCCAATAGCTATAAAGAATGCCTCACCATTTGGTAAGGATGGAATTATAGTATTGAGCCCCACTTGGCCCCAATCTGGCTTAGCCAGAAAGATTACAATTAAGTATGAAATACTAATTACAGCTACAAGCACTGTAATAATAAATTCGACAGCTTTTTGGCCATATTTCTCCATATAACAGATGATAAAAGTTATCACTCCCGTTAATAGACCAGCGTAGAACATGGGGATATGAAACAATAAATAAAATCCTACAGTTCCGCCAAGAAATTCTGCTAGATCAGTTGCCATGGCTCCTATTTCAGCAACAACCCAAAACGCCCAATTCGCTCGCCTCGAAAACACTTTCGAGCACATTTGAGGAAGGTTGTGTCCTGTTGCAATCCCTAATTTGGCGGACATTGTTTGCAAAAATATAGCCATTATATTACTCCACAAAATAACCCATATCAGCGCATAATTAAATTTTGAGCCTCCGCTAATATTTGTAGCAAAATTACCTGGATCAATATAGGCAACGCTTACAATAAACGCAGGCCCCAAGTATCTCATTATCTCTTTTATTTTCTTTGAGAACTTTACTTCATGATATAAATTCTTTTCTTTTATTCTATCAAGGCTTCTAGTATCCACCTTAATAATATTATCTTCACTTCTCATTATTATTGTCACCTTACAACAGTCTTTTAGAATGTCTAAAAAATATATTAGTTTTAGCTAAGTTTGTTTTCCTCGTATAAAATATGTAGGCGCGCCTAAAATTGTTACACGGATGAATTTTAACAATTGGCAAGGAATATACATTTAATAGACCTATAAAATTAAGCTGGTGAATTGATTTGAATAACAATGATTATTTTTATACATTTAAGCAATATATGAAAAAAGAAAATAAAAGTTTAACTGCTTCCATGGAAGATTATCTAGAAATGATTTACAGACTATCTGTTGATACTGGTTTTACACGTATACACGAGCTGTCGAGTGCGCTTAACGTGCGACCACCTTCTGCCACAAAAATGGTTCAGCGGTTAGCCGAATTAAAACTTATTAAATATGAGAAATATGGAGTTCTAATATTAGAAGAAAACGGCAAGCTGTTAGGTAGTGAGTTATTAAAACGCCACAATATCATTGAAAACTTCATTAAGATTATTGGCGTTGATGAAACAAACGCTTTAGAAGAAACAGAAAAGATCGAGCATACTGTAAGCACTAAAACTATTGAATGCATAGATACTTTCCTTCATTTTATCGAGGAAAATCCTGATGTACTTACGCAGTATTATCAATATAGATTCGAGCATACAAGCGAGCAATAAAAAACTTGGGCGCAAAGTCCGATATCATATGTGCTTAAAATTGACTTAGCAAATATGAATATTTTAGACAAGCATCCAAGCTAATAAACTTTTGTATTGACTTTATAATATATGAAATTCTTTATGCTGAATGAGCCTCGCTTTGCTTAAGGCTTATTATTGGCACTCTAAACAACGCAGAAAGTAAAACATGCACTAGAACTATTGGAATAAATAATATCGTTGCTAAGACCATGCTTATTTCGTAAAGAAGACTGCTTCTTTTATCTGCTTTGCCTTTGAAGCGACCAGAAAATGAACTCCAGGCTATTCCATATGCATTGCCAATCATAATCATACGAATAGCTCCAAGTATACCTTCAGCTTTTTGCAGCCCATAGGTCTCTACAATGCGCTCCCACGATTCTTTGGAAGGGTTTCCTCTTGTATCCGCATAGTGCTGTGCAAACAGTACTGCTGGAATCTCTTCTTCAGGAACGTTATCGAATTCTCCCTCTAATATTTTCTGAATTTCTTCATTGCTCATACCCGCCTCTAAAGCCATTTTTGTATGAGCATAAGAGCAAGCAACGCAACCATTTACTTCTGTAACCGCAAGCATGATCCTTTCGAAAAATTCAGAACTTAACTCTCCAGCCTTTTTGGCTTTAGAGATATATTTCGTTGTACGCAAACCTTTATATAGAATCCAATAGGATTCATAGACTGAATATAACTTTCTTCCAAACCTCATTTATTACCGCATCCTTCTATATCACTTAAGTAAGTTTACTTTTATTAGAACATTCCTTCTATCTATTTCAATATTAACCATTAAAGATTGCTCTAAAACGAATTGATAAAAATAGCCTAGCAAGTTCATGTGTTTCTAAGATTTATAGGAAAAATAAAAGGCTCTTAGTTTTCTCCAAAAGCCTTTGTAGAATTCTAACAAAAATCCACAGCTGATATACCCGATTTAATAAGAAAAACGTAGACTAATATCCATCGCCCGTACAGAATGTGTTAACGCACCAATTGAGATAATATCAACGCCAGTTTTAGCAACTTCACTAAGATTCTTATCGCCCATGTTTCCTGATGCCTCGACAAGCGCTTTTCCAGCTATCATTCTCACTGCTTTTGTCATATCTTCTATGCTCATATTATCAAGCATTATGATATCCGCACCGCTGCTTAACGCCTCTTCTATTTGCTCAAAATTCTCTACTTCTACCTCAATTTTTAGCATGTGTGTTGCAGTCTGTCTTGCTTTTGAAACAGCTTGCTCTATGTCTCCAGCGGCTCTTATATGATTATCCTTAATAAGTATTCCATCAGATAAGTTGTGACGATGGTTTGATCCACCACCAATTTTGACAGCATACTTTTCTATACTCCTAAGTCCTGGCGTTGTTTTTCTTGTGTCTACAATCAAAGCATTTGTTCCATAAACCTGCTTTACAGCTTCATGCGTCTTTGTTGATATACCTGAAAGATGTTGAAGAAAATTAAGAGAGGTACGCTCTCCAGTAAGTATACTTTGTGCAGAACCAGAAATTTTTGCTATTACGTCGCCCTTCTTAACCAGTGCTCCTTCGTTTACAACAAAATTAAGCTTTACCGTGTTATCTAGTATCTCAAACAGGCGCTCAACCACAGGCAATCCGCAAATTACTCCTTCTTCCTTTGCAATAAAAGTTCCCTCTATTTGTGTATCCTCGCTTACAGTAGCGGTCGTAGTGATATCTCCATTACCAATATCCTCTTCTAAAGCGCGTTTAATCATGTCGTCCAAATAATATTTAAGCATTCTTTTTATCTCCTGTGGTTTTATCGTCGCTACGGTAATGCGCTCCTACACTCTTTTTGCGTGTTATGCTTGCCTTTAATATCTCCAGAGCTACTTGCGCTTGATTATATGTTTCTAATCCTTCTGCTGTTTTAAGCTTATTGCTTTCTATATGTTTAAGCATTTCACCTATTTTGCTTTGAGCCTGCAATAAGTCATTCCCGTTTCGGATGATTCCACATTTTTGCGTCATTATTTCGCGTATCTCATCACTATATGCTTTATAATCTACTTCCGCATCTTTTTCGTTAGATGTGGTTTCAAAGTTTATATTAGGTGAATTCAAATCGGATCCATTGATATACTTTGCGGATCGTCTGCCAAATACTAAACATTCCAATAGTGAATTGCTTGCCAGCCTATTTGCTCCATGCACTCCTGTGCGAGCAGCTTCACCACATGCATATAGCCCAGTTATATTGGTTTTTCCGTCTAAATCTGTATTAATTCCGCCCATAAAATAATGCTGCACGGGCATAACAGGTATAAAGTCCTTAGAAATATCTATGCCATGTTGCATGCACTCTCTATATATAGTTGGAAAACGTTTTTCTAAAAAGCTCTGAGGTAAAGAAGTGATATCTAAATAAACATGAGTGATATTTCTTCTTTCCATTTCTGTTACAATAGCACGCGCAACAATATCTCTTGGAGCTAAATCCGCAAGCGGATGTACTCCTTGCATGAAAGCTTCGCCTAAATCGTTTCTAAGTATAGCGCCTTCTCCTCTTAATGCTTCTGAAATTAGGAAAAATCGCCCATCTTCGTTTGGATATATTAATGCAGTAGGATGAAACTGGACAAATTCCATATCCTTAAGTTCTGCTCCAGCACGGCTTGCCGCTGCAATACCATCGCCTGTTGCGCAAATCGCATTTGTGCTATTTTCGAAAACATGCCCTACACCGCCAGAGGCAATAATCACATGCGTCGAAGAGAAAAGATGTGACTTGTTTTTATCATCTATTGCTAGTACACCAGCAACTCCATTTTCATCAGTTATTATATCCGCTAGAAACATGTCATCTATAATTTTGATATTGGCTCTTTGCTTAGCTACTTCATACAGCCTCTGCGTTAAATGAAAACCTGTTGCATCTCCGCCGCTGTGAAGAATGCGGTTTTTACCATGTCCGCCTTCTCTAGTTAGAAGCAAATCGCCATTATTAGTATCAAACGGCACTCCCATATTTATCAGCTGCTCTATATTACTCCATGCTTCTTCTACAAGCACTCTAACAGCATCCTCATCACAAAGTCCTGCTCCAGCTACAAGCGTGTCTGCATGATGTTGCTCTGGGTCGTCATTTTTATTAGGTTGTATTACCGTAGCTATTCCGCCTTGAGCATACATAGAATTGCTGTTTTGTGCACCGGCTTTATTTAGCACCACGCAATTAATATGAGAATCCAAATTAAGCGCAGCATATAGTCCTGCCGCTCCGGAACCAATAACTACAACGTCTATATTTTTCTTTATAACATCATCTAAGTTCCCACCAAAAATGTACCGTTTCATATTATGTCCTTTCAATTCTAATGAACCGACAGCATCCTATCTAAACTGCCGTAAGCTTTTTCTGTTAATTTCTCATCTAATTCAACTTTATATTGAAGTTTGTCTAGTGCATTAAATAAGCTTTCATATGTTGCTTTTTTCATGTCTGGACATACCATAGAATTATTAAGCATTATAAACTCTTTATCTTTGCAAAGTTTTTTCAGCTGATGCAATACTCCATTTTCTGTACCGATGATTAAAGTTTTTTCATTAGAATTAATTGCATAATCAATAATCTGAGCAGTGCTACCTATAAAATCAGCCATATCTAAAACATCTGGCGTGCATTCTGGATGAGCTAAAATTGGAGCGTCAGGATAACTAGCCCGCACCTTATCAACATCACTAGAAGTAACACTGTCGTGTATTGGGCAATATCCAGAATATAAAATGAATTTTTTATTTGGAACAAATTTTGAAACATAGTGTCCAAGATTTTTATCTGGCACAAAAATTATTTCTTCTTCTTTCAAGCTTTTTACTACCTTGATTGCATTTGAAGACGTACAGCAAATGTCGCTTGCCGCTTTGACTTCTGCACTTGAATTGACATAGCAAACAACCGCAGCGTTAGGATGCTTTCTTCTTAGCTCATAAACGTCATCGGCTGTGACCATATCAGCCATCGGACACCCAGCATCTTCATTCGGCATAAGAACAATTTTCTGTGGATTTAATATTTTGGCTGTCTCTCCCATAAAGCGTACTCCGCAAAAAGCAATTACATCTGCCTCGGTATCTCTCGCTTTTCTGCTCAACTCTAGAGAATCACCAACAAAATCAGCTATATCTTGCATTTCTGGTCTTTCATATAGATGCGCAAGAATAACAGCATTTCGTTGCTTTTTCAACTTTATAATATCTTCTACTATTTTTAGTTGCAAAATTTTTCCCCCTTAATAAGAATGCATATATTTTATTTTGCTTTTTTTACTGCTTTTCATCCTAATTATATTTTCGTAGGCATTTATAATAATATTCCGGCTTCTCTCAGTTTTTTTTCGATTAGTAAAAGCTCTGCTTCGCTTGTCGCTTCTATTGTATGCATATGAACACCATCGACTATTGAGGAAAGCATGAGCGAGTCTTTCCGTCTTAAGCGTTCAATAAGATTTTTAACAGATTCAATCGTATTAAGCATTAATGTACCTGTGATTTCACCGTATACAGGATGCTCAATAATTACATCGCGCACTCTACCTCCGTTTTCAACAATTATCATTAACTCCGCCTCTGCTTGCTCTAGAGTCAAGTGACGGCATGTGAAAACTTTTAATGGCAATTTCTTTGCATTCATATCAAGCATTAGATACCCTGAAGACGTTGCAAAGATAGGTGTCCCACTAGCACGAAGTAAAGCGACATCCTGAACAACTACTTGTCTTGTAACATCTAATAGCTCAGAAAGCTCGCTGCCTGTTATTGGCCCGTCAGCCTTACTCACTATTTCTATTATTTTCTTTCTTCTTTCAACCGCTTCCATGTTGTCTCCTCTATTAATCTTTCATAACTTTTAATTACTAAATTACTCTAATTATACACTCTATTCTCCATTATGCAACAGCTGTATATACAGCTGTATAGTTTTGGACATAAAAAAAGACTCCTAGATTTCTCTAAGAGTCTTTTAATTATTATTTATAAATCTTGATTTACATTTAGATACTCTATTAATCTCTAAAGGTTTTCAACAAACTGTATTTTCAATCCGTTTGGATCTAATACATAGAAAAACTTAGTGTGTGGGTTTGGCTGAAATGGTCCGCTATGAATGGCAATACCCTTCTCTTTTAAGTTTGCCATCATTGCTTCAACGGATTTAACTTCAAACCCCAGAGATATGTCTTCCCCCAAATTTACTCCGTTATTTTTTTCATTACATATCAATTCAACTTTTGTTTCCCCATCACCTAAAAATGTAATTTCAGTTCCAGGTCCAGCATTAAATCTTCTCTCTATCTCAAGCCCTACTATTTCTTGATAGAACTTTAAAGACTCTTCCATATTATTAACCATTAATGTAGTCCAACAAAACTTCATGGTTATTTGCCTCCTGTAGTGAAATTGTTTATTTTATTATTTATCTTCTTAATCAAATTCTTAACAATAACTCAAGAATTAACATATGCTATTAGTTCGCTGATTTTATCTTTGCTGGTATTATCTATTGGTTTTTCAAAAGAAGCCAGTGTACCCCTATCGCTGTTGGTCTTATTCTCTTCTTTTTTCCTTTTCAGTCTTCGTTTTAACATACCCATTATAATTTTATCGCTAAAGCCTAATTTGGTATAATCAAAGCCTCCCTGCAAATAGAAGAACTTAATGTGTTCTTCTACATTTGGCTTAATATTATTTTTCTTGAGATTTGCAACTATTTCTTCTTTAAATACCGACAAACCTGTTGCATAAACAACAATTTTTTTTCCTGCGAGTTTGCTAATATTATTAGTAATAAACTTTATTCCATTTATGTTGCCTGCATATACACCACCGCCATAAATAATGGTATCATATCCATCCAGCATACTTATTGTGGCTTTAGAAGCCTCAAAGATGTCTGCTGATAATTCCTCTGCTATCCATTGTGCATATGTCTTAGCAAACCCAGTTTTCGACTTGTATATTACTACTGCTTTCATAATACCATCCTCTATAAAATTAATTTTTATTTATTTAACGCGTTTTCAATTGACTTTAAATATGCTTTGCTTGTAACTGTAGCACCACTTATAACATCAATATTTGTATCTTGTTTACTAATAACACTATTAATTAACGCTTTAGTTGTTTCAGGATTATCCACGAGTACACTCTTAACAATATCGATTTTCGTTATTCTACCATCTAGTATAGTAACATTGACTTCGTTAGACCATCTGCCTCCATCGTATTTACCATTATAGATGCCATCATTAAGTTGTGAAACGTTAACACGGTTAATAACCAAAGCTGCACCTGCTTCTAAACCTTTAGTTATGTATATACCTGCGCCAGCTATAATCAACACTAACAACGCCAAAATTCCTAAGATGATTTTTTTGAACTTTTTCATAAGCCTAACTCCGTTTACAAGTATATTGACTGATTTAAATGTAAATTTATATACTACGTTTAGTTTATAACAAATCTGTCCAATAATAAATAGCAATCTACATAATATAAGCTAATCAAGCCAATTAAATTTTAATTATAGTATCATTTCAAGAGCTGTATGTAAAAAGCCATATGCAGGTTTTACCCTCATATGGCTTTACTATTTTATTTGCTAATCATTTTCTACTTTTTAAGAGTCAATTGTTGAAATGCCTAGTGTCGTTTCTTCTAAAACATCCAATAGAACTTTCACAGTATCCAGCGCCGTAAACATGGTCACGTTGTTTTCTACTGCGCACTGGCGTATTTCATAGCCGTCGGACAGTGTTCCAGCTGAATTCACATCACGTGTGTTTATAACATAGTTTACATAGCCTTGCCTAATAGAATTTAGAATTTCATCGCTACCTTCGCTTAGCTTTTTACGGATTCTCGTGCGAATGCCTTGCTCTTTTAGGAACATTGCCGTGCCTTCTGTTGCTTCAATGTTAAAGCCCATATTATAAAAGCGCCTTATAAGCGGTAGTGCTTCTTGTTTGTCTTTATCTGCAATTGTAGCGAAGATTGTGCCATAGTTCATAACGTTCATGCCACTTGCCTGCAATGCTTTATATAAGGCTCTAGTTAGCTTATCATCGTAGCCTATAGCTTCGCCAGTAGACTTCATCTCAGGCGAAAGGTAAACGTCCATTCCGTGCAGTTTCGAGAATGAGAACGCAGGAGCTTTTACATACCAACGCTTCTTTTCTTTCGGATAAATTTCTGTTATTCCCTGCTCTTTCAAACTCTTGCCGAGTATTACCATCGTACCAATATCTGCCAAGCTATAGCCTGTAGCCTTTGAAAGGAACGGTACCGAACGGGAAGACCTTGGGTTAACTTCTATTATTGATACCTCGTCGTTTTCATCAACAATGAACTGGATGTTAAATAGTCCAACAATCCCGATGCCAATACCCAGTTTCTTTGCGTAGTCGAGGATAGTTTCCTTTACCTTATCAGAAAGGCTAAACGATGGGTACACACTTATAGAGTCGCCAGAGTGAATTCCTGTGCGTTCGACAAGCTCCATAATACCTGGCACAAACACATCCACACCATCGCATACAGCATCGATTTCGACCTCTTTACCTTGGATATATTTATCAACTAATACCGCCTTATCAATATCCACTTCAACAGCAGTCTTGAGATAATGGCGAAGCATTTCTTCGTTTGCAACAATCTGCATCGCTCTGCCGCCAAGTACAAAGCTTGGGCGAACCAGAACCGGATATCCGATTTCAGCTGCGACCTTGACTCCATCTTCAATATTAGTTACAGCGGCACCTTTGGGTTGAGGAATTCCTAGAGATTTTAGTACCTTTTCAAATGCGTCACGGTTCTCTGCTTTTTCGATAGCATCGCAATCCGTTCCTATTATCTTTACTCCGCGATCAGTAAGCGGCTGTGCAAGATTAATGGCAGTTTGCCCACCAAGTGAAGCAATTACACCATCAGGGTTTTCTAGTTCAATGATATTCATAACATCTTCTACACAAAGAGGCTCAAAGTAGAGCTTATCACTTGTGGTGTAGTCAGTAGATACTGTCTCAGGGTTATTATTAATTATTATCGCTTCGTATCCAGCTCTTTTTATGGTTGCAACCGCATGCACCGTAGAGTAGTCAAATTCTACGCCCTGACCTATACGGATAGGTCCCGAGCCAAGTACTATAATCTTTTTCTTGTTAGATACTATGGACTCATTTTCGTCCTCGTACGTCGAGTAGAAGTATGGGATATAGCTATCAAACTCGGAGGCGCAGGTATCTATCATCTTATATACAGGGAACATGTTATTTTTCTTTCGCATGTTCCATATTTCTTCTTCTTTTACGTCCCATAATACTGCAATATACTTATCAGAAAAGCCCATTTTCTTTGCTGTATAAAGGACTTCCTTATCATTTTTATTGTTTGCTACTTCTTTTTCCATATCTACAATATTTCTGATTTTTTCAAGGAATAACATATCAATCTGCGTTGCGTCAAAGATAAGCCCGATATCCACACCTTTGCGGATGAGCTGTGCAATTGCATATATACGATCATCAGTGCCGATGTTTACATATGCAAGCAACTGGTCGATTGTATATGTATCAAACTTTTTCAGATATATATGGCTAACACCGATTTCCAAAGATCGAACAGCTTTTAACAAGCTCTCTTCGAGTGTTCTGCCAATGCTCATAACTTCACCAGTAGCTTTCATTTGTGTAGAAAGCTTATTATTGGCATCTGTAAATTTATCAAATGGGAAGCGTGGCATTTTGGATACTACATAGTCAAGCGTAGGCTCAAAGCAAGCTGGTGTATTAGCAAGCTGGATTTCATCCAACGTCATACCAACGGATATTTTAGCAGAAACTCTTGCGATCGGGTATCCACTCGCTTTTGAAGCTAGAGCAGAAGACCTAGATACACGAGGATTTACCTCTATTAAGAAATACTTGAACGAATGAGGATCAAGTGCAAACTGTATGTTACAACCACCCTCAATTTTGAGAGCGCGTATTATTTTCAATGCGCTGTCACGTAGCATGTGGTATTCCTTATTCGTAAGTGTCTGGCTCGGGCAAACTACTATTGAGTCGCCAGTATGGATGCCAACTGGGTCTAAGTTTTCCATATTACAAACAGTGATGGCGGTATCATTAGAATCGCGCATTACCTCATACTCGATTTCCTTATAGCCTTTTATGCTCTTCTCAACTAGTACTTGATGCACTGGTGAAAGTTTAAGAGCATGTTTCATTATCTCGATAAATTCTACTTCGTCATCAGCAAACCCACCGCCTGTACCGCCTAGAGTAAAAGCAGGGCGTAGCACTACCGGAAAACCTATTTCTTTGGCAGCCGCAATACCTTCTTGCAAACTGTTGGCAATTTTAGACTGGATGACTGGCTCGCCAAGCTCTTCACAAAGCTTTTTGAACAGTTCTCTATTTTCAGCTTTTTCTATACTCTCTACATTAGTACCTAACACTTCTACTTGGCATTCGCTTAAAATACCTTTCTTAGCAAGTTGCATAGCTAAGTTTAATCCAGTCTGTCCTCCAATACCAGGTATGATCGCATCCGGACGCTCGTATCTGAGAATCCTTGCAACATATTCTAGAGTAAGTGGCTCCATATATACTTTATCTGCAATAGTTGTGTCGGTCATGATAGTAGCAGGGTTTGAATTGCAAAGCACAACTTCGTATCCTTCTTCTTTAAGTGCTAAGCAAGCCTGTGTGCCTGCGTAGTCAAATTCAGCAGCCTGACCAATTACGATAGGTCCAGAGCCGATCACAAGTATTTTCTTTAAATCTGTTCTTTTAGGCATTAACTTTGACCTCCTCCATGTATTTCAAGAAATCATCAAACAAGTAGGTACTGTCCTGTGGTCCTGGCGAGCTCTCTGGATGGTACTGTACGCTAAAGAGCTTATCTATGTCGCATTTCAATCCTTCAATTGTTTGATCAAGAAGATTGATGTGCGTTGCAACGAGTCCTGTTCCTTTTAGGCTTTCTTCATTTACTGCAAAGCTGTGGTTCTGGGATGTGATTGCAATTTTGCCTGTCTGCAAATCTTTAACCGGATGATTAGCACCACGATGTCCAAATTTCATCTTATAAGTTTTTGCACCGTACGCTAGACTTATCATCTGGTGTCCAAGGCATATACCGAAAATCGGATACTTACCTCTGAGGTTTCTTACAAGCTCTATTACCGGAACAACGTCTTCAGGATCTCCAGGTCCGTTTGAAAGAACAATTCCATCAGGCTTCATGGCGATAATTTCTTCAGCTTTTGTGTTATATGGTACAACTGTAACATTGCAGCCTCTCTCATTTAGTGAGCGAATAATGTTGAGCTTAATACCGCAATCAACAGCTACAACATTATACATAGGATTGGATGTGCGCGAATACCAGCTTTTTTTACAGCTAACCTTTGGCACAGCATCTCTTGGTATATCAGTGCATTTTAATATTTTCAAAGCTTCCTCTAACGGAGTGTCTACACTTGTGATTAACACTTTTCTGCTGCCAAGATCGCGAATGCTTCTAGTAATCTTTCTAGTGTCTACTCCGTAAATACCTGGGATGTGGTTTTCTTCCATGATTTCGGATAAGGTTTTTGTATAGCGGAAGTTCGATGGTAAATCGTTATATTCTCTGACAATAAGACCTCCGATAGTTGGAATCTTTGTTTCATAGTCCTCATCAGCGATGCCGTAGTTTCCTATCAAAGGATAGGTCATAACAACCATTTGGTAAGTATATGATGGATCGGATACGATTTCCTGATATCCTACCATAGATGTATTAAATACTATCTCGCATACCTTATCGCAGCTATCGCCAAAGCCGTAGCCAAAATACTCGCTGCCCTCTTCCAGTACAATTTTTCTATCAAATTTTTTTGTCATACAAATTCTCCTTCTATCATCATACGTTTCCCCAAAATAGGTTACTGTATCATTTCTTTGCAAAAAAAACCCGGCTAACGGTGAAGGACATACACATCATCGAGTCCGGGAGAAATATTATTTTTATTATCAATAGTATTACTATCTGATAAGCAACTGCCAATATTCGCTATTCGATTTTGAGAAACATAAACACATTGGTTTTTAACCCTGCCATTTTTATTAAACTTTGCATCGCCAAAAATGTGTTTCATGGTTCCCTCCTAATTTTGAGTATTAAAAAAACCTTGTCTGCTGACAAGGTTTAGTAAGTTCTGCAAATATCCATCTAACTACAAGCATACTTAGCTCTACTATCAAACCTTGTCGATATCTCAGTATCGTCCTTAAAGATTTATTTCTATTATTGTAGCATGGCGTAAATATATTGTCAATATTAGATGAAGAAAAGTGTTTTATCTTTTTTATGTTATTATTGGTTATTCTTCACTTGCCATATCAAGTAAAGTATCTCCTGAAAGCCGATATATCGTCCAATCTGTCATTGCCTCAGCCTTTAATGATAAGTAAAAATCGATACTTGGTTTATTCCAGTCTAAGCATACCCACTCCAGCCTGCCACAACCTCTATCGACCGTAATTTTTGCAAGATGCCTCAGAATCTTTTTGCCATATCCCATCCCTCGATATTCTGGTAGCACAAATAGATCTTCAAGATAGATACCTGCTTTTCCCAAGAAAGTTGAGAAGTTATGAAAGAACAAAGCGATCCCAATTTCTTTTCCATTCTTTACAGCGAATATAACCTCTGCCTTTTGTTTTTCAAATATCCACTCATGCAATAATTCTTCAGTAGCCGAAACTTCATCTAGCATTTTTTCATAATCGGCTAAATCTCTTATGAATTTAAGAATCAGCTTTGTATCTGCCCTCGTTGCATATCTAAATACCAAATCATTATCCATGTAAAATCTCCAATATTATCTATTACTATTTCAAAAAGCATATCATATTAATTTGTTTTCGCTATTGCTTAATTTTTATATGTAGTGTTACAGTATAGATGTGTTAATTGAGCATTTAGGATTGAATCTGTTCCTCCATCCTCTTTTCGATCTATGTGATCTACTGAGGTTGAGAAATTATCCATATAACCATTACAAACTGGGCATTTAGGAAGTTTTTCTACGAAAGTTCTTAGTTTAACTTGTTGTCTTTTACCGCGCGAAAAATTACCTTTTACTTCACTAGCTTCATTGTCAACTATTTCTGTTTGTAAATATGCAAAGCCCTTAGTTCTTTTTAATTCGTATATTATTTCTTCCATAGTATACTGCGGATTATTTTTCACTATTTTCATTATACAAAAAAAGTAATCTTTAATTGTAGAGTAAGCTTTTTTAGATTGCCGATTTTTTCTAATAATTTGTTGCACTAAAAAGTTATACTGGTATATAACTTGCTCAAATTTTTCTCTAACTTCAATAAAAGAATTTAGTTGTTTATTATTAATTAGTTCTTTAACGAAAAGCAAAAATCCATAATAAGAGCCTATTTTATGTTTGCCAATATCAGAGTAAAAGTATATAAACGGATGTATACCCAATGAAAAGGGTTGTTTAGAGTTAATGTATTCCAATATCAGCAACGTATTTTTAAGGCATTGTTTTACATTCTTCTCGGTTCCTATGGGTGCTTTATCTGTTTTTTCAATGCTATTGCAAATTTTAACTGTTTGAGTAACAACATCTAAAGTTAAGTTGGAAGACTGTACTCCCCCGATTGAGAATGAATTTATATCATCATTATTTGGAGAATTTCTACCGAACATTATTTTGTGTATTTTTTTTGAATCTGATAATATTTCTTTTTGATATTCTTTACTAAAATTCGACCAATACTGGTATCCTTTCCCAGCTCTCACTATTGCTCGTGCAGCAATTGCATAGGCTTTGTCACGTGAAGTAATTAATTCTAATTCAGCATCACTTATTTTTGTTGCAGACTGATTAATTTTTAAGAAAGAATCCTCTGCTTTGCTAGCATCACCTTCTACCCACTGTAGTTGCAATGCTAATGCACCTAAGTTTTTTGCGAATTCTTTCTTTTTTTCATCATCTGTCAATGCTAAATTTCGACCAATTTGAGCAATTTCTTCAAAAGAACCAATTGACTGATTCACAAGCTCCCTTGTTTTCTCAGCAATATCTCGTTGCTCTTGTGATATATAATTACCATAATAAGCTAATGAAATATTACCATCACCATAATCATTGTTAATCCATGCTCCTAAACTACTCAGTCTGTGAGCACCATCTATTACAAAAATATATCCCCCTTGATTTCTCCACAAAATAATTGCTGGCACTAGCTCACCCTTTACAAAACTTTGTATCATGTTACATACTTTTTCTGGATCCCATTCGTTTGTTTCTCTCTGGAAAATGGGTTTTCTTAATGCAGGATAAAAGAAAGAATCATACTTCAGGTCTTCAATTGAGAGGGTTCCTTTATTTCGTGTATTTCCACTACTACCTAATGTCGACAATATTTCAAAGTCTTCTCTGGGTATTAATGCGTCTAGAGTAACTGTTTTCATTGTCATCCCCCTAATAAAAATTTTTATTATTTTAATATCAATCAATTAGCTTACATATCTATCCAGTATTATACCATAATATTCATATATTCTTTAGTTTAATTGCTAATTCGTTTGCTTTTCCTCAGAAACTCCAAAAGGCTCTTAGATTTCTCTAAAAGCCTCTGTATAATATCGTAGCGCATCATTATAAGTTCCTACACCTCAAGGTAACCTTTGAGCACCTTAAGCGTATTTAATACTCCATCTTTGTGGCTACGTTCATAACCATGCGACGCATAGACGCCTGCGCCAATTAGTCCGTGACGTAGATCATGCCCCGCTGCCAACATTGCTGCGGTATCTGATTTGTAAAACGGATACACATCAACTGCATAGTCTGCCTTTTCATTTTTTGCGGCCGCAATCAGTTTTTTGACTACATCATACGAATATGGGCCAGCAGAGTCTTTAGGGCAAATAGAAACTTGCCTTTCTGTGCATTGCAAACCTTCGCCTACACAGCCCATATCTACGGCAATAGCTTCAGTCACATCCTCAGGGATAGACGCAGAGGCTCCGTGTCCAACTTCCTCAAAAGCCGTAATAAAAACATAGACCTTTCGTGGGAGCTTAATGTTTAATTCTTTTAAATATGTCGCAAAGCCTATAAGAATTCCGACGCTCAGCTTATCATCTAAAAATCTGCTCTTTATAAAGCCATTTTGAGTCACTCTGGTTCGCGGTTCAAAACACACAAAATCACCTGTAGAAATGCCAAGCTTTTTAGCATCATCCGCTGACTTGACTATCTCATCCAGTACCACTTCCATAGTATCAAACGTACGAACGGTTTCATTATATTTGCCGTTAACGTGAAGTGATGCATTGGTCAATTGCAAAGTGCCCTCGTAGATGCCGTTAAACTTTGTTACTATCCGGCAATTTTCGGCTTCGGCGTTGTTTGCATTCATCCCGCCTACATTTGTGACCATTAAACGCCCATCTTCTTTTATCTTTGTCACCATTGCTCCGAGCGTATCCACATGCGCCGAAAGAAGCAGTGCTCCCTGTGAGCCTTCGCCACCAAGGTCCACCAACACTCCGCCTTTTCGGGTGTGCTTGAGCTCATATCCCAGCTTGCTAAACTCATTAATGACATACTTTTCAACGTTTTCGGTATACCCGCTAGGGCTGTCAATTGCAAGCAGTTCAACAGTTTTTTTTACTGCTAGCTCAACATATTTATTGTCCATAGTTTTCTCCTTAACCTCAAAATAATATTATTGATATTCAATTTTTGTTAAGCTTACCGTGAAGGATAACATATCCTCTTAAGCAAGTTCAAAATTAGTTTTTTCCATGTACCCTCGTATTAAATTCTTTTGATTTATATTGTTTAATGATATAAGCATAGCCATGATTTTATAATCAAATTTTGGCAAGAAATTTCTTTCATTATATCATATATTTTATTCCTCATATATTCAGTGTTTATAAAGAATTATTGATTATTATGACAAAAAGGTGTAGCATTTATAATAGTTTGTTTGCGAGGAGAAAAATATGAATAAAAAAGTTACTAGATGGCCGTATTTAACAGCAGGACTCATAATGATGCTATTTGCAGGTGTCATATACGCATGGTCAATATTAAAATCGCCTTTAACAGCTGAGTTTGGATGGAACAGCGCAGCTTTAGGGCTAAATTATACCATAACACTTTCCGTTTTTTGTTTGGGCGGTGTATTGGGTGGCATATTGCTTAAAAAAATATCCCCTAGATTACTTGCCATTTTTTCTGGAATAAGTGTTTTTTTAGGGTTTACACTTTCTTCTATGGTACAAGATAATATTATTATACTGTATGTATCTTATGGAATACTTTGTGGACTTGGAATTGGTGTTGCGTATAACGTTATTATTTCAACCGTTACAAGCTGGTATCCTGACAAAAGAAATACCGCTTCAGGAGTAATGATGATGGGTTTCGGTGCCAGCGCTCTTTTACTTGGTTCAATTGCTGGCTACCTTATTAGTACAATAGGATGGAGAACTACTTATCTTTCATTAGGTATTGCCGTATTGGTTGTTTTTTCTATCGGTTCTATATTCATGAAAAAACCTGGTGCAGATATTTTGTTACCTATGCCTAAAGTTACAAAAAGTACTGACATTAAAGCAAAAGATTATTCTACTGCTGAAATGATCAAGCGTGCTTCGTTTTGGAAAATGTTTATTTATTTGATCCTTGCTATAGCAATCGGTCAAAGCGTTATCGGTTTTGCAAAAGATATAGCTATATCAGTTGGCGCAGCCGAATCGCTTGCAATATTGCTGGTCGGAGTTTTATCTGTTTGCAATGGTCTAGGGCGAATAATCACAGGCTTTTTATATGATATAATCGGCAGACGAAAAACTATGATTATTGCAGGAATACTCACTGTGACGGCACCTATTATCATGCTATTCGCTATGATAAACAGTTCTGTCCCATTAGTTATTGTAGGCCTTTGTAATATAGGATTTGCCTTTGGAACTATACCTCCTATTAGTACAGGCTATGCAGGTAGCTTCTATGGCACAAAATACTTCCCTGTGAATTTTAGCATATTGGGAATAGCAACAATACCTGCTGCATTTGTTCCAACAATAGCAGGTGCAATGTTAGGTGCTTTTGGCAGCTATATACCAATATTCATTATGTTGATTGCGTTTTCTGTTTTTGCATTAATAATAAATCTTTCTATCAAAAAAGCATAGGATAATTTTTGGCATAAAGAAGCGTATAGAATAATTCTATACGCTTCTTTTGTTTTTATTAATTAGCAATAATGCGCCTTTTTGAATATTGTTTTGTTCTTTCTGGCGTATAATTTCTACAGAAAACACAAAAGCTTTTAGATTTCTCTAAAAGCTTTTTCTAGATTTAATCAATGAACGATGACTAGCTTATTTTATAGTCGTAACTAAACAAGCCTTCATGGTTTCTTCCGTCAATTCTTGGCCAATGCCTGGTAATTCCGGCACCTCAAAATATCCATTAACCGGCTGATAATCATATAAGCATGTATCAATGTTATCCTGAATAAGTGCTGCCTGATGGTGTTCATGAATAACAAAGTTTGGTATAACTGCTTCAAGCTGAAGTGCAGCAGCAGTAGATATTGGGCCTCCGCAGATATGAATCTGGACGCCGATATCATATACATGAGCCATATCGCAAATCTTTTTGCCTTCTGTAATACCACCAGTATTACAAAGATCCGGCTGAATTACGCTCAAAGAACGATCCTCAAAGAATGGCCTATAACCCCATCTGGAATATATCCTCTCGCCAGATGCGATCGGAATATTTACTTTTTGTGATATGAGTTTGAAAAGCGATGCATTAAGAGGTTGAGTAGGTTCTTCGTAGTAGAAGCAATTATATTTTTCAAGCTCTTTACCAAGCTGAATAGCGGTATCAGTGTCAGTCAAAGAGTGAACCTCGATAATAATATCCATTTCTGGTCCACCAGCTTCGCGTATCGCAGCAATTCTTTGTGATGCTGTTTCCAACTGCTTATGTCCTAATATGCCACGTGTGTTAAAGCCTCCGAACACACCTTTTTCATCAAACATTATAGGATCTACCTTAACGCAGTCATAACCATCAGCAATAGCTTTTCTTGTAGCAGAAGCATAATCTTCAGGTGTAACCATAGGTCTGCTTTCTTTTGCCCAGTCAAATTGAATTTGGCTAGCATAAGCACGCATCTTAGAATTGGTTTTCCCTCCTAAGAGTTTATACACTGGTGTATTATAATATTTACCCTTAATATCCCAAAGGGCAATATCTATTGCGCTGATTCCAGAAAAAATAATTGTTCCTCCGCCCATTCCCCAGAATGTCGACCTATGTATCAGATTCCATATACCTTCATTATCCATTGGATCTTTACCAATAAGCAAACCTGCAAAATCTTTAATCATTCCGACAGCCGCATCGCATCCGTTGCCATAAGCAACCCCAGCCTCACCGAATCCTGATATCCCTTCGTCGGTATTAATACGAACTACTACTGGATTCCATTGAGAAATATCGAACTTACCTGTTGTAATCTTATAAACATCTACACTTGTTATTTTCATCGCTTTATCCCTTTCTGATTTTATTTTACATAATTTACAATCAA
Source organism: Christensenella sp. UBA6094 (assembly GCA_002435915.1). Taxonomy (GTDB): domain Bacteria; phylum Bacillota; class Clostridia; order Christensenellales; family UBA6094; genus UBA6094. The sequence continues at coordinate 307,638 of DIWY01000001.1, read as the reverse complement.
TATAGGCCCACCATGATGTGAATAGTTAGAAAATTTTCTACATATTATATAAATCAAGTATAGCACAAATAAAAAAGCAAAAAAAGGCAGGCGATATATCGCCTGCCTTTAAATTATCCAATATTTAAATTTATTATATTGCATTTACGGCCCTGCTTTTTGCTGTTATTACTTATCTTAACTCTTTATTACTTTAAGCTTGTTAATGCATTTAATAGTATTAATCAATTTCATTTGATTAAAATACCCATTGCTTGGTTTTAATGAGGTTTCATTTACTATCAGGTCTTGGATTATACATGTCGAAGACACTTGGCTGCATTCTCCACAAGCATCAATATCCTGTGGTACTATCTTTTCAAATATTTTCGAGTTTCTCATTTGAATGCTTTTTATTGTTTCTTCGCAAATATTTCCTATCTCAAAATTCGACATTGCACATGGGTACACCTTGCCAAACGAATCAATTTTCAATTGTGTTTGTCCTAATCCGCAGTTTTTCAATCCAATGCTTCCGTTGTTTTTTGCATCTGTCTCATGTTTTGTGATCTTAAAATAGCTGTCTTCAAATTCTTCTTTAAGTTTGGAAACTATTTCGTTGATTTGCATACAATTAAAATATGCTGCTTTATTTGAAACTTTGCCAGAGCTTGTAATAGGATTTAGGCGGAAAACTTCTACGCCTTTATCTTTTAATAATTTGGTTAAGCTTTTAATTTCAGAATAGCTTTGGTTATTAATACAACAAGTAACATTCACAGGTATACCCATTTCTACCATAGTGTCTATGAAGTTCATACTCTTTTTATATGCGCCTTTTACACCTTTGAAATTATCATGATAATCTTCAAGTCCGTCTATGCTTACTTTCAGTGTTATTTTCTTTGAATCCGCAATTTTTCTAAATGAACTTACGATGTCATCATTGCATATATATCCGCTAGTAAATACGTGACATTTCATCCCTAGTTCAATAGCTTTATTCAAAAAGATAAAGAAATCCTTGTGCAATAACGGTTCGCCACCAGTTATGCGTAAATTTTCTATATCCATATTTTTCATGTCAAATAGTATATTATAAAAAACATCCTCAGATAAATAATTTGTGTTTTCACCTGAATTTGGGCTATTGAAAAAGTGCTTTCTTTTCAAAGGGTTAGCATTCGTAATTTCAACGCTAATTTTCTCAGGGGTCCAATAATCTCTAGAACCATATTGAATGTTCTCAATTTGATTAAAGCTATCATTTAAATCAATTACATTATTTTTGTGCATATCTTCTAAAAATTCGATAACAAATTTCTTCTCTGTATCAAATTTAACATCATTTTTATCCATTAAAGAATGTATGATATCGCTAATTTCATTTTTACCATTACACATTCTTAAAATATCAGCACCAGCAGTATTCACAGAAATAGGCAGTATTTTATCATCCCGCTCAATTAAAAAAGCAGAATAACTTGGCTGTTTTTTCTCTATATTATATGAGTTCTTTATAATTGGTTTTATATTTAAATTAATCATATTTAAACTCCCTTCTATAATATAACCGAAGCTAAACTTAAATAAGTTTAGCTTCACAGTCATATACGAATATCCATCCATATCTTGTCGATATGAAAGCAAGTACCTATTGCAGTTATTGTCTCAACTGCCTTTGCGAAATAAGAAGCAATGCAATTATTTACGATTTTCCCAAATCTTTGGCTTCTTATTTACAACTGAAAAGTGATTACCTAGTTTAATAATTATTGAATTCGAATTAATCTCGAAATCAATTTCATATTCAAACTATTTAATTAAAAACCTAAAAGCCAATTTAAGAAATCTAGAAAATCACATGTCGTCATCATTTGTAATTCACCCTTTCATTTTTAAATATTTAATTCGTGTAGATTTAATTATAGCTTACTATATACCTAAAAGTCGTGTATTATTTCTGTGATTTATATGTTATTATTCTGCATATATAAAGTAACATATAAAATACCGTTCAAAAACAATTAGTTTATGAACGGTCATAATTTTAGGTTGTCCGGTTGCTTATATTTACTTTTTTTACATATTTTATTAAATTAGAATAAATATTTCCAGCTTAAACATGCCGTTGTCAGTTGTGGACCACTCAATATTGCCTGAATATTTTTTTATAATCTTATTTAGATTTAATAATCCTATTCCATGTAAATCTTTATCTTCTTTAGTGGTTTCTCCTATTTTAATAGTATCAATGTTAAAATTACTATGAACTGAATTTATACAATCTATATATAGAATATTTTCATCTAATTTAACATTTATAGTTATAGTTTTAGATTCTGAGTTTTTAGCAGCCTCCAGTGCATTTGAAATTATATTATAAAATAAAGATATTATATCCATGGATTCTATATTAATTTCGCCCATTATTATTTCACTGTAATTAAAGTTTATAAAGTTATCTTTAAACCTAGTTTCAAACTCATTAATTATTAAATTAATATATTCGTTATTACTATAAACCATTCTATTCTTTTTTAATTCGCCGGACATTTCATTTATAAGTTGTATAGCATTTTGAATATCATCACTATTTAACATTCTGTTTAATGAAGAGATATAAGCGTTTATATCATGTAAAAACGATAACCTTTCTTTATATTTAACCATAGAGTTTTCATATGAATGTTTTTGAATTTCAAAAAGTAGTTTATTTTGATTAAGCTTATTAGAATTCTGAATATACTGATATGTTACAATCTGTGAAGATACTGTAAATATAGCTACAAAGACTAATAATATTATCAAACTTTGAAGTGGAATCGTATCAAAAAGTCGATATATAATTACAAAAATAAGCGTGATCAATATTAAATTTATTAATACGTTTAAAACAAAATTTTGTATCGATTTATCATATTTCAGTTTTCTTAAAAATTCAATTTTCCCAATAACTTCCATTAACAAAACAACTAATACTGCTGATATTAGATTAATAAATAACTCATTAAAGCTAAAAAACTGACCGATAACTCCTAAGAAAAGTTGCATTATAGTATATAAGCAAGATATGCTGAGGAAAGATATCAATATTACCCGTATTTTTTCACCAAAGAAAACAAATACAACTATTAAAATTTCAATAAAGAAAACAAGCAAAGGACTAAAATAAAGCAAATAAATAATAGGCAAAGATAATATAACCAAAATTCTCATTACTAATTTCTTAGTGTAATCTAATTTTATTATCCTATGCATTGAGTATATAACCGCTATTAAGTAGATTATTTGATTAATCAGATACATTATTTTTTCCTATACTTTATATATTTTACGAATTCTTCTTTAAATTCTATATATTTTCTTCTGCTTAAAGGTGACTCCATATTAAAATCCAAAACTACTTTGCTGGTTTCTATTTTTTTCACTCTTAGAAGATTGACAAGATATGATTTGTGGCTGTATGCAAATTGCTCTTCTCCTAATATTTTATTCATTTCGATCAATGATTTATTTGTCAATAACTTTTTTACAACATTATTATCTTCTATATAATAAACTTTGACATAGCCTGATATAGCATAACAATATAATACATCGTTAATATTTATTTTCAGATCATTTAAAACAACAAACTTTTTATTATATTTTATGCTATTTAGATAGGCATCAATAACTTTTTCAAGTCTAGTCAAATCATCTTTTAATACAAAGCCTAATACATTAGTTCCGAAACTATCAATCATATATCCTTCATAATTTGTAACAAAAATTATCTGGGACTCATTATCCTCATTCTCTAAATCTTTTTTTAGATCTAACCCGCTAGATTCTTTTATGTTTATATCTAAAATAATAAAATCATACTTTTCTTCCGAGTTTTTGAAATCGTTTACATTATCAAATGATGTAATATCAACTTCATATGATTTACTATTAAAATACTGTCTAACTATTTTTTCAATTTCTAATAAATAGACCGATTCATCATCTACTATTGCAATACTATATTTATCCATAATTTATATCTTCTTTTTAAAATATGATACTATAATTATACCACATAATGTTTTAAGCACATTGAATATTTATTCAAACTGTCTAATTTCGCATGTTTCAAGTAGTTTTATATACTTTAGATTATAAGCTATCGCTTAAAAAATAGCTATTATTCTTATTGGTTTTACAAATGGAATAAAAACCCATATTCGGCATGTGAAAATATAAATGAATTAAGATACAAGATAAAGGCTCTTAGATTTCTCTAAAAGCCTTCATTTGATGATTATATAGATAAATATTCTAACCACACTATAGATTATTTATTGTTACACAACAAAATTACGATGTATTAAGGTTAATGACAACTTATCTAACTGCATTTATGTACGATAAGTATGAAACAGTTTTATCTTCAATATCCTGCGTTGCCGTTTAAATAACTTTCAAATATCTCAGCATCGACACATCTAGCATAAGCATCCTCTCTTGTAATCTGTCTTTTTTTCACAAGTTGCGCCAACGAATAGTCCATAGGCACCATTCCGTTTTTTATATTTGTCTGCAAAACTGTTACAATTTGTGGAACTTTACCTTCTCGAATAAGATTTCTAACAGCATCATTAACAAGTAATATTTCAAAGGCCGGCACCAGTTTTTGTTTGTCTGTTGTTCTTATTAGCTGTTGGCAAATAATACCTTCTAAAATTGAGGCTAGCTGACCTCTAATCTGCTGTTGCTGGCTGGATGGAAATGCATCGATAATACGATCAACAGTTTGTGCTGCAGTAGTAGTATGCAGCGTGGACATGACAAAATGCCCTGTTTCTGCCGCAGATATCGCTGTGGACATCGTCTCAAAATCTCTCATCTCACCTACTAAAATTACATCAGGATCTTCTCTCAAAGCGGACCGCAAAGCAGTTGCAAAATTCTTAGTGTCTCCTCCTACTTCGCGCTGATTGACCATACTCATATTATGGTCATGCATATATTCGATTGGTTCTTCAATGGTCAGTATATGACACCTTTTTTTATTATTAATGTGTCCTATCATAGCTGCTAAAGTGGTTGACTTGCCTGAACCTGTTGGTCCGGTTACAAGTACTAACCCTCTTGGTTTTAAAGCAAGCTGTTCAAATATTTCTGGCAAACCTATTTCTTCAAATGTAGGTATTTTGTTTGATATCATTCTAAGAGCAGCCGCACAGAAATTCTTCTGTCTAAACACGTTTACTCTATATCTATTGAACTGCGGAAGTGACCAGGAAAAATCAACTTGTCCTTCATTTTCGAAAATATTTTTCTGATCAGAATTCATTATAGAATAGCATATATTTTTAACTTTGTCTGGCGATAATGGATCTGCATCAATTGACATAAGTTCGCCTCTAGTTCTTAAAATTGGCGGACGCCCTACCGTGAAATGTATATCTGAAGCATTCTTCTCTACCGCAATTTTCAAAACATGATTTAAATCTGTTGCCATTTAAAGACTCCCTTTCATTATTAATTAATCTAAGCTGTAAGTTACTTTTAATAATTCATCCACTGTAGTGACTCCAGTAAGAACTAACTTTATACAGCTTGCCCTAAGTGTCTCAGTGCCTTGGCGTACAGCCATTTGCTGTAGCTGATCCAGCGTAGCGCCTCTGCTTATAAGTTCTCGTATTTCTTTAGTTACAGCTAAAATTTCATGTATACCGCTCCTACCTTTATAACCAGAAAAGTTACAATAAGGGCAACCTTCTCCTTTGTATAACGGAGCGGGTTCTTTCATATTCAGCATAAGCATTTCACTATGAGATGGTTTATATGCTGTTTTACATCTTGGGCATATGTTTCTAACAAGCCTTTGTGCTACTACTCCGACTAAAGATGATGCAACCAAAAACGGTTCTATCCCCATATCTACTAGTCTCGTTACGGATGATGGCGCATCGTTTGTATGTATGGTGCTAAGCACCAAATGGCCCGTAATAGAAGCTCTGATGGCTATTTCAGCTGTCTCAGCATCACGGATTTCACCGATCATAATTATGTCAGGATCCTGTCTTAAGATAGACCTCAAACCATTTGCAAAGTTGAGTCCTGCTTTTACATTGACTTGCACTTGATTGATGCCTTCCAATTTGTACTCTACCGGATCTTCAACAGTAATTATATTTACATTTGGTTTGTTTAGTTCTTTTAAAAGAGAATATAAGGTTGTAGTTTTACCTGAACCTGTTGGTCCTGATACTAAAATAATTCCATTCGGACTTTTGGTGATTTTATCAAATAGAATATTATTATTTTCAGAAAAACCCAGCTGACTTCTTTCAAGAACGCCTGATGATCCTCCGAGAATACGAATTACTACTTTTTCCCCATATACAGTAGGCAATATGGAAATACGTAAATCTATTTGTTTTCCATCCTCAGTGGTATCAACTCGACCATCTTGAGGTATTCTCTTTTCCGAAATATCCATTTGCCCCATGATTTTTATTCTAGTTATGACGGCTGAATGCACTGACATTGAGGAAGTCATAACTTCCTGAAGTTGTCCATCAATACGGAATCGAATTTTCAATTTATCTTCCATTGGTTCTATATGAATATCGCTGGCGTTTGATTTAATAGCTCTTAGTAATATCGAATTAATAAGACGAACAACTGGTGCGTTTGATACCTCACTACTTGAGATATCCGACAGATCTGATAGATTGATATTGCTGTACTCTCTTCTTAGATCTTCAAAAGCTTTTTCTGCAATTTCACCGCCATAATATCTGTCTATGGAAGAAAAAATGCTCTTCTTGGTGGAAACACCTGCAACACTCACTTGCATGCCACTGCTGTTTTTCACATCATCAATTGAATAGAAGTTTAGCGGGTCGAACATAACGACCGAAAGAGCATTTCCTTCTATTTTAATTGGTATAAGACAATGTTTTTTTGCAAGAGCTTCTGTAATCTTACCGCAAGCTCCCTTATCAACTACTACAGCAGCAAGATCTACATAAGGCAGATGATAAATGTATTCAAGCCCTTTACATAATGTTTTTTCATCCAAAAACCCTAAATCAAGAAGGGTTTCACTCAAAACATCCCCGGTCGTTTTTGATACTTTTAGGGCTTCTTCTAATTGCTCTGCATTAATTGCACCAATGTCGATCAAAAGTTCACCTAGTTTTTTATTTTTTGTTGCCATATTAGATCTCCGTTTTGTATATTTTTTATTTTTGTGATAATATATCAATTATGAATATTTTATTAATGAGGTAACTTAATGGATCTTTATACTGCACTTTCAGTCTTTATTTTTATATTCGGTCTGCTTATTGGTAGTTTTTTAAATGTATGTATATATCGTATTCCTATTAAGAAAACCATAATAGCAGGTCGATCATATTGTCCTAATTGCAATTCTCTTATCCCATGGTATCTAAACATACCAATTTTGAGTTTTCTCTTTTTAAATGGCAAGTGCCAAAACTGCAAACAGCCTATTTCTTTTAGGTACCCTGCTGTAGAGCTTCTGACAGGTCTTTTGTTTTTGTTGGTTTGGCTTACTTACGGCCTTGCTTGGGAAAGCCTTTTTGTTATGTTATTGTTTTCAATACTAATCATTATTTCGTTTATTGATTTTGATCTGCAAATTATCCCTGATAGTCTTATTGTTGCACTTATAGCTTTAGGCATCATGCATAGCATCTACTACATCATTTTCATGAATGATAATTTACTTAATCCAGTTATCGGTTTTTTTGCTGCCTCTGGCATACTCTTCGCGCTTGGTTTGATTATTCCAGATTCAATAGGTGGCGGAGATATCAAATTAATGGCAGCTGCCGGAGTATTTGCTGGAACGAAGCTTATACTACTTGCACTTTTTATTGGAGCTTTATATGCTTCAGTTTTAGCGATTTTCCTTCTCGTCTCAAAAAAAGGTTCTATGAAAACTGCGATACCATTTGGCCCTTTCCTCTCTTTAGGCATAATCACATCTGTAATATTCGGTGAAAGATTAATTACCTTGTATCTTTCTATCTTCACTTAACATCGTGGTTTCTCATATCTGGCTCTAAGCCAAGCTTAATATCCAACACTTCTTGAGCATAATAATAATGGATGTCTTCAAGAGTAAGTTTTATGCAGCGCGAATCATCTTCTGTGAGCATAAAATGTCTTGCTGTCATGATATCTTTTATTCCGTCTAAGAATGATGGAACTATTTCTATATCTTGCTCCCACTGCGACATTTCTTTTTCAAACAGCCTTTTGTCATACAAGTAAGAATCCATACTACCCTTAACATTGGCCAACACAACCCAACCAAAATCTATTATTAGTATCTCGCCTTCATTAATCTCATAACTGGTTCTTACATACTCGAAGTACTTTATTAAGGCATTAAGCTTTTCTGGGTTTTCTTCGCAATGAATTTTCAACCTATATAAATAACTCCAATGTGCAAACTTTTCACGAAGCTCTACTGAAAAAGGTTTCCATTCTACCGAGACATAAGGTTGCTCTAACTTATCTAAAATCGCTAAATTTACACTTTCTATATATTCAATCAAATTAAATACATTTAAGTAGTTTGCCAGCATTTCGAAAATTTTCTGTATTGGCAACTCCTCTATAAGGATAATCATTTTTTTATAATTTATTAAAAAAGCAGTCTTGTCACACTTGTTAAAATAAGCTAAGAATCCTTCCATAGCCAGAGGGCTTTTTTCTGATACACCATACTTTTCACACGTTACTGTCATATCTTGGCCTTCTTGAGAAATGGCCTGCATAAAAGCTACTATCTTATTATCTTTCATTCCGATTTTATGAAGATAGCTATTTTCTTTTAGCTGTTTCTTTGTGCAATTTTCCGTTATTCTTTTACACAAGATATTTAGACTAAGCGAATCATAATAATATTGTGATAAAATGCTAATCAGTTTAATAATTCTCTGTGAATTTCGCAAGGTTATTATCTTTACTGCCCGATTTATTTCATCCATATTTTTAGTAGAGTTTAAATCCAATAACAACCCTTCGAGTTCTCTGCTTTTAAGACGTGCAGCATAATACTCAATTTCTTCTTCTTGAACAATCATTGCATTTCTTAAGCAGTTTTTCGGAAGCTTATCTCTTTGTATCAATGGGAACTCTTCGAAGGTATAATATTTGTTTTTAATGCTTTCAATCTCCTGGCTAAAACTATTCATTACTCCAACTTTCTATTTCTTCTCTAGTGCTGATGGTAAAGCTTCTACTGCGTCGCAAATACTTTCAACTGTATTTGCAATTCTTACGGACAGTTCCGCTAGCCCTGAATCGAATTCTTGCATGATAGATTTAACGCTATCATTTACACTTTGGTTAAACGCACCAACTGAGTTTTTTAGATTTTCTGAAAGCCCATTTACATCCATACTAATCTCATTTGCATATAAGCTAATACTATTTGTCTGTTCTTTAAAAGCCATCAATAAGCTTGTGTTGCTTTCTTTGTAATCTTCCAATACGGATTTGCTCGATTCCATATTTTCGCTGAGTATTTTTTCTACATCTTCTGTAATTTTAGAAATAACATTTTGGACATGATATTCCATATCCTCATACGTAGTTTTCGAATAATCCTCTAAGCGATTAAAATAGCTATCATAATCATCTCGCAAAAGCTTTGCTTGCTCAGTAATTTTTTCTATAGCCTCTGCGTTATCGCCTGAAACTTCTTTTATACCTAGAGCGATTTCCTTGCCTGCAACAGCCATTGACTCTTTCATCTTTTGGGCAATTCCACCCATTATATTTGCACTTTCTTTTATGGCAGAATCCATCTTTTCTTGGCTTAAAGTCAGCTGATCTGCTATCTGCAATTGTGTTTGAGTAGATTGCTCTATTATCTGAGCTGCTGTTATGCTGAACGCATTATTTTGCTCTGTTAATCTATCTACTGTTTCGATCATCTTTTCCATCTGAATAGTGAGTTTTTCATTACTGTCAAATGATTGTTTCTGCTGCTGTTCAGCTTGCGCTATTGCCTTTAGTTGAGCTTGTCCAGAAAGCGACAAGCTATTCGCTGCCTCTTGCAAAGTATTTCGCTGAGCCATCAGAAGACTATTTAGATTCTGTATGTTTTCATTTAAGCTTTCGTTTAATCTTGAAAGATCTACTTGGACACCGCTGATAGTTTTAGATAAACTTGTCATGCGAGAGTCCAATGTATTTGTTAAATGAACCGCAAATTCAGATGCTAATTTTTTCATGCCACTTTCTTGCAGATCGTAGATATTCTTTAATGCATCCTTTAGTGGAGGTAATACTGTTACCTCAGCAAAGCTATCAAATTTATTTACTATTTTAGCTGTACTTGCTTCAACGGCCTTTTGTTCTTTTTTCATTGCTTCCAAAATTAAAGCTGATTCTTTACTTGTAACTGGGGCTATGCGATTAAACTCATTAATAAAACGATAATATTGCTTTTTTACATTATGGTGTGCTCTTTCGTTACCTAGTGTAAAAAGAAGCTGGCCAATTGCCATTAACGAAAAAGCACTTAACCCATATTCAATTGCTAGTAATAATTGACTCGGTTCTAAGAATATGGCAGCCGCTAATGGTAAGCTCAGAGAAAGTGCTGAAAACAACCAAAAACAGTTCCATAAAGATTTGATATGGTTTCTTCCGCCTTCGATCTCTACAAGACTTTTATATTCAAAAAAAGTTTCACCTTCAGGAATAAACATACCGTCGTAGTAATTTTCAATTTGATATTTCATTGACTCCCATTTTTTCATAAAACAAATTGGAGTTTTTTTATCTAACAATTTCTCCAACAACAAAAAGTTATTTTTCTTGCAGTCTTTAATTGTCTCTGCTTTGTTTGCAAGAGTCCTAAGTTTTTTTGTTAATTTATTAAGTCTTCTTATATCAAAACTAATATAAAAGATCAGTAATAAAAACATCTCTACTAGCAAAGGTGATAGCGCAGCAATGAAAATAGTATCCATCCAGTAGTTCTCCCCCAGTCTTATGTGTCTTTGGCAGTAATTAACCCGTTAAAAAAATATTGTTTTAGTTGTTTTTCTTTATAATATGCTTCATTATAACAGAAATTAACAATTTGTTCACATTTTTTTGTTGCATTTTTGTTTTTTATACGTTTTTATGTGTATTTTTAAATATTTTTCTTTATTTTTGCATTTTTGTTTGTTATAATCATAACTACCAATTATATGTAACACATTTGTCACAAAAAATACATATTTGAAAGGAAAAATATAATGAATAGCTTACAGACAAAAGTTCAAAAAATGAAAAACAAAAAAGGTTTTACACTTATCGAGCTAATTGTGGTCATCGTAATTTTGGGCATATTAGCAGCAATCTTAATTCCTAGACTTAGTGGCTTCTCAGACACGGCTAAAAAGCAGGCTGATATTTCATCAGCAAAAACACTGGCAACCGCAGCATCAACTCTATATGCTAAAAAAGGTAGCGCTGCAGCAAACACATACAATTCATCAGCAGATACAGATTTTGCTGCTATGCTTCCTTCCACAATGTCATGGACATGCCAAATGGGTGGTACATTCACAGTTATAATCGAAGCTGATGGGGATGTTACAGTAACAAACGGTGATGCCGCGAATCAGATGTATCCAAGTCACACAGGAATCTTTGCAGATTAACTATTCGGTTGCACCTAATCCTATAGCTAGATAAAAAGGGAGCATGACAGTCATGCTTCTTTTTTTGTATCTAAAACAAAATTACTTAATTGTATTAACTTTATCTGCCCAATCTCAAATCAATTTTCCTGAGGGACCTTGAATTTAATCACTTGCGATGTTGTGCTACCCTGTACACTTCCTGTTGGCGAATTAAGTTTGAGGTTCTGCAATTTAATTTTCGCATCCACTTCATAAGTCTGATTGTAATATTGGCTGGACAGCACAATATTCAAGCTGTCTATCAGCTCAGTATCTTTAGAAAAATTAGTTTCAACATCTTTATAAGTACCTTTTGCTACGGTTTCTAATCTGCTATTTGTTAAAGGTTGATAAATTGAAAAGTAGAATTTGCCGCCATCTAAGTAAATATAACTATATTCCGAATTCTCTTTTTCACTTTCAGTGGGTTTTGTTTCTAGCAAGTAAATCTCATTAGCATACTTTATCTCTGTAATAATTTGATCAATATCATATCTCATTTCACTCTGTATAACATATTGTTCGTTATCCTTAACAGTCATTAAGTTGCCATACTGAAAAAAAGAAAATATTGCTGTCAATATAACGCCCAATATTATTAAAGCAACTATAATTTCCAATAAAGTAAAACCTTTATTGTTTTTAAGCCGATTTGAGCGTCTCACTAAATTCCACCGCCTTTAATTACAAAGGTCGTTAATTGCACGGAATTATTATCATCAATAAAAATGAGAATTGTAACTTCATAACCGGCCACAGTAGCCCTTAAAGATTCCGCTGCAATATGATAATTTACATCAAAGGCATCGTATTTCATATCGAGATCTTCCAGTAAACTTACACCATGATAACCTTTACCAGACAGATATAGATCAATTTGAGATGCGCTGCTGAGTTTTTGAATTTCATTTTGTTCAATTAGATCATCAGCAATTGTGCGTGCATCCAATATCTTATCCGTGCGATAGCCCGATGTATAAATTTGAGAAGAAGCAAGTCTATACATGCCCATTATTCCCAGAATAATTAACCCGAGAATTGCTAGTGCGACGATAATCTCAACTAGCGTCATCCCTTTTTCAGATTTAATTCTATGAAATTTCACCACACCTCAGCTCCTAACCCAAGTAAATTTATACTGATTATTTAAGATACATAATTTTTTTGTAAAGGAATTGGATTGTATTATCAGAAGGATTGTTCGGAAGCGGAATATAATAGAAAGTTCCTTTAGCGCCATTCACATTTCCTCTATTAATAATTTGTCCTATTAATGCACCCTTGACAGTTGTCAGTGCTGATTGTATTTCTACAGTAGCCTCTGGAGCGTAAATATATGCGTTTATAACACCATTGGCTGCAATAGTTAGAGACTTTCCTTGTGAGACATAGATAAACAGAGTCCCAGGATTATCAGTATTCAAGCTAATAGGATTCTGAATATCACCTGAATCAATTATGTATAGATGGACAAAGCCGCCGCCTTGAATAATCACACTTCCTTGCGTGCCTGTAAAGCTTAATGTATTTGCAATGATATATTGGTTACCTCCTTGCGTATCAAAAACAAGGGTTTCGCCGTTTACTTTAGTAAGGGTTGTAAGGCTATAATTACCAGTAAACGTCTTAATGCCCGAGACTGCAATGGGCAGCTCGGTTATATATCCAGCACTATCCGGAATAGCAAAAGATTCAGGAACATTATTGTTTAATGACTTTACAATGTTAGGATCGGAGGCGTCTGCCAAGCTTAACTGTATTTGATCCAAGCTGGCTACATTTGCCTCTATATTAACAACTGAGCCTGGCATGTATTCAACGTTCATTGCAGTCAAATCAAGGGCATCTACTCCTGTTTGGCGCAGCCCCGTGAATAAGTCTTTATAAGTCATTGCTTTTAGAATAAGCGATACACTTTTTGATGATGTATCGACGGTCCCTGTCGATACAATTTTTATTGTCGAAGAGTCTGGTCTGGTTACTACAGCATCAAAATTTCCTTTGCCCAACGAATCCGACAGGTTCGTTACATTCGTTTCAGGGTTATCCGCGATATATTTGGCAGCAATATCAGCACCCGCTTTTGCAATATACTCAGCTTGAATGTCTTTTTCATTTAATAATGACATTTTCGTCTCGGATAAACCCAAATTTAGAACAGACGTACCCAAGATCATAAGTACAGCCATCGCTATAACTACAACAGCAATTGCAGCGCCTTTATTGTTCTTAATTGGATTAACCATTAGTATCACTCCATCCGGCTAACAAACTTTACTGAAAGGGATCTACTTTTCCATTTCCAGAGGAAGGCAAAAATTCAAGATAGCTACTTTCACTTTCATCCACTTTTGGCATAGAATAAATCGAAATAACAATTTGACCACTTAAGTTTGTCTCTGCTTGGTGTATATCAATTTTTTTTATAATAATAGCTTTATTCATAGTTTCTAGTTTTTTAATAAAATCCATAATGCTAGAGTATCTGGCAGAACTAAAATTCAAAGTAATATCAAAAGTAGGTATGGATTCTTCAGATAATTCCGTTTTAGCAGTAGTACTGTTTTGGGTTTTTACAGCCTGACCTTTATCGATTGAGTTTACCAACGTCGGGTTTGTTACTATAGCGTAGTTTAGCAAAGGATATTTTGTATACGAATATTGGCTTATTGGAACCGAGATGCTTGAAACAACACTTTTGCTTGGAATATACGATAAAACCGGTAATCCAGATTGTTGAATCAGTGTATCCATCTGATATAAAATGCGTTCTTGGTTCAGTTCATAGAAAAATGTAGCATATTTTTCTGAAAGCTGAAGTTTCTTATTGTTTTCTTCAGTTTCTATGGATGATTTTTGGGCAATAAGAGCATTGGCCTTACTTAGTTCAGCTCGCAATGTATCTGAAGTCGTTTTCAGTTTACTCGCTGTTTCCAGCGCCGGACTGATGACGTAATTAAAACATAGAAACCCAATAATAGCCGCTAGCAAAACTATCAGCAAGTGTTTATCGCGTTTAGTAACAGTCATATCTATTTTTTTCATTTCTGGCCTACTTTCAAAGTGCCATTGATGCTTACAACAACACCACTGCCATCTTCTTTACTCGTAACAGAATTTAATTGTATATCATCGCACAATCCCGTTTCTTTTAGTCCTAGCAATAGCTCAGCAGCAACTTTTCTGTCAGGAGCATTGCACGTTATACCAAAGCTAGTACTATCCATACCAAAAGATACTACTTTCACATTCGTTGGAACGCCTTTTAATAGCGACGAGATTAGCTCTGAGTCCAATACCTGCGCGCTCTGGAATTTTTTTAAAGCTAGATCTGCGCTGGCATCATATTTAATCATAGCATCTAAACTTTTTTGAAATTTATCAGCTGCAATATAGTCTTCGTTCTTCTTAATAGTATCTACTTCGGCCGTCATTGAATTAATTTGCATCGTTGTAATAAAATTATTTACATACACTCCAGCAGTAAATCCTGCGCAAATAATCAAGATAAGTACCCCTAAAAAATATGGCGATCGAATATCAAAAGCCATCCAATTTTTTCTTTGATAGCTCGAGAAAAAATTATAATCATTCATATAAACACCTCTCTGCTTTAACATCTGATCAATGCCCCAAATGCGTTTAGATATGCATGCATTGTACTTTCAGAGATTTTATCATCATTAATATTCAATATTTTCTGCACTCTTTCTACTGGCATGTTAAGATTCTCTTGCAAGTATTCACTCAAACCTGACAAAGCACTTCCTCCACCCATCAAAAAAACTTGAGTTACAGAATCCGATTCAAATCTACTAGTGTAAAAACGAATAATATTTCTAAGTTCTTGATCCAAATTATAAAAGTAGGATTTTAATATTGAATAATATTGTTCGTTTTCATATTCTTTACTTAAGAAATTGAATCCCTCTTCTTTCATTTTTTTAATTACTTTTGTAGATGTAAGCGTTTCATCACTTACTATCTTCTCAACTTCAGATGAACCAATGTTCAAATTTCTAGAAACTCGCTGTTTACCCATTGAGTTAATATAAACTGTGGTATTTTGAGCACCAAGGTCCACAAACATAACAGTTTTATCCGCAATATTCTGTCCATTAATTGTTGTGAATTTGTTCAACAGCTTATCCATACAATTTAAATTAATATCCATCGCCACAGGGTTAAGCTTCATCATTTTCACAAGCTCATGATATTCGCCAATTATATCAGCGCTTAAAGCCGCTACTCTATATTTATCAAGTGTTGTTCCCGCTTCATCTTTAAATGTATCTAGCAATTTGTACTGGATAAAATCCGTTTCGCTCACATGATATGTATGGATCATCTCATTTTCCAGCATAGAATTAAGTTCTTTAGGATTAGCTTTTGGCAAATCTATATCTCTGATAACCGATCCTACTGCATTTATAGTTATTACAACATCCTTAGTTTTTATATTTTGTTTGTTTATATAATTAATAATATCGTCCGCTAATGCTTTCCCGTTTTTTATGCGTTCTTTTTCTATGCTGTATTCCGGCACAGGAAGATGTCCTATTTTTTCTATGTATAATGTATCCTTACGATAATACCCTTGGACAAGCTTTATTCTGTCGCTCCCAATATCTATTGATAATAATGATTTTAACTTTACCACTTTCTCGCCTCCAATAGCTAGCTTTGTATATTAAGTAAACGGCTATCTCAATTAGCCTCCAACTGTTCCATATATATCGAATATAGGCATCATCATTGCTATAACAATAAAGCCAACAACAACCGCCATCACTATTATTAGAAGTGGCTCAATCATACTGACAAGTTTTGTGATTGAATTATCAACTTCGTTATCATAATATTCTGCACATTTTTCTAACATTTTCTCTATAGAGCCCGACTCTTCACCGATGCCAATCATAGAGTAAACCATCGGAGGAAGAACATTAACTTTCCTAAGTGATTGAGACAACGGCATTCCTTTTCTTATATCTTCTTTTGAAATGTTTAGTCCTTCCATGACAACACGGTTGCCAACGACCTTAATAGAAATATCAAGAGAAGCTAAAAGGTTCAGGCCACTAGAAAGCAAAGTGGATAATGTACTGGTAAACCTTACAGCCGCAAGCTTTGTCATCGTCTTGTTCACTACTGGTATTTTCAGCAATAAACGATGCCAGTTTTTCAGTCCTGCTTCGGTTCCCAAATATACTTTAAAACCAAGTGCAATTATTACAGAGAAAAGAATTATGAGATACCAATATCCTGTTAAAACTTGAGAAAATCCCATAACCATTTTAGTAGGCAAAGGTAATTCTGCACCAGCCTCATTAAACATACCAATAAAAATAGGTAACACCTGAGTAACTAATATTATAACAACAGCGATACACAGAACCACAAGAATGATTGGATATGTCAGCGCCGTCTTGATTTTCGCCTTAAGCTTAACATCCTTTTCATAGTGGGCAGCAAGTTTTTCGATAACGCTATCCAGCCTCCCGCTTCCTTCGCCCGCTTCAACCATACTAATCATTAATTCCGGATAAACATTAGTTTGCTTTCTAAGCGCTTCAGAAAATTGCTCACCTTTTTGGACAGCTTCATATAATCTTTTAACAGCCTCTTTTATATTCTTTTTTTCCATTTGAAGATATAAAATATTTAGCGCCTTAACTAGTGTTACTCCCGACGTAAGCATAGAAGCTAATTGCCTGCATAAGACAGAAATATCTTTTGAAGATAATTTCAATTTGTTACCGCCAACAATATCTTTTTTAGCCTCAACAACTTCATAGCGCACCAAATATAGACCCGACGACTTAAGCTGAGCAATTAAGCTAGACTCATCTTCGGTTTTTAATTTATAGTTATTTATTGTTTTCCCGTCGATCCCTTTTACTGTGCAATTATATTCTTGCATTTCGACCACTCCAAAGATAATATAATTCGACAAATTTTTCAAAACTATATCAATGTATATTATTATACTATTTTTGAACATTATATGACAACAAATATATTTATTATTCATATTTATAAATAAATATCTATATATTGTATTATTAGTTAAGTTTTTAACTAATAATTAGCATATTTTGTTTGTTATATCAATTCGTTTGGATGTTAGATTAAAATATATTTCACAATAGGAATAAATTACCTCGGTTATTGTTAAAAAACTAAGTTGCTAAGAGCTAAATATTTTGGTTTAGTAATACGCGCTAACACCTTATTAACCATCTTAATATCATGACCATAAATGATTTCCAGCTTTAAAAATCGGAACATTGTTCCTTCATTCATTCAAAAAAAGCTATAATGAGATGTAACTATTTACTATACTTCTCATCTTTAAATTAACTGGCACGTTATATATCCATATAAACAGTCACTTTGTCAGCATTTTATAACACCCGATAATTATTTTTGCTCTTGTCCACATGTCCGAGAAATTCAAGCACCTTTATAGTGTTTAGTCTTAAAATTAAAAAAGCCGCCTTTGATTGACGGATAATAAGCTTATAGATTATGGAATTAATTTAAGATTTTATGGCGTTTATATGGTAATTATAGAGATAACGAAGAAAAGCCCATAAACAAATGTGTTTACAAGCTTTCTGATTGGTTGCATGAATAGGGACCCGTTAATATGTGCTACTTTTTTTATTCATTAAATAAAACTTCATAATAAAATACGACACAGAAAATTTCCATGTCGTACATTTAAATGGTTGCGGGGACAGGATTTGAACCTGCGACCTCCGGGTTATGAGCCCGACGAGCTACCATACTGCTCTACCCCGCGTCAGCAAAATTTATTATATATCAAATACCATCTCATGTCAAGGAATAGGTGTGCTGGATGGAATAAAAATTATCTCGTTAGCTTTGACCCAGTTCAGTTTTTCTCTAGCCGTAGTTTCAATATATTCCATCGAATCAGAATGATCTATTTTATTGGTTAGTTCCTCTTTTTCGGCTTGCAATGCATCCAGTTGTTTTTGCAAGTCGGCCATTTCTGTGCTCTTTTTTTGTAAAGCAATTTGCTGCACTATGATAGTATAGCCCGCATAAACAGTCAAAATAACTATAGCTGCTATTACTATTTTTCTTAGCAGTTTTTTGCTGTCCATTTTAACGCCTCACAATGTATATTTGCACATACTACTTATGCATGACCATATTATATATCATTTTCAAGCCTTTATGCAACCTAACGTATATGTAATTTACTAGATCACTAATAAAATACATATATAGTCCAAAACCGATCATTATTGCAAGTAATATATACACTCTAAATATACCGCTATTAACCATCATCATAACATAGATCGAGATGGCAACAGAGCATACCCAAAAGGCTGTATCACATATTACTGTAACCCATTTATTATTAAACATGTGCCTAATAAAACGAAGCACTTCATAAGATACGCCGGCAAGTATGCCTCCATATATACCAAACAGTAGCTCTGCCCACTGGTTTAAAGTTGATTCTATCATGCTATAAAAGCTCCTTACCTGAACAGCTTCGCAAATAGTCCTCCCCTACCTGAAGGTGTTTCTTTATCCATATACTCAAGTCCCTCTATGTAACCTTCCAGCACGAGATGCCCTTCGTCCAGATTAAGCTTATTAATGTGCAGATCATGCCCGCCTATGCTCAAAAGTCCATACTCCGTTACTATTGTAACTTCTTCGTCATTAAAACTATCCATATCCTCTACACCAGTTATGCTTACCTTTTCTCTGCCCTCGATTGAAATGCTATGGTTACGCCTAATGAGCCTACCTTCTTCTTCTCTCATCTTCTGCGCTCCTCCTTAAATATTCACTTGTTTGTATAAAAGATATGCAGACAACCCCTCTGGTATGATAGAAAATAAAAAAAACTCCCGCTTTTGCAGAAGTTTTTGTTAGTGTTTAAGCTGACATTGAAAGATAAGCATTGATGAATGAATCTATTCCGCCATCCATTACCGCCTGAACATTAGAAGTTTCTTGGTTTGTCCTATGGTCTTTAACCATGCTATAAGGATGAAATACGTACGACCTTATTTGGCTGCCCCACTCAATTTTCTTCATTTCACCTTTTATATCGGTCATCTTGTCCATTCGTTCTTGTTCACGGATTGCTATGAGCTTAGATCTTAGCATTTTCATTGCTGTTTCTTTATTTTGCGTTTGGCTGCGCTCATTCTGACACTGCACAACTGAATTTGTTGCTAAATGAGTTATACGTATTGCTGATGACGTTTTATTTATATGCTGACCACCTGCACCACTAGCTCTGTATGTATCTACTCTTATATCCTCAGGTCTGATTACTATATCGCCCTCGTTATCATCAATTACTGGCATAACATCTAGCGAAGCAAACGAAGTATGTCTTCTTGCGTTTGAGTCAAAAGGTGATATGCGCACAAGCCTATGTACTCCTTTTTCGGTCTTTAGGTAGCCATAAACGTTTAATCCTGATATCTGGAAAGTAACGCTTTTTATGCCCGCCTCTTCGCCATCAAGATAATCTAGCACTTTAATGGTGAAACCTTTTTTCTGGCAATACCTTGTGTACATCCTATATAGCATGGATGTCCAGTCCTGCGCCTCTGTGCCACCTGCGCCTGCATGTAAAGATAATATTGCTTCATTGTGGTCATACGGGCCATTAAGAAGCGTTTGTAGGTGTAGTTCGTTCGCCTGCTCCTCTAGCTCATTAAGCTCATTTTCTATCTCGCCTGCAAGACTCTCGTCGTCCTCCTGGACACATAGCTCAATCAGAACAGCTGCATCCTCTGCTTTTGCGTATAACTTTTCGCATGTTATGATCGTATCGTCTATTATCTTAAGCTCTTTACTTACAGCATTCGCTCTTTCAACATCGTCCCAAAAGCCTGGCTCCGCCATGCTCATTTGCAGTTCTTTTTGTCTTAATTTTTTAGCTGGCAATTCAAAGTGAATCGCCTGCCAATATAATAGTGTCCTTTAACGAACTCAATTTTGTAGTATAATCATCAAGTTGTATCACTTAGTCACATCCTCTTTAAGCATTCTTACCATGACAGTTTTTATATTTTTTGCCGCTACCACACGGGCAAGGATCATTACGTCCTACTTTTTTTTCTGCTCTTGCTGTTTCTTGTTTTGCTGGTTCGTCCCCATGAGATGCTCTTGTTGGCTCAGCAACGCGTTCTCTTGTTGGTGCTTTGTCTTCTTGTAACTTTAGGTTATAGAGCATGTTTATAGTTTCTTCTTGTATGCCGTTTATCATTTCCTCAAACATGTCATAGCCTTCGCGCTTATACTCAACAACAGGATCTCTTTGGCCATAAGCTCTTATGCCTATCCCCTGTCTTAACTGATCCATTGCATCTATATGATCTACCCATTTTCTATCTACTATACGAAGCAGTACAACGCGCTCTATCTCGCGCATATCCACTCCATGCGATGTGAATACTTCTTCGCGCTGAGCATAGCCATCAAAAGCTAGCTTTTCAATTCTCTCTTTTAACTGATCTCTGCTAAGTTTTCCTCTTTCAGCCTCTTCAAACACAATAGCTTCTTTTGGCAAAAACAGTCTCTTTAAATGAGCATCTAGCCCATCAAGATCATAGTCAAACTCGTTAATATTGCTTTGGCAATAAATATCGAGCGCACCCGTTATCACGTTATCAAGCATCTCCATGATTGAAGCATGTATATCTTGGCCTTCAAGAACCTGACGTCTTTGTTTGTATATGATACCACGCTGAGTGTTCATAACATCATCGTATTGCAGTACATGTTTACGAGTATCAAAGTTGCGTCCTTCAATACGTTTTTGTGCTTGCTCAATTTGTTTAGTCATGATCTTCATGTCAACAGGAGCATCGTCTTCTTTGTTTATCTTTTCTAATATGCCTCTGTATCTATCTGCGCCGTATATTCTAAGCAGGTCATCTTCAAACGAAATATAGAACCTTGAGGAGCCTGGGTCACCTTGCCTACCACTTCTACCACGCAACTGGTTATCTATACGTCTGCTCTCATGGCGCTCAGTACCAATAATATAAAGCCCGCCTGCAGCTATTACCTGTTCTTTTTCTTTGTCAGTTTCCATCTTATAGTTGTTATATAACTCATTATATTTTTTTCTTGCACTTATTATATCTTGGTCATCAGTATCTGCATGCCCCGTCGCTTCTTCTATTATATCTTCTTCAAAGCCAAGCTGTTTCATATCTCTTCTTGCTAAAAACTCAGGGTTACCTCCAAGAAGAATATCCGTACCACGACCAGCCATGTTTGTAGCAATAGTTACTGAGCCGAATTTACCAGCCTGAGCTACTATCTCTGCTTCTCTTTCATGATTCTTAGCATTTAACACTACATGCTTAACGCCTTTTTTCTTTAGCATATCAGCTAAAAACTCACTCTTTTCAACAGAAACAGTACCAACTAGTATTGGTTGACCAGTTTGATGTTTTTGTGCTACTTCCTCAACAACAGCTCTAAATTTACCCATGAGCGTTGTATATATTACATCGTTATTATCATTACGTATCATCTTCTGGTTTGTAGGTATCTCGACAACATCCAGCTTATATATGCCTCTGAACTCGTCTTCTTCTGTTTTGGCTGTACCTGTCATGCCAGAAAGCTTATCGTACATTCTAAAATAATTCTGGAACGTAATTGTTGCTAAAGTTTTGCTTTCTCTGGCTACCGTTACGTTTTCTTTAGCTTCTATCGCTTGATGAAGACCATCACTATAGCGCCTACCTGTCATTAGTCTTCCAGTAAACTCATCAACTATGATTACTTCGTCGTTTTGAACAACGTAATCTATATCTCTTTTCATAAGCGTATATGCTTTTAGTGCTTGGTTTAAATGATGATTTAATTCCGTATTTTCTAAGTCGGAAAGATTCGTAACTTTAAAATATTTTTCTGCTCTCTCAACGCCTTCGTCCGTAAGGTTAACCGTCTTATCTTTTTCGTCGGAAGTGTAGCTTTCTTTTGGCAACTGCTTAACGAATTTGTCAACTATAGTGTACATATCCGTCGACTTATCACCAGCTCCAGATATTATAAGTGGCGTACGCGCTTCATCAATAAGAATGGAGTCAACTTCATCAACAATTGCATAGTTAAGCTCGCGCTGAACCATTTCTTCTTTATAGATGACCATGTTATCTCTTAAGTAATCGAACCCGTACTCATTGTTTGTGCCATACGTTATATCGCAGTTGTATGCCATCTTTCTTTCGTTATGATCCATATCATGAAGTATAACGCCAACAGTTAGCCCTAAAAATCTAAATATTTTGCCCATCCATTCGCTGTCACGCTTTGCCAAATAGTCATTGACCGTTACGATATGAACGCCTTTGCCTGAAAGCGCATTTAAATATGCAGCAAGTGTTGCAACAAGTGTTTTACCTTCACCTGTTCTCATCTCAGCTATTCTACCTTGGTGGAGTACTATACCACCTATGAGCTGGACATCGAAGTGCCGCATTGTCAGTGCCCTAACTGAGGCCTCTCTGACAACTGCAAAAGCCTCACACATAATGTCATCAAGCGTTTGACCTTGGACAAGCCTATCTCTAAACTCTTGCGTCTTATCGCGTAACTGCTTATCACTTAAAGCCGATATACCCTGCTCTAGTGCATTTATCTCATCAACATAACCTTGTAGTTTTTTTATTTCTGTATCATTACTGCCGCCCAGCAATTTTTGTAAAAATCCCATTAATTCATCTCCCAAAAAATACATACTACCTTATTTTACCTTAGTATGCATGCGTTTACAAGCTTTTAACACGCTTTTAACACGCATGCTTATACACAAAAAGAGCGGTAAACCGCTCTTAGTTAATTCTTAGTCTGGCTCAATTAATCCTAACTCGCCATCTTTTCTTTTATATAAAACATTTACAGAATTTGTTTCCGCATTTGTGAATACAAAGAAATTATGATCTATTAATTCTAATTGAAGTATTGCTTCTTCAATGCTCATAGGTTTAAAATCAAAGCTCTTTTTCTTGACGATTTTAGCATCTTCGTCTTGTTCTGCCTCTATCTGATCTATGTCACTAGCCTCTTTGAAAACAGTTTTATGAAGACTTTTTTCCAGTCTTGTGCGGTGCTTCATAATTTGTCTTTCAATTTTATCGACAACGTTGTCTATTGAGGCATACATGTCGCCAGTTACTTCTTCTGCTCTTAGCATCATTCCGGCAAATGGAATAGTTATTTCTACAATGTGTCTTGTTTTTTCAACGGAAAGCGTTACCTGTACAACCGTTTCATCATAAAAGTATTTTTCCAGCTTGCCTAGCTTTTTGATCGTTAGTTCTTTTAAATAGTTCGATACGTGTATGTTTTTACCGTAGATAGTTACTTGCATAACATCCACTCCTTTCTCATATTAAGAAACATACATTAGATAGATGCTTATATTATATTATAACACAAAAACCCAGATGTATAACATCTGGGTTTTGACCAATTCGAATGCAAATTCTATTTATGGGATTATCTCATTGATTGAAAACAATCGCTACAATATATTGGTCTGTCGTTTTTAGGTACGAAAGGTACCTTTGTTGGTGCGCCACAGTTAGCGCAAATAGCATCGTGCATTTCTCTAGGGCCGTTGTTTCTTGTTGTTTTTCTTGAATCACGGCAAGATTTGCATCTTTGTGGCTCATTTTGGAAGCCTTTTTCAGCATAAAATTCTTGTTCGCCTGCTGTAAAAACGAATTCTGCTCCGCAATCCTTGCAGATTAAGGTCTTGTCTTCAAACATGGATTAAATCCCCTTTTAAATTGTTAGTATCGCTTTGCACGTTCTAGCTGACCTGGTTTTTGTCCCCACACTCGCCGTCTGGAAGCTTCGCTTTCACTGTAACTTCTCTCAGCTTTTTTAATAGCAGTATCTGCTAAAAGCTGGCCGGACTTACTTCTAAGCCGCACCATGCTCGCCTTAAATGAATAAGACTTACGTGGATCGTTTCGCCTGCGACTGGCATCGATTTTCAACCACAGCCTAGAACTTGCTTTGCATTAGATAGTATACCCTAATATTTAAAAAAATGCAACAATTTTTTAAATATTTAAATTTTAAGCCGCTAATGTTAATCCAATTACGATTTCTGCACCACTTTTGAGAAGTATTTTTGAACACTCTTTCATAGTCGATCCCGTAGTTGTTACATCATCAACAAGAAGTATCCTTTTACCTTTTACATCCATAGCTACATCAAATGCATCAATTACATTTGTACGCCTCTGTTCAGGTGTTAACGTAGCTTGCATTTTTGTATCTCTTGTTCGCACAAGCGCTTCTTTATATTTTGCTGTATGGCATGCATCCAGCTCTTTGCACAGAATAGCGCACTGGTTGTATCCTCGGCTTTTCTGCCTATTTACGTGAAGCGGAACTGGTGTAATTATGTCAAACTCAATCTCGTTTAGCTCTATCATTTTGTTTAAATAGTAAGCCATTGATTTTGCAATATATCTTTTATTATTGTATTTTAGATTATGCACCAATTGTTTAACTTTATCTTCATATTCAAAAGCATAATAAACAAGGAGTTCTTTTTGTTCAGTTTCAACAATTCTTTGAGCATTTGAAAAAATCAGTTCTTTTTTACATTCCTCGCATATATATGGCGCTTCATTCATAATCGCTTCTCTATCGCATATACAGCATGCAACATTTGAAGGATAGACCAGCTCTAGCATTTTATCTATTGCACTAGTTAAGCTTATCATCACTAGCCTCCAGTAACTCTTGCATATTTTTCAAGTTAGTACAAAGGCTTGTATATCTCTTGGTTATATAATCGTTATCAACCATTCTCTTTACGTTTATCCTGCTACCCACAAGATACATAATATTTTTAGCACGGGTTACTGCTGTATACAATAAATTTCTCGCCATAAGCGTTGGAGGGCCTGAATATACAGGCATAATTACAACCGAAAATTCACTGCCTTGGCTTTTATGTATCGTTATCGCATAAGATAGCTCAAGCTCATCGAGCTGCGAATAATCGTAAGTTATTATTTTATCGTCATCAAAACGCACAGTCATCGTTTCTTCTTTTGTATCGATACGCATAACGTAGCCTAAGTCGCCATTAAAAGCACCAAGGCCTTTATCGCAAACAAGTCCATACTCCGTTTTCTTTTCCCACTCCAGCTTATAGTCATTTTTGATCTGCATGACTCTGTCGCCTTCCCTAAAAACGCCATAAACAGTATTACACTCATTAGCGTTTATACGCTTGGGATTAAAAACGCGTTGCAATGTTTCATTAAGTTTAACCGAGCCCAAGTCACCTTTTCTCATTGGCGTAAGCACTTGCACATCATTACTCATAGTGCAATCTGTTCCTGCATAATTGTTACACAGTTCTTGAACAGTTTTCTGTATACCCTCTTTGCTATTTTGCTCAATAAATATAAAGTCATCACCCTGTTTTAAGCTTCCGCTTTCACCGCTGTTTATATAATAGGCGTTAAGCACGATTTTGCTTTCTTTTGCCTGCCTATATATCTCGTTTAATGTTATAACCTCTATTGCGCCCGACTCGATTATATCTCTTAGAACATTTCCCGGGCCAACTGACGGCAATTGGTTTACATCGCCAATCATTATAAGCTTAGCGCCTTCTCCAACAGCTTTTAATAAGCTAGAAAATAAATAAATATCGATCATAGACATTTCGTCTACGATAATTGCATCGTAAAGCAGTGGATTTTCTTCGTTGAACGAAAACATACCTTCGTTTTTTGTTGGCATATACTCAAGCAGCCTGTGTATTGTGCTAGCTTCCTGCCCTGTGGTTTCAGTCATTCTTTTAGCTGCTCTACCTGTAGGCGCACAAAGTGCCACAGAATAGCCCATGCTAATAAGTGCAAGTATGATTATGTTTATCGTTGTAGTTTTACCTGTGCCTGGGCCACCGGTAACAACAGTCGCTGTATTTTCTAGGCAACGGAGAACTGCATCTCTTTGCTCGCTGGATAGCTCTATACCTTCTGCATGTTCTATCTTTTCTATACTAATATATTTATCAAAATTAGTATGAGAAAGAGGCGCATTTTTTATTTCAATGAGCCTCCTTGCTGTATCTAGTTCTACTTTATATGCACCAGGAAGATACACTATATCTTCTTCATCTGGAGATTTAATGATTACATCGCCCTTAAGCGCAGCATCTATGATATGGGATTCAATTTCTTCGCATGGTCTACCGAGAGCTTGTTCACCCATTGCTACAAGTTTTTCAAGTGGCAAATACATATGCCCATTGTTTCTTGCAAACCCTAATAGATATATTATACCTGCCCTTATTCTAAAAGGAGAATCTACTTCTATCCCCATCTTAAGTGCAATAGCATCCGCTGTTTTAAAACCTATTCCAAAAACATCTTCAGCTAGCCTGTACGGGTTTTCTCTAACACGAGAAAGCGCACTTTGCCCATACGTTTTATATAGCTTAAGTGCCTGAGTTGTGCTGATGCCATACCCTTGCAAACCCATCATAATATCTTGCATAGACCTGTTTTCTTGATAGCTCTGTGCAATCTGCTCCATCTTAGACTTACCTATGCCACGTATTTCCATAAGTCTTTCTGGGGTATACTGCATCACATCAAGTGAGGTTTCCCCAAAATGATCAACGATCAGTTTAGCAGTTGAAGGGCCTATGCCTTTTATTATTCCGCTTGCGAGATATTTTTCTATGTCCGTCTCTGTTGTTGGCTCTATAATAGCACACGAAACAATATTAAATTGCTCGCCGTATACTTTATGTTCTGTATAGTTACCTGTTAGAAGTACACTTTCACCTTCTCTAGCAACAGCACATACGCCTACTGCTGTTATGGTTCGCTCCTCGTTGCTTATATCCATAACTGTATAGCCGTTTGCTTCGTTTCTAAAAACGATACTCTCTATTGTACCTCTTAATTCCATTTATTAAATGCTCCTAGCAGCTGCAATAAGCACTTCAACTTTATCTGTTTTTTCCCAAGGCAAGTCGAGATCAGCTCTACCAAAATGTCCATAAGACGCTACTTGATTGTAATGCGGCTTTCTTAAATCAAGCGATGCTATTATGGCAGCAGGTCTTAGATCAAAGCATTCAGCAACAATCTTTTCGATTGCTTCATCGCTTACAATGCCTGTCCCTTGTGTATCAACAAGAATAGATATTGGTCTTGCAACACCAATTGCATATGCTATTTCTATCTGGCATTTCTTAGCGATCCCAGCTGCAACTATATTTTTAGCAACATATCTTGCAGCATAAGCAGCACTTCTGTCTACTTTTGTTGGATCTTTGCCTGAAAAAGCGCCGCCGCCATGGCATGCATACCCGCCATAAGTATCTACTATTATCTTTCTGCCAGTTAATCCACTATCTGCACTTGGTCCACCTTTTACAAACCTGCCTGTTGGGTTAACATAATACTTTGTGTTGTCATCAAGCAATTCTTCTGATATCACAGCTTTTATTACATGCTTTATTATATCAGCTTTTATTGTATCAAGCGATACTTCTTCGCTATGTTGAGCAGAAACAACAACTGCATCAATTCTAACAGGTTTATCATCTACATATTCAACAGTAACTTGCGATTTTCCATCTGGACGCAAATAAGGCAGAAGCCCCGATTTTCTAACTTCTGCAAGTCTTTTTGTTAGCTTATGCGCAAGTGAAATAGGTAGTGGCATATATTCCTCTGTCTCATCGCACGCAAAGCCAAACACCATTCCTTGATCACCTGCGCCTATATCAAGATTGCCTTGTCCTCTTGTTTCAAGCGCTTCGTCAACGCCCATTTTTATATCAGGAGATTGTTCGTTTATCGAAGTTATAACTGCACACGTATTCGAGTCGAACCCATAATCCGAGTTGTCATAACCAATACTTTTTACTGTCTCTCTAACTACTTTAGGTATATCAACATAGCAATCAGTTGTTATTTCTCCCATTACAAGTATTAATCCTGTTGTAGCCGCGGTTTCGCAAGCAACCCTTGCCATCGGATCTTGTGATATTATTGCATCTAAAACAGCGTCAGAAATCTGATCGCACATTTTATCAGGATGTCCTTCGGTAACTGACTCCGAAGTGAAAAATCTTTTCCCCATAATTTTCCCTCCAAAAAAATAAACCTCGTTTGCACGAGGTTATATACGGTATTATATACAGATATACCCCCTCATCTTGCAATTACTGCGGGATTTAGCACCAAGCATATGCCGGTTGCCGGGTTTCATAGGGCCCTTTCCCTCCACCACTCTTGATAAGGTAGTTTTAATATATCATTCAGTTTAATTAATGTCAACTAGAGAATCGTGCCAAAGAAAAACTGTGAGAATGCTAGCATTATTGCACCTGCAACAAGATTTCCTAGCAGAATTGTAGCAAGCGACTTTTTGAAATCAAGGCCGAGCACTGTGGCTATAAGAGCCCCAGTCCAAACGCCTGTAGTTGGAAGTGGTATCGCAACAAAAACAAAAAGAGCAGGATATTCATATTTTTGGATTTTGCCGCCTTTTTTGTTTGAGCGCTGTTCCAGCCAATGGGCAAATTTTTGGAATGGACCTATGCTTTTCTTTAGCCACTCCATCACTGGCCTTAAAAATAATAAAATAAACGGAACAGGCAAAGCTGCTCCCAAGTATGCAATTAAAAACGTTGTCATTAAAGGCAGGCCATTTGCAACGCCGTAAGGTATAGCTCCTTTAAGCTCTACAATTGGAAGGCAAGCCATTAAAAACGTTGTTATATATGTCCACATATCACTACTCCTAATTTTCAGATTCCATATCATTCTAATAATAATACCATTTTAAGTCAACTATATATTGAAAATACTAAGGAATGTATTATAATGTTGCTCTAGGAGTTGATTTAATGAAACTGGTTTTAGGCTGCATAAGAAAGGCGTGTCAGGATTATAATCTTATTGAAGATGGGGATAAAATTGCAGTTGGTGTTTCGGGTGGAAAAGACTCGCTCCTGCTGCTTAATGCTCTTAAGCTTTATAAACAATTTTCTAGGCAGAAATTTGAAATATGTGCGATAACGGTTACCATGGGTCTTGAGCCTTTTGACCTTACTAATATATCAAAAATGTGCGATGAGCTTGAAATAGAATATAAAATAGTCCCTTCTAATTTGGGTGAAGTCTTATTTGATATACGAAAAGAAAAGAGTCCTTGCTCACTCTGCGCAAAAATGAGAAGAGGTTTGCTTTACGAAGCAGCAAAAAATATGGGTTGTAATAAAGTAGCTTATGCGCACCATAGTGATGACATGGTAGAAACGCTACTACTTTCATTGTTCTATGAAGGACGTATTAATACTTTTTCGCCCAAAACATATCTGAGCAGAACAGATCTTACCCTCATACGGCCGCTTATCTACCTCAGCGAAAGCCATATAATAAAGCTAGTTAACAAATTGCAATTCCCTGTAGTAAAAAACCCTTGTCCAATAGATGGGCATACGAAAAGGCAATACATAAAAGATCTACTTAAAGATATCGAAAAAGATATTCCAGATACTAGAAAGCTTATGTTAAGTGCATTGCGTAATACAGATGCATATAATTTGCTTGATAAAGGAAAAGTGTAAATTTTAATAATCTATAAACAAAAGGCTTACAGAACTATTCCTCTGCAAGCCTTTAATATTCTATTAATTTCCAATCATTCGGATAGTTTATTTCTTCGTTGGCGTCGGTGTAACAGTAACTTTAGTTGTAGCCTTTACCGTTGCTTTAACAGTAGCCTTTACTGTAGCTTTAACAGTAGCCTTTGTAGTAGCCTTACTATTTGTCGCACTACTTGGCATCGAACTGTTATAGAACAGATCAGCTATTAGGTCATCCAGCTTTGTTCTGTTTACAATATAATAGGATGCACCACTGACAGTCTGGGAATCACCTGGAATTACTTCTATATCCAGATTATTTAAGTCTGCATCTTTAAGTATCATTCCTAGTGCGGCAACTTTATCAAGATCCATATTCGTATATAGATACTTAATTAGTTTATTATATAGGTTTGGTATAGTTGTAATTAGGTTTGTTGTTTTAAGCTTTGCAAGATACAATTTTATAAACTGCTGTTGTCTCGCTGATCTGCTTGTATCGCTGCCGTCGAGCGTTCCGCCTTTTCTCACGCGGATATAAGACTCTGCTTTCACGCCATCAAGATGAATTGTTTGACCTTTTTTACCTAAATAACCTGGTGCATTTAAGTTCAGCATATCTTCTTCAAGCGTTACATCAACTCCACCTATAGCATCAACTACTGGTGCAATTGCTGCCATATCTAGGACAACATAATAGTCTATGTTTATACTAAATCTACCGCCATCATTTAACAAAGTTTCAACCGCGGTTATAGCATTTTTCGCACGATTTGCAAACGTAGATGTTGATTCTGATGATCCACCGCCCCATGAGAATGCGGCATTTATTTTAGTAATTGATGTTTTTGTGATGCTACCACTACTATTTAGCGTATTCACTTTAGCTCTTGTATCTCTAGGTATTGATAATAATGAAGCTGTGTTGTCTTTTGTATTTACTGACAGAAGCATCATTGTATCAGACCTTAGCCCATCTCCAACTCGGGTTTCGTCATAATCCACACCTAAAATAAGTATGTTTACAACGTCCTGATCGAGTGCATACTGATTCCCACTAACGGTAATAGGTGCTGCACTTACATTTGATGAACCAAAGATTGCGCCTTTTATATATGAATAGGTATATACACCTAAACCGATTGCTGAAACTAATAGTATTGCAATGAATGTCATCATTGCTTTTATTATCTTATGCAAACAAAACCCTCCAGAATACGCAAATGTTAATTTATGAAACTTGGCTCATTATATTACACCTGCTAATCCAGCGTCAAGCATATATGAAAAGTGTGATACTTACTTAATAATTCGTAAATAATTGTAAATATTATCTTCTAAATCCCATTTTCCCACGGCCATTATCAATAATAGCTCCTCTAGAGAATCTATCAAACTCTTCAAGTGCTTTGCCTGTACCTATTGCAACGCAAGAAACTGCATCCTCTGCAACATAACAAGGTAATTTCGTACGTTCTGAAATAAGCCTGTCCAAACCAAATAACAAAGAACCTCCGCCAGTCATGCATATTCCTGTTTCAACTATATCTGAAGCAAGTTCTGGAGGTGTGTGTTCAAGGACATTGTGCACAGCATCAAGTATCATTTGAACTGGCTCTTCGAGAGCTTCTATCATTTCTTCGGAATTTACTGTGATCGTTTTTGGCAAACCTGAAACAAGATTTCTGCCTGTAACATTCATAGTGACCTGCTCTTTTCTTGGGTATGCAGATCCTATTTTAATCTTCATTTCTTCTGCTGTTCTTTCTCCGATAAGCAAATTGTGTTTTTTTCTCATATAACGTATGATCGATTCGTCAAATTTATCGCCACCACACTTAATTGACTCACTGATAACAGAAGATCCAAGCGAAATAACAGCTAGATCCGCTGTACCGCCACCTATATCAAGCACCATGTTGCCATAAGGTGCTCCAATATCTATTCCTGCACCAATAGCAGCGGCAATAGGTTCTTCAATAAGATAAGCTTTTCTTGCACCTGCTTGCTCTGTAGCATCTTCAACGGCGCGCTTTTCTACATCTGTAACGCCACTTGGAACACATACAACAACTCTAGGTTTAAATAGCAGTTTTCTGCCAATTACTTTTCTAATAAAATACCTAAGCATTTTTTCCGTTACATCAAAGTTTGATATAACACCATCTCTTAGCGGTCTAACGGCAACGATATTTCCAGGAGTTCTGCCTAGCATGCTGCGCGCATCTGCTCCAATCGCACATATTGTCCCATCAGATCTATTTATAGCGACAACAGATGGTTCGCGCAATACAATCCCTTTACCTCTTACGTAGCAAAGTACTGTTGCAGTCCCTAAATCTATGCCCACATCATTCGTTTTGAATAGTTCCATATTATTACCTCATTTGTCGTTTGTTATAATAAACCAAAACCCCGAAACCTAAGTTTGGGGTTATATTCTCTGCTACCATATACAATAGCATGTGTTTAAAATATATTCAATATATAATTGCTATACTTTCGTCTTTTGGTAGCCGCTTTTGTATTTAAGATATGTTGCGTTTCCACCTCTAATATGCCTCTCCGCCTTGTTTTGATCTAAAATCTTTTTAACATTTTTCGCTAGAGTAGGATTGATTTTTGGCAACCTATCTGCCATATCTTTATGCACTGTACTTTTACTTACCTTAAAGACTTTTGCAGCTTCCCTGACTGTTGAATTATGTTCCAAAATATATGATGCTATTTCCAGCGCCCTCTCTTGGATATAATCTTTCAAAACCACGGCACCCCCTTATGTGCTTTATACAAATGTATGAAAATGGGGTGCAGTATATGCCTTAGTCTTTTTATTTTAATTTGCGCTTATATACTAATTTGCTACTATTTATTGTTGTGTTTTACAGCATATTTATACAGCTTTTTTCGTTTTAAATACTCTTGTGTAATATTTGTTCATTTCAGCAGTTCTAAATATTCTCCATAGCCTTGCTCTTGCATGTCATCTTTTTTTATAAATCTTAATGAAGCAGAATTTATACAATATCTTAAGCCATTATCGCCTGGTCCATCTTCAAATACATGCCCAAGATGTGCCTTAGATCCGTTAGCTATAATCTCTGTACGGATCATTCCAAAGCTTTTATCTGTTTTCTCTTTAACTATTTTTTTACTAATTGTTTTTGTAAATGATGGCCATCCACAGGATGAGTCAAACTTTTCTTTTGATGAAAACAGAACCTCTCCTGTTATTACATCCACATATATGCCTTCTTCATTATTATTCCAATACTTATTACTATATGGCAGTTCTGTTTCAGCGTTCTTTGTAACGTCATATTGTATTTTTGTCAGCTTTTTTTCTAGCTCATATTCTGAAATCAATATGTTAGCCTCTTTTTTCGCTTTTGGCATATCCTCAAATGAATGCTCATCAATAAAGTCTTTTCTTCCAGAGCCTTTTTTGTATTGCTTATACATTACAGGACATTTTTTATAATAATCCTGATGTTCTTGCTCTGCTGCATAGAATTCTGCCGCAGGCAATATCATTATTGCAATTGGTTTATCGTAAATATCTGTTTTTGATAGATCAAGCCTGAATTTCTCTGCGAGCCCTCTTTGCGTTTTGCTGTTGTAAAATATTGCTGTCCTATAATGAGGTCCTCTATCATAAAATTGCCCGCCAGCATCAGTCGGATCTATCTGCTGTACAAATGTTTTTAATAGTTGCGTATAAGATACCATATCTTCGTCATATATTACTTTAACTGCTTCAAAATGCCCTGTTGAGCCTGTGCAAACTTGCTCATAAGTAGGATTTTCTATTTCCCCACCAGTAAAACCACTAAGCACATCTATGACGCCTTCTAAATCTTTAAATGATTCAACAACACACCAGAAGCATCCTCCAGCAAAAATAGCGTAGTTCTGTTTCATTTAGTTTCACCTCTAATACAAATATAACCAAAAAGAGCTTGTATAATAAATATGTAATAAAAAAAGGCAGGAATTCCTGCCTTTATATCAATAAATTATTTATTTACTAGCGACAGGTGTTACTGTTGTCGTTGCTTTCGGAGTTGCAGTTGGTGTCGCCGTTGCTGCTGGTGTCGTTGTTGTGGTTGCTTTTATTGGCAGTGTAAAGTAGCTACTCGGGTTTACATTTTTATTTTTCAGCTTCATTTCAAAATGCAGATGAGGGTCATCTTGCAGCTCAAATATTGCTGAATCTCCTACTGTACCAATAATATCACCTTGTTTTACTGTATCACCTTTTTTCACTTTATCTGCAGAAGCAAGATTTGCATAAATACTGGTTAGGTCATTACCATGATTAATTATTACGGTATAACCCATCATATTGTCTTTATAAGCATCCTCGACTGTACCTGCTGCGATTGCCTTCACGTTATCTCCTTTTGCCCCAGAGATATCAATACCCATATGCGTTGTCCACTGTTTTAGTGTTTTCGAGTATATAAGTGCTTTATCAGAGTATCCTAAAGTTATAGAACCGTTTAAAGGTGCTGTGTACTTTGTGGATGATGCTGATGGTTTTACATCGTCCAATGATGCTTGCCCTACGTTAATAGTAGGTAATATTGTAGCTAATTGCTCGTCTAATCCACCGCCCTCGATCTTCTGAACATTTTGTGCAATATCCGTGGCAGTAATTTCTGCTTGTGTTAAAGGATCTATTTGTTCTGTTGCACCCATGCCGCTGTTAATCATATACGCAGCAACACCTATAACGCCCAAACAAAGTAGCGTTATTGCAAAGAACCCCTGCTTGTCAAAGTATTCATTTGACTTTCTCTTAGCAAATAAATTTTTAATTTTGTCTTTGAATTTATTCATTCGTTATTCACCTCAGAGTATATTGTTACCATCTGGCAAAAAAAAATACTGGTAATTCAGTATTTTTTTTCAAATTAGCTATTGTTTTATTTGTTCAATTTGAACACCTGTGAAGTAATGTTTAATGATTTCATTATACTTCGCTCCGTTTTTAGCCATATAATTTGCACCAAATTGGCTCATGCCTACTCCATGTCCATAGCCTATTGTATCTATTGTTACAGTGTTTGCCGAAACTTTTATTGTTAAATTGGTGGACCTTAGAGAAAGTGCTGTTCTTAATTGAACACCTGTTATCGTTACGTTGCCAAGCTGAATTTTATCTACTCTGCCTGATGCTGTTCTACTTATTACTTTAAGTTTGCTTTCTATATTATTAACAGTTAGGCCTGTTTTATATGCACTATTTATTTTTTCTATAAATTCTTTATATGTGTATGTCTTTTCATCAGTATAGCCGTACCCACCCTCTTCGCCCGGAGAAGACACACTCTTTAGATAAGAAACGTTTATGTTAAAAACATTTGCCGCATCTTCTGTTTGCCCACCTGATGAAGCATGAAAATAAGCGACAATAGGTTTTCCATCAAAAGTAATGATTTGCCCTTTTGTACTTTCAACTGCAGTATTTAGTTTTTTCAAGTATTCTTCTGCTTTTGCTCCTGTACCAGTTTTTTCGCTATATTTATCAGGAGGTATCCATTCTTGAGCATACAAATGCGAACTTGCTATATCTGCATTATGTTCTTTAGCGTATGTCGAAGTTGCATAACCCATTTTAAAATAATATGCATATGTCCTTGAGCAGATGGCTTGCGCCTTTAATGCTTCCAAGTCAAACTCAAGTGGCATCTCGCCCATAACTACACCTTTAACATATTCTTCAATATCTATTTCATCTACTGTCTCCGTATATAGATTATACATACGTAGCGTGACTGATACAGTTTGAGTAGCATTATTATTTAAAATGCTTGTCTTTATTTTACCTAAGTAAGTGTCCTCGCCACTAATATTAAACATATGAGCAAAAAATAATAGCAAGACACATGCAACCGCAATCCACATCCTACTATTTTCTTTCAGTCTAACCCACGAAGATTTTCTGTATTTACTTTTTCTTTTTCTGCTTCTCAATATTTTCACTTCCGTATTGCTTTAGGTTTTAAATATATATGAACAACACGGTGTAAATATGTTAATGTAGCCGCAGAATTTTTGCGCCGAGTAAAGAGAACTTGTTTTCTATCTGTTCATATCCTCTATCTATATAATGTACATTTTCAATAATTGTTGTGCCTTCTGCTTTTAGCCCAGCAAGAACCATGGCAGCTCCCGCTCTAAGATCAGTAGCAACTACATTTGCGCAGTGAAGCTGGTCAACTCCAGTTATATAAGCGTTTGTTTCTTTGACTTGTATTTGTGCGCCCATTTTATTCAGTTCTTTCGTGTGCATAAATCTGTTATCAAATACCGTTTCTTTTATTGTACTTGTCCCTTTTGCAATACTAGCTAGCACTGTCATTTGCGCTTGTAGATCTGTAGGATAACCAGGATAAGGCTTTGATACTACATTTATTGGGTTTAACTGTTTAGGCCCTATTACTCGAACACCATTTTTAAAATATACTATTTTAGCACCTGCCTCACATAGTGTATGCTCAAGCGAAAGAAGATGCTCACACCTTACATTGTAAAGCTTTATATCTCCACCAGTTATAGCCGCAGCTAGCATATATGTGCCCGCCTCAATTCTGTCTGGGATAGGCTTATATTGAGTTGCGTATAGTTTTACTACTCCTTTAATAATAATTGTTCTGCTACCGGCACCTTTTATGCAGGCACCCATTGAATTTAAAAAAGCACATAAATCTATTATCTCTGGCTCTGTCGCGGCATTCTTTATTATTGTAATTCCTTTTGCTAGCGTTGCCGCCATAATAGTGTTTTCAGTAGCTCCTACGCTGGGATATGGAAGCGATATTTCTGCTCCTTTTAATCGTTTGCATATTATTTGAACACAGTCTTTTCCATATATAATATCTGCACCCATTGCTTTAAATGCATTTAGATGTATGTCTATAGGTCTTTGACCTATGTCACATCCGCCTGGGTATGCCATCTTGCACATACCAAGTCGCGTAACAAGCGGTCCCATTATAAGAGAAGATGCCCTTAATTTATTTGCTAAACTATAAGGCACTTCGTATTTTTCAAGTTTATTTGTAGTGATAATGATTTTATTTAAATATTGTCTTATATCCGATCCAAGTGCTTTAAGTATGCAAGTCATTGCGCTCACATCACTTAAATATGGCATATCTTCAAGTACGACCATTTGATCTGTTAATAGGGATGCTGCCATTATAGGCAAAACTGCATTTTTTGATGTACTAATTCTTATATTTCCTTTTAGAGGGCAACTTTTATTAATTTGAAAATATTGTTTTTGCATATATTTGCTCCCTTCTTAACATATTAATATCATTCCCAAATTACGATACAAAACGCTGTAAATTTTACTTAATATTCGTTTAAAACGGAAGGAATTCCAACAATAAACTCATTAAAGTCTTTACTTCCACTTTTACGTACAACTATTTGCATTTCTTGGTTATTATCACCTATTTTTCCATTGCCATCAGCTTCATAAAATATTTCATTTTTTAAAATATTTTTCGGTGCGAAATCTAACATTTTATATATTGATTTTGCAACGTCAATATTTTCATATTCATAACCGTCATTCGTAAAACCTCTTGCACTCAAATTAACAATTGCATTTGCATTCAGATTTTTTGCTAGTTTGCTTGTTTCAGCATACACTTTTAGTGCCGTTTCTAAATTAACATTTTTTAGAGTATAAAGGTTAGCAGCAGCATTACCGCTTTTTGTAGTTTTTTCAAATCCGACATTTGCATTGTTAAGATAGTATTCAATTTCAGCCAAAACGTTTTTACTATCGTTTGTGTATACATATAGTTCATAACTACCTATCTCGATTTGAACTGCTGTTTCACTTTCCGTGGTTTTTGCAGCTTCAGATGTTAATAGCGGGCTTGCAATTAGAAAAACTGTTAAAACAAAAATGCATACTGCATAATAAATCTTTTTCATTTAACCACTCCTGCCATAATTGTGGTCAAATTTCTTTTAGTTTATACGCAATATGCATTCTATTGTTTTACTTAGGTTTACGTTTGTATTATTTTAGTACTGGTAGTTGTACTGCTTTGACTAAATCGGCATCTTTTGCAAATGAATTAATGGTAACAAGCGTTCCTTTTGGGCAGTTATCATATACCCATTTAGCATCAGGCACAGACAATCTTACGCAACCATGTGACGCCGCTTTGCCTAAGTTTCTATAAGAAGTTGCTCTGTATGCTGTGTTTTCTCTTCTGCTAAACAAAATTGAATGAAACAATATCTGTCCTTTTATTTGCGACCAATACTGAGCGTAACAGTTATATTTTGAGAAATAGCCAAAACGAACATAATATCCAGGCATAGCAAATGTCCCTTTTGGAGTGGAATACCCACTCATCCCTGTAGTACATATCATTAATCTGTAAAGAACATATTCATTGCCGACTTTTTTGTATACCTTAGCTACTTTGTTTGTTAAATCAACCGTTATTTTAAATAAAGTTGGATCTTTAGTTGGGTTCTCATACTGATCTGGAACAGCAGTTATTCCAACAAGCTGTTTTACCGTGTAATTACTACTTACTGCTAGTTTTTTATAATATAAATAATTGCTGCTCGCCGGCGTTGGTGTAGGTTTCGCTTTTGGCGTTGCTGTTGGTGTAGCTTTTGTCGTTTCAACTGGCAGTACAGACGATGTTACATCGGGCGTAATTATAGGTGTCAGTACCTCCGATGTCTGCGAACTAATTGGGTTTTTAGTAATCATTTGAGTTTGATCCGTCGAGTTTGTTCCCACAGGTGATGTTTGTACTGCCGCACTAATTACTTCTGTGCAGCCACTCAATAAAACAAGCAAACTTAAAAGTATAAGTAATAGCTTTTTCAATTGATTCCTCCTCTCAAAATTTGTTGGAGTGTATTTATATAAAAATTTTGTAAATCTAATAAATCACAACATTTAAATACGTTTTGTACCGTGATTTGGATAATTAATAATAATTCTCATGATACCACCACTACTACTAAATTGACTATAGATATATGTAAAATACATAGTTATTTAATACAAATTCAATACTTATTTAATATATTTTGTTGCAAAAAAAGAAGTGCTTTAATCCTACGTATAATAATACAAATAGTATCTCCTCATAAGAACAAAAAAATAAAACTAAATACTAGAATAGTATATTCCTTAATTGATGCATTGTGATTTATCTGTTTAGGATTTTGCTAACAGATTATATATAACCTCTAAAAGCATGTCTAATCTCTGCAAAACAAAAAACCTGTAACCCTATAATATATGATACTTACAACACTTTCACACAAACAGCAACTCTGCTGAATTCTTGACAAAAACTAGGCGTAATTGTACAATGTAAGTTGTCTTATGCGCGCTTGTAGCTCAGCAGGATAGAGCGATCGCCTCCTAAGCGATAGGCCATGGGTTCAAATCCCGTCAAGCGCACCAATTTACTTTTCCAAAAGAATGTTCCACCTCAAAAATGCAAATAGCACTTATCGTTTTAAGATGAGCGCTTTTTTATTTTCTCGAAAATATGTTCCGTAAGGCTGTATCTACATGCAAAGCTTATGTTCATTTTTCTAATTTCGTATTTCTCCAATAATCTTGGTAACCAATCTTTTGCAAATAAAATATATTGCAATAGCACTTAATATTTCATACACTATGCTTAAAGTTAGTATAGTTTTCAGTCAAAGTTTTTGTATTCTAACAAGGAGCTATTATGGACACTAACCAACCAATTGATAATAAAGGTATAGAGCCAAAACAACCCAAAAAGCCATGGTTTACTACTACTCGTATTGCAATTTTTGCAGTAGTTTTAATTGCCATAATTGGTTCTATTAGTATTATTACTAAAGCAAGCCCAGGAACATTCTTTGCTTTTTTAAATGGCTCTGTTGGAATAAATAGCAACCCTTCTGCCGAGATAACACCTATAGCGTCATTAGCTTCATATGCACCATTCACAGAATCCCCAACTCCTCAATTTGCAACAACTCCAACGGTTACCGCAGTAGCAAATAGCAGACTAACAACAAGCAAGGCGATGGCTGATAAACCACTGGCTACCGCCGAACCGTCTGCTACTACCGCTAGTCAAGAAGCCATAAATGTATCTGCTCTAAATGCAACAAACATAGGTTGGGCATTCGGAACTGCGGTTGATACTCTAAACCGCCCAAAAAATGCTGTAAATTCTCAAACAAAATACTCGATATATAATGCAGATTTCATTAAAGAAAGTAACAAAAAAGTCATTTATCTAACTTTTGACGAAGGCTACGAAAATGGATACTCTGCACAAATATTAAATACATTATATGATAAAAAAGTGCCGGCTGTTTTCTTTGTAACCGAACCATACGCAAAGAACAATCCAACTTTAGTACGAAGAATGGTAGACGAAGGGCATGTGATTGGGAACCACAGTGTTACACATCCATCAGCAGGGATTCCCTCTCTAAGTATACATGCACAGATAAACGAAATCGTAGAATGTCATAATTATATTAAAGCGCACTTTGGTTATACTGCGTATCTGTTCCGCTTCCCTAACGGCAAGTACAGCGAACAATCTTTGGCTATAGTTAAAAACTGCAACTACCGTAGTGTGTTTTGGAGCTTTGCATATAGGGATTGGGATGTTGCTAATCAGATGAATGAGACAGTGGCACTAGATCAACTAACCTCGCACTTACATCCTGGTGCAATTTATTTACTACATGCCGTATCAAAGACAAATACTAATATCTTAGGAGATTTTATTGATAAAGCCCGAGCAAAAGGATACGAGTTTGCATTTTATTCTAAGTAATAAGTTAAGTATAATAAACATAAAAATGACCAGAAGATTTCTTCCGGTCTTTTATTATTCTCTAGACTTTTTTGCTATAAATGACAAGCTATAGAATACTGCTAGTACTAGCACTATCGTTGCGCCTGATGCAGTTTCAAAATAGTATGATAAGATTAGCCCTATTAATCCACCTAAGAATGCAATGATTACAGCGAAAAAAGTATATTGTTTTATGCCTTTTGCAATGTTTCGTGCAGCCGCTGCTGGCAGTATTAGTAGCGAATTGACAAGTAATATACCTATCCATTGTATTGAAAGCGCTACAACGATTGCAAGCAGTACTGTAAAGGCGATCTCAGTTGCTATCGGACTTATGCCTCTGCTTTTTGCTATGTCAGCATTGAATCCAACTATAAATACTTTTTTAAGATAGATCAGCCAGAAAGCTATTACTATGACAAAGACTATTACCAGTAGAAGTAGGTCGTTTGGAGTTATGCTCAATAGGCTACCTATCAAATAGGACAATATTTATTTATACCGCCCATTTTTGAGAATATAGCGATAGAAAGTGCAAGCGCAATTGATGTAAAAACTCCAATAGTTGTATCAACAGACGATAAGCTTTTTGTTTTCACTAAAACAAGTAGCACTGCGTAAGCAATTGAAAATAATATGAGCGACCAAATAGGGCTTCCTTTATCTCTACCTGTTTCATGTTTACAAATTATAATTAAGAAAGAACAATCCGAGCTAAACGTATTATTTTAGCTTAATAAATTTGATTTTTATTTAATAATATTGTATCATATCTATGAAATATAACAATTTAAGGAAGTGGCATTATGAAAGTTGTCATTTTAGCGGGTGGCTTTGGTACTCGTATAAGTGAAGAATCACATCTTAAACCTAAGCCTATGATTGAAATAGGTGAAAAACCAATATTATGGCACATAATGAAAAGTTATTCACAATATGGATATAACGATTTTATTATTTGTTTAGGTTATAAATCGTATGTAATTAAAGAATTTTTTGCAGACTATTATCTTCACAACTCTGATATTACTTTTGATTTTTCTAACGCTAATACAATGACTGTTCATAATAATTTTGCCGAATCATGGAAGGTAACTCTTATTGATACTGGTCTAAACACTATGACTGGTGGGCGTATAAAGCGAGTAAAAGAATACATTGGTGATGAACCTTTTATGCTTACATATGGAGATGGGGTCAGTGATATAAACATTAATGAGTTAGTTGACTTTCATTTTAGTCATGGAAAAACGGCAACATTGACAGCTATTCAGCCTGGTGGGCGTTTTGGTTTATTGGAAATGTACCCGGAAGGCGAGATTGCAAAGTTTGCTGAAAAAGCAAAAGAAGATGGCGGCTGGATAAATGGTGGTTTTATGGTGCTTAATAATAATGTTTTTGATTTAATAGAAGGAGATGCTACAGTTTTTGAAAAAGAGCCTCTTGAAAAATTAGCAAGCTCTGGGCAGTTAAAAGCTTACAAGCATTATGGTTTTTGGCAATGTATGGATACACAAAGAGATAAACATTTGCTAGAAGATTTATGGGAAAAGGGGCAAGCTCCGTGGAAGGTATGGACATGAGTTTGGAATTTTACAAAGGGAAAAGTGTGCTAATTACAGGTCATACTGGGTTTAAAGGCACATGGTTATGCAAAATGCTAATTAATTTAGGAGCAAATGTAACTGGTTACTCTTTGGAACCTCCTACGAATCCTAGCGCTTTTGCTATTAGTAACATTGAAAATAATATGGAATCTACTATTGGTGATATTAGAGATTTTGAACATTTGAATACGATTTTTAAAACTAAAAAGCCTGAAATAGTGTTACATTTAGCTGCTCAACCAATTGTAAGAGATAGCTACAAAAATCCAGTTTATACTTATGAAACTAATGTTATGGGAACAGTGAACATACTTGAATGCGCAAGATTAACTGATTGTGTGAAATCATTTTTAAATATTACAACAGATAAAGTTTATAAAAACAATGAATGGGAATGGGGATATCGCGAGAATGAACCTCTGGACGGATTTGATCCCTACTCTAACAGTAAATCTTGTTCTGAGCTTGTTACTCATAGCTACAAGCGCTCGTTTTTTGCAAATAGTTATACCGCGATTTCTACTGCAAGGGCAGGTAACGTAATCGGAGGCGGCGATTTTGCAAATGATAGAATTATTCCTGACTGTGTGAGGGCTGCCATTAAAGGAGAAAAAATAATAGTCCGTAATCCGCATTCTATAAGGCCATACCAGCATGTACTTGAACCTTTGTTTGCTTATCTTATTATTGTAAAAGCGCAATATGAAGATAATAGTCTTGCAGGTTATTACAATATTGGACCTGATGACAACGACTGTATAACTACTGGTCAACTAGTTGACTTATTTTGCAAAAGCTGGGGAAATGGACAAACTTGGGAGAATCATTTTATCGGCGGACCACATGAGGCTAATTTTCTAAAGTTAGATTGTTCAAAACTAAAAAATACTTTCGACTGGAATCCTAGATGGAATGTACAAACAGCTATAGAAAAAACTGTAGAATGGACTAAAGAATATCTAAGTGGCGGAGATGTAAATGAATGCATGGATAAACAAATTGATGATTTTACTTAATCCCCCTGATGTACCAAAAGAAAACTTACGGAATAAGTTAACTTATAATTATACTACATATATTGAATTAGTAGATTGGAGAAAACATGTTTGAAAATATGTCTGAAACACAAGCAAGAGAAAACATATTGCAACTGGTATCAGAATATTGTGATGCCTTTCATAATCAAGATCATGGTTTTATAGAAGGAAAAAGAATACCCTATGCATCAAGAGTATATGACCATGAAGAAATGGTAAATCTTGTAGATAGTTCTCTTGAATTTTGGCTAACTTCAGGTCGCTACACGGATATGTTCGAATCTGAATTTTCAAAATACTTAGGAATTAAATATTGTACACTTGTTAATTCGGGTTCATCCGCAAATTTAATCGCTTTTATGGCTCTAACATCACCTTTATTGGGTGAAAGAGCTATTAAACGAGACGACGAAGTTATTACTGTGGCAGCTGGGTTCCCAACTACTGTTGCACCTATCATCCAATTTGGTGCAATACCTGTTTTTGTTGATATTACAATTCCACAGTATAACATTGATGTTTCAATTCTTGAAGAGGCTATTTCCAAAAAAACAAAAGCTATTATGATTGCACATACATTAGGGAATCCTTTTGATATAAATGAAGTAATTACTTTTTGCAAAAAGCATGATTTATGGCTTATTGAAGATAATTGCGATGCTCTTGGTTCAAAATACATCTTGGACGGCG
The DNA here is from genome assembly GCA_002435915.1 of Christensenella sp. UBA6094. Taxonomy (GTDB): domain Bacteria; phylum Bacillota; class Clostridia; order Christensenellales; family UBA6094; genus UBA6094. The sequence continues at coordinate 263,088 of DIWY01000001.1, read as the reverse complement.
TAGAGAAGTTTACTGGTACGTTTGGTGATATTGGCACATCAAGTTTTTACCCTCCTCATCACATGACAATGGGTGAAGGTGGTGCAGTTTATACCGATAATGCTCTCCTTAACAAAATCATTAGGTCGTTAAGAGACTGGGGAAGAGACTGCATCTGCCCTTCAGGTACTGATAACCTTTGTGGGCATCGTTTTAGCAAACAATATAGCGAACTTCCTTTAGGTTATGATCATAAATATGTTTATTCACATTTTGGATATAATCTCAAAGCAACTGACATGCAGGCAGCGATCGGCTGTGCGCAACTCAAAAAATTTCCAACGTTTGTTAAAAGGCGAATCGAGAATTATGAGCGTCTCAAAAGAGGTCTCTCTTGTCTTTCAAATAAATTAATTCTTTCAGAACCATGTGAAAATTCGCAACCAAGTTGGTTTGGTTTTATTATTACATGCAAGCCTGGTATCCAGCGAAATAAGATAGTACCTTATATTGAAAGCAAGGGAATACAAACAAGAATGTTATTTGCTGGTAATTTAATTAAACATCCATGTTTTGATGAGTTAAGATTAAATGGCAAAGGGTTTCGTGTTGTTAATACACTTACAAATACGGATAATATTATGAACGAAACATTTTGGATCGGTGTTTATCCTGGCATGACTGATGATATGATTGACTATATGATAAAAACAATCATAGAGTCCATTGAGTACTGTAATGCAGATTAATAATACTATGACAAAAAGCGAACTGTTTTCTTTTTTGAAACAGTTCGTAAAATTTGGTCTAGTTGGTATATCAAATACCATAATATCTTTAGTGATCTATTATATATTGGTATATTTAAATGTACACTATATTATTGCAAATGCTTTAGGTTTTGCCATTAGTGTTGTTAATGCATATTACTGGAATAGTAAATATGTCTTTCTTGATAGATCAAAACAGCAGCATTCAAAATCGTTCATAAAATCTTTTTTATCATATTTTAGTACTTTCTTACTTGGAACAGCACTATTATTTTTAATGGTGAATTATTTTGGGATTTCAGACAAAATCGCACCAATAATAAATTTATTTATAACAATCCCCATAAATTTTCTTTTAAACAAACTATGGGCATTTCGATAAGAGTGTCAATAAATTTAATTTTTGTGAGGTAAAAAATGACAAGTTATCAATTAGCATGGAAAATTAGACGTGATGCGATAGAAATGACACACGTTTCTAACGGATCTCATATTGGATCAATATTGTCGATAGCTGACATAGTTGCTGTGCTGTATTCAGAAATAATGAATGTTTTCCCAGCAGATCCCAAAAATGACCTTCGTGATAGATTTATCTTAAGCAAAGGACACGCTGGCGCAGCTATCTACGCTGCTTTGGCTGAAACTGGATTTTTCCCAGTTGAAGAGCTTAAAACTCATTATGCAAATGGAAGCAGACTATCTGGCCATGTTTCTCACAAGGATGTGCCTGGAGTGGATTTCTCTACCGGCTCTTTAGGTCATGGAATGTGTGTAGCCTCAGGAATGGCATTGGCAGCAAAACGCGATAACAAAATGCATAGGGTCTATGTTATTATTGGCGATGGCGAGTGTGATGAAGGGTCTATTTGGGAAGGAGCCCTTTTTGCAAACCATTTTAGACTTTCCAACTTAACGGTTATTATCGACCATAATAAAATACAGAGCCTAGATAAATGTGAAAATACGCTTGAACTGCTCAATCTAGCAGAAAAGTGGCGTGCATTCGGTTGGCATGTTATCGAAATTGATGGCCATGACCATCAAAGTCTAAAACAAGCACTTCATACATATGAAGTTGAAAAACCAACGTGCATTATAGCACACACCATTAAAGGAAAGGGTATTTCTTTTATGGAAGATAAAGTGCTCTGGCATTACAGGGCTCCTCAAGGCGAAGATTACTTAAATGCTATCAGTGAATTAGAGGTGGATAAATAATGAGAAATACATTTATTAATACTCTATACGATTTAGCTATCGATGATAAAAACATCTATCTTATGACTGGAGATTTAGGTTTTGGTGTTTTAACCAAATTTTGGGAAACTTATCCTGACAGATTTTTTAATGCGGGGATAGCAGAGCAAAACATGACATCTGTAGCTGCTGGTATGGCTTTAGAAGGTAAAAATGTTTTTACATATTCTATAGCAAATTTCCCTACGCTAAGGTGCCTTGAGCAGATAAGAAATGATGTTGCCTATCATAATGCAAATGTTAAAATAGTTTCTATTGGTGCTGGCTTCGCTTATGGAGGTGCTGGCATGAGTCACCACGCAACAGAAGATTTGGCAATAATGAGGTCACTTCCTAATATTACAGTTTTTTCACCAGCTGATCCTCTTGAAACAGTCTACGTTACAAAAGCTGCATGCGCACTAAATAGTCCCTGTTATATTAGATTAGGAAAGGGCGGAGAGTCGAATATTCATGATAATATCAGAAATTTTGAGATTGGAAAAGCTATAAAAATTATAGATGGTAAAAAGATTTGTATATTTGCAACAGGCTCTATAGCTATTGAAGCAAAAAAAGCAGCAATTAATTTGAATAATTCAAAAATAAGTACGGCTCTATATACCTTTCCTACAGTAAAGCCAATTGATATTGAACTAATAGAAAATTGTGCACTTGAATTCGACTTAATTATTACTATTGAAGAGCATAATATAGTTGGCGGTTTTGGAAGCGCAGTCGCAGAAGTTATGGCTGAAATCAATAGTAATTCAGTTCTTCGTAGAATAGGGCTAAAAGATACATACTCAAGCATCGTGGGTTCACAAGAATTTTTGCGTGATAATTATGGAATGTCTCATAGAAGTATCGAAGACACCGTATTGTCATTTATTAGTGAGGGGAAATAATGAAACGAGCTATAGTTACGGGTGCAACAAGTTTTATTGGAATAAGCCTTATTAAGCAGCTAATTAAAAACGAATATGATGTTTTAGCCGTTGTACGCCCTCACTCAAAGAATTTACACCGCCTTTCAAAATACAAAACAATACAAGTAATTGAGTTGAATATTGATGACATAAATATGTTACCTACAATAGCAAAAGAAAAATATGACATATTTTTTCATTTAGCTTGGGAAGGTACACGTGCTCCTTATCGGGACAATGAAAAATTGCAAATTAAAAATTATTTTTCTGCTATAAACGCAATTCATGTAGCAAATCAGCTTAACTGTAACATATTTATTGGTTCTGGCTCTCAAGCTGAATACGGGCAATTTTGCGGCGAAATAGATGAAAGCTATCGAACCATACCAATAACCGAATATGGTAAAGCAAAACTAAAAACATATCATGAATGCCAGCACCTCGCTGAAAATTTAGGCATGCAATTTGTTTGGGCCAGGATATTTAGTGTTTATGGCGAATACGATTATACCTCCTCGTTGATCATGACATGCATTGAAAAAATGCTAAAAAATGAGGATGTTCCTCTTAGTCAATGTATACAGAGTTGGGATTATATTTATGTTGATGATGTTGCCGAAGCGCTATTAAAGCTTGGAGAATTTTATTGTAGCAGTGGAGTATATAATATTGCAAGTGGTTTATCAAAACCGCTAAAAGAGTTTGTAGATTGAAATTAAAAATATCACAAATTCGCAAAGCTTTTTAAACTTTGGTGCAATACCTTACGGAAAAGATGGCCCAGTAAGTTTCAAACCTAATATCGATAAGTTAAAAAGCGATTTGAACTGGTGCCCTAATACTGAATTCGAAAAGGGAATAAGAAATATTGTTAATTACATGAAGGGAAACTAGAATGAAAAAAATATCTATTGTTATCCCCACCTATAATGAAGAACAAAATGTAATTCCTTTATATGAAGCAATTTTGGCTACTTTTAATAAATCTTTAATTGAATATGATTATGAGTTTTTATTTATAGATAATAAATCGCAAGATAGTACTAGAGATAAAATCCGAATAATTTGCGAAAAAGATCAAAATGTTAAAGCAATCTTTAATGCAAAAAATTTTGGTCAATTCAATTCTCCTTACTATGGGTTAACCCAATCCTCAGGAGATTGCGTGATATTAATGTGCGCAGATTTCCAAGACCCTGTAGATGTGATCCCACAATTTGTAGAAGAATGGGAAAAAGACTATAAAATCGTTATTGGAATTAAAACTACTAGCAAAGAAAATAAGCTAATGTATTTTCTTCGTTCATGTTACTATAAAATGGTCAAAAAGATATCTGAGGTTGATCAAATTGAACATTTTACCGGGTTTGGTTTGTACGATAAAGATTTTATTAATATATTATCTACTCTTGAAGATCCGACGCCATATTTAAGAGGTATTGTTGCTGAGCTTGGATATGAGAGAAAAGAAATACCTTACGAACAGGCTAAGAGAAGAGCAGGTAAAACCAGTAATAATTGGTATAAACTTTATGATGCAGGTATGCTTGGCATTACCTCGTACTCAAAAGTATTAATGCGTATTGCAACAATGCTTGGTTTTGCTTTTTCAGCACTAAGCTTATTGATTTCTTTTATTTACTTAGTTTTAAAGCTAATATTTTGGGATAGTTTTCCAATAGGCACTGCGCCGATCGTTGTTGGAATATTCTTGTTCGGCTCCATTCAAATTTTTTTCATTGGTTTACTCGGTGAATATGTTCTTAATATTAATACTAGAGTAATGAAAAGGCCCCTAGTAATAGAGGAGCAGAGAATAAATTTCACTTCTAATTAACCCCCTTATTTATTATGAATACTTGTTACCCTTTTCAAACTGCGAAAGAGGTTATATCTATGCGAATTTGTCATAAAAAACCAATTAATATTAATTTCGTTAAATTAATTGGTTTATATATTGTATTTTTTTCTCTATTATTTGCTTTCAGACATAGAATGGTCTTTATTGATGAAAATGACAATTTCCTTGGTGGAATTATTGTTGCATCTGGAGGCGATATATATAAAAATTTCATATCCCAACATATGCCATTAATGTATTATATTACTGCAATTTTTAGAATTCTTGGAGCAACATCAATATTCCAATTTCGTTTGTATTTTTATGCTCTTCTATCATTCATTTGGGTTGCAATGTATAGAAGATATTACAAGTGTTTTGGAAGTATTACAATGATTTTGTACCCAATAAGCTATATAATGTTGATGGCTTCGGTAGATTCTGTCAGCTTTACAGTCCTGTCAGAACAGTTACAGGCTCAAGGTTTAGCAATACTTTTGCTAGAGTTTCTTTTGTTTTGCAAGACAAAAGAAATTAAATTAAATAATGCTATCGCAATCTCTATTTCAATCCTTATATCTTTTGGCACGGCATTTGTTTCTGTTTTTGCCATTTTCACTATATCAATGGGAGTATTTATTATTGAATTGAAAGATCACCTAGCTGATATTAAAAAGCCAGGAAAAATATTTATAGATTTATTGAAGAAATACTGGAAATTGATTTGCCTTGTTATTTTACCTTTTGCATTATTGTTTTTTTGGTACTTATTTACTGATAATATTAGGAACGCATTCCATGGCATATACAGTATTAACAAATATATATATCCCAAATATAATGGTGGGTTTGGAACGAGTATACTAAAGTCACTCATTTTAACTGTAGATAATTATTTTTCTACAATAAATTCTACACTAAGTGGCCTTGTTAGTAATCCCTTATTTTCATTGCGCGTTTTGCTAAATGTTTTTATAAATATTTTATTTGTTAGTTTTATTTTCAGCAAAAACAAGATTGCGTCATTAACTCTTATAATATTTATTTTAATGTGTGGTTCAAGGACATACCTTAGTTTTCATTCACTGCCTTATTGGGGAATTTCAGCTTTAATGGGTTCTATTTTGTTAAATAAATTCATTAACCGTTTTAAAACTGAAAGATATAAAATAACTCTTGGGAAATCAATATTTGCTTCTGTTTTATTAGTAATTATTGTGACCCCATATTTTTCTCAATTTAGTACAATTGTAATTACAAGTCAAGATTTCACTTCAAGCATTAATACAGGAACTTATGAATACTTTATTGATAAATTGACTACAACTGATGATAAAATTCAGGTATTTTCATTAGAAACTAACATATATTTGCAATCTAATAGAATGCCTGCAATAACTGATGTATGCGGCGGGGTATGTCCATGGATATACGAAATGTACGGGAATAAGTTGTTAGACGATCTAAAAGGAAGTAAACCAAAAGTAATAGTTTTCAACGAGCAATATGAAGTTTGGGGTTATAAGTATGCTGATTTTGCTCCAGAAATAATTTCATATGTAAAAGCAAACTATACTCAATTTAAACAAAGTTCTCTCCCGGCATTGTACGTAAGGAATGATTATTACCAAGAAGCAATTAAAAAATTAAGTAATCATTAAATATTAACAAACATAAAAAAAGGCCAGAAGAAATCTTCTGGCCTTTTTTTATTCTTTCTTATTCTCTAGACTTTTTTGCTATAAATGACAAGCTATAGAATACTGCTAGTACTAGCACTATCGTTGCGCCTGATGCAGTTTCGAAATAGTACGATAAGATTAGCCCTATTAATCCACCTAAGAATGCAATGATTACAGCGAAAAAAGTATATTGTTTTATGCCTTTTGCAATGTTTCGTGCGGCCGCTGCGGGCAGTATTAATAGCGAATTGACAAGTAATATACCTATCCATTGTATTGAAAGCGCTACAACGATTGCAAGCAGTACTGTAAAGGCGATCTCAGTTACTATCGGACTTATACCTCTGCTTTTTGCTATGTCAGCATTGAATCCAACTATAAATACTTTTTTAAGATAGATCAGCCAGAAAGCTATTACTATAACAAATACTATAACCAATAGAAGTAGATCTCCAGGAGTTATGCTCAATAGGCTACCTATCAAATATGATGAATATTTATTTATACCGCCCATTTTTGAAAATATGGCTATAGAAAGGGCAAGCGCAATCGACGTAAAAACTCCAATAGTTGTATCAACAGACGATAAGCTTTTTGTTTTGACTAAAACAAGTAGCACTGCGTAAGCAATTGAAAAAAGTATGAGCGACCAAATAGGGCTTCCTATTCCAATTAAAACGCCAAGCGCAATACCAGTAAGCGCACTGTGGCCAATGGAGTCGGAAAAGAACGCTAATCTATTATTTACTACAACAGTTCCAATAAAGGCATACATAGGCGTTAGAAGAATAACAGCCAAAAAAGCATTTTTCATAAAATCATACTGCAAGAATGCAAGTCCTGTTGCATTAAGCATATTGTATATTAGTTGCATGTTATCCCTCTATTCCCTCATATAACTTTTGTTCATCTAATTGATGTGGGTCAAGAACAATTACTCTTTCATTATCACTTATGAAAATAATTTTATCTGCGTACTCTTTAGCAATAGAAAGCTCATGAGTTACCATAATAATGGACATATGCATGTGTTCTCTCAAGCTAGATGCAATATTGTAAAACTGCTTTTTGCCAGCTATATCTACGCCTGCAACAGGTTCATCCAAAAGCAATATCTCAGGCAGAGGAGTAAGTGCTAGCGCGAGCATAACTCTTTGCAATTCGCCACCTGATAGTGAACCTATCTTTCTATTTATGAGGCGCTCTGCTCCTACCATCTCAAGCTTTTCTTTTGCAATCGCTTTTGTCTTTTCTCCAATATACAACCATGGCGGACTACCTTTTAGAAAGCAAGCAAACATATCCAGCACCGAAAAAGGCGAGAGCCTATCAAAATCCATAACTTGAGGTACATAACCAATTTTAGGCTTACTTACCTCGTTACCTTTTCTGTCTAGGTATGTGATCTTACCACTATAAGGCGTAGTTCCAATAATTGCTTTTAATAGTGTTGTCTTCCCTATTCCGTTTTGTCCACCGATAGCTACCATCTGCCCACATGCAAGTTTGAAATTAATATTGCTGAGCACTTTCTTTTTGCCATAGTTAATCGAAAGATTATCCACATTTATATGGCAAACACCATTATGTACAATCGGACTACAGCAGTTGCAATCATCCTGCGTATTTGTATTTTCGATTTTATCATCTTCTGTTTCTATATTCATTTTAAAGCTTCCACAATCGTTTCTTTATTTTTTCTCATTATGTTAATATAAACATCTTTATCGTCGTCCGCTTCATGTGTTACTACTGGGTCGAGCGAATAAATTTTAACGCCAGTTTCTGTTGCAAGCGTCTTTGCAATCGAATCAGAGTATTGCGGTTCTGTAAAAACAGCACGCACATTGGCACTTTTTATCTGCTCAATTGTATCTTTAATCTCGGCTGGAGATGGCTCTGTGCCTGGCTCTCTTTGTATTACAGATACAATATTAAGCCCAAACTCTTGTGCATAGTACGGGAATGCTTCGTGCATGGTTACTATATCTTTTGAAGAAAGGTTCTTGAACGCTTCTATCGTTTCAGCTTTTACTGCCTCAAGTTTAGTGTTATAATCAGTAGCATTTTGGGTATATGTGCTTGCGTTTGCTGTATCAACTGCAGCTAATCCTTTTGCTATATTATTTACCTGCTGCTCTGCTTTAGTTATGCTAAGCCATACATGCGCATTTTCTTCGCCTTTGTCATCCTTAAAAAGTGTGATACCCTCTGAGGTATCTATTATCTTTAAATTAGGATATTTATTTTTTATATCATCTAAAAAGCTTTCCATGCCAGCGCCATTTATAATAAACACGTCAGCTGTTTCCAGATGCTTCATGTCAGCTGTTGTAAGTTCATAATCGTGCAAACAACCAGTTTGAGGTTGAGTCATGTTTTCTACTGTTACATTTTTCATATCTCCTACTACGTTTATTGTTGAGATATACATTGGGTAAAACGAAGTAACAATCTTAATTTGTTTGCCTGTTGTGGCTTGAGTTGGTGTGCTCGTATTTTGAACACCATTTTGTGCTGTGCAACCAGTAAGTGCTAGTAATAGCGTCATTACCGTAATGACTAGTTTTTTCATTGATATAATCCTCCAATATCTTTGTGGGTATAGTAATCATAAAATATTATGATCGATTAAAATATAGTTATGTATTTTGATCAGCATAATATATGCATGAGCTACGCCACTCCTTACCTAGCGTTTTTAATATTATTTACATTATTTGTGCAAATCATTTTTATACAACCATATTTTAAAAATAAATAATCATTTTACGCAAAAACGCCCATAATAGGCGTTTTAGTTGATTAATCTTTTAGTATTATTCTTACAGGGCTCGCTTCGGCCCCTTTGATTCTTAAAGGAATAGCAAAAAAATCATACTTTCCTTCTTTTATATTAAAAAGGTTCACGGTTTCAAATATTAGTATTCCAGCACTTAGAAGTGCCATATGTGCTTCATTTGATGCAAGCTTATCTATGGTTAGATAGTCAAACCCAAAAGCTTTTACACCCTTGCGCACAAGTAGCGATGCAGCAGCTTCGGTTATATAAGTATAATAAGTATCAAATTGCTTTTTAAGTAGCAATAGCGAGTTATCCGTCTTGAAAAAAACAGTTTCGCAATCAAATTCAAGATTCGCAATATGTTTTGCATCTATTTTTTTAGAGTTTATGCCGGATAAATCATATACCCTGCACTCCCCCATAAATCGCTCTATCGGTATTTCGTCTATCGTTTTGCCTCCAGCTATAAAATGTGCTGGGGTGTCTACATGCGTACCAGCATGCAAACAGAGTGTCATTCTAGATACGTTTACGCCTTCTATTTCAATGTCTTGGTCTTTGCGTACTCTTGTGCCCTGATCACCAGGAAACAGTATCATATCGTCTTCTATAGGCAAAGAAACGTCATAGTACAATAAAACCGCCTCCTATACAAGCTGTTTTAACGCATCAAGACATGCGTCCATATCCTCTTTTGTGCCTATGGATATACGTACATAATCTTTTATTTCTTCTCTATTAAAATATCTAACTAATATATTATAAGTTTTTAAGTGATCCAGAATTCTCTGCCCATCTATCCCGTTAAGCTTTGCAAAAACAAAATTTGCTTTTGAAGGTAGCACAGTAAATCCCATCTCTACTAGTTTACCCGTAAAATACTCTCTTGTATCAGCTATTTGTTGATTAATTTTTTCATAGTATTCGTTGTCTTCTATCGCTGCTGTAGCACCAGCAAGAGCTAATCTATCCAGCGTAAATGAATTTATGCTGTTTTTTATTGTGTTTAGCGCTGAAATAAGACCGACGCTACCAATTGCATATCCTACTCTTATACCAGCTAAGCTGTTTGCTTTTGACATTGTACGTATGATTAAAACGTTATCATATTTTTTTGTTAGAGGTACAGCCGTTGTGCCACCAAAATTCACATATGCTTCGTCAAATATTACTACTCTATCTTTATTGTTAATAGCTATTGCTTCAAGCTCATCTTGCGTTAATTCGATTCCTGTCGGAGCATTAGGGTTAGCTATAAGCACTCCACCTTTTGAATTATAAAGCTGTTCAACAGGTGCGGTGAAATCTTCCTTTAAATTAACATAATCTACTACTATATTATATAGCTTAGCATACACATCATAAAAGCTATACGAAATATTATACATTTTAACAGGTCTATCACTATCAAAAAAAGCCATAAAAGCCATCGACAGTACTTCATCTGAGCCATTGCCAGAAAAAACATTCTCAGGCAAAACCCCATTTTTTCTTGCTATTGCTTCATTTAGCTTTGTAGTTTTAGCATCAGGGTATAATCTAAGAGCATCATTTAGCTCATTTTGAATTGCTTCGATAACGTGATGAGATGGAGGATAAGGGTTTTCATTGGAATTAAGTTTAATAAGATTATCAATCTTTGGTTGTTCTCCTGGAATATACGGTGTTTGCGCTGCTGCAAGCTTACTAAAGTATTTTTTCATTATTTAATCCTCCAAATTTCATTTAAATTCCTCTCAGCACTTGATTTTTAACTGTTAAAATAATATCATATGTGTGGAAATGAATTATATTGTTATTATAGCAGAAAACAAGTTTAATAAAAGTATCAATAGCAATTCTTGACACTATTATATGAAAAAAAGTATAATTAGTTGGATATGCTTTAAAAAGAAAAATTCTTTTTATATAATAAGGAGGTTATTAACCAATGGCACACAAATTAACCATCGACGGTAATACTGCCGCCGCCCACGTTGCGTATGCATTTAGTGACGTGGCTGCTATTTACCCAATAACACCATCTTCTCCAATGGCAGAAGTATGTGATGAATGGGCTGCTCATGGCCGCATAAACTTATTCGGTCAAACAATGCATTTAGCTGAAATGCAATCTGAAGCTGGTGCTGCAGGCGCAGTTCATGGCTCACTTGCTGCTGGTGCTCTAACAACAACATTCACTGCTTCACAAGGTCTTCTTTTAATGGTTCCAAATATGTACAAAATTTCTGGTGAGCTTCTACCTTGCGTTTTCCATGTAAGCGCACGTGCACTAGCTGCACATGCTCTAAACATATTTGGTGATCACGCAGATGTTATGGCAGCAAGACAAACAGGTTTTGCAATGATCGCATCCGCTTCTGTACAAGAAGTAATGGATCTTGCAACTGTAGCTCATCTTGCAACACTTAGATCAAGAATTCCTTTTGTTCATTTCTTTGATGGATTCAGAACATCACATGAAGTACAAAAGATTGATGCAATCGATTACGAAGATATGGCTCAACTAATTGATTGGAATGCAGTTGAACACTTCAAGCAAGAAGCTATGAACCCAGAGCATCCTAACCAAAGAGGTACTGCACAAAATGCAGATATCTACTTCCAAGGACGCGAAGCTGCAAACAAATTCTACGATGCAACACCAGAAATCGTTCAAGAAGAAATGGATAAGGTTGCTAAATTAACTGGTCGTGCATACAAATTGTTCGATTATGTTGGTGCACCTGATGCAGAAAGAATCTTAATAGCTATGGGCTCAGGCTGTGACGCTATTGATGAAACTATTGACTATCTTGTTGCAAAAGGCGAAAAAGTTGGCGCTATCAAAGTAAGATTATATCGCCCATTCTCATCCAAACATTTACTAGCAGCAATACCAGCTACTGTTAAAAAGATAGCTGCTCTTGACAGAACAAAAGAGCCAGGCTCACTTGGCGAACCATTATACGAAGATGTTGCTACAGCTCTTCAAGAAGCTGGCAAAGACATCATTGTTGTTGGTGGACGTTATGGTCTTGGTTCAAAAGAATTTACACCATCTATGATCAAAGCTTGCTACGATAACCTTAAGCTTGATGCTCCAAAGAACCACTTCACAATCGGTATAGTAGATGACGTAACATTCACATCGCTTGACGTAACCGATATGATAGACACATCTCCAGTAAATACTTTCAGCGCTAAATTCTTTGGTCTAGGTTCTGATGGTACTGTTGGTGCAAACAAAAATACAATTAAGATAATCGGTGACCATACAGATATGTATGCTCAAGGTTATTTCTTCTATGATTCCAAAAAATCAGGCGGTATAACGATTTCTCACTTACGTTTCGGTAAAACACCAATAAAATCGCCTTATCTAATAGTACAGGCAGATCTTATTGCTTGCCACAACCCATCTTATGTAACACGTTATAATGTACTTGATGGTATTAAAGAAGGCGGTAGCTTCCTACTAAATTCACATTGGTCAGCAGATGAAATCGGAGATCAACTACCAGCATACATGAAACAGATAATCGCTAAGAAAAAGCTAAACTTCTATAACATAAATGCTGTTAAACTAGCTGGCGAAGTTGGACTTGGTGGCAGAATTAACATGGTTATGCAAGCTGCATTCTTCAAAATTGCTGGTGTTCTTCCAGAAGCAGAAGCTATCGAATACATGAAGGCTGCTGTTAAAAAGACATATGGCAAAAAAGGCGATAAGATCGTTAACATGAACAATGCTGCAATAGATCAAGCAGTTCTTAAGCTTGAAAAAATCGATTACCCGGCTGATTGGGCTACAACAACTGAAGGTGCTGACCTAGCTTATGCATCTGAGGATAAGTACTTCAACGAGTTCATTAAACCTATTATCCAACTTGAAGGCGACAATCTTCCAGTTAGTGCAATGTCAGTTAACGGGTTCGTTCCTAACGGCACAACTAAGTTTGAAAAACGTGGTGTTGCTGTTAACGTTCCTGAGTGGATACCAGAAAACTGCATACAGTGTAACCAGTGTGCACTTGTTTGCCCTCACGCTGTAATTAGACCATTCCTTGCAAGCGAAGATAGTCTAAAGAATGCACCTGCTGACTTTAAAACTCTTAAAGCAACTGGCAAAGAATTTGCAGGACTACAATTTAGAATGCAAGTAAGCACACTAGATTGCACAGGCTGCTCAAACTGCGCAGATGTTTGCCCATCTAAAGAAAAGGCTCTTGTTATGAAGCCTCTTGAGACTCAAACAGAAGTTCAAATTCCTAACTGGGATTTCGCAATTGAATTACCTGAAGTTGATGTTCAGCTCAATACAAGCACTGTTAAAGGTAGCCAGTTCTTGCAGCCACTATTCGAATTCTCTGGCGCATGCGCAGGTTGCGGTGAAACACCTTATGTTAAGTTAGTATCTCAGCTATTTGGTGATAGAGCTCTTATCGCTAACGCAACAGGTTGTTCTTCAATCTACGGTGGTAGCGAACCTACAAACCCATACACAACAAACAGATGTGGAGAAGGCCCAGCTTGGGGAAACTCACTGTTTGAAGATAACGCAGAGTTCGGTTATGGCTATAACCTAGCTGTTACTCACAGACGTGCAGCTCTTGCTGATACAGCTAAATTAGCTATTGAAGCTGATGCTCCTGAGGCTGTTAAGACTGCTCTAACAGATTGGCTTGACAACATGGAAGATGCTGCAGGCAGCAAGAAAGCTTCTGCTAACCTAAAAACTCTTCTTCCAGAAGCAATCAAGACGGCTACAGGTGAAGTAAAAGGCTTCCTTGAAACACTGAATAAAAATGCTGATATGTTCACTAAGAAATCCATCTGGATAATTGGTGGAGATGGTTGGGCAAACGATATCGGATACGGCGGACTTGATCATGTAGTTTCTACTGGTGAAGATGTAAACATCCTTGTACTTGATACAGAAGTTTACTCAAACACAGGCGGTCAGTCTTCTAAAGCAACGCCTACAGGCGCAGTTGCTAAGTTTGCTGCAGCTGGTAAAAAGACACGTAAGAAAGATCTTGGTCTAATGTGCATGTCTTATGGTTATGTATACGTTGCATCTGTTGCAATGAGCGCTAATCCAAACCAGATGCTTAAAGCGTTCAAAGAAGCAGAAGCATATCATGGACCTTCAATCGTAATCGCTTATGCTCCATGTATCAATCATGGTATTAACATGATGAAGTCACAACAAGAGATTAAGAGAGCTGTTGAAGCTGGTTACTGGATACTTTACAGATACAATCCATTGCTAACTGAAGAAGGCAAGAATCCATTAGTATTAGATTCTAAGCCTGCAACAGCAGATTATGAAGAGTTCATCAAGAGCGAGATTCGTTACTCAACGCTACAGAAACAGTTCCCAGAAGAGGCAGCTATCCTATTCAAAGAAGCTGCAAAGCAAGCTAAAGATAGATACGAATATTATCAAAAGCTCGCATCCCTATAAAATAACCATTAAAAAGCTCCGTTTTCGGAGCTTTTTTTTTGCCCTTTTTTACTTTTATGGTATAATGTTGATATAATTTTTTGGAGGATTAGATGGCAAATACAATATTTACAGAAGAAGCATTTGATATGCTACTTAAAATAAGACTCGACGGTGGTACTAGCAGTTTTTTTGCCAACAATAAAGAGCATTTCATTCAAGCGGTTACTGAGCCGCTTAAATCGCTCGCAGAGCAATTAGAGCCGACAATCAAGAGTATTAACGGCAATATAAACGCAAAGCCTTCAAGAGTTGTTTCAAGGCCTTATAGAGATGCTCGATATAACCATGGCAAGTCTCCCATTCGCGATTATATGTACATCTTTTATAAGCATGAGCTAAAGAAAAATGATCCTCTTAGGATACATATCCGTATAACGCCAGAAGGAATTCGTTTTGGGATGGGAATAATGCAAGTCCCTTCTTTCATGAAAGAAGAACATAAACGTATACTGGCGCATCCTGCAAAGTTTCTTAATATAATAGATAATATAAAACCAAATAGACCTTTTACGCTTTATGAAGAGCTTTATAAAAAGCCACCGTTGCAATCGTCTGATGAACGTATAATGGAATGGCTTTACAGAAAAAACTTTTGGTATATTTCGAGCGTTTCTATCACTGAAACCCTATCAGGCGATTTAGTCGAAATAATTTCGTCTAATATAAAACAATACGGAGATTTGTTTAATTTCCTACTACAATAAAAAAGGTGATAAATATGACTGCATTTGATTTTGAAATGGTTGGCAAAATAGGTTCTATGGCCCTTATTAGAAAAGAAGATAACGACATTGACTATAATATCTTTTCAAGAATATCCAGCGAATTGAAACCCGGAATGATATGGGTAAGTTCAGGCGCTACCGAAATAGGTAGGCTTGATTATCTTAAGCGTAACGGCAAACCTCTTACTGGTGATGAAGATATGATAAAAGCAGATTATGCTGCGCAAGGTCAATCAATACTCATGCAAAACTACAGGCAGTTTATATCGCCTATGTATTCAGTTCGTCAGCTGTTAGTTGAGCATCAGCACTTCAACGAGAAAGAAAAACGTGAGCATATTAAAACGCTATTGCTACATTGTCCTGCGCAAAACGCAATACCAATCATCAACTATAACGATCCAGTAAGTAACGAGGAAAACAGAAAAATGGAGCTTTTGCAACTCCGTGCAAGCTGTGAAGATGATGTCGTGGAGTGTGTGGACAACGACGAAACAGCTTCTGTTATAGCTACTCTTGTAAATACCAGATATTTAGTAATTCTCACTTCCGTTTTAGGTATTTATGAAGATCCAACTGATGAAAAAACATTAGTAAGCGAAATCGGCGGCAAAAACATAAGCGAGCTTCTTTTAAATATCGAAGAATCGCAAAAGAGCTGTGTTGGCGCTTCAAGACCAGGAGCAAATGGTGCTAAAGCCAAGCTAGAATACATTAAAAAACCAGTTGAGAATGGAACAACTGTTATCATCGGCCATGCTAAATACAGGCTTAACGATCTGATTAACGGTACTGTACCTCGCACAATAATAAGAACAAGATAGTATTTTGCAATTAAAAAAAGAGCTCTAAGAGCTCTTTTTTGTTGCTTGTAATTACATTCTTGGTTTATTACCGTTATTTCCATTGTTGCCTGTTTTCTTTTGTTGTAATTGTTGTTTACTTCTTTGTGCAGCAATTAATTTCTTTTTCTTCTTTTCTTTTGAAACAAGTACCATTAGTACTATAACAGATACTATTATAAGTACTATTATTATAATGAATATTGTTAGTAGAGTGCCCAGTCCGCCAGGGTTAATTCCAATATCTGTCGCTACTGGTGTTACTGTGTTTAAGCTATTTACTGAAATTGTTATCGAATCAGCTTCTACCTCTATTTGTCTCCCAGCCGCGTTTGTTCCTACTGCCATAAACGTAAGATTTGCAGTTGAGTTCAAATTACCAATAGTTGCTGTGAGCGTCCCAGTTGCTCCTGGTGCTAACGAAGCAATAACTTCTTCCGTGAGTGCTTCTTCAGCACCTGCTTCTCCAACACCAATATTTTTAATAATACCAGAGCTTGTATTTTTTATTGTAAAGGTGAACTTAACCGCTTCTCCCTCGTTAATTGATTCTTTGTCAGCTTTAACGGTTAATGATAGGCCCTCTTTAAGCGCGCTACCTAAAACAATACTTACAGTATTACTCTTAATAGAAATTGTATTGCCTTGAGAATCTTTGCCCTTTGCAGTGAAGTAAACGCTCTTGTCAGAAGTTACTGTAACATTGGTTTCTACCGTTTTTGTTTCACCGGATGCAATGCTTAGTCCAGTAGCTACAGTATTACTATCTTGATCTACAAGAGCAATATCTGACAAATCCTCGGTACCTGTATTTTTTATAGTTGTTGTGAATTTAACTGTATCTCCGCTACTAGCTGTTGTTTTATCGGAAACTGTGCTTACTTCTAGAGTAGCTGTTCCTAGCTTAATGCTTATTGGATCAAGCGTTTTTGTATGCGTAACGCCCAGATATTTATATGTTACAATTGGTGCCGATGAAACATCTTTTGTAACGGTATATGTTTTAGTGTATACTTTCTCAGCTGATCCAGCAGAAAGTGTTACTGCACTAGCAATGGCTACAGTAGAAAAATTATCTTTTAATGATGTTATCGTTAAAGGTTCATCACTATTATTTTGCAGTGTATATGTAACTGTAACTGTTCCATTTTTAGCAACGACTGTCTTATCTACTTCTCTTTCAAATGCAAGATCAGCTGTTGATGTTTTTTGAGTTATCGTAACAGTTTTCGTTATTGAAGCTTGTGCAACTCCACTAGCATTACTATAATTCAGCTTAAATGTTACTGTTGAAGGCTTTGTTGAAATCGTTCTTGTTGGGTTCTCTTCCCCACCATCTGCAATATTACCAACGGATACAGCTGAAGTTAGAATACTCGAAGTTATGCTAACATTGCTTATTACTTCTCCAGTATCATTTGCAATATGAAATGCATATGTAACATTATCGCCTCCTGATGCAACGCTTGTTGGGCTCGCAGTTACTGTAAATGTTACGCCTGCCGCTTTGGCTGTTTGAACTCCTGCTCCAGGAAATGCAAGTACACTCAGCATCATCGCAAACGCTAGTACACTAGTTATGATTTTTTTCATACGGATAATTCCCCCATATTACTATTTGTTATTTTATTTTTTTATTATACGACTTTTTCTATCCAGCCTAGTTCATCTTTTACTGTGCCATATTGTATGCCTGTAAGTTCATCATACAATTCCTTTGCAACTTCACCCATTCCATCCGTTGCAAGTTCTATCTTTTTATCAGCTCCATCTAATACACCTATCGAAGAAATAACAGCAGCTGTTCCTGTTACAAAAGCTTCTTCAAGGGTGCCATTAGCATACGCTTGAGATATTTCATCTATTGATATTTGTCTTTCCTCTATTGTATGTCCATTTTTTCTTAGTAGCTGTATTACTGAATCTCTTGTAATACCTGGCAATATCGTGCCTGCAAGTGGAGGAGTAATTACTGTGCCCGCTATTTTAAAGAATACATTCATGGTTCCTGCTTCTTCAACATATTTTTTTTCAACACTATCGAGCCATAGAACTGAGTTATAGCCTTTTTCTTCAGCTTTAACTGCCGCAAGCAAGCTTGACGCATAGTTCCCAGAGGTTTTTGCACCACCAGTGCCACCCTTAGCTGCTCTTGCAAACGAATCTTCAACATATAGTCCAATTGGTTTTAATCCTTGAGAGTAATATGCCCCAACAGGCGATAATATTATATAAAACATATATTTTTTAGCAGCATGGACACCCAAAAAAGCTTCTGTTGCAATTACTGTAGGTCTGATATACAAAGATGTTCCTGGTCCTGTTGGTACCCAATCAGCCTCTACTTTAACTAATTCTTTTAGTGCGCGTAATGCAAAATCTACGTCAATTTTAGGCATGCCCATTCTCTCAAGAGATCTGTTCATTCTTTTAAAGTTTGCATCTGGTCTAAAAAGAGTTATATTGCCATCTTTATTATAATAAGCCTTTAGCCCTTCGAAAACTTCTTGACCATAATGTAGCACAGCTGCCGCTGGATCCAACATAAGTGGGCCATATGGCTGTATCCTAGGGTTAATCCAGCCTTGCCCTTCGATATATTCCATAATGAACATATGATCTGTAAAATACTTGCCAAAGCCAAGTTTTGTCTGATCTGGTTTTTGTTTTTTCTCTGTGGCTTCGATTATCTTGAGATCATCTTTCATAGATACGCCCCCGTCTATTTTAGAATATTATCTGTTTTAGCGTACACTTTTTTCAGCTTTTTTACTATTATATTGCCATTAAAGTTTATTGCTTCTACAAGCGCTTCGCTATCGTTTATCGGTATGTTTAATTTAAAAGTCACTTTTTCATCGTATGATATATTTTCTATAAATATATTAGCTTTATCCATTATATTCTTAATATTATCTGAATCTTTATAGCTTGCTTCAACAGATATTATATCACATAATTGCATTTGAGCTATTTCGCATGCTTTAATTGCCATACTTGCCACTGTGGAATATGCTCTAACAAGTCCGCCTGCGCCAAGTAGTATGCCACCAAAGTATCTTGTAACTACGATTATGGTATCAGTAAGCTCGTTTTTATCTATCGTCTCTAAAATTGGCCTTCCTGCAGTACCTGCTGGTTCTCCATCATCAGAAGACTTCATTTTGCCGCCATCTTGTCTTAGAATATAAGCGTAGCAGTTGTGCCTTGCGTCATAATACTTCTTTTTTATTGACTCTAGAAACGCTTTTGCTTCTTGCTCGGTTTCTACATGCGCTAAATGGGCAATGAATGTGGATTTATTAACTATATACTCTGCTCTCGCTTCTGCTATAGCAGTTTTATATAATTCTATCATCTATATAGCATAACTCTATGATAATGCTTTTTGCCTTTTCTTATTATAACACCATCTTGAGATATTTCATCTGTATTTAACTCATAATCTATAGAAGGAACTTTGAATTCTCCCACATAGATACCGCCACCTTCAATAAGCCTGCGTGCATCGCTCTTAGATTTTGCCATGCCTGTAATTATAAGCATATCCAGTATGTTTTTGTTTGTTTCGATTTGCTCAGCAGTTAAATGGGCAGTCGGCATAGAGTCTAGGTCTTGCCCAGCTCCGAAAAGTGCCTGAGAAGCAGCCATAGCATTTTTAGCTTCTTGCTCGCCATGAACTTGTTTTGTTGTCTCATATGCAAGTACTTCTTTAGCAGCATTTATCTCTTTATCTTTTAGGCTTGCAAGCTTATTTATTTCTTCCATAGGTAAAAATGTTAGAAGAGATAGGCAGTTGCGAACATCTGCATCCTCAACATTTCTCCAATATTGGTAAAAGTCATAAGGGCTCGTCTTTTTTGCATCCAACCATAAAGCTCCATTTTGCGTCTTGCCCATTTTTTTGCCATCACTTGTTGTGAGTAGTGAAAACGTAAGCGCATACGCAGGTTTGCGTTCCTTGCGGCGTATAAGATCCATGCCAGAAAGTATGTTTGACCACTGATCATCGCCGCCCGTTTGCAGTTTGCACCCGTATAGTTTGTTAAGCATAAGAAAATCGTATGCTTGCATTATCATATAGTTAAACTCTAAAAACGTGAGACCTTGTTCAAGTCTATTTTTATAGCAATCAGCAGTTAGCATTTTATTAACAGAAAAAAGCGAGCCGACTTCTCTTAAAACTTCTATATAATTTAAGCTCAAAAGCCAGTTTGCATTGTCTTCCATAATGGCTTTGCCCTCTGAAAAATCTAAGAACTTACTGATTTGAGTTCTAAATCTTTGTGCATTATACTCAATATCTTCTCTTGTCATCATCTTACGCATATCCGACCGGCCACTTGGATCTCCTACCATAGTAGTGCCCCCGCCAATAAGCGAGATAGGTCTATGTCCAGCTTTTTGCATATGAGCCATAGCCATAAGCTGCAGATAATGCCCTACGTGAAGAGAGTCAGCTGTTGCATCATAGCCTGTATAGAAAGTAACACACTCGTCTCTTAATATGTCTTTAACTTCTTCATGTGAATACTGTTTTACGAATCCACGCTCTTCTAGAACTTTGAATACATCACTCATCTATAGTCCTCCTATTGTTACTTACAGTTATTATACAGGCTTTTTATGGCAATTCCAAGCACAAGTAGTAATATTTAATAAAATCGAAAAACTTTAGACAAACAATTGTAAAAGCTCCCAAAAAGGGAGCTTTTAATCAATATTTCGTTTTTATTAGATCGCCTAGTACTTTAATCCCTTTTTCTATCTGTTCTAAGGATGAACTTGTGAAATTTAATCTTAATGTATTAGCATGCCCGCCCTCTGCGTAGAACGGCATACCCGGTATGAACGCAACATTTAGCATTGCCGCTTCTTTTAATAATGGAATAGAGTTTATCTTGCCATCCAGCTCGCACCAGATAAACATTCCACCATCAGGTTTACTAAAATATGCTCCATCTGGAAGATAGTTTCCAAGGCAATCTGTCATAGTATTTATTTTTTTGCGGTATAGATCTCTGATTTTTTCTACATGAGTATAAACTTCTCCTGTTTCAATAAACCTACTTACGATAGCTTGGTTAAGTGAAGCTGTGTGCACATCCATACTCTGCTTAGCTGAATCTATCTTTCGTATTATATCTTTATTAGCAACAATAGCACCAACCCTTAATCCAGGAGAAACAATCTTTGAAAAGCTTTGAAGATAAATAACATTTCCTGTCTCGTCCATAGATTTAATTGATGGAACTGCTTGCCCAGAATACCTTAATTCTCCATAAGGATCGTCCTCAAGTATGATTACATTGTATTTAACGGCTATTTCGTAACACTTTTTTCGTCTTTCCTCATTCAGTGTCGTTCCCGTTGGGTTTTGGAAATTTGGTATTAGATAAATCAGTTTAGGATTAAATTTCTTTATCTTCTCTTCAAGATCTTCGGGTATAACGCCTTCATGATCAGTTTCTACCGACTCGCATTTTGCTTCAAAAGACTTAAATGTTTTAAGAGCAACAAGATAAGTTGGCGATTCGACTAGCACAACATCTGAAGGATTCAAAAACGCCTTGCATACAAGCTCAATTCCTTCTTGAGAACCGGTTGTTACTACAAAGTTCTCTACATCTGTTTTTAAGCCTTTATTTGCAAAGAATGTTACTAGATTTCTAAGTAACGGGCCAAAGCCTTGTGAACTACCATATTGCAAAACTGAAATAGGTTCATTTTCCAAATAGTAATTAGTTGCTTCTTTAATAAAGTCTAAAGGGAAGGCATCCGCTGATGGCATGCCTCCGGCGAATGAAATCACCTCTGGTCTACTAGTAAGAGCTAAAATTTCGCGTATCGCGTTGTCTTGTTCCCCTTCCATCCTGCGTGAATAAGCATAATTCATCATGATACCTCCTTCTTAATTTTATAATATATTTTTAGATGTATTTTATTATGTTAACATAATATTATTTCAAATTAAAGATTTATATTAGTGAAATCCAGTAATTTTTTCTAGTAACTAACTGCTTTCATTAATGCCAATATATGCTATAATTATTTTATGTTTTAAAGGAGGCTGAAAAATGGAATACACTGTCGAAGTACAGCATATGTGCAAAATTGCAAAAGGTCCAAACCATGGCCCTTCTCCTATACCTCAAGAAGGTAAGTGGGTTAAGTCCACTAAAATAGAAGACATATCCGGTCTTACACATGGTGTTGGTTGGTGCGCACCTCAACAAGGTGCTTGTAAACTAACTCTTAACGTTAAAAACGGTATAATCGAAGAAGCCTTAGTAGAAACTCTAGGCTGCTCAGGAATGACACACTCTGCTGCAATGGCCGCCGAAATACTAACAGGCAAAACTATTCTAGAAGCTCTGAATACTGACCTTGTTTGCGACGCTATAAACACCGCTATGCGTGAATTGTTTTTACAGATTGCATACGGCAGAACACAGACTGCATTTAGCGAGAATGGTCTTCCTATCGGCGCAGGCCTTGAAGATCTTGGTAAAGGTCTTAGATCTCAGATTGGTACTATGTACAGCACACAGAAAAAAGGCGTACGCTACCTAGAAATGGCTGAAGGCTACGTCATTGATGTAGCTCTTGATAAAGATAATGAGATAATTGGATACAGATTCGTAAATTTGGGTAAAATGATGGACCAAATCAGAGGCGGAGCTGATCCAAAAGAAGCTTATGAAAAATGCATAGGTACATATGGCCGTTATGATGGTGCTGCAAAATACGTAGACCCACGCAAAGAATAGGAGGTAATTATGGCACAGTTTGAAGGATACGAAAGAAGAATAGATAAAATTAATGAATGTTTAGCTCTGTATGGAATTGCCTCTATTGATGAAGCAGAAGTAATTTGCAAGCAACATGGAATAGATGTAGGCACAATTGTACGCTCCATCCAACCAATTGCCTTTGATAATGCTGTTTGGGCTTATACATTAGGCGCAGCTATTGCGATTAAAGAAGGCGCTAGCGATGCTGTTACTGCCGCTAAAAAAATTGGCATTGGGCTGCAAGCATTTTGCATTAAAGGTTCGGTAGCAGATCAACGTAACGTTGGTCAATCCCACGGCAACCTGGCCGCAATGCTCCTTGAAGAGCAAACCCAGTGTTTTTGCTTTCTGGCTGGGCATGAATCGTTTGCTGCTGCAGAAGGCGCTATCGGCATAGCAAAAACTGCAAACAAAGCTAGAAAAGCTCCTCTTCGCGTTATACTGAACGGTCTTGGCAAAGATGCCGCTTACATAATCTCCAGAGTAAATGGATTTACATACGTACGGACACAATACGATTACGTAAACAGCGAACTTAACATTGTTAAAGAAAGAGCTTTCTCAGACGGCAACAACGCAGCCGTAAAATGCTACGGTGCAGATGACGTGCAAGAAGGCATTGCCATAATGATACACGAGGGTGTTGACGTTTCCATAACCGGCAACTCAACAAACCCAACTCGCTTCCAGCATCCTGTTGCAGGCACATATAAAAAATGGTCAGTTGATAATAACAAACCATATTTTTCGGTTGCATCCGGTGGAGGAACTGGGCGCACGCTTCATCCTGACAACATGGCGGCCGGCCCTGCTTCATATGGCATGACTGACACGATGGGTCGCATGCACAGTGATGCGCAATTTGCTGGCTCATCTTCCGTTCCTGCTCATGTGGAAATGATGGGACTTATAGGAATGGGCAATAACCCGATGGTCGGCGCTAGTGTTGCTGTTGCAGTAGCCGTTTCCGAAGCACTAAAGAAATAAATATTTGTAAAACAGAAAAGACCACATATTGTGGTCTTTTTATTATGCTTATTATTTGGCTTACTATTTTATCGTTATTGAGTTATATATATTTGTTGCTGTAGCATTCATTTCTGTTTGAGCTGTTGCATCAGTTCCATTCTGCATTTTAGCTACCGTCATAAAAAGCAAACCAGCGCTTGAATCAATATAGTAAACTTCAATTGTGCCAGTAGCCTCATCAGTAGTTACTTTGCCGGAAAGTAACAGTGCATTTTTCCCACTTACAGTCAGTTTTTTATAGCCTGAGTCCATTTTTATTTCATCACTTGATGCCGACTGTAACGAACTTACAAGAGCATTTAGCGCAGTTTCGTTTTCAGTTAGTGTTGAAACTTTTACAGCAGTATTATCGCTCGTGGCTATCTGAACTTGCACTATGTATTTGTCGTTTAGTAATGTCCAAGAATATACATTGCTAGCCTTAATAAATCTTGTGCCTTTTGGTATTGTTATGCTAAATGCACTCTCATCATATATTGTGTTACCAGTAAGTGTAGTATCAATAGCAGCTGTTGGATCCACTGTAGCTTTTAGTAGCGTTGGAGTAGGTGTTGGCGCAGGGGTGGAAGTGCTTGCCTGGCTGCTACACCCAGTAATTATTACCAAGCTCAGCAATAATGAAACTATTGTTGCCGTTATTTTTTTCATAATAACCCTCCTATTTATGTTTTATACCTATATCATATATTAACACCAGAATAAGTTTTATTACAATAATTTTTATTTATGCATCATTTCAAAAAAGCTACAAAAAAAGCAGCCAAACGGCTGCCTTAAAATAGCGGGATTTTCTAATTGAATTTGACTGATTGAGCCATTTGATTAACAACTGTTGGTACACTAGCATCTTTTTTATCAAGTTGAGTTATAAAGTATATCACTACAGAATCACTGCTATTGCCTGTTATATACATATTCATAACACCAGTGGCGTTGTCTGCTGCTACAGTAGCTGTTATTTTAAGCGCATCCTGACCGCCAAGCTTAATTCTTTCCATTTTATCTGCAAATGTTAGTTTGCCATCTGCTAAATCTTCATAATCTGCAAATGCTTCCATAAGCTGGGTTGCAGACTCTGTTTTATATGTTTCATAGTCGCTATCTTGAAAACTATTAACAATGGATGCTGTTCCTTTAGCTGTCATTAAAATTGCTGAAATTGTATATCCATCACCCGTTATTTGATATATCTGCAGAGCTTCGTTATCAATTATTGCCGTTGCGTCTTCAGGCACTGTCATGGTCACTACATTTGTAGTAATGGTTTTGCCCTTAAATTCTTCGCTGCAACCTGTAAATACTAAAGCTAACAATGATACTGCTACCACAGAAGAAATTATTTTTTTCATTTATTTGCTCCTAAGCTTATTTAAGTAGTAAGTTTCTACGACCTACATTATCAGTATATTAGAAAGTGCCTTCTAATTCAAGCAATGGTTCTTGCTTATATCCCTTTTTTCGACACAAAAGAACAAATGCCTTATTTTATCGGTTCTGTTTTCTTAGGCGAGTTCTTTATGCTATCCCACAAAACAATGAATACTCCAATTATTATGTTTGAATAGTATGTTATCGCACGCCAGATGAGCATGGATACGAATAAAAATCCTATTGGGAAAGCAGGACCAAAAAATATCCTAAAGCTGGCCTCAGAAGCTAATGAAGCTCCCGGTATTGGCACAAATGATACAGTCATATAGAGTATCGCTTGCAACATAATCAGTTGAGTTAACGATCTATCATTTAGCCCCAATGATCTGTAAATAAAATATGTAACAGCTAGAAGGCTCATGAATTGCACTAATGATACAATAAGTATATTCAGCGCTTTAAGCTTATGTTCATACATAACCGTTATGCTTTGGTTAACATCAGTAAAGTAGGCATTCGCACTTCTGAACGACTTATCAGGGTCTTTTATTAGTCGAACTTTACCCAGCTTAGTTATTACAAAAGATGATGCGCGAAGAAGAAGCTCTTTGTTTATCATTACCATTGCAACAATAAAAACTACACCAACATTTATTACTAGTCCTATATATGTAAAAACTAGCATCTGCGGCATTTCTGTCGCCATTAAATTATAATTAATTATGAGTGAGCATGCAGCAAAACAGCAAACTACCATTTGCCATGCAATAAATTTAAATACAAGAACTGTTGTTGATTTTGAAACGGATACACCTATTTTTTTAAGGTAATATACTTGAACAGGCTGACCACCTGTAGCAAAAGGTGTTAGAGCACTATAATACTGCCCTATCATACCAACTTTTAAAATACTCAAGAAAGAATGCTTTTTTTGCACATAACCTGTAGCATAAGAAAGAATAAAGGAGTCAGTGAGCCAGAAAACAATCATACTTGCAAAAGAAGCTAGAAGCCAGTTTATATTTACACTGGAAAAAGCTTTCCATAGATTGCCTATATTACCTCTATCCATAAACCCTATTACAACAATTACGCCAACTGTAAAAATTATATATAACAGGCTTAAGAATTTTTTGTTTTTTAGCAAAAATACCGCCTCCGTATAAAACGTCTTTTGTATATAAAGACACGAACCTATAATACCATCTATGTCGTAATAATTCAAATCTTTCTAGTATCTATATAAACATGCTCCAAAAAGTATATTTTTCATAAACTAATACCACATGGGAGGTATTAGTATGAGTTATCTTAGCGTCTTGCTTATATGTCTATGTATAGGCGTAGAAGCTTTTTGGACTGGGTTTTATATAAAATGTCGTAAACTTTCATTTTCAAAGCCCACTATAATTATAGCGTTTTTGGGATCACTAATTGTATGTATTCCGTTTTTATATTTTGGACAATGGCTTGGTGCACACACGCATATAAAGGGTGAAATAGCAGGGCTAATATTTGGGATACTTGGCACACTTTCTATAACTCAGAATATTAAAAGAAAAGAGGATGAAAGCTTGCGTTGGAACCTAAAATATTATTTGAAGGCTAATGAAACCTCGTGCTGTTTAAAATGCACACAGGCATTTTACACTGGCATAGTGTCTTCTTTTAGCGCTTTAATTGCATGTATGGCATTAGGTCTGCTTTCAATATCCTCGCCATTTATCTGTGTTTTTATAAGTGCAACACTGGTTCTTTCTCTTGTTTGGGGTGCATGGGCATCCAATAAGACCGCTCTTAATATGATGAATAGTGTACTAAAATACTTGCCTGGTTGTATCTTATTATTTATCGGGCTACTTAAATTTTTCTGATTCTCGCTAATATATATAATATGCTTGCTTTTTTCTCCTATACTATATGATAATAAGATTAAATATATTATAAACCACGGAAAATACAAATGTCTTTGAGGTAACAAAATGAACAGTTACGAAGAGAAAAGACCAAGCCCATATGGCTCAGTTGTTCTTATAACCGGTGCTTCTTCTGGCATAGGCAAAAGCACTGCTTTCTTTTTAAAGGATTATGGATTCCATGTATACGGAGTGAGCAGATACGTGGATTTTTTACCTGCTGTTTCGGGTTATGAAGGTGGATTTTTCAAGTCATTGCAAATGGATGTTCGCGATGAAAATTCTGTAAAAAATACAGTTGAGTTGATACTTAAGCACGAACGCAAAATCGATATACTTATCAATTGTGCCGCAATTGGGACATGCGGAGCTGTTGAACATTATACTGATGAAGATATCGACAATATATTAAGCACAAATTTTTACGGATATGTGCATACAATAAGAGCTTTGCTCCCAGGCATGCGTGCTAATCAAAATGGACTTATAATAAATGTAGGCTCTGTTGCCGGTATATTTGCAATACCTTTTCAACCATTCTACTGTGTTTCTAAATTTTCACTAGAAGCTCTTACACAATCATTGCGTATGGAAGTAGCAGAGCATAATATTAAAGCAACACTTATCAGCCCTGGTGGCGTAAAAACAGGCTTTACTAAATCCAGGCAATATGTAAATTCAGCTAAAACAAATAATTCTTATGATAAGCTTATGCATGACTCTGTAACCAAACTCAGCCATGAAGAATTAAATGGCATGGATCCTGATAAAGTTGCCAAAGCCATTTACAACGTTACTCAAAAACCAAACCCTCCAATAAGAACTGTAGTTGGCGCTAAATATAAAGCTTTTGTGTTCTTAAAAAGAATACTTCCCGACAGACTAATTGAATATATCATGAAAAATATGTATTAAAAAAAGCGCTTAAAGCGCTTTTTCTTTTTTAAATAATGACCAAGGATAAGTTTCGGCAAATTCGCTACTAAATGTCATCAGTTCTTTTTTTACTGGATGAACAAATGCTAAAGTGTGTGCAAACAAGGCTATCTGTTGCCCAGGCTTGTAAATCTTAAAAGCGTAGCGCTGATCGCCCCAAATCGGTGCTCCTGCATTTGCAAGTTGAGCGCGTATTTGGTGATGCCTACCTGTAAGCAGTGTTATATTATATAGGTTTAAGCCTGTTCTAACTTCTTTTAGCTCGTAGTTTAAAATAGCTTCTTTTGATTCTGCCGTTTGTTTTCCGACTACTCTAGAAGTCCCTGTTTTCTCGTCTTTTACAAGCAAATTCACGAGCTGGCCTTTTACTTCTGGCAGTTTAGTTTGCGTTATCGCATAATAATTTTTAGTTACCTCACCAGCCACTATGCTTGCACTAAGCCTAGCCGCAGCTTTTGATGTTCTTGCAAATACCATTACACCGCCAACAGGTCTATCCAGCCTATGAACTATACCAAGGTAAACATCGCCAGTTTTTCTGTATTTCCTTTTTATATAAGCTTTTATAGCATTTTGCATGTCCATATCGCCGGAATCGTCTTTTTGCACAGGAGCATTTGGAGGCTTTGCCACAACTATAATGTGGTTATCCTCATACAACACTTCTATTATGTGCTTGCCACACGCTATCTTTGCCATATACTTGTCGCTCCACATGGCAGAAATATGCCACTGTTATTTTTTACTGGCAGTACTAGTTCATCACATTCCGTGTGACCCTTGTACTTCTGCCTTAATACTAAATTCAATATATCTACCATTGCTGTTGGCGAAAGCCCTGTCGTATAAGAATTGACAATGAAAAACAATGGAGTGTTTGATAATATATCTGCGCAGCTTGTTATAAGCTCGTATATATTATCTTCCATTTTCCACATCTCGCCAGTTGGTCCTCTGCCGTAAGATGGAGGATCCATTATGATAGCGTCGTATGTGTTGCCTCGCCTCTGTTCTTTTTTAACAAATTTTAGAGCATCATCAACGATATATCTTATTGGGTTACTGCCCAGTCCACTTAGCTCAGCGTTTTGCTTTGCCCAAGCTACCATACCTTTAGCGGAATCAAGATGCACTACAGAAGCACCCGCACTAGCACAAGCAGCTGTAGCTCCACCAGTATATGCAAACAGATTAAGAACATTGATCTTTCTATTTGCGCTACTGATCATCTGAATCATTTTATCCCAATTATACGCCTGCTCAGGGAATAGACCCATATGCTTAAAGCCTGTAGGTTTTATATTAAAAGTGAGGTCTTTATATTTTATCTTCCAGCTATCTGGGAAAGGAATTCTTATCTCCCAATTTCCACCGCCACTTGTAGATCTATGATAAACCGCATTTAGTTTATCTTCGTAATCTCCCTTTTTACTCATGGGCCATACAGCTTGTGGTTCGGGTCTAAGAAAATAAAACTCTCCCCATTTTTCAAGCTTTAATCCACTGCCTACATCTATAAGCTCGTAGTCTTTCCAATCTTTAGCTACATACATACTATATTCGCACCAAACCTATCTCCGCATTTTGTCCGTTTATGTTCCATTCTTTAATGTAACCTACTGGTGCTTCGCTTATTATGCTAACAGCAAGTACATCTTTCATTATATCCTTTGCGCTGTTTTCTATAACTGTGCTTAGCTCATCGCTTGCTGTAAACGTTACGTTAATATGATCAAGCACTTCAAAGCCAGCATCTTTTCGCATTGTCTGTATCTTGCTTATTATTTCTCTTACATAGCCTTCGTCAATAAGCTCTTTTGTAAGAGTTGTATCAAGCGCTACAGCTACATCTTTATCTTGCTCAAACGCATAGCCTTCTTTTTGCTTTGGCTCGATTAGGATATCCTCTTCGTATAGCTCGATCTGTTGATCGTCAATTGTAAAGATGAATGGCTTACCTTCTTTAACGAGTTTAACTACAGCCGTACCATCTGCTTCTTCTTTTAGATACTTATCTATCTTTGGCACAAGCTTACCATATTTACGGCCAAGTGTCTTTAGCTGTGGTTTTAGCCCGTAAGTCATAAACTCGCCAGCGTCTGTTGTAAATATAACTTTTTTAACGTTTAGTTCTTCTGCTGCTATATCAATAAACATCTGAGGAAGTATATCCGCTGCTACAACCGTCATTGTAGAAAGTGGTTGCCTGTTTTTAATGTTTGCTGCATTTCTGCAAGCTCTACCAAGTACAACAGCTCTTAGTAAAAAGTCCATATTCTGTTCCATATCTTTGTCTATCATGGCTTCGTTTGCTTTTGGATAATCACAAAGATGTACGCTCTGTGGTGCATTTTTATCTACCGACAATACTAAATTACTGTATATCTCTTCTGAAATAAAAGGCACAAATGGAGCTATTACTCTTGTAAGCGTTTCAAGCACTGTAAATAGTGTCATATATGCTGCTATTTTATCTTCAGGCTTATCATCACGCCAGTATCTTTCGCGACCTCTTCTGATGTACCAGTTAGATAGCTCTTCAACAAACGACTGTATATCTCTTGCTGGTTCTGTGATTTTATAGTTATCAAGATTTTCGCTGACAGATTTCACTAGTGAATTCAGTCTTGATAGTATCCATTTATCCATAGTCGTTAGTGCACAGTCTTCTAGCTTATGTTTTGTTGGGTCAAAAGCGTCTATTTCTGCGTATAGGATATAGAACGCATACGTGTTCCAAAGCGTGCCCATGAACTTTCTTTGGCTTTCGCTTACAGCTTCGTCATAGAACCTTGAAGGCAGCCAAGGTGAAGAAGCTGAGTAGAAATACCATCTTACAGCATCAGCACCTTGCTTATCGAGTACATCCCAAGGGTCAACTACGTTGCCTTTATGCTTACTCATCTTCTGCCCGTCTTTATCCTGCACGTGTCCTAAAACTATGCAGTTTTTAAAGGAAGCTTCTTCAAAAACGAGCGTTGAAATTGCAAGAAGCGTATAGAACCAACCACGCGTTTGATCTATTGCCTCACTGATAAAGTCAGCAGGGTATCTCTTTTCAAATGTCTCTTTATTTTCAAACGGGTAATGCCACTGCGCAAAAGGCATTGAGCCAGAATCGTACCAGCAATCTATTACCTCGCTTACTCTTGTCATCTCTTCGCCGCACTCTGGGCATGTTATTTTTATCGCATCAATAAACGGCTTATGAAGCTCGATATTATCAGGCACGTTCTTGCCCATTTTCTTTAGTTCTTCGATTGAGCCAATTACATGAGTATGACCATTTTCGCACTGCCAAATAGGCAACGGAGTACCCCAATATCTTTCTCTTGAAAGTCCCCAGTCTATAACGTTTTCTAGGAAGTTACCCATGCGTCCTTCTTTGATATTTTCTGGGTACCAATTTACACTCTTATTGTTCTCAATAAGCTTATCTTTAACATCAGTCATTTTGATAAACCATGTGCTTCTTGGATAGTACATAAGAGGTGTATCGCATCTCCAGCAGAAAGGATATGAATGCTCATAAGCAGGAGCATTAAATAATAATCCTCTTTCAGCAAGATCTTTAAGGATTGGTTCGTCAGCTTTTTTAACAAATAAGCCTTCGAATTTAGTTCCTGCTACGAATTCACCTTTTGAATTAATTATCATTGTAGTTGGAAGATCATATTTTTTTATAAGCCTCATATCATCTTCGCCGTATGGTGCTATATGAACAATGCCTGTGCCTTCGGATAGTGTTACATAATTATCCGAAACAACATAATTTGCCTTCTTGCCTTTTTCCGCCATGTATGGATAAAGCGCTTCGTACTCCATACCTACAATTTCTTTGCCATTTTTAGTTTCAAGTATTTTTGCTTCTTCTCCAAGAACTGTAGGCACTAGCTCTTTTGCCATTATATATTTAGCACCATCAAGCTGCGCAACCGCATATTCTTCTTTTTGGTTTATGCAAAGTGCTACGTTTGAAGGAAGTGTCCATGGAGTAGTTGTCCAAGCAAGTATATATGTGTTTTCTTGCCCAGTAACTTTAAACTTAGCATATGCTGACTTTTCTTTAACATCCTTATATCCTTGAGCTACCTCATGAGAGGATAGTGCAGTTCCACATCTTGGGCAGTATGGCACAACCTTATGCCCTTTGTACAGTAGTCCTTTTTCGTATATCTTTTTAAGTGACCACCATTCTGATTCTATATATTCGTTATCGTATGTGACATATGGGTTTTCCATGTCTGCCCAAAAGCCGACACGGTCGGACATACGTTCCCATTCGCCTTTATATTTCCAAACGCTCTGTTTGCACTCTTTAATGAAAGGTTCTACGCCATATTCTTCAATCTGTTCTTTGCCGTCAAGACCTAAATACTTTTCTACTTCTAGCTCAACAGGCAAGCCGTGTGTATCCCAGCCCGCTTTTCTTAAAACATCATAACCCTGCATCGTTTTATAACGTGGAATTAGATCCTTAATGCATCTGGTTAGAATGTGACCTATATGTGGCTTACCGTTTGCAGTTGGTGGCCCATCATAAAATGTGAATGGCTCTTTCCCATCATTTTGAGCTACACTTTTTGCAAAGATATTGCTATCCTTCCAGTATTTTAATACTTCTTCTTCTCTTTCAACAAACTTCAAATCTGTCGGTACTTTTTTGTAAAGCATAATTGCCCTCCTAAAATATATCTATAAAAAATAAAACTTTCGTCCATAAAATAGGACGAAAGCTGTTTCCGCGGTACCACCTAAGTTAGCGCAATGCGCTCTCTTTATTCTCTTAACGCGAGAAACACGTCTACGCTTACTACCATTCAGCATAGAACCAACAAAGGTGATGTAGTGCTTATCACTGCGCACTCGGCTTACACCGTCCCGAGCTCGCTTACCGCCTAAAAAAGTCTACTTGTCCTCTGCCTAAACCTTATTGCTCTATTATATGTATAATTTATTTTTTTGTAAAGTCCTACTTGCCTGCAATATTAAGTATGCCCACATGCACATCCGGAGCACCAAACACACCATTATCAGCCGGCAAGAAAAACTTCACTTCATCTGACATGTTTTTTATGCTCTTAATCATTGAATAGAAGTTGCCAGAAACCGTGATCTGCTCTATTGGAGAAGTAAGCTTCCCTTTTGCAATAACAAAACCACGAGCAAGTAACGAAAAGTCACCAGAAGCAGCGTTTGCTCCAGCATGCATTCCCATAAGATCTGTTATATAAACTCCATCGCCTACATCTTGCAATAGATCGTCAAGTGCTAGCGTTCCTTTCTCTATATAGCAGTTGTGAGCAGTTATGCCGATATACGGCACTATACCTGAACGTCCTGCGTTGCCCGTTGAGCTTATTTTAGCTTTAGATGCTGTTTTCGTGTTATGTAGCAGGGTTTTTAGAGTGCCTTTTTCTATGATTTTCTTTTTATAGGTTGGTACTCCTTCACCATCAAAGTTTTCCGAACCAAAAGCACCTGCTATATATGGATCATCTATTATCGTCAAAAGCTGACTGGATATTATCTCGCCTTCTCTACCCTTTAAAAGTGATATACCTTTTTGCGCTGAATCTGCGCTAAATATTGAGAAGAAGCATGTTAGCATAGTTGCCATGGTTTCTTTATCAAATACAACGTTATATGCTCCCGAGTTTATTTGCTTAGCGCCATAATATTTCAGTGCTTCGGTTATGCCCTTTTGTTTTATGCGCTCAATATCTAAGCTATCCATTCCTATACCAGCATCATAAGCAAACCCATTGTTAATCCAGTCGCCTTTTTTTGCTATTGGAGACACGTACATAATCGCACTAGACTTTTGATCATCTAAATCCAGCCCTAGAGTATTGCTTAAGTGCGTATTATAAACGCCTGTTTGAATTGCACAGTTTTGCACACGCACAATGTCTTTATTAGTTAAAACCGCCTTTTCCAGTTCTTTGGCCATATCTATTTTTTTCTTTATAGAAACGCTTTTAACGGAATCATCGTAAGTTTTTGTGGTTTTATACACATCGCTTTTGTTATAATACGGGCGCTCATTATCCTGGTCTCCAGTAATTAATGCATTATCAAGTGCACTATCAACTAATTTAGTCACAGATCTTTCGTCGAGCACCTCGCTGTAAGCATTGCCTACACCAGCTTTACTAAAAACACGTATACCAACACCCATTGTGTTTGAAAGGTTATAAGAGTCAATCTCTCCTTCATAAACAGAGGCTTTAAATGAGTCGCCTGCCATATAAAACAGCTCTGCTTGAACTCCTTTTTTAGCTGAATATGCAAACACCTTGTCTTTAAATGTTTTGTACTTCATTATTTTGCCTCCCTTCCACCAACCGTCATCTGGCTAACGCGTATCATCGGTTGACCAACGCATGTAGGCACGCTACCAGAAACAGAGCCGCACATGCCTTCAGCAAGCGCAAGATCTTTGCCTACCATATCAATGTTTGGAAGTACTTCGCTGCCTTTACCTATAAGCGTAGCGCCTCTAACTGGTCTATCGATTTGACCATTTTTGATTATATATCCCTCTTGCACAGCAAAATTAAATTCTCCAGTGACAGGGTTTACTGAGCCTCCGCCCATTTTTTTAGCGTACAGCCCGTTCTGAACAGATGCTATTATCTTTTCATTTTCGTCCTGCCCAGGTGCTATAAATGTATTTGACATACGTGACGTTGGTGCATACTTATATGATTGCCGTCTTGAACAGCCGTTAGGCTCTATGCCCATGCGTCTTGCTCCAAGTCTATCCACTAAATAATTCTTGAGTACACCGTTTTCTATAAGTATATTTTTTCTTGTTGCGGTTCCTTCGTCATCTATCGTATTACTGCCCCATTCATTTATCAGTGTGCCATCATCTATTGCCGTTACTTTCTCATTTGCTATCTTTTGCCCAAGTTTGCCTGCAAACACTGAGTTGCCTTTTGCAACAGACGTTGCCTCCAGCGCATGCCCACACGCTTCGTGAAATATTACTCCACCAAAGCCATTGCCAATTATAACTGGCATTACTCCTGAAGGGCACTCACTTGCAGATAGCATTGTTATGGCTGTTTTAGCCGCCGATTGTGCTAGAGTAGCAACGTCAACCTTTTCAAACATCTCAAAGCCCATACGCCTGCCCGGAGATTCGCCGCCAGTTTGATTTTGCATGCCATCTCCTGCAATAGCATTCATAGTTAGCCTTGTTCTTACTGCTCTATCTTCAGCAAAAACGCCTTCGCTGTTTGCAATAGTAATGCTTCTGTCTTCATCCAAATACGTAACGTTTGCCTGAACAATACGTGCGTCATATTTCTTTATTGCTTTGTAAGCATCCTGAACAACTTTGGCTTTTTTACTTGCTTCTACAACCGACGGATATTGCAGCACAAAATGATTATTATCAGATTGCAAATTGTTTAATACAACTATGTTTGTATTTCTATCATTAATACTATTTAGCGCTAATGCTACTTCTTTAGCAATGCTGTAAATGGCTCGTTGAGTGAAATCACCGCTGTATGCATATACTGATTTTGTACCGCTAAAAACACGCATGCCATAACCATATGAGCGCCCTGAAATCACTGCCTCCATTTTATCGTTAGTCATAGTCATAGTGTTTTTAAAAGTATCTTCAATAAATAATTCTGCAAAATTAGCACCGTTTTCTAGAGCGATTGAAAGAGCTTTTTCTATAATAAATATTGGGAGCATTTGCCCACCTCCGATTAACTATAATTAAAGTATTATTCTTTCTAAATATATTATTAATCATACCACAAATATCGTGTGTTAAATAATGTCTGCAAATAAAAAAAGCCGGATAACCGACTTTTTTGTTTGTTAGTTTTTTAGTTTTGAATTAGTCTTGATTTTACTAGAGCTATGCGTAGTGGCTTATACATTGGAATTGCTACGAGCATGCCTAAAGATGATGTAAGCAGAGAAGCTGGTATGTTAGCGATTGCAAATTGTATTGAGCCACCAACTACTGCCCAAGCTATTTCGTAACCTATTAGCGTTACAACTGCTCCTGCAAGACACGCAATAACATTTCTGCTCATCACTTTGCCTTTTTTCCCACCAGACCAAGCAACCGTGCCTACTGTAAAGCCTGCAAGACCCTTTATCATTAGCGACCATAAAGTGTATGCGCCTTGCCCTATAAGTAAATCAAACAGAAAGCTACCTACAGATCCTGCAATTGCTGCTTTCTTGCCACCGAATAAAATACCTGAAAGAAAAATTGCTGCTGAGCCTAAGTGAACCATTGCCCCACCAAAAGGTATTTTAATAAACGTGGACAATATTACTAAAGCTATAAGCATTGCAGTTGATACAATGTCGTTAATACTAAATTTTTGCTTATTATTCATAATATTTCTCTCCTTTAAATAATTCTTCTGTTTATATACTAAATTATTAATGAAATAATAGTAAGTATCAGTCTTGCATTAATATGGAGTATCAGTCTATTTTAAGAATAAAGAAGCCATTAAAATGACTTCTTTAAATATACACGTGAGTTAATTATAAAATGTTTTCTCTTTGTAATAAAGCTCATTAAACTATTTTTTCGTATGCGGTACATTCTTCAGTTTGGAGCAACGGCAATACTTTTTCAAGTAGTACGCCTTCTCTTTCAGGCAACGAATAACTATAAGTTACACTCGCAGCTTCAGAAACAAATTGCGATGCTTTTGCCATAGCAACAGGTAAAGCATCTCCTTTTAGTAGAGCGCCAATCAGTACGCTTGCGTATATATCTCCAGTTCCGGGATAATGAACTGGTACATGTTTTGCCTTTACTAGCCAGAAAACTTCTTCCTTTTTGGAATAGCCTATGTTGCAATAGCCTTTTTCATCAATCATGGTGCCTGTTATTACAACTGTATCAGGTCCAATAAGCGACAGTGCTTTTAGCATATGTTTGGCAGCTTCCAGAGTAATCGACTTTTCAGTATATTCTTGCTCAAGCAAAAACGCTGCTTCCGTCATGTTTGGTGTTACGATATGTGCTTTTGAGACTAGTTGTCTCATTTTCTGTTGCATTTCTAGGTTGTAGGTCTTGTAAAGCTTACCGTCATCACCCATAACAGGGTCAACAGCCACTAGCATTTCTCCATCGTCAAACTCGTCAATGAACCTTGATACTATTCCTATTTGCTCTGCTGAGCCTAAAAATCCGCTGTATATACAATCGAACTTTAGATTAAGCTTCTTCCAATGATCTATATATGCATCCATGCCATCCGTAAGATCTGTGAATGCAAAATCACCAAATCCGCCTGAGTGCGTACTCATTATAGCCGTTGGCACAGGACATACCTGTATACCAAGAGATGATAGTACAGGAATAATAACGGTAAGTGCGCATCTACCAAAGCCAGACATATCGTGGACTGCTGCGACTCTAGGAATAACATTTTTCATTTGCTCAACCTAACCCCTTTTAGCCAATTGTTCTTATCTTAATAATATGCTCTATTTTTCTCATTTGCTCAATTACGTCGTCTTCTAGTTTTTCATCTAGGTCGATAACGGTTACAGCATACTCGCCCTTACTCTTATTTATCATATCTGCAATGTTTGCATTATTTGCTGCAAGTAAAGTTGTCATTTGCCCCACCATATTCTTTACATTTAGATGAATAGCCAGAATTCTAAAGTTACCTTTATAAGGCAATACGCAGTGTGGTAAGTTAACAGAATTCTTTAAATTACCGTATACAAGATAGTCCCTTATTTGTTTTGCTGCCATTTTAGCGCAGTTTTCTTCCGACTCAGGAGTTGATGCACCAAGATGCGGTACAGCAATTACTCCTTTAGTAGCAAGTAGCTCTTCTGTTGGAAAATCCGTTACGTATTTGTATAATTTGCCTTCTTTAAGTGCTTGAATTACATCCTGCTCATCTACTATCTCTCCTCTTGAGAAGTTAAGTAGAATTGCATCTTTTTTAATGCTCTCCAATGTTTTTGCATTTATAAAGCCAACTGTTTTCTCCATTAACGGAATATGGATCGTAACAAAATCACACTCAGGAAGCATTTGATCTAGGTCTGAGGATCTATGAACAGAACTATCCAGCTCCCAAGCAGATTCTACGGATATGAATGGATCATATCCCATAACAGTCATTCCAAGTGCTTCTGCTGCGTTTGCAACCATTACACCGATAGCGCCAAGACCAATTACACCTAGCGTTTTACCTAAAAGTTCATGACCAGCGAATGCTTTTTTGCCGTTTTCAGCTAATGTAGGAATGTTGTCGCCTTCGCCAGCAAGTGTTTTTGCCCATTCAATGCCTTCGTACATGTTTCTTGATGCCATAAGCATAGCGCCAAGAACTAATTCTTTAACGGCGTTTGCGTTTGCACCAGGTGTGTTAAAAACAGCTATGCCCTTTTGCGCACATTTGTCTATTGGTATATTGTTAACTCCTGCTCCTGCTCTTACTATAGCTAGCAAATCTTGACCTAGTTCCATGTTATGCAAATTTGCGCTTCTAACCAATATACCTTCTTCTTTTTCTATATCATCGCCAACTATAAATCTATCTTCTGTCAGATATTTATTTACTATTGGCGAAATCTTGTTTAGGGTTTTTACTCTAAATGTCTTCACTTTCGCCACCTCAAATTATTTGTTGTTTATTTATTGTCCACTTCGAACTGTTTCATAAAGTCTACTAATGTCTTAACTGCCTCTATTGTGACAGAGTTGTAGATACTAGCTCGCATGCCGCCTACAGTCCTGTGCCCTTTTAGGTTAGCTAAGCCTTTTGCTTCTGCTTCTTTGATGAATTTTGCATTCAATTCTTCAGTTGGCAATACAAAAGGTGCATTCATTTTTGACCTGTCTTTCGCTCTTGCTGTCCCTTTGAATAGTTTGCTCTCATCTAAATAGCCATAAAGCATGTTAGCTTTAGTATCTGTAATCTTTTGCATTTCCTTTAGTCCGCCAATATCGTTTGCAAGCCAATCAAACATAAGTTTAGCCATATAGATACCAAACGTTGGTGGTGTGTTATATAGCGAGTTCTCAGCAGCGTGCGTTGAATACTTAAGCATAGTAGGTGTTAAATCTAATTCGTGCCCAATAAGCTCATCTTTTATTATTACAATAGTAACTCCTGCTGGTCCAATATTTTTTTGTGCTCCCGCAAATATCAGATCAAATTTGGATACATCGACAGGTTCTGATAATATACAGGAAGACATATCTGCAACAAGAGGCACATTGCCTGTATTTGGTATTTCATTGTATTTTGTTCCATATATCGTATTGTTGTAGATGATATGGAAATAGTCCGCATCCTTTGTAAAGGTTGCTGGATCTAAATCAGGAATATAAGAAAAGTTTTTATCTTCAGAGGAAGCAACTACGTTTACTTCTCCATACTTTCTTGCTTCCGGGATAGCTTTTTTACTCCACTGACCAGTGTGTACATAGTCTGCTTTTTTGCTTTTCGAGAATAGGTTTAGAGGGACCATAGCAAACTGCGTGGAGCCCCCGCCTTGTAAGAACAATATCTTATAGCCGTCAGGGATACCAAGTAGCTTGGTAAGTGTTTCCTGAGCGCTTTCAAGTATATCTTCGAACATACGAGATCGATGAGTCATCTCCATAACTGACATTCCCTTGTCCTCGTAGCATACAAGTTGT
Source organism: Christensenella sp. UBA6094 (assembly GCA_002435915.1). GTDB lineage: Bacteria > Bacillota > Clostridia > Christensenellales > UBA6094 > UBA6094. The sequence goes on along the minus strand of DIWY01000001.1, from coordinate 223,089 downwards.
TCTTGCGCTTTTAGAAGTACAGGCAATGGCAACCCTGATGGTCCTGCTGCAAAGTTTAGCACTCTTTTCATGTTTTTCCCTCCATTTAAAATTTTAATTATATAAAAAAGCTAATGATATAGCTCTTCTAGCAATAAGTTAATTACATTATAGTATACAACTTCTTTTCAATATCTGCCACACTAATTTAAATTTATATCAAGAAATTAATGATTTATAACTAAAATCAGTTTTTTGTATATATCAATTGGTATATAATACATTTATAGGGATACTTATCTTGATTTTTACTCGTTATCAACTTATAATCAATATTATTCACACTAGTAAACATATATTATATTTAAGGAATGATTTATTTGGGCATAAAGGTTGTTAAATTTGGCGGAAGTTCTCTTGCTGATGCAAGTCAATTTGAAAAAGTGAAGTCTATTATAGAGGCAGATGAGACGAGAGTTTTTGTTGTACCCTCTGCTCCAGGAAAAAGGAATAGTTCAGATACGAAGATAACTGATCTTCTCTATGAGCTACAAGCAGCTGCTGCTAATAAAAATGAGTCAAAAGCGAAAGAGATTTTCAGTACGATAAATTCGCGTTATGAAGAAATAATTTCTGATTTGAAACTTAATCTAAGTCTTGAAGAAGAATTTAATACTATATACAAAAATGTTCTAGGTGGTGCTTCAAAAGATTATGCCGCTTCAAGAGGCGAATATCTTAACGGAATTATACTAGCAAATTATCTTGGATTTGACTTTGTTGATCCTGCTAATTATATTTTCTTTAACTCAAATGGCACATTCGATGCGGAGAGAACAAATAACGAGTTGGCAGAGTGCTTAAGCAAGCACGGCACAGCTGTAATTCCTGGTTTTTACGGCTCAAAAGACGGCGAAATAAAAACATTCTCTCGTGGTGGCTCTGATATAACAGGTTCTATAGTAGCAAGAGCAGCAAATGCTGAAATATACGAAAACTGGACAGATGTATCCGGCTTTTTAATGGCAGACCCGAGAATAGTAAAAGATCCTAAAGTTATCGAATACATAACTTATAAAGAGCTTAGAGAGCTTTCATACATGGGCGCTACCGTTCTTCATGAAGATGCGATATTCCCTGTAAGACTTTCAAACATACCTATAAATGTTCGTAACACAAACGCTCCTTATGATGACGGTACGCTAATTGTCGAGAGCATAGACGAGGATAACAATGAACATAATATAACAGGTATTGCTGGCAAAAAAGGCTTTACCGTTATAACTATCGATAAAGATAATATGAATGGTGAAATTGGATTTGTTAGAAGAGTACTTTCAGTACTAGAAGAAAATGACATTAACTTCGAGCACATGCCAACAGGCATAGATACGCTATCACTTGTTGTCGCTGATGCTCAGCTCGATGGCAAGCTAAATACGCTTATAGATCAAATTACCAAAAGCGTATCCCCAGATACTATTGAAATAACAGAGAATATGGCACTTATTGCGACTGTTGGTCAGCAAATGAATCATAGAATAGGTCTAGCTGCTGCTCTTTTCTCGGCACTTGCAAATGCACATGTGAATATTCGTATGATTGACCAAGGTTCAAGCGAGATAAATATAATTGTCGGCGTTGAAAATGATGACTTTGAAGAAGCGATAAGAGCTATATATAACGGATTGTTAAAATAAAGCTTTTAAGGAGAGTATTATGCAAAACTACATTTTTTTTACTGACTCATCATGTGATCTCCCTGCAAATGTATTTAACACTGAGGGCGCTCAGTATTACGGCCTATTTTACACAATAGACGGCAACATGCAAATACAACACTCTTTAGATGACAGTGTAGGAACAAAAGCATTTTATTCAGCTATAAGGCAAGGCAAATTACCTCAAACATCTCAGATAAATGTTGAAGAATTCAAGGGTGCATGGGAACCCATTTTGCAAAGTGGCAAAGATGTACTATATTATGGTTTATCGGGTGGATTAAGTGGTACATATTCAAGCGCATGCCTCGCAGCTAAAGATCTTATGGAAAAACACCCAGATAGAAGAGTAGAAGTTGTGGATTCTCTTAGTGGATCAGGTATTTTAGGGTTAGTTTATTATCTTGGTCTAAAGAAGTACATGCATGGAGCATCGTTAGACGAGCTTAAGATGTGGCTTGAGCAAATGAGAATGTGCGTCGTGGGCTTATACACTGCAGATGACTTAAACCATCTTAAAAGAGGCGGTAGGATCTCAGCAGCTGCTGCATCATTTGGCACACTATTAAACATTAAACCTCTGCTAACCATGAATAATGAAGGTCATGTACAAAGTATAGAGAAAATCAAGACAAGAAAAAAAGTGTTTAAGCGTATGGTAGATCTAATCACTACACTACAAGTAAAAGGTGTAGGTGACTTAAGCGATACTATTCAGATAACCCATGGTGATTGCGAACAAGATGCTTTGGATCTGAAAGAGCTAATTTTAAAGAAAAACAAAAACATTAGAACAGTACTAATAAGCGATTTAGGTCCAATAATCGGTACACATCTTGGTGCAAATTGCTTAGGATTGAACTTTATCGGCAAAGAAAGACTGGGTTAATACATAAACAAAAGAGCTGGAATCCCAGCTCTTTTTTATTTTATTTAGTTTGCTTTTATAAAATCAGCAATATCTTTTATTACCTGTTTATCAACATTGTTTGCGTTATTGTATTCAGCGGTAGTGCCTTTGCCTGGATCTTTAGATACCATGAACAAATGGTTTAATCCTTGGTAAAGTTTGAACACAGTATTAGCTCGGTTTGCTAAATTAGTTTTATACAACGCAAAATCCTTTTTAGCGCTAACTTGGAAATCAGCAGATCCTTGCATTATAAGAACTGGTGTTGTTGTTTCGTTTAGAACTTGCGAAGCATCAACACTATCTAGATCTTTTATATATACACCCGGTAACGTGAAAGCTGTTTGTCCTTTTGCCTCTTCTTTTGTGCCATTATCTATCTTCTTAGCTTTCTCTATTTCAGCATCTACTTGACTTCTTCCAAGTGTCTTTTGTGCACCATCTGCAAGTTTTGCCAGTATAGCTTCATTTTGATCAACAATAACTTCCCACAATTTCTGAGGAGAGCCCGCCATTATAATAAGCCCTGCAAAACTACTGTTTGCTTCTTTATCTATTCTCGGAGCAAGCATGCCACCCAAGCTGTGACCTAATATAAATATCTTATTAGGATCAACAAGTTCTTGCTTAGCCGCTAGTTCTTTAGCGAGTATGGCATCTATTATTGTCTCTTCTTCTACTGTTAACGTACCTGCAATTTGCAACTGTTGCATCTGTCCGCTGTATGCATATGTACGTTTATCGTATCTAATTACAACAATTCCTTGCTCTGCAAGCCCATATGCCAAATCACTAAATGTGGATGTGCTTCCCACTGTTTCGTTTTTATCATTCGGTCCGGAACCATGCACAAGTATTACGGCCTTATTTTTGCCTGTAAGCCCTGTTTTGTATGTCATTTTACCTCTAAGCGGGAAATTACCATCTTGCCCTACAATGACATCTTTTTCCTCTATGCCGGCTGGTGGCGTAGTTATATCAGCACCGGCTGAAAAATACAGCCCAGTTATGTACCCATCCTTAGAATAAACGATTATCATCCTAAACTCTTTTTTATCGCCATCAGCTCTTATACTAAATGTCAGGTTATTATCCGTATCTAGATATTTTATTTCCCCTGGAATACCTGTGCTTTGCACTGTTTGCTCGTAGCCTTCTTTGAGTTTATCTTGCGAGAGCGAATCTTTTGAGTCTTCAGCTATCTTCGCTTCTACTTCGCTATACTTTCCCTCTGAAAAAAGGTTATACACGCTTTTTGCATCCGTAAGTCTTGCTGCCAAATCTTTTGGCATTGATGAAGAATTTGTATTTGTGCATGCAGTAAACACAAAAAGGACACTCAAGCTTATGCCCAGTAGTTTAGTAAACTTTTTCATAATAATTCCTCCCATAAATAAGCACATGCTATTTATATGTTTTTATTATACAATATTTTAAAAAATACAGAAACTAATTTAACCAAAAGTTTCTTATATAACAAAAATGCACGAAACTCGTGCACCTTTGCTAATCCTTTGTCTAGATTATAAATATTAAATCTTTTAATTCGTTCTATATTATTATAGCGTCAAAATTTACTTTTATTCTTTGATGAGCTAAACTATAAAAAATAATTGGGTACATCACATTTTGTCCATTATTATTTCCCGAGCTTCTTCTGCCTCGACAGCCAGAACAACAATTTTATAATAATTTTCTTCATCGCTCATTTTTTTATATACGGGCATTATTTTAGCAATGAGTCCTTCGTATTCGATAGCATTTTTCAGCTTTTCTGCCTGTTTTATTCCTTTAGCCATATATATGACAACCCACATATGAAACCCTCCGTTAGGTAAGTCCTCTAGGCAGTAGTCACGGTACCATGTTTTGTATATATCTCCGCCTTGCCCCTGATCTTCATGGCAGATGTATTCTGCGTAAACTGTGCTATTATCACTTCGTTTTTATCTAGCTTTTCTGTATGCAAGAATTTTGTATCGCGCCCTCTGGTCATACCCATTAGAGTAACTCCATCTTCAAGAGCTTTAATACATATATAATCTCCTTGAACCTCGTTAAATTCATTATCCATTATTTTGCTCCTTTTCGTCTAATACTATTAAACGTTTGTATTATTGTACCACATAACTGGCGTTTGTAACACAGGGTAACTGCTTTAGATGCTCTATCAGCTCTTCACTTTGCATTACAAAATAACTGCTGTTTGCAACCATCCGCTTTCCGCCCTCTGGGTTTATATATACAGGTGTCTTACCTGTGAACTGTTTCAAAAGTATTAGCAGTTGCTTCGACTGACCTGCCGACATAGACTGAACATCAATATTTAGCACTCTAGAATTGTAAACCTCTTTGTTTTTGCCATACTCATTCAAATCAAACATCTCTTCGACAAGTATCTCAGCTTCATCTTCGTCTTTAACTGATATCTTTCCGCCTATACATACAACTGAGCCTTCATAAACAAGATCAGAAAACTTTTGAAGCATATTTGGGAACAAAATAAAATTCAAGGTGCCATATAAATCTTCAAGTGTTACAGAAGCCATAATACTGTTTGTTTTAGTTGTTCTTTTTCTTATGGATTCTATTATGCCACCAATACGAATTTTTTTACCGTCCCTTATCGCAGGGTTACTAGTTATTTGATCTGTTTCCTTGAACTGAGATGTTCTTGTGCCTATTCTATCAAGTACTGCTTTATACTCCATGAGCGGATGCCCACTTATGTATATACCAGTCATTTCTTTTTCCATTGAAAGTAAAGTACGCTGAGGATATTCGTTTATACTCGGCAATGACTCACTAGCGTTTTCAATATTGCCACCAATATCAAATAGCGATACCTGCCCTTCAATATTATCTTTCTTACTCTTTTGTGCACCATTTATTATTTTTTCATAACCCGCAATAATAGACGAGCGTTTGTGCCCCAAAGAATCAAAGCATCCACATTTAACAGCGCTCTCTATCATACGCTTAGAAACAACGCTCAAGTCTATTTTGTCTATAAAATCGTTAAAGTTTTTGTACTGGCCTAGTTGTTCTCTCTTTTTAACTATTTCTTCTACGGCATTAATACCAACATTTTTAATAGCTTTAAGCCCAAACCTTATAGAGTCTTGCTCAACAGCGAACTTCTCCATAGACTTATTGATATCTGGTGGAAGCACTTTTATACCCATTGAATTACATGTGCCCACATACTCTCTCACCTTTGATGTATTATCAAGGAATGAATTAATAAGTGCTGCCATAAATTCTATAGGATAATGATATTTTAGCCACGCAGTTCTGTATGCAACAACACCATATGCTGCCGAATGTGATCTATTGAAAGCATATTCCGCAAAATCCATCATCTCATCAAATATCATATTAGCGGATTTTTCGTCTACGCCATTACGTATCGAGCCAGGAACGATTATTTTTCCATCTTCGACTATACCGTGCACAAAATACTGTCTTTCTTTCTCCATCACGCTGGCTTTTTTCTTAGCCATCGCTCTTCTTACAAGGTCGCTCCTGCCGTATGAATAGCCTGCAATATCCCTAACTATCTGCATTACTTGTTCTTGGTAAACCATGCATCCATACGTAACTTCTAAAATCGGTTTAAGTTTTTCATGCGTATATTCGCTTTTTGCAGGGTTGTTTCTTCCACGCAGATATCTTGGTATTTGCTCCATCGGACCAGGTCTATAAAGAGAAATTCCAACGATTATATCCTCAAATGTGTTTGGCTTTAGTTCTTTCAAAAATGATCTTATTCCGCCGCTTTCAAGTTGGAAAACGCCATCAGTTTCCGCTCTTGCTAACATGGCATAAACATCTTTGTCTTCAAAGTCGATTTTCTCTAAATCTATATCTATTCCCTTATTGCTTTTAATCAGATCGAGCGTATCTTTTATTACGGTAAGTGTCCTAAGCCCCAAAAAATCCATTTTTAAAAGGCCAAGATCTTCTAGTTCACCCATCTGATATTGTGTCGTGATGCTCTCATCATTCTTTTGAAGAGGAACATACTCAACAACAGGCAATCTGGATATCACTACTCCTGCGGCGTGCGTTGAAGCATGCCTTGGCAGCCCTTCTAATTTAAGCGCAAGGTCTATAAGCTGACCTACTTGCTCATCCTGTTTGTATAATGCATTCAATTCCGAATTGATTTTAAGTGCTTTCTCAAGCGTTATGCCAAGCTGGTTAGGTACCATCTTCGAAATTTTGTCAACTTGACCATAAGGCATCTGCATAACTCGTCCTACATCTCTTATTGCTGCCTTAGCTGCCATTGTTCCAAATGTGATTATCTGAGTTACTCTGTCAGTGCCGTACTTTCCCACAACATAATCTATGACTTCATGACGTCTTTCATAGCAGAAATCTATGTCTATATCAGGCATAGATATGCGTTCAGGATTTAAAAATCTTTCAAATAAAAGCTTATATTTGATTGGATCAATATCTGTTATATCAAGGCTATATGCAACTAAACTGCCTGCTGCACTTCCTCTACCGGGGCCCACAGGTATCCCTTTATCTTTGGCGTATTTTATAAAATCCCAAACAATAAGGAAATAGTCTATATACCCCATACTAGCGACGATACCCAGTTCGCTTTCTAGTCTGGCTTTGTACTCCTCGCCTGCTTCAGGCATTTTCTTTACTAATCCCTCTATGCAAAGTTGCCTTAGATACTCTGTATTGTCTTTTCCATCGGGAGCTATAAATTCAGGCATGTGCATTTCGCCAAATTCAAACGTGATGTCGCACATATCTGCTATTTTCTGAGTGTTTGCAGTAGCTTCAGGATAGTTTTCAAACAATCTGCTCATTTCTTCAGGCGATTTGAGATAGAATTCATCTGTAGCAAAGCGAAGCCTGTCCGGATCGTCTAAATATTTAAGCATCTGTATACACATAAGTGCATCCTGAGCCGGAGCATCATCTTTTTTCACGTAATGCAAATCGTTTGTAGCAACTAGAGATATATCAAGATCTTTTGCAAGCTCAATTAGCATAGGATTCAGTCTACGCTGCTCTTCAATTCCATGATCCTGTAATTCGATATAAAATCTTTCTTTTGTAAAAGCATCTCTAAGATACTTCGCAAGCTCTCTTGCTTTGTCTTTTTGCCCGTTTAACAGATATCTTGGGATGTCGCCTGCTAAACATGCGCTTAGGCATATTAGTCCGTCAGAATACTGTTTTAATATTTCATAATCTATGCGAGGCTTATAGTAAAAGCCTTCCAAAAAGCCTATTGAAACAAGCTTGCATAAATTTTTATAGCCGTCGTTATTCATTGCAAGCAAAATAAGATGTGAATACTCTTTGTTTGAACCAGAAGCTCTTTCAAATCTTGAGCCTGGTGCAACATAAACTTCACATCCGATTATTGGCTTAATACCTCTTTTTTTAGCTTCTTTATAGAATTCTACTGCGCCGTACATGACACCGTGGTCAGTTATTGCAAGCGAGTCCATGCCCATTTCTTTGCATGAGCTAACAAGCTCATCTATCTTGCATGCGCCGTCTAAAAGAGAGTATTTTGTATGTGTGTGCAAATGAACAAACCCCATAAATTTAACCTCAATAAATTAAAAGCCGCAGCAAAAAGCCGCGGCGAGTAGTATAAATATATTATGCCCTTTTGAAATCGGTTTCAACTAGTTGAGCAAGCGCTTCTCCTGCCGCCACTTCATCGCTGCCCATGATAATAACATTAATAATTTCGTCTTTTTTGACACCAAGGGATAGAACACCAATTATGGATTTTGCATTAATCTTTTTATTGCTTTTTTCGATAAGGATTTGCGAATCAAACTTTGATGCAGTATGTACAAATAATGCCGCTGATTTCGCTCTTAGACCTTCGCTGCTAGTAATTTCCAGTGTTTTTGTTACCATATAAAATCCCCCTTAATCTTTCATTAGTCGCCTTGCTATACTATCTAGTTTTCTAAATCTATGATTAACGCCTGAACGACTTGTCGGTTGACTTAGCATTTCTGCTAACTCGCTAAGAGATGCTTCCTCGTTCTCTAACCTTAAATATGCTAGCTCTTTAAGGTTATTTGGCAATTTTTCTAGACCTATGTACTGCTGTATTACCTCAATGCTCTCCGTTTGCCTTCTGGCGGCGCTAACTGTTTTATCTAGATTAGCTGTCTCGCAATTAACTATCCGATTAACATTATTGCGCATTTCTTTTAGTATCCGGACATTTTCGAACTCTAATATTGCAGTTTGCGCACCTATGAGAGTAAGAAAATCTTTTATATGTTCACCTTCTTTTAAGTATACCACAAAAGAGTCTTTTCTTAAAACAACTTTTGCATTTAGTTCAAATATATTGATAAGATTTTTCAAATCGTTTGCAAAATTCTCATCTTTTAATACAAGCTCTAAATGATATGCCTTTTCTGGAGATGCAACAGAGCCGACAGCCAAAAATGTTCCTCTTAAAAAAGCGATTTTATTTCTCTTTGCAGTAATAATTTCTGTAGGAACACCGCTTGAAAATTCAAACGTACCTCTACTATTAACGCTTATACAACCGACGTCAAGCAAAATGCGCTTTGCATCGTCTCTATCATCAACCTTAAGCTTATAGCTATGGTTTAAATATAGCCGTCTTTTTTTTGAAATTGATAGTTCTGCTTTTATAGCGTATATCTCTTTTATCAAAGAAATAATTCGCCTAGCTATTGCTGGGTTTTCTGTGTTTATTTCCAAACGCAATCCTGCACCCAATCTTATAAAGCCATTAAGGTGTAACAGCGCGCTTAGCTCTGCCTTTTTGCGTTCTTTATTATTTTCTTTTAAATTAACGAGTTCCTGCTTTACGGAAGAGGAAAAAGACATTTATTTATCACCTTTACTCTTCTTTTCAATATCAATATCTCTATGCTCTATATAAACGCTATCATGTGTTTTTTGCAGTTCAGAATATAAAGCGTTTGCGATTGCCACAGATCTATGCATTCCGCCAGTGCAACCTATCGCAATTACTAATTGGTTTTTACCTTGCTGAGAGTAATACGGCACCAAAAAGTTAACCATATCCAATAGCTTATCTAAAAACACATTTGTCTCTTTGAAATTAAATATATAATCTCTAACTTTTTGATTTAGACCTGTGAACTCTTTTAGCTCATCAATATAAAACGGGTTTGGCAAAAAGCGCACATCGAAGACAAGATCAGCATCTAGTGGTATTCCGCGTTTATAGCCAAACGTTGTGACGGAAATACTGAAATAGCTTTTCTGGTCGCTGTTTGAAAACATAAGCCACATTTTTTCGCGTAGCTGGTTAGGTGCATATGACGTCGTATCTATTATGTAGACTGCTTTTTCTTTAAGCTCATTCATTTGCTCGCGTTCACTTGCGATACCTTGCAATACGCTACCTTGTTTTGTGAGCGGATGTGGTCTTCTTGTTTCTTTAAAGCGCCTAATAATAGACTCGTCGCTTGCATCTAAGAACAATATCTCGTATTGTATATCTTGCTCTTTTAGCTTTTGTAGTGACTCATCTATACTGTTAAAAAACTCACGCGATCTAGAATCAATTACAACAGCTACTTTATCTATATCTTTATGTTCCGAACATAGCAGAGCAAACTGAGATAGTAGATTAGGAAGCATATTATCAAGGCAAAAGTATCCCATATCTTCCATATTCCTTAGCGCTTGTGATTTACCTGCGCCAGCCATACCTGTTATTATTACAAATCTCATAGTGCATTTCTCCTATTGTTTCTAAACACTGGTTTATTTAGCATATTTATTATTTTCTCGGATGGCACTTGTGCTTTCTTTAGAATATCTAGCCCTCTACTAAGGTTTCCAACATTCGAGGATATATGCGCGTCGCTATTTACTGTTAGCATCGCTCCGTTTTTTACTGCAGTTATTATATCTTCTAAGCTCATGGACATATGTGAGTTGTTAACCTCAAGTGCTACGTTGTTCTCTTTTGCAAACTGCGATAGCATTTGTATGTTCACATTTATGCCATAGCCTGGATGCGTTATTATGTCTATAGGATATCTCTCCATAGCTTTTTTATAGCTGTAGGCAAACTTTTCTGCCCATTTCTCTTTAGAAAATATTGGAGCGATTATAAAATGTGGCAGATATTTTAGTTTGAAGCCCAGCTTATGATAGCCCATTAACACTATATCATAATATTTCAAATAATCTTCTTCTATATCCGTTTCTCCATCTATAGTCATAAGGTTTGCTTCTATACCAAGAAGAATATTAATTTCTTTGTATTTATCATTAAGCCTATCAATTTCATCTCGCATGACCTTAATGTTATCTCTTTTTACACCATACAGCGGATGACCTGGACCGTGGTCTGTGATAGCTATCGTAGTAAGCCCTTTTTCTAGTGCCACTTTAACATTGCCCTCTATGTCATCTTTGCCATGACTGAAAATTGTATGTGTGTGCAGATCGCTTTTAGTAATATAATCCACTTACTCGTGCCCCACAATCTTTATTTCCGGCTCCAGCATTATGCCAGACATCTGATAAACTCTTTCTTCAACTATCTTCATGAGCTCTATCACATGTTTAGCTTTAGCGTCTCCTATGTTTATTATAAACCCTGCATGCTTATCACTAACACAGGCTCCACCAACTTTATGTCCTTTTAGGCCTGCTTCGTCTATCAATCTACTAGCATACCCTTCTTTTGGTCTTTTAAAAGTACTACCTGCACTCGGATATTCAACCGGCTGTTTATTGCGTCTTCTTTCAAGAAGCTCTTTTGCTATCTGCATAGCTGTTCCATCATCTTTTGTCAGCTTAAAGCATGCCTCAAGAACTATCATTTCTTGCTCTTTAATTATGCTTGTCCGATATCCCATGCCGCAATCTTTTATATCAATATCTACTGCTTTGCCATCTTTAAGTACTGTTATATACTGCAAACAATCTTTTATTTCGTAGCCGTATGCTCCTGCGTTCATATATACCGCTCCACCAACTGTTCCTGGAATTCCCATAAGACCTTCCAGCCCTTTTAGCGAGGCTTCCAGTACTTTTACGCAAAGAGTAGACAGCAGTGCCCCTGCTTGTGCTTTAATAGTTTGACCATCAATTTGTATATCACTAAAGTCGTTGCCCATTTTAATAACAACGCCACTAATTCCGCCATCAAGAACCAATAAATTCGAGCCATTACCTATAACAAAGTAACTTGCATCGTTTTCTTTGCAAATATTAATTACACTTTCGATCTGTGCCACACTATTTGGAGTAACGAACAAGTCTGCATTGCCTCCTATTTTAAAAGAGGTATGCTTGCTCATTGGTTCATTTTTAAAAACAATATCTTTACCGATTTTATCCACTAGCTGTTTGTATATTTTTTGCATAACATCTCCATAAAACATTAAAACTTAACTACATTATACTTTTATATAAACGCATTTAGCAACTTATTTCACTCTAATTATGCCTAGAACTCTTATTATTGAGTTTACTCCTTCTGTTTCGCCTTTTAAAAATAATTTTACGGGTTCCAGCAGATCTTTTTGTTTTTGTCCCCAAGTGTATGCATTGGGCACAACCGCGTCTGTCAGTATCGCCTGTTCGAATGATGAAAGCAGTGGATCTTCGTCCATTACCTGGAATCCGCTAACAACACTAAAAACCCCTATGCTACTTAATGATTTTTGTATATCGTCGCGCAGCATATAGTTTATATATTTCTGCAATACTTCTTTTTTGTTTGAGTTATCAGTTTTAGTTATGCCAAGATACTGCACCATATCCGTATACGAGCTTATCCCTGTTACTGCAAATGAATATGCCATCTCGCTTTTTTCGTTAGTTAGGTCAAAGGCAACCCTATGCGTATCAAGAAGTATTCCTGCTTTACCGGTATAAAAAAGGCTATACGCATTTTTATCCTCTGTAGTAGTGCTTGCGGCATTTTTAAAAAGTGCGCCAGTATCATCTATTCCATCTCCAGTATATAGGTACATAAGTGATACCGGAGACACTGCATTTTCTTTTATACTATAAACTAGCGGTGTAATTCCTTCTTTGCTGTTATCTTTTAATAAAGTAAGTAGCTCGTTAAAATCGTTTAAAGCGATCCCGCCGGCGCTAACATCTAAGTAATCTATACCAGCGCTTTGGACTAATTCTTCGTTAATATACAATCCGTAAGCGCCCATCATATATGGCACAGCGTAAGTATTGCCGTTATATACGGCACTTTCCTTAGCAGAGCTTTTTATTTTATCCGGCGCTTCTACTATTTCAAGCATTTCCACAGGATTATCAATCAGCCCTGGCCCAAATGATATAATATCCGGCATCTCGCCTTCACTTATTCTCTTTTTGTATTCTTGGGCCGTCATTCCTTCGACAGAAATATAAACACCTGAATTCCTTTTTTCAAAGCTTCTAGCTTTCTTTTCTAACCAAGAAGCTGCACTACCTTGCCCGACCTGCCACGAAACAACATGCCAAACATGTGCTATGCCTGTCCATTTAGGGCTAGATCCCTGTAACCACTGATAACATATATCTTTTCCAAGATCGTCAGATAAAACTTTAGGTGCAAAAAATGTAAACGCAATAAGTATAATTGCAATTAGTTTTTTATAGTGCCTTTTCAAAAGGGTACCTCCATCATAGCATATACATCTATATATATTGCCATTTTGGGAGCATTATTCCCTATTAGTTTTTTGCACAAAAAAAGCGCATTGCTGCGCTTATTTTTCCATGTAATGAGCTACTCTTTCATCAAACTCTAAAGCAGTATGGTATCCCATTTTTTTAAGTCGTATGTTTCTCGATGCTACCTCAATTATTATCGCAAGGTTTCTGCCAGGTCTAACAGGCATTAGAACTTTCGGTATATCCACTCCAAGCACAGATACAAATTGTTCGTCCATACCAAGCCTATCATACTCTTTGTTTTCGTCCCACTCTTCCATCTCTACGCACATTTCAATTGTTTTTTCAAGAACTACTGAGCCTACGCCGTAAAGCTTTTGCACATCTATTATGCCAAGCCCTCTTATCTCCATTAAAAATCTAGTAAGCTCTGGAGATGTGCCTAATAATGTTTTTTCATCTATCTTTTTAATTTCAACCACATCGTCCGCTACAAGTCTATGTCCTCTTTTGACAAGCTCAAGCGCTGTTTCGCTTTTGCCAACAGAAGACTCGCCGATTATAAACATCCCGATACCGTCTACGTCCATCAGTACTCCGTGCCTTGACACGCTGGGAGCAAGTAGTTTATTTAAATATATTATAACTTCCTGAACAACTTTTGTAGTAACGCCGTCAGTCGTAAAAATAGGTATCTGTCGTTTTTCTGCTTGAGCAATCAATTCCTCAGGAGGTTCATAACCTCTTGTTATGATAACGCAAGGAACATCGTAGGAGAAGAAAATCCGCATTCTCTCTTTTCTGAATTCTTCGTCTACTTCCTGCCAAAAAGACATTTCCGTATTTCCTAATATTTGAACCCTCTCAAAAGCAAAACGTTTAAAAAAACCTGCCATCTGAAGCCCTGGTCTATTAATATCCGAATTTAAAACATTTACATTGCCTGCGCCTCGATAAAATACAGTAAGTTCTAATTCCTCTGCGAATTGTCCTACGGTTACTATCATCACTCTTGCACCCCTTTGATATATTTTTCTATAACATGCGCAATAGCACTGTCATTATTGCTAGGTGCTATATAGTCTGCTTCTTTTTTTAATTCGTCTACAGCGTTCGATACCGCTATACCTAATCCAGCTACTTCTATCATCGAAATATCTATTGGGCCATCACCTATTGCAATTGTCTCTTCTCTTTTTATGCCCAGCATATGCAAAAGCCTTAGTAGCGCACTACCTTTTGTTGCTTCCATATCAGTTATTTCTATATATGTGGGTTTTGAAATGACAACATGGCAGCGATCCGAAAATATATTGTTTAGCTTTGTGTACATCTCACTTACATTGTCTTCGTCTGCAATTATAATAATTTTACCCACGTCTTTTACTATAGAGTAAAGATCGTTATTATACGTGCCACTGTTGTTGGTTATTGAAGTATATATATCATGCTTGTGGCAGTTCTCATTATAGTAGTACGAAAAGCCAGTAAAGACTTGGCAATATAGATTGTTTTTTATTATGTAATCGTAAGCACTTTTAACTATATTTTCAGCTAAATATTTATGATCTAATATTGTACCATCGCGTCTCACTATTTGTGATCCGCCTAAAACTACGCCATAATCTCCAATGTTCAGGTCGTCCCAAAACCTATATAGTGCCTCATATTCTCTTCCTGTTACTATCGCTATTTCAATACCTGCCTGCTTTGCTTCTTTTAGCGCTTGTCTGTTTTCTTTGGATATAGTAAAGTCATCTGCCAGTAATGTATCATCAAAGTCCGTTGCGAATAGTTTGTAGTTCAATTGTTAGCCCTTTCTGGATCTTGTTTATGAAAATAATCATAAACCAATTCTGCTGAAACTTTATTCATTCCCTCAGCGTCTATTAATTCTTCTATCGTTGCTTTTTTGATATGATCCATTGATTTAAAGTGTTTTAGCAAGGATTGAGCTCTCTTTTTACCTATGCCTTTTATCTCTTCAAGTTGTGATGTTAGGTATCTTTTCTTTCTAAGGGACCTATGGTAGGTTATTGCAAATCTATGCGCTTCGTCTCTTATGCGTTGAAGTACATGCAATGCAGGATCATGCTTATCAAGCACTATCGGGTCTTCTTTTCCAGGCAAATAAACTTCTTCTAGTCTTTTTGCGAGTCCTAACATTGGCCAGTTTAGCCCAAAGCTTTGCATCTGCTCATAGGCAAATGCCAACTGGATTTTGCCACCATCGATAAGTATTAAGTCCGGAGCGTTCGAGAAGCTTGAACTGTTTTCAACGAACCTTTTAAACCTGCGTTCCGTAACCTCTGCCATACTTGCAAAGTCGTTAGGTCCTACTACCGTTTTTATCTTAAAACGCCTATATTCTTTATTCATCGGGCGGCCATCCTGCAACACAACCATAGATGCCACAGAATCTGTGCCCTGAATATTTGATATATCATAAGCTTCAATACGTCTTGGTGGATTTTCAAGACCAATAGCTTTTGCAAGCGAAAGCAATGCACCCTCATGTCTTTCCCAATCCGCTCTTTTTTTCATAGTAAACTTCGTTATCGTCTGCTCAGCATTTTTCTCTGCCATCTGTATTAAGTCTTTATTTTTGCCTCTTTGAGGTGTTATAATATGAACTTTTTTATTGCGTTTTTCAGATAGCCATTTGCTTAGTGCTTCTTCGTTTTCTATCTCATGTTGCAATATTATCTCTGCTGGAATAAAAGGAACATCCTGATAATACTGCTCCAAAAAGCTTTGCAATATCTCTGCTGGATTATCTTGCGTATCTGCCTGCATTTGATAATGCTCTGTGCCGATTATTCTTCCACCGCGCATAAACATGCCCTGTATCATGGTATCAGCGCCCATTTGAGAAAGCGCGAATATATCTTTATCTTCAAGTGATGTACTAATAGCTTTTTGCTTTTCTATTACTCTTTTAATTGCAAAAAGCCTATCCCTTAGTGCAGCAGCTTTTTCAAAATCCATCTCATCTGAGGCTAGTTGCATCTGATCTTCTAGCTGTTTCTCTATGCCTGTATCCTTACCTTGCAGGAAATTAATAACGTTATTAATAGCTTCTTTGTAAGTGCTTACTGGCACATTCCCAGTGCATGGGCCAACACAATGCCCAGTGTAAAAGTTTAAGCAAGGTCTTTCGTG
This sequence comes from Christensenella sp. UBA6094, assembly GCA_002435915.1. GTDB lineage: Bacteria > Bacillota > Clostridia > Christensenellales > UBA6094 > UBA6094. Next base: position 206,667 of record DIWY01000001.1, on the reverse strand, counting down.
TTTCTCAATAGCTTTGCTTATATCTTTTTTGCACGTACGTATAGGAAAGTTTGCTCTTATTGCCTCTAGCGCTTCTTGCAGCGTAGAAGAAGCAATAAACGGCCCAAGGTATATAGCCTTATCGTCTTCTTGCTTTCTTACAACGTCTACTCTAGGATAATCTTCGCTCATGTCGATTCTAACATAAGGAAAATGCTTATCATCCTTAAGCAGTATATTATATCTTGGTGAATATTTTTTTATTAGGTTGCACTCAAGTATTAGCGCTTCTACCTCGTTATCAGTGATTATGTAATCGAAGGTAGCAATATGCGAAACCATAGCGATTACTTTAGATCCGTGGTTTCTTTGTGACCTAAAATACTGACGCACCCTATTTTTGAGTGAGATAGCTTTGCCTACATATATGACTTCGCCATCAACGTTTTTCATTATATAAACGCCCGGTAAGTCTGGCAGACCTTTTACTAAATTCTCTATATGTTCTTTTTTATTGTTTTGTTCTTTAATTATCTCATTCATATAATGAACATACCTATTAATATCCTAAGTCCAGTGCTTTTTGGAATGCTTTTTTGGCTATTGGAGCAGACTTGGATCCGCCTGTGCCTGCATTTTCAAGAATAACAGCTATAGCAAGAGGATGGTTCGTATCGCCGATAAAGGCAACAAACCAAGCATGTGCTTTTGTTGTGCTATTTGAGGTTACTTCTGCTGTACCCGTTTTGCCACCAATTTTGTAGCCCGATATTGCAGCAGCTTTACCTGTGCCAGCTGTTACTACGTCATACATCATAGTTTTCAATTTGAATGCTTCTTGTCTCTCCATTATCGTTGCATATGTATTACTCTTCATAGATTTCTGCACTTGTCCTGAAGCATCGGTTGATTTTAAAAACAATTTTGGTTCCATCATAACTCCATCATTTGCCACTGCACTGACTATCATAGCCATATGCAAAGGAGATACAGTATCTTTGTACTGACCTATGGCAGACCATGCTAAGTCACCAGCCTGATCCGACTGAACATAACTGCTTTTTGCCATGACAAAATCTGAAAAGTCAAACGATGTATTAAACTTAAACCTCTCTGCAGTCGCCAACATATTGCTGCTTCCTATATCTTGCGATATGAGCCCAAAAAATGAATTGCATGAATGTGTTAGCGCTTCTGCAAGAGCTATTGTGCCATGTTTTTCGCCATCGTAATCTGATACTTTTACTCCACCAATTATTACACTGCCCGTGCAATTAAATGTCTTCGTTTCTGCATCAGCTAAATATCTTAATGCTGCCGATGTTGTTATTATCTTAAATATCGATCCTGGCGGGTACCTACCAAGTGTAGCTCTGTTAACTAGCTCTGAATTGCCTGGATCTGTGTCATCAGTCAAATACTGAGCTATATCATTTCCATCAAACCCTGGTTTGGAAACAAGTGAATAAACCTCGCCTGTTTTATAATTCATAAGCACAACGGCACCTTTATTGTTTCCCATTGCGTCATAAATATATTGGTTGAGCTTTGAATCTATAGTTAGTGCGACATCATTGCCACGTTTATTCTCGTTTGCTCTTATCTGCGTGATTATGCTGATTGAGTTATTATCATCAAGACCTAAAAGTTCCATCGAAAACAGTGTTTCTGCTCCGGATGCAACAGCACCGCTGCCATCGCCAACTGTATGCGAATTTGCAAGCCTTGTTTCTAAATTGCCAGAATACACTCTATCCCCATTTTTGGTTGTAGCTAGAACTGTACCATTCCTATCTAAAATGTCACCTGGAGTTATGCTGTTTTTTGCTACAGCTATTTTATTGTTATAAACAGACGATAGCCATTTTGAGCTGTTTGACATTATTGTATAGCTAAAATAACCCATCATATATAAAAACGCAGCCACAACAGTAAATATCATTATTTTCATGTTTAGACGCATTCTTTTATTCTGGTCTTCGCCTGTTTTTTCTATCTTTTCTTTTTTGATCTTTTTAGTTGACATGCGATTCCACCTCCGCAAGCTTAGCTAAACGTCTATTACCATTCTGTATAGCTATAGCCTCGAGTACACCCATGAGTATCATAGACGCCATCATAGACGACCCACCGTAGCTCATAAAGGGCATCGTAACACCTGTTAGTGGTATTAGCTTTATAACACCACCGAGTATAATAAAGCTCTGCAGTGTAATTAGCGTCGTGCACCCAAAGGCAACCAACGCATAGAATTTGTTTTCACTGTTTACTGCAATTAGCGATCCTCTAATAATAAACACTAGATAGAAGCACATTATTGCAATACCAATTAGTATTCCAAACTCTTCGCACACAATCGCGAATATATAATCCGAGTAGTATACAGGTACTGCTTTTGGAGTGCCTAACCCTAGCCCGACACCAAAGAGTCCTCCGCTAGCCATGGCTATAAGTCCTTGTACTATCTGGTAGCCTTTGCCATTGTACTGTGCCCATGGGTCTTGCCATATCTCAACACGTGCGCGTACATGGTCAAATAGATTGTATGCAACAACAGCACCGCCTGCTCCAACTCCAACAAAACCCAAAGAAACAAGAACGTTGCCGGAAGCCACAAAATACATTACTAGAAACGTTCCAGCATACAAGAGTGCAGCGCCTAAGTCTTTTTGCAGAACAAGTATCGCTATGCAAAAAGCTGAATAAAAACACATTATTATGAATTTCTTAAATTGTGTTTTTGGATCTTCTAAAAGCAATGCCAAAACAAGCACAAATATTATCTTAACGAATTCACTAGGTTGCAGTGAAAATATTCCTATTCTAAACCAATTCTTGGCTCCATTTATTGTCTTGCCAAATATTAGAGATGAAACAAGTAATACAGCCGATAATATTATCAGTGGATATAAAAACTTCTTCCAGACTTTAAACTTTGTAACGAAAATAAGTACACACACCATCAGTGCCATACCTACAGCCAGCCATATAAGTTGTTTATATGCTAAATCAGGATTAACCCTGTACTGCATTATTACACCTATTGCCGCAAGTACGTTAGCTGTTATGAGTATATATCTATCTAAGTTTGGGAAAAAGCGAGTAAGCATTATATATTGAACCAATAGTAGAAATACCATAACTCCGCCTACAACAAGCGCCATATAATCAAACGGCTGTACCATAAAACCGATTAGCACAAATGCTGATAGTTCGAATAATATAATTACATACAGCAGAGAGATAGCGCTAGGCCTTTTTAGTATGTTCATTTCTCTGCCTCCTTATAATAAACTTTGCCATAGTTCCAGAGAAAGCAACATTGTCATTATCGTTAAGAAGCGTTACTCCATTTGATTCTTCTCCATTAACAAAAACGATGCTTGAGCCTCTATGTTCAAGAATCCAATCAGGACCTTTTTTGTATAACTTAGCATGTTTCTTTCTCATAGATTTGTCAGGTATCGTAATATCACATTCGATCGATTTGCCTATAGTATTGAACTCATTAAGCCCATAGACAAGACCTATTAATTCTGGATCGTCTGCATCTACAACTTTTAGGTATGCAACATAAGAACGCTCACCTTCAAGGCGCATCCTTCTGTCAATTTTGTATTCATCTAACGAGTTTTGTACTATGCGTAATAATATATACGCAATAAGAAGTACAAACCAATAGCGTGCCATCAATGAGACCGCTTCAAATACTTGTGCGCTCACATTTTTCTCCTAATCTCTATGTTTTCCATAATAATACCACAATTAAATACTATAGACAAACATCCTGAAACATCTTAATATTTCGTAATTATTTTGTTTTTTTTTATTAATTTTTAATTTGTTCTTGTCCTTTTATTTATTTAGTTAATCACACAAAATTCTCTAAATACATAGATTAGAGTAGAAACAAATTAAGGAGGTTACTTCAAAATGGCAAATATGATCAATAACTTAATAGGTGGTTTTGGTACAGATACAAGCTTGCTTTTTTTCTTTTTGTTACTAGTATTAATATTTTGCAACTGTGAGACATTTAACGAAGATGGCGACTCGTTACTATTTTTCTTCCTACTACTTATAGTTCTTCTATGCAATTGTGGAAATGGCGGCGCGTGCTAATTAAAGTGAGCAAACAAAAAAGGAGGACTTATGCTCCTCCTTTTTTTATTTTAATATTAACGTCCTTAATGGACTCTTTGAATAGTATGTAATTACTCTAGTAAACACGAAGTCGTACATTAAAAAAGATGGTTGTAAAATCACATACATAACCCATATTGGAAAACTTTCTGAGATTTGTGCAAGAAAAGCACTAAAAAGAGTAATCCCTAGAAAAAACACCAAGTTACAATGGACAAGCTTAATCAGATACTCAATAGGCTTGATTTTAACATGCTTCTCTATATATCCTTTAAGTAGTGCATAATAACCAAAATAAAACAAATACGGGAATACAGGCAGCTTGTTTGGCAGTATTATTACACAAAGAAGCACGGTACCTATATAAGTTAGTACTGCTGACTTGTTTCCTCCTTCTGCAACGAATATCGCAGGTATTATGGATACAACGCAGAAAATAAAGATATCAACAGCTGGCAGAATACTAGCCAGCATCAATAAAAAAGTACTAAGGCCAATTGCAACGCTACAGAGCGCTATTAGTCTTGCGCCTGTCTCTTTCATTGTTAGTCTCATGTTTTATCAACACCTAAAGCAAAGTCCATTTAAGCATAAGTTTAAGCAAATCATTGAAGTACATACGTTGCATAAGTCATTAGAATTGCCACCAGCTCTGTACGGGTTGCCGCTGTATGTAGTATATGCTCCGCTGACGCTCTGATACGCTTGGTTATATTCGGCATTGTTTGGGTCCATTTGTACTGCTTTTTGGAAATGCATTTTTGCATTATCGTAAGCGCCTCTTCTAAGCGACAGAATACCAGTGAGATACTCCCACTGTGCGTTTCTATCGTTTGTCGCGACATTATTTAAAAGCTGTTCAGCTCTATCTAATTGATTAGCCGCTAGCAGATTTCTTACTTGCTGGTATATGGAAGCATTTGTTCCGCTATAAGAAGATGAACCTGAGCTATAACTGTTACTATAACCACCACTTGTTCGCCCAGAAGCTTTTCTTTGTTTAGTAATCGTATCATACGCTTCATTAATCTCTTTTAGTTTTTCTTGCGCTAGTTCTTTTAAAGGGTTGTCTGCATATTTATCAGGATGAAATTTTTTAACTAGCTCTATATAGGCGCTTTTAACCTCTTCATCCGAGGCTGATTGCGAAACTCCCAAAATTTTATATGGATCCATCTATGCATCTCCTTTTGATGACTGCGTCCATGACGCTAACTGTTCCGTCATATATAATGTTTTTTAGTATACCTTCATTTTTCTGAATAGGCAATAGTTCGTAAGCTTTAGAGGCCTCACTTAGGCTCATAGCAAGATTATACTTGACTTGCTCCATTATTTCTACTGCAATCTTTTCGGCCTTTTCATCTTTATATTTATTAAGAAAGACATTATAACAGTTTTTTTCTTCATCCTTAACCAGATCATCGATAGCATCGAGGATATAAATATATTTACCTATATTATAAAAGAGCCATTTTAGTTGCTTTTCATATGGTTCTATGTTCGGTGCGCTTGCGGCTATACCTTCCATCATGGTAGCAAATACATCCGAAACCAGGTCAATATCCGAGCACTTTTCGTTTTCTAGTTTTTTTAGTTTCTTAAGTGACTCTTCTATACAATTTGCTGCTTGTGGTCTGTATTTCTTAGCTTTTTCTGCGCTGCTTTTTATTCCAGCAGCTCCAACTTTTGCAGTCAAACTTGCTTCATCGTCAGCATTATCCTTAAGCTTATAATATGTAAGTAGTACGTTAATATCTGCTGCATATTCTAAATATTCATTTTCTCTTAAAATTAATTGTTTTTTTGTGGGATGGGCCATGCATCTTTTGCTATCTGCTTGATCCTTTTGCTCAGACAATGATGATAATAACAACGCCAAAAAAGTGCAATCATTACTGAGTGCATTTTTTAGCAATACATTATATCTTTTGCCAATCATTTTGCATAATCCACAATAATACGCCTTATATGTATCGTATTCTCTAAGTTTTAGCTCCCTAGTATTGGGAGAGATATATCCAAACATTTTTATTCCTTACCCAGCTGTATGCATTTCTCTTTGCTCACAAATATGTTAATGGTTTCATAATATATAATGTCAAACAAATAAAAAGGAGGTCGTTATTGTGAGTTATAAAGATAACGACGATGTAGAGGTCAACATTTTTATGGATGATCCTGTCATTCAAACTGCAGCTATAATAGAAAATGATGTAGATATAAATATCGACGCTGACATTGAATCATTTGGTACTTTTGACCTTGATAACAATATACCACAATACGCTAATAAATACTATTATCCTAACGAACTTGCTCAGGCTTTTGTCATTCCTCAAGTATACAGAGGCGGCTTTACGCCAAAGGAAGCATTGTGTAAGGGCACATATTTTCCTGAGCTATATAAACCTTATAGAGGCTAACAATGGGAGGTGGCAATATGTATAATAAATGTAAAAAATGCAAAAGATCATATAAGAATAAAGGATGCCCAATTTGCGGGAAGCCATACTACGATCACGAATGGGATCACGATATGATGGACCCTTGCGATATGGATCCATGCGATATGGATTATTACGATATGGACCCCTGTAAAAAAGATCCTTGTAAGAAAAACCCTTGCAAGATGGATCCCTGTAAGAAAGATCCCTGTAAAATGGATCCTTGTAAGAAAGACCCTTGCAAGAAAGACCCTTGCAAGATGGATCCTTGTAAAGAAATGTGTAAAATGCCTGCAAAATGTCCAAGTAAGGCGCATCTGACAAGAATGATACAAGAAGTGCAATTCGTTTGCATAGAACTAAACCTATTCCTAGATACTCATCCGAACGACAAATGTGCTCTACGTGATTTTAATTGCTTTAGCAAACATCTTAAAGAGCTCATAGAAATGTACGAATGTAACTTTGGACCGCTATTCAATTTTGGCCTATCCCAAAACCCCGGGAGATGGATGTGGAACGATCCGCTGTGGCCATGGCAAATATAAGATTTTGGAGGTAAGATTATGTGGATTTACGAAAAACAATTAGAATACCCCGTAAGAATAACAAAGCCTAATGTCCGCATGGCCAAAATACTTCTTGCACAGTATGGCGGTCCTTATTGTATTTAGGTATAAAAAAAGCTTTCGCCTCTTTTAAGATAAAATTGCATGCCATGTGTTTTTACCCACAATGCCATCAACAGCAATGTTGCTTTTCTTTTGAAACTCTAATACAGCCGCCTCTGTTAACTTACCGAATATGCCATCCTCGCTAAGTTTATACTTCCTCCTGTTTAATAATCTCTGTAGTATGCTAACGTACTGTCCCGAATTCCCTTTTTTTATTTGAGGTAGTTTTACTTCGGATATTGCTCCTTCAAGTACTATGTTTGTTCTATTATCTAGCACTCCTGTTGCGCTTATGTTATTTGCACCCTGAAACGCTACTAAAGCGCTTTTTGTCTTTATCCCAAATATACCATCTATGTAGCCGCAGTCGTAGCCTAGAGCTATAAGTCTGCTTTGCATAGCCGAAACAGAAGCTCCTTTGTCTCCTTCATTTAAGATCATTAATATTTCTTCTTGCTCCTCACTTTGCCCATCTTGCTTGCTAACCAAATCTATTATTTCTGAAAGCGGATAGTTTGCTCCAGGGCAGTCAGTAGCAGACAGCTCCTTGTGCCCCACAATTTTTCTTATAGTCGGATAGTACTCTTTGATCTCTTTTATTAGTTTAACAATACTCTTCTCTTGCGCGTCTGGCATGATATTTTCGTCCATATTACCTATTGCGCATATGCCAACGCTTATTTCGTTATATCCTTTACAGTGCGCTCCGACATAGTCAATTCCTCTGCCCCAATACACAATCCCATTTTTATCTACGAGTGCGTTATACCCGATACCCAGCCAGCCTTTGCCCAAGTGGAATTTATGTATCTGTTCAACTGTTTGCTCTGCGCTGGCTCCACTGTGGTGCAACACAATATATTGCGGACTTTTAACAAACTTCTTTTTTGTTCCTGCAAAAACTAATTTCTTATCAATAATATTTTCAAACATATTAGCATCCTCTCATTCGTTTATTCTGTAAGCTTCTTCATCTAAGCCATCTTTATAACGCTCCCAGCAAGTATAGCAACGTATTTTATAACCATCGTCGAAATATACTGCTCCTTTTGTAATCTCTTTTTCACAGTAATCGCAATATACAGGTCCGCTGTAGTAGAATCCATCTATCATGCCATTACCTGTCTCAGTATTTTGTGACATACTCACTCCTCCTGTGTATTTTCAATCTGTGTTTCCTCTTCAGATTCTTTTGCATCTTCTGCTACATTAATAGATTCTGTTTGAACTGCTAGAGCTTTAAGTGCTTTTGCCTGCAATGCGTTTGCAAGTTCTGTCTTTTCCTCTTCGCTTAGCAGATTGAAATCTTTGTTTGTTTCCGCTGTCTTAACAAAGCAAGTCACTAGTTTCATAAAAATCACCCGCTACATGTTATGCGTTTTTTTGAAATAGTAGACTATCGCTTTATCTAAAATCATTATATATAACTATCTATGCCAGCAGATTACCAGCTATATGTCAAAACGCTATTATGTTACTAGCACTAGCCGAATATATTATTTTGAGGAGGTGTGTTATGAGAGCAGCTCTATATATAAGGGTCTCAACAGAAGATCAAACAGAGTACTCGCCGGCTGCGCAAAAAGGTGCTTTGCTAAGTTATGCTCAAAAAAACGGATATACCGTTTCCGAAAATCATATTTATGTTGATGAAGGTATTTCTGGCAGAAAAGCGCAATCTCGCCCAGCATTTATGCGTATGATAAGAGATGCTAAATCGCAAAAACCATTTGATATAATCCTTGTGCATAAGCATGACAGGTTTGCAAGATCAAGAGAAGATTCTGTTGTCTATAAATCTCTGCTAAAAAAGGAATGCAATATACGAGTTGTTTCGATAACTGAGCAGATAGAAGACGATAAGTTTTCAGTTATTCTTGAAGCGATGCTTGAAGCGATGGCCGAGTATTACTCGTTAAACCTGTCGGAAGAAGTACTAAAAGGTATGCTTGAGCGCGCAAAAAGAGGTGGTTACCAAGCAAGAGCACCTCTTGGTTATAGGATGAAGAATAAAGAACTAGTTATTGATCAGACAAAAGAAGAAATAATACGCTATATTTACAGTGCTTACAATAACGGAATTAGTATGGCTGATATCGCCATGTATTTAAACGATATGGGCATATCCACAGTAACTGGACTTCCGTTTAAAAAGAGATCCGTAAATTATGTGATAAACAATGCTACTTATGCAGGCTATATATCATTCAAAACAAAAAAAGGCGACTCGGTACTTGTACCAGGTCTGCACGAAAAAATAATAGATGAAAAATTATATTCATCAGTTAAAGATAGACTTAGAAACGAAAAACGTATATCTACTAGATCTTCAAAGCAACATAAACATTTTCTATCAGGCTTGCTGTATTGTTCTGCTTGCAATGGCCCGCTCGTTTATAACGATGCCAAATGTCCTTTCTTTCAATGCATACAATATAAAAAAGGGCTTTGCAGTTCGCATTACGTGACAGCAGCTTCAATAGAAACTATTGTACTTAATGCACTAAAGCAGGTCTTTGCTTATGCCTCAGCTCCTGAGCCAATTCAAAGTCCTACTGTTGCTTTGCATAATACCTCTTTAGTAAATGTTCAGACAACATTACAAAGAGCACGTCTTTCGTATCTCAATGGGATAGATACACTAGAGCAATATGAGCAAACTAAAAGTGAACTTTTAAACAAAATAGAATCCATCACTTCACAACTGAAAAATAGTGCACCCATAACACTCACCCATATAAACGAACTAATCCAATCAGAAAACAAAGAAAACTTATCTATAATAGCTCAATCAGTCATTGATGAAATAATTTATGACAAAGACTTAAAGACGGTAGAAATAATCCTTTCAACTATACATTAATACAAAAAGGAGGACCTGATAGCGAGTTAGGCGCTGCAACTAGATATCTTAGTCAGCGTTATTCTATGCCCACCGATGAAACGAGAGCATTACTCACTGACATCGGCACAGAAGAACTAGCCCATTGGGAGATTTTGGGTGCGATGATTAGACAGTGTCTAAAAGGTGCTCCTATCGCTGCAATAAAGGCAGCAGGTATGGAAGCATATTATGTAGATCATGACTGCGGAGTATACCCTTGCAGCTCTGCAGGTGTTCCTTTTTCAGCTGCTGCTTTACAAGTAAAAGGCGATCCAATTGCAGACTTAACTGAGGATATGGCTGCTGAGCAAAAAGCTCGTGCAACATATGAACACATACTTCGTCTAGCAGACGACCCTGCAATAAAAGATCCAATTAGTTTTTTAAGAATGAGAGAAATAGTCCATTTCCAGCGTTTTGGCGAAGCGCTTGATAAGGTACAAAGCATGCAAAACAAAAAATGTCGCAAGTAAATGTAGCAGATTATATAGATTATTAAAGAGGAGCTTACAAGCCCTCTTTTTTGTTTGTTATTTTGGATAGTTAAAGACGTAACTAACGATTTGAGCAAGTGATTTGAGATATAAATCTATTTTATAGATATACTCTCAATAAATTCATTAGTATAATTGTCCAGGAAATTTATAGAAAATTGCTGCAATAATTCTCTAAACAAGTAACACTCCTATACATTTTTAAGTGGTAATTTTTAGAAGAGTTATATTACCATCCCAATACCTTTAAATCTTTAAATTTAATTACAAGCCCCACCTTTAATTTCATTAGTAAATATGTACAATATAACTTTGATACAAAATTACTACGATAAAAATATTTCAAATCTGTCTTTTTAATATTATATCTTATTTTAGATGAATTTTTATCATTATCATCTTTTGAAAACAATTGTTTTAGTTTTGTTTTCATTACAATTATTTTTACATTTTTCTTTCGCATATCCATAATGAATTTATAATCGACAAAATCAAGAAACAAATTTTCATCGTACTTATAATTTTCATACAAAGTTAATTTTACTACCATGCCGCTGTTTATTCCTGCAATATATTTTGTATTGATTTCTTCTACTTTATTAACTTTTTTAACAGCATATCTTTTTAATTGGACAGGAGACATCATTCCTTTTTCATAATAAACCTTGGGAAGGCATATATCCCATTCCTGATTTTTTATTAGAGATCTCAACTCATTAAAATATTCTACTGGAATTTCTGTATCATCATCAAATAAGCACACTACTCCAATCTCGTTTTTAAGATGAGTAATCGCTTTGTTATATGCCTTAGAAAGTCCTTTATTGCCTTCCATATTAATGTAAATATTATCATCTGCAGAAACGATATCTTTATTCCTATAATCACTAATACTATTATCGCATACTATAATATTTAACCCTTTGATATTTTTAAGGCAACAATACGAAATAGAATCATTGCAATTTTTATTGTAAATAACAATTAAGGCAAATATATTACTTTTCATTTTTTTGATTACCTTTTTCGATTTTTAGACCTCTATATGCCAAACAGAAAATTAATGTTAATCGCCATTTTAGTCTTGTTATAATTGAAGATGGGGTTTCGTTACTCGCGTTATTTGCATGTCTTCTGTAAAAAATTAATGGGGTATCTAGAAATAAAACATGTCCATATTTTTCGCATAAAATCCCAATCCATTGGTCATGCATAGGGATATATTTAGGAAACGGCAAGAAATAGTTTTTCATTTCATTTTTAAATACCATACAGCAACCCATGTATGAGTTTTTAGCGATGTTTTTTATAATTCCTTTTCTACAACCCCTCTTATCAAAAAACAGTTCCACATCTTTTTTATTATCATCATATAATATTCTTGCATTATGCAAAATTAAGTCGTAATTGTTCTCTTTAAAGCATGATGATAAAATGGATATCTTGTTTTTATCCCATATATCATCTTGATCAGATAAAAATATCAATTCATTTTTACAATTATTAATTGCATTTTCAAAGTTTTTCACAACGCCTTTACTAGGTCCTTTCAGCAACTTTATCCGTTTGTCTATTTTTGAAAAACCAGCAATTTTTGCTGTTGTAAAGTCTGTACTATTATCATCAGAAATAACCAGTTCATCACTTTCACTAAGCTGGTTAAGAATTGATATGATTTGTTCTTCAATATATTTTTCGCCATTATAAGTTGCCATAGCTACAGAAATGCTCATTTTATCATGCCTCGTTTTTTGAAACTATTTCTTTTTAAAAAATTTTTGCATATTCAGTATAAAAACCAAATCTCCAAAAATCATTTTAATAGTATTATCTTTGTTAATAAAAGGCACATGTGCCCATAATCTTAGCCAAGCTAATCCGCTATTGTTTTTTAAAACTTCCATTCGTAAAAGAGAAAATTTGTATGCATGATTTACATATGACTTATTTTTATTATCAGCTTTCATATAAAACAAAGGTGTTAGTAACAGTCTGCATAATCCTATCTGAGTTCTCAAGACACTAATTCTCTTATCGTAATTTCCTTTAATTTTCAACAAATCTTTCTGGTTTTCAGTTGAAAGCCCAATAGTATTTGAATTATGGATTCTATAATTAATTAGTGGCGTGTTTAAAAAATAAAGGCCATCATAAACTGCTGCATAAAGATTTATTTCCCAATCATGAGGAATTTCAAGATTGACTTGGTCTGCAATTTTTTCTTTCATAGAACTCTTAAACGCCATCGTACAACCCGGAGATATGTTATCTCTAATAATTGTGCTGAAATTAATTTGAGTGAACTCTTTTTCTGGAATTTTATAATGAATTATATTTTGATTTGACCAATTATTTTTTTTAGCAATGCTATATTTTTTATCGTTTTCATTTATTAAATTAAAGCTTGAGTTTATTGCCAATGCTTGAGGATTTTCTTTAAAAAGCATTTCTAATTTTTCAATTTTTTTAGGTAACCAAATATCGTCTTGATCGCACAAAAATATTATATCACCTGAAGTTTTGCTAATAATATTTTTAAAGTTTTTAATAAACCCCATGTTCTTGTCGTTTATATAAAAACTCCAGTTGTGTAGAGTGTTTTTTGCAATAAAATCCCTGACAATGCATGCAGTATTATCAGTAGAATTATCATCAACAATAATAATCTCTTCTGCTTTTCTTGTTTGCTTGAGCAATGATTCAAGCTGCTTATAAATATATTTTTCGCCATTATAAGTTGCCATAGCAACTGAAATTTTCATTCTATTCCGCATCTCTCTTTATTTGTTTTTAGATTGGCCACTTAGAAAAGTACTTAAACATTGAAACAGTATGAACTAAAAAAAGCTTAATAGATTTAGCACTTGCTCTCTCCCAAAGGTGAATGACTTCAATATCAGGATAAAAAACAATTTTCCCATATTTTTTTGCTCTTCTTGATAAATCAGCATCTTCAAAATACATAAAAAACCTATCATCAAAGCCATTAAGCTTTTTTAACACCTCTGTTCTAATTACAAAGAAGCATCCAGTACAGAACTCGATTTCAATAGGTGTTGTAATATTAGCATTTTTCATTGTATATTCAGCTCTAAGTTTTTTGAAAACTCCTCCAAGCCTTTCAAGCCTACCGCCGAATAAATATTTAAGTTTAGGACTTTTTTTAGGTAAAAATTGCTCAGTACCATCTTCATTTAGTATTTTTGAAGTGCACATAACAACTGAAGAATCTTTTTCCAGTTGTTTAACAAGAGCTGAAATACTATCCTGCTTTAAAACAATATCAGGATTAATTACAACATGATACTTGGAGTTTATCTCATTTAATACTTTATTATGACCCCAACCAAATCCACCATTTCTTGAATTGCCTATAATATTCACTTCAGGAAATTGCTTGTTAACAAGTTCCAAAGTATTATCGTCCGAATTGTTATCTGCAATATATAAAGATAGGTTTACATCGTGCGTATTATTCAAAACGGATGCTACAGTTTGTATAATTTTGTTTGAATTATTATACGTAACAATGCTTGCTGAAACATTGATACTATTAGTAATATCTTTCACAATGTACCCCCTCCTTAATATTATTTTAAACTTGTCTTATATTCTACAGATATTATACTTAAAAGTCCACTATTGTAAAGTTTTCCTTTGCAAGCAAATGCACTTAAGCAAGTATCGACAAATAATACAAAAAAGTATATACTATTGTAATATATGCGCTGAACATTTTCTAACACAGCACTATATTTAAAAGTACTATTTTAAATAAGTTTTAATCAGGAGGATACAAATGAAAGGCATTGTTCTTGCAGGAGGTTCAGGCACTCGCCTATACCCACTAACAATGATAACATCTAAACAGCTTCTGCCAATATATGATAAACCAATGGTATATTATCCATTATCAACACTTATGTTGGCAGGAATCAAGGATATTTTGATTATATCAACCCCACATGATTTACCTAATTTTGAAAAGCTCCTTGGAGATGGTTCTAATTATGGTATAAATCTAAGTTACAAGGTTCAACCATCACCCGACGGTCTTGCACAAGCATTTATACTCGGTGAAGAGTTTATTGGTGACGATTCTTGTGCAATGGTTCTTGGCGACAATATTTTTTACGGGAATGGATTCTCTAGCATTCTTAAAGAAGCCGTAATAAACGCAGAAGTAAATAACAGAGCGAGCGTTTTCGGATATTTTGTAGAAGATCCTGAAAGGTTTGGTATTGTTGAGTTTGATAATTCAGGTAAAGTAATTTCTGTCGAAGAAAAACCAAAACATCCTAAATCAAATTATGCAATAACTGGCCTTTATTTCTATGATAACAGAGTGGTAGAAATTGCAAAGCAAATGAAACCGTCAGCAAGAGGCGAACTTGAAATTACTGACTTAAACAGAGTGTTCCTTGATAACGATGATCTTGATGTTCAATTGCTTGGACGAGGTTTTGCTTGGCTTGATACAGGAACAATGGATAGCCTTGTTGACGCTGCTGATTTTGTTCGTATGATTGAAAAAAGGCAAGGAATTAAAGTATCGGCTATTGAAGAAATCGCATATAAAAATGGTTGGATTACAAAGGAAAAACTATTCGAATCTGCACGAAGATACGGAAAATCTACATACGGTCAACATTTGCTGAAAGTTGGGGAGGGTAAAATTAAATACTGATGAATATTTTAATTACAGGCGGAAAAGGTCAACTCGGAACTGAATTAATTAAATGCTTTGAAAACGGTAAGACAGAAATTGGAACTGTTGATATTCTTAACTGCGAAAATAAAATTACTTCAATTGACGTGGATACTCTAGATATAACGAATTTATCTTCTGTTTTGGAATTATTTGAAGAAAATCATTACGACTGCATAATAAACTGTGCAGCATATACAAATGTTGACAAGTGTGAGACAGATTTAGAAATCGCATTTAAAGTAAATGCTTTAGGAGCACGAAATCTAGCTATAGCATCAGAAAAGGTCGGAGCAAAACTTATACATATTTCTACCGATTACGTTTTTTCGGGTGAAGGAACACATCCATTTGTTGAATGGGATGATTGTGACCCTCAGAGTATATATGGCAAAACAAAATATCTGGGTGAACAGTATGTTAGAGAATTTTGTTCAAGATATTTTATTATAAGAACTGCATGGCTTTATGGTTATTATGGAAATAATTTTGTTAAAACAATAATGAAAGCCGCTAAGGTACGCGGAGAACTTAAGGTTGTTGACGATCAAAGAGGAAATCCGACAAATGCTGCCGATCTAGCCCATCACATTTTAAAATTAATTACATCACAAGAGTATGGTATTTATCACGGAACAGGAACAGGCGAGTGCTCGTGGTTTGATTTTGCTTCAAAAATAGTAGAATATGCAAAAATTGATGCAATCGTTAATCCGTGTTCTACGGAAGAATTTCCACGACCTGCGAAAAGGCCGGCGTACTCTTCGCTCGAAAATATGATGTTTAAAACAACATCTGGTGATGAGTTTAGGCCATGGGAACAAGCATTACAATATTTTATCGAGAATTATAAGGAGAATTAACGTGAAAATATTAGTTACAGGCGGAGCAGGTTTTATCGGTGGTAATTTTGTTCACTACATGTTGAAAAAATACCAAGATTATAGAATTATTTGCGTAGATAGTCTTACCTATGCTGGAAATATTGAAACTTTAGCTTCAGTTATGGACAACCCTAATTTTAGATTTGTAAAGGCAGATATAACTGACAGA
This sequence comes from Christensenella sp. UBA6094, assembly GCA_002435915.1. GTDB lineage: Bacteria > Bacillota > Clostridia > Christensenellales > UBA6094 > UBA6094. The sequence goes on along the minus strand of DIWY01000001.1, from coordinate 190,285 downwards.
GACGCTATAAATATACTATTTGAACAGGAACATCCAGATATAGTAGTTAATTTTGCTGCCGAAAGTCACGTTGACCGTTCAATTGAAAATCCTGGAGTGTTTTTAAACACAAATATAATCGGTACTCAAGTGCTAATGGATGCGTGCCGTAAATATGGCATAGTAAGATATCATCAAGTTTCAACAGATGAAGTTTACGGTGATTTACCACTTGATAGACCTGACCTTTTCTTTATGGAAACAACTCCAATACATACCTCAAGTCCATATTCCGCTTCAAAAGCAAGTGCGGACTTACTTGTTCAGGCTTATCACAGGACGTTTAAATTACCTGTCACAATTTCGCGTTGCTCAAACAACTATGGGCCATATCACTTCCCAGAAAAATTGATACCACTCATGATAGCTAACGCATTAAACGATAAGCCCCTCCCAGTTTATGGCACTGGCGAAAACGTTCGTGATTGGCTATATGTTGAGGATCACTGTCGCGCTATTGATCTTATTATTCACAATGGAAGAGTTGGTGAAGTCTACAACATCGGCGGTCACAATGAAATGAAAAATATTGATATTGTAAAAATAATTATAGAATCACTTGGCAAAAACGAAGATTTAATTACTTACGTTACTGATAGAGCTGGCCACGATATGAGATATGCGATTGATCCAACAAAAATCCATAACGAGTTGGGTTGGTTGCCTGAAACAATGTTTGCTGAAGGTATCAAGAAAACAATTAAATGGTACCTTGAAAACAAAGAATGGTGGGGAAACATCATAAGTGGTGACTATAAAGATTATTATGATAAAATGTATAGCAATAGATAGTATTCTACATAATATTAGGAGTAATTAGAATGAGCAAATTTAATTTTATTAAAACTAAAATAAAAGATTTATATGTTATAGAACCAACTGTATTTGGTGATAATCGCGGATATTTTATGGAAACATATAATTATAAAGAATTTGAAGATGCAGGGCTCAATATGGTTTTTGTTCAAGACAATCAGTCTCGTTCAAAAAGAGGTGTTCTTCGTGGCCTACACTTTCAAAAGACTAATCCGCAGGGAAAACTTGTGCGCGTAATTGAAGGTGAAGTTTTTGATGTTGCAGTTGATTTACGCAAAAGTAGTGAAACCTTTGGGCAATGGTACGGCATTCTTCTGACTGAAGAAAATAAAAAACAGTTTTACGTTCCAGAAGGTTTTGCACACGGTTTTATTGTTATCTCGGAAACAGCAACTTTTGTTTATAAATGTACAAGACTTTATGACCCAACGGACGAAAGTGGAATACTTTGGGATGACCCTGATATTGGAATTGATTGGAAACTTCCTGAGGATATGGAAGTTTTGTTAAGCGAAAAAGATAAAAAGAATCCTCAGCTTAAAAATCTAGGATTTTCTTTTGAATAGTGCGTCAATTGAAAGCGAGTGTATCTTTTGAAAAAAAAGACGTTAATAGTTTTTCTAGTTATATTGTCAATAATAATAGGTATTATCACTGGAGTATATACAGTAAGTAGTGATAACATTTCAAATAAAATGAATAATAATCAGAGCCATGTTTTCACAAGTGATAATATGGTTTTTGAAGGTTGGCAAAAAAATGAAACCAGCTATATTTCCACAACAAAAGACCCAAGTGTTACTTTGTATGATATTAATAGCTATGTTAATAACATTTACTTTAATGGTACATTATCACAATATGAATCTGCAACAATAAAGATATTTTATACTACCGAAAAAGGCGAAGCTTTTACTGAGGAAAAATCCTTTTTATCCATAGTTGAGCTAAAAGGACAAAAAGTCTATTTTTCAGTAAACAAGAATGTTTATGACATTAAAATTCAATTATACAACGAAGCAGGTTTAACGTCTAAAATTAATACATTTGAAATCAATCCTCAATATATTAATTTCAGCTTTGCAAACATTTTTTCATTCGTTACTATTTTATTAATGATAGTTATAGCTTTGGGTTTATTTATTAATAGGAATAGCTTCAAAGGTTATTACAAAGTATTTAAAAAATATAAGAGTTTATTAACTAATCTTATTGAACGAGATTTAAAAGTAAAATACCGCAGATCTGTTCTAGGATTGCTATGGAGTATCTTAAATCCACTTTTAATGATGCTTGTTATTACAGCAGTATTTGCGAATGTGTTTAAATTTAATATTAAGGATTTCCCGATTTATTATATAACTGGTGCTTGGATATTCAATTTTGTTTCCGAGTCAACAACCTTATCCCTCACTTCAGTTATCGGAGCTGCCCCATTAATCAAAAAAGTTTATATACCAAAGTACATATTTCCTTTGCAAAAATGTTTGTACTCAGTTGTTAATATGCTTTTTACGTTGATAGCAGTCGCAATTGTATTTCTAATATTGCAAATACAACTTCATTGGACAATATTGTTGTTTCCGATTCCAATGATATATGCATTTGTATTTAGCTTAGGCTTAAGCTTTATTTTATCTTCGGTTAACGTCTTCTTTAGGGATGTTGGTCACTTATATTCTGTATGGATAACAGCTTGGATGTATTTTACCCCGATAATATATCCTATTTCAGCACTTCCTGCAGCTATGATTTCTATATTAAAGCTTAACCCGTTATATTATTACGTTCAATATGCGCGAGATGTTTTAATTTATGGAACCATCCCAAGTTTACAACAAAACATAATATGCATAGGGTTTTCTGTAGTAACCCTTGTAATCGGGCTACTATTGTTCAAGAAAACACAAGACAAGTTTATTTTATATATATAATCTGAGGAGGCTAAATAGTGCCTGATTTATCTGATGTTATTATAGTAAATAACGTTACTATGCGATTTAATATGCCAAAAGAAAAAGTTGATAGTATAAAAGAATATTTAATTAAATTTTTGAAGAGGCAATTAAAGTTCGAGGAATTTGTTGCATTAAATAATGTTTCATTAACTATTAAAAAAGGTGAAGTCATAGGATTTGTAGGGCTTAACGGTTCTGGCAAAAGCACGCTTTTAAAAATTATTTCTGGGATTTTAAAACCTTCTGAAGGGACTGCTATATCAATTGGTTCGATTTCACCACTAATTGAGCTTGGTGCTGGGTTCGATATGGATTTAACTGCGAGAGAAAACATATTTCTTAACGGTTCCGTTTTGGGATATTCGAAACATACTATGGAGCAAAAATATGATGAAATAATTGAATTTTCTGAGTTGCAGGAATTCCAAGATGTTGCTATAAAAAATTATTCGTCCGGAATGATTGCTCGGCTTGGTTTCTCTATTGCTACTATTACACGTCCTGAAATTTTGATTGTTGATGAGATTCTATCAGTCGGCGATTTTCTTTTCCAAAGAAAAAGCGAAAAAAGAATACAAGAAATGATGAATGGTGGAACAACTGTCCTAATTGTTTCCCATTCAATAGATCAAATTGAAAGACTTTGCGATAGAGTTGTATGGCTTGATAAAGGCAAAATAAAAGCAACTGGTAATACAAGTGAAATTTGCGAAATGTACAAAAACACTACTAGGTAATAAAAATGGAGGAGTCACTATGTCTAAAATAATAATCTAAAATTACTTTACTTATTGTGACTATTTGATTAATAATGACTGATATACCATTAAGGAGATACGTTATGAAATATAATAATCCATATGATCAAAACTATTATCACAATGGATGTGGCCCAGTCCCATATGAGGAACCAAAGCAGTGGGAAGAATTCTTTGGCTCTGTTGCAGATAATATAATAAAAACTTTAAATCCAAAAACAGTTTTAGATGTCGGCTGTGCTATGGGTTATTTAGTTGCAGCTTTAAGAGACAGAGGAGTCGAAGCTTATGGTATTGATGTTTCTGAATATGCAATAAGTAAAATAAGAGAAGATATAAGACCTTATTGTAAAATTGCATCTGCTTTGGAGCCGTTATCATTTGATCTTCCTCAACATTATGATTTGATAACTACTATTGAAGTTGCAGAACACCTATATGAAGAAGACTGCAATAAGTTTATCGAAAATTTATGCAAATATTCAGATTGTATTATATTTTCTTCTACTCCTGACGATTTTAAAGAAAAAACTCACTATAATGTTCAACAAGGAGAATACTGGTGTGGAAAATTCGCAAAGCACCAATTTTATAGTGATTTAAAAGCCTTGCCAATCTATATTACACCCCATGCTAAAAAATTCATCAAGAAAAATGATACTCCTCAAGTGATTGAAAACTATGAGTATTTGCTTAGAATTAATGACTTAAAGTTTTTGAATGAAAAAACAAATTTAAATGATTTAATTAATAAAGTGAGCGATGAATGTGAAAAAGCTAAACAAGAGATTAAAATATTGGTTGACCAATCAGAATCCATTATCAATATGAATGAGAAACTAAATGAGAAATATGATGAATTAAACGAACAATATGATGAATTAAACGAACAATATGATGAATTAAACGAACAATATGATGAATTAAACGAACAATATGATGAATTAAACGAACAATTATTCATCGCCCAAAACAACTACTTAGCAATAATAAATTCACGCACATGGAAAGCTTCGAAAATATTTAGAGTTTTTAGTAGTTATTTAAAAAAAATATTAAAATCTAACAGAATAACAAAAAATATTTGTAAAGGATTGCTATCAATAAAAAATATTGGTGTCAGAGCTACATTAAAAAAAATAGAAAGAAAAATCGCATATAAATCAAGTTTAAAACATCAATATAATAATCACGAATTAACAAAAAAAGAAATTGATTTGCAAAAAGGGCATAGATTTTCTAAAAATATAAAATTTAGTATTCTTGTTCCTTTATATAATACACCTGAAAAGTTTTTAAAAGAAATGATAGACTCCGTAAAGGATCAAACATATCAATTTTGGGAATTATGTCTTGCTGACGGAAGTGATTCTGATCATAGGTATGTGGGTGAAATATGTGAAGAATATACAAGAAATGATTTGCGGATAGTTTATAAAAAATTAGAGAAAAATGATGGGATTTCAGAAAATACTAACCGATGTATTGAAATGTCTTCTGGTGAATATTTTGGATTGTTAGACCATGATGATATACTACATCAGGCTGCACTCTTTGAAGTAATGCAAGTTATATCTGATAGAAATGCTGATTTTATTTACACAGACGAAAATACATTTTCGGAAACTCCAAAAGATGCATATTGTCCTCATTATAAGCCCGATTTTGCTCCGGATAATTTAAGAACACAAAATTACATATGCCATTTTTCTGTTTTCTCACGAGAGCTTTTAATGAAATCAGGTATGTTTAGAAAGGGATTTGATGGAAGCCAAGATTTTGATATGGTTTTAAGATTAACCGAAAATGCTAATTGTATTATGCATATCCCAAAAATTTTGTATTTTTGGCGTGCACATAGCAATTCTGTTGCTCTTAATGTAACAGCAAAACCGTATGCTATTATTGCAGCAAAAAAGGCCATATCTGAACATCTTGAAAGAATTGGACTAGAAGGTACCGTTACTGATTCTATAGTCCCTTCTACTTATAAAATTAATTATAAAATTCATGAAAACCCATTAATTAGTATTCTAATCCCAAATAAAGACCATATTAATGATTTGGAAAAATGCATTAATTCTATTAAAGAAAAAACAACTTACAACAATTATGAAATAATAATTATCGAAAACAATAGTTATAATGTTAGTACTTTTAAATATTACCAAAAATTACAATCAGCTTATGATAATATATGCATTGTTAAATGGGAAAGAGAGTTTAATTATTCTGCAATAAATAATTTTGGTTTTAAACATGCACACGGAGATTATATAATCCTTTTAAACAATGATACTTCAATTATTTCGCCTTCTTGGATTGAAGAAATGCTTATGTTTGCACAGCGATCAGATATTGGTGCTGTTGGTGCAAAATTATATTATCCTGATAATACCGTACAGCATGCCGGTGTTATTTTGGGCTTACTTACTTTAGCAGGGCACTCTCATAGAAACTTTAATAGGAATGATTATGGTTACATGGGCAGGCTCACTTTTGTTCAAAACATGTCAACTGTCACTGCAGCTTGCATGATGATACCCCGACATGTTTTTGAAGAAATTAATGGCTTCGACGAATCTTTTGAAGTAGCATTTAATGATGTTGATCTTTGTATGCGAATAAGAAAAGCTGGGTATAATATTGTTTGGACTCCATATGCTGAACTATATCATTATGAATCTAAAAGCAGAGGCAATGATAGCACGCCTGAAAAGCAAAAGCGTTTTCAAAGTGAGGTCTTACGCTTTAAATCAAGATGGAAAAAAGAATTAGAAATAGGCGATCCATATTACAATCCAAATTTAACTCTTGAAAAGGAAGATTTTTCATTAAAGGTATAACTCAATTTAGCATATGTTTCCAAACATAAACTAACTTTTAAACTTAGCAATCTGTTTTGGCGAAGCGCTTGATAAGATACAGTGCATGCAAAACAAAAAATGTCACAGGTAATAGTAGCAGATTATATAGATTATTAAAGAGGAGCTTACAAGCCCTCTTTTTTGTTTAGCTGTATCGTATTAAATAAAGCAAAAGCACCCTGAGGTGCTTCTGCTTTTTCGCTTTTTCTAATGTGTTTATAATAGGTTACTTTGCCTGAGAGAGGTCATATAGTGTATCTCCATTACTAAGCTCAACTGCGGTTCCATTCTCTTGAACCCAGGTGCTTATTTCGCTAGTACCGCCATTGCGACTAGATGCCATGTAATATCTTAGTTCTCCCTCAGCAACATATTCCTTAAGCGTATCTAGAGTTAATATTGAATCGTTACCTGAGAAGCCACCGACGGCCATAACAGGCAATCCTGTTTCGAGTATTATAGGTGCTGCATCGTTTGAGCTAGATACTGCTACTGCCCAGCGTTCACCGTCATAGTTTGCAAGCAAATAATCATATAAAACCGAGCTGGAAGCATTAGTTGTAGATTTATTACTCTGCGGCATACTTATACCTCCACCACCACCGCTAGCCATATCTGGACCAGCATTAGGTATAGTTGAATTTATTTTGTACAAAACTGGTGTAAGCGACCATGCCATTGGTGCTATGAATAACGCAGCAAGCATGAGAATTGCGGATGTTATTTGAAATGCTTTTTTCTTTGCTAAGAATAGTGCTAAACCCAAAACTGCACAAATCAACATCGGTATTAAAACCCAGAGCCAGCTTGTTCTTGAAACTATAAAAGCTTGAACTGCTAATGTTGCAATGAAGCTCAATGGAACTAGCCATCTTTTATGCACACTTTCCCATATCAAGGTTGCAGCAATTGCAGCTAAGGCCGCGATTGCTGGGCAGAGCATAACAACATAGTATCTATGAATGAACCCGCCAATTGAGAAGAATACTGCCATTGGAACAAGCCAAGCACACCAGAAAACAATATTGTTTATTTTGTCACGTCTCTGGTCAGTTAAAACAATTGTTTTGCGTTTGATAAACCAATACACGCAGTAAACTCCTGCGAGAACTACCATGCCGATAGCAGGTAATAAGAACCAAGAAACAAGCCCTGCCAATTGAGCGGAATACAGCCTTAGTACTCCTTTGGCTCCACTTTCACTCTCTCCACCTGCTCCTCCAGTGTTACCATTGTTAGTTCCAATGTTATCTCGTCCATCTTGAGCTCCATCAATTTGAGGTGCTCCATCAGAACTGCCATCATCTTGAGGCAGATTTGTTGGTTCTTCACCAGATGCCTTACCGCCATTAAAATCGTTATCATTTGGCGCAATAATACCAAAGTATGATGAATCACCTATCTGCCTTGGTGCAGAACCATCTTCATTAGATATTGTCCGATCTAAGCTGTTACCATCTACACCAAGGCCGTTGCCACCACCCTGCTGTCCAGTTAGTCTTGAAAGGCCATTATAGCCCATTACAAGGTTAAATACTGAATTAGTATTGCTACTGCCTATGTACGGCCTTTCCGATGCAGGAACAGAATCTACATACACTGACCAGCTAAGTGATACAACAGCTAAAACGCAGACCGCAATGATCGTATGCCATATTTTATTAAGCAATTTGCCTTTCCCCATAAAATATACTAATAAGAAAGCCGGCAAAACCATAAATGCTTGTAGCATCTTTACGTTGAAGCCCAGACCTAGAAAAACCATAGCAAGCAAATAATACTTTAAGCTCTGCTGTCTGGCAGCTTTGAGAATGAAATTTGCACCGCAAAGCAAGAAAAACAAAAGTATCATATCCATATTATTTGTTCGGCTGAGTGCAACAAGTATAGGTGTTGTAGCAACAATTCCTGCACCTATAAGTCCAATGGCATCGCCCCATACCTTCTTAACCATTGAGTACACTAACATAGCACACATGCTTCCTGCAAATGCAGAAGGAAAAATGAGCCCAAACGAGTTCAGCCCAAATACCATTGAGCTTAGTGCTTGTAACCATAGCCCCAGTGGCGGTTTATCAACAGTTACATAAAGCCCGCTGTCAAAACTTCCGTAAAAAAAAGCTTTTGCATTGCTTAGCATACTCTTTACGGCGGCTGAATAATATTCATTTGAATATCCCTCTTTTGATAGCGCCCAAAAGTTTAGACAAAAAGCTAAAATCAGTATTCCAACTAGAACATAATCTTGCCATTTTATTTTCTTTAAAGACATAGCCTACTCCTTGAAATGTTATTTATACTTGTATTCAACGCTATACATATTTAATATGCATTACACAACAATTCATATTTTTGTACGAATTGCTCATAGTATAAGATGATTCATAAATACTAATTAGTGTTTTTGTTTATTTTGCACCATAATTATGGCATCTGTGTGGCATATTTATGTTCTCTTATATAATTAAATGAGCTTTAACAAATCAATAATTGGTTTCTCAGAATCCTACGCCAATATAATTAAACAACAAAAAAGAGATAAGAACGATGTGCTCTTATCTCTTTATATTTTGGCCTAAATGCAAACTATTGTTTACATTCCTTTACGGGAATATACCTTTGGCGACTTAGGCTTAAAACTCGGCTTATTAGACGGTTTGTTTTTACCCCAAGTAACGTTCCGCTTTTGCTCCATATTCTTCGGTAACGGGCGATGCTGGCGCTGTGCCACCTTTGGTGTAAGTGTTTTAATAAGCATAGGATATGGCTGTTCGTCCACGATCGGAATTAGTTTGCCTATAAGCTTTTGAATATCCATTAAATCTGCTTTTTCATCTATACTGCAAAAAGAAATTGCTTTACCGCTTAGGCCAGCTCTTCCAGTTCTGCCTATTCTATGTACATACGTTTCCGGTACTTTTGGCAAATCATAATTGAAAACACAAGAGAGATCCTCAATATCAATTCCTCTTGCCGCAATGTCGGTTGCAACCAGCACACGGATATCTCCATTTTTAAAGCTACTTAGTGCGTTCTGTCTTGCATTTTGCGATTTATCCCCATGAATAGCTTGTATACTGATTCCTTCTTTAACAAGCTCTTTAACTAGCCTATCCGCACCATGCTTTGTAGCAGTGAATACTAATGCAGAACGAATGTCTTTGTTTTTCAGCAGATAAATAAGAAGCTTACGCTTGTTATCCTTGTCCACAAAATAAACGCTTTGTTCTATTGCATCAACTGTAGTAGCAGGAGGCGTTACTGTAACTTTTACTGGGTCTACTAATATTGAATTTACTAAATCCACAATTTCAGGTGGCATAGTTGCGGAGAAAAACAGCGTCTGTTTTTTCTCTTGTATTCTCGAGATTGTTTTTTTCACGTCGCCTATAAAGCCCATATCAAGCATACGGTCAGCTTCATCAAGAACTAATATTTTTACATGTTTTAAATCTATAAATCCTTGATTAATTAAATCATTTAGTCTGCCTGGTGTTGCTATAAGAATATCCACACCGCGTTGAAGTTTTTTGACTTGCAGTTGTTGGGAAACGCCGCCAAATACCACGCAAGCATGTAACTTAGTATAACGACCATAAGCCTGGAAGCTCTCAAATATCTGTAGCGCAAGCTCTCTAGTTGGAGTCAAGATTAATGACCTAATTTTTCTTGGTTCAGTTACTTCTTGCTCACTTAATAGCTGCAAGATAGGTATTGCAAAAGCAGCTGTTTTGCCAGTGCCTGTTTGAGCGCAGCCTAGAAGGTCTCTGCCTGCTAGTACATGCGGTATTGCCTGCTCTTGGATTGGAGTCGGTATTTCATAATTCTCTTTTTCTAGCGCGTCTAGAATTCTTTGATTAATGTTTAAGTCTGTAAATTTCATTCTTTCTCCTAGTTTTATATAAATTTGCATTTAGTATTTTATCAATAAAAAATAATCTTTATTCAATCTTTGCCTATCTATTTTATCATACAATGGCTTTAATAGATAATATAGTTATTTTCACTACGTTTTGTTTTGGTTTTAGAACCTTATTCTTTCTTTATTATTATCTCAATTTTAGTAAATAACCCGTAAATAAATATCGAAATAAAAAAACGCCTAATGTCGCTATTTTCTTAGATTTTTATATGTTTAGTTTAAATCGACGTGTAGAACCATACCGAGCAAATTGAAAACAAAAGAACTGTTAACACCATTATAAACAGCACAGGCTTCACAAGATAATTATGTTTTTGTTTTATTATATCGTAGGCAAGCCCTATAAACCCAGCACCCGTGATTACTGTTATAACAATATATCTAAAATCCATTGTGCAACCAAAGGGATAGTCAATATTGAATTTTATATACGCTCCTATTTGAACAAGCCAAATGAGTGCCATAAACCATTTTGCCAATTTATTTATTGAGTTTTTGGCGTTAATAAAAACATAGATCATAGAAATAAGCGAAATTAATATTAAAATAATATTAACAATTGCAAACAATTTTGCTTGGGTTTCAAGCTCATTATAACTCCACTCACCAAATAACGATGATTTTATCGTGTATAGGTACACATTATAATCTGATATTACATCTGGGAAAGCACTGCTAGCTAAGTTTTGCAGAGGAATAGTTAAAAATCTCTGAGCAATTGTATAATCGCCACAGTAAATATTTAAATATTTAGAAAGCTTGAGAACATAGCCTAGTTCCTGATTATAGAGAATAAGATTTCGTATGCTGTACCACATTCCTAAAGGAACTGAAATTGCTCCAAATGCCAGAATCTGATATACATAATCTCCTAATCTTCTATCTTTTCTATTTTTAATTAGTACATACAGAAAAACCGCTGCAATAATAGGTGCCATCATTACGACTGACAATTTAGTCATCATACCAAGGCCCAATGCCACAGCTAATATTATTATGTTTTTATAGCTTTGATCAAAATACCATTTTATCGTATACAGAATTGTTACTGTAATAAAAAATATTGAGAGCATGTCATTATTGATGCTTCCTCCTAAATATATAAACGACGGATGCATACACACGATTGTCATTGCTAAAAGTATTGCAGGCTTTGACAGCTTTATATTTTTAAATATTTTATACGATACTATCATCGTTGCACACGATGCAAAGCATGGTATTAGCCTTACAGCATTGAATGCAAAATCGTTATTATTATAGAATAACGTTGCTACTTTAAAGACCGCCGCACTTAGATAATAATAAAATGGAGGATGGTAGAACTGCTCTGCATTGCTTTTTGGCAGGCTGCCCGTATTAAAGATAGTATATATATAATCTAAATGCCCCGCCGAACCTATTACACCAATATCATGCTGGCGAACATCATAAGGCGTATATAGCATATACCCGACTCTCATAATAAATCCAATGACTATGATAATCACAAGCGCATTAAAAAAAGTAATCCTTTTAAAAAGAATGAGTAGCAGCAAAACAGCAACTAATACAATTATTGAATTAATCATTAGTCTTTCTAGCTGTAGCCCATCTTGAACAAGCGCCATTTCATAAAAAAGAGAATAGAAAACCAATATTGCAATTGCACATAGTAGATATGGCAACAATTGATTTTTTATCGTCTCTTGTTTTATGCTAGGAGCTATTTTAAAATCATTACTTGTTTTTCGTTTCACTATATTCTTCCTCAGTATTGACATCCCAGATTTTTGTCTTATCCGTGCTACCTGATTTAATTGCATTTACAGTCTCAAAGGCTGTTAACATCGAATGATCCATATTATTGTAACGGTGCTGTCCGTTTCTGCCTATGCAAAAAAGATTATCGAACCCATCAAGATATGCTCTTAATCTATCAAACTGCTTGTACGTACCAAAATATGCTGGATATGCTTTTTTAATTCTTACCCTAACACTATCAAGCACGTCGTTTTTGTCTATTACATCTATTTTTGCAAGCTCTTCCGTAGCAAACTCTATAAACTCGCTATCAGACATATTCCAAAACTCATCGCCTTCACTACAGAAATACTCAAGACCTACCCAAACTTTATCTGGGTCGGCTATAAGGTATGGCGACCAATTGTTGAAAACCTGTAACCTGCCTATTTTCACATCGTCCTCTTGGATATAGATCCAAGTATCTGGAACAATATCACCAACTGTTTTTATGTTAGTACTATTTTTAATCTTAAGTTTATTTACCAGTAGTCCCACTGTCATGAAATCACGATATGGTAAATTAACAGCTATTTCCGCTATGTCGTCAGGTTTATCCGCACCATTTATAGCTGCCACGAGATCTTTTATTGGCATTGTCGATATGAAATAATCGCCCGATGCCTTCTCAATCTTGTCGCCACTTTGGATAGTAACAGAATCTACTTTTCTATCCATAATATTAACTCCAGTAACCTTCGAATTTAGGATAATCTCTCCACCCATTTTAATTATATCCTCGGCTGCTGTTTCCCATAATTGACCTGGGCCGTATTTCGGATAAATAAACTGCTCTATCAAAGAAGTCTCCGTGTTTTTTTGAGAGATGTCGCCTTTGGTATTTGTAAAAGGTTTTTTTAGTGCTGCGATTAGTGCTTTTGTTAGCGAAAGTCCTTTGATTCGTTGTGCGCCCCAGTCGGCTGATATTTTCGAGGGGTGAACGCCCCACACTTTTTCTGTGTATTTTTCAAAGAACATTTTATAAAGTGGTGTACCAAATCTATTTATCATAAAATCTTCTAAAGTGATTTCTTCTCTTTTTTTCAGTCTTGCCCCAATGTAGCCAAATCCTGCTTTCATGGTACGAGTAAATCCCATATTAATAAAAGTTCTTGCTTTCATTGATATTGGATAATCGAAGAATTTGCGTAGATACAGTATCCGCGAGACTCTAGTGCGGATAAGCATTACTCTATCTTCCTCTTGTGGATCAGGACCACCTTCATTCAAGTTGCGTTGTTTACCTAGGATAATGTCATCCCTTGAAGGGCTTCCTTGAACAGGCATAAGGTTTGCCCACCAGTTCATAACCCAATCGCTTTTTGAAAAAAACCTGTGTCCCCCAATGTCCATTCGATAACCATTATGCTTTACTGTCTGAGATATGCCTCCAATAACGTCTGTTTCTTCTAGGATAATTGGATGTATATCTGTGTTTTTTAATAATTCGTAGGCAGCTGTAAGTCCTGCAGGGCCTGCTCCAATAATAACAGCTGTTTTTTTGTTCTCCATTAATTTTTCCCTTCCAGAAATTATTTATCTCTGTAAACTAAAAACTTCCTAGCAGCAAAATTCCAAAAGAAAACAATTGCTGTTACTATACACTGTGCAAGCAAAATTGGTATGCCCATATTTGCGTTTAGAATAACAAGACCGCCTGAGGTCATTACAAGACCAATAACTCCTATTACCAAAACTACTACAAAGTCTTTCATGCTTGATTTTGCTTTGAAAACAAATTTCAGAGATAAAAAATAGTTTACAAATAGTCCAATAACAAATCCAGCCATACCGCCAATTGCATCTGCCATATGCAACGAATAGTTTAGGCTTACCATGCGATCTCTAACCAGCAATAAAATCACCGTATTAACTGCAAAAGCAATACCGCCAACAAAAAGATATGCAACGAACTGTTTAATCAGCTTTTGATTTTTTGATGTTGGGTTTTGTGCTTTAATTTCTAAATCCATTAATATAATTCTTCTTCCATTTGTACGCCAATAATATACAAAATTTTTCCAATAGATATAAGTAGCATTATACAATAAATAACCGCTGTTGTCAGCGGTTATTGGTAATATTTGTATGTTGTCTGCGCGCAAATATTTTGTCTAACCTTTGGACTAGACATATTGTACACCTAAAATGTGTACAAAAAATGGCAATAGCAGTATTCAAATCTGTCTTAAATTTTTTATGCAAGCTCTCCATCAATAAGGCTTTTTGCGCCTACATTATTTTTGCCTGCAATGTTATCAAGCTCAGCAAATACTTCTTTGTACTCATTCTTTTTATCTCCACGCATAATGACATACTCAATTTGCGCAATTTTATCTGCATACTTTGTTAAAAAAGTACGAACCGGAGATGCGATGTTTCCTGCCCAAATAGGACCGCATACCACTACAGTTTTATACCGCGTTAAATCTATATCTACAGATCCGATAGGTGTGCAAGTTTTCTTTAAACCATGATATCCAGATTTGATAAACCCGAAAATCCCATTTCTGTTAACCAGATCTTGTATCTCATATATATCCGAATCTCTTTTAACAGCAAGATCTTCTGCCATTTTTTTTACGCTACCCGCTTTTGAGTAATAAACAACAAGTGTTTCTTTCATAGACATTTCTCCTTCTTAACATAGGTAGTGTTATGGTACAAAATATTCAGTAATTGATGTAATTTCGTTATTAACAAGGGTGATATTAACTAGACGCTTTGTCGTTTTTACCGCTTGAGTAAGCTGTGCAAATGTAGCGCTATGAGTCTCTACTCCATCTCCCAAAAGCTCTATTTTACAGTTTGCAGCTATTTTGAATGTGCGCAGTAGAGTATTAACGTTTCTAATATAATAATCGTTTGGAATAAAATATTTGCCGTCCTCATCCTTTTCCAAGACCGAAGACTTGTCTGCTTTTGCCTGTTTGATCGCTTCTTCTCCACCGAACATATCTACATAGTCAATTGTTATGTACTGTTTGCCGCTAGAAGTATACGCTTTTGTAATATAGCCCATTTGTTTTGGAGTACTAGTCGTAGCTACTGGGCTAACTGATGGCGAAGGCGTAGGCGTAACCTGCGGCGTAACTGTCACAGCAATAGTCTGTATTGCCGTTGGCTGTATAGTTTGTGTCGTAGTTGGCTTTGTTGTTTGCGTAGTCGCAGTAGAGGTGCACCCAGATAGAACAAGTGTTACCAATAGCCCTGCAGTTAAAACGGATGATAACTTTTTCATAATCTTCCTTCTTTTCATGATTTTATATTTAAAACCAGCTATTATGTACTGATTTCAATTAAGAACTAGTTCTAGTCTATATTACATATAAATGTTAATTTGTAATTCGTATTATTTCGCTTCTAATAAGTGCTTCACTATGCATCTTTTTTAATGATTCAGCATCAAAATCCATTTGCTGAATTTCATTTTCACCATCAATTATGTACATCTTATCTACTGCATTTATAAAGACTATATTAAACTTCTTAACGAACCTTTTTGCTATTTGCTTTATTTGAGGGCGCAATTTTGTAATATCATTAATAGTAATCATTTGATTTTCAGCGTAAACATAAAGTCCGTTTGTTGAAAATAGCTTATATTCATCCTCTTGCCTGTTTAGCTTTTCATGCTTGATTTGTATTTTTTCAAGAATCTGTTTTGAATGAACCTTATAATCGTATGCAAGTTCATCTTGGCAATCGTATACATGGCCATCCCGAATTGCGTAGATACTTTTTGAATTATTATTTCTATCAATCTCATCTTGAATATATTCTTCGTAGTTTTCATTTCCAAAGTATTTAATTATCCTGCTACGATACATGCCTTCATCTTCGCTTAGCGCTTGCACAACCTCAATGCCAACATTAGCATCTTCGTTCTGCAAATCAGGCTTATCTAAATTCTCATAGCCCTCTTTATAACCGCTCCAAAAATATTTCAA
Organism: Christensenella sp. UBA6094; assembly: GCA_002435915.1. Lineage (GTDB taxonomy): Bacteria > Bacillota > Clostridia > Christensenellales > UBA6094 > UBA6094. Next base: position 174,193 of record DIWY01000001.1, on the reverse strand, counting down.
AGTTAAAAGAGCGTAGCACTCGTAATAATACTTGTCATAAAGAATGTCATCCAAATGTAGTACTCCTTCTTCGTTTTTACTAAAAAACTAAAACCTATTAACTATTTATTTTATATATAACATTTATACCCATATCTTTCAATGCAATTTGCGTTAAGTAATATATATTTAATTTTTCAATAATAAATTGACACACACTATTAATAGCACAGCATATTGTTTGTTGAGTTGATGCAATAATATTTAATTGGCTTGCGAATTTTGAAAACAAAAGCTTTTTTCGCAGAGACCGATAAGATTAACAGCATAACTTCATATTTTATATACATTTATCTTATACAAAAAAGGCAGAGCGAATAAATATCTCTCTGCCTTTGCTATAAAATAATTAATTATACCCCATCTGGATAAAGGAAATTATAATCAGCCACAACCCAAACACCGTTTATTTTTTTTAGCGTTATTTCGTATGTTACGTTACCCTCTCCTGATCCATAAATGCTCTCATCACCATTTGGCTGCGTTTCTATGCACATGCCTTCCGGATGTACCTTTGCCACCATCCTTGCGTCATCTCCAGAAGCACTGAATGACGAGATCCATACGATTCTAGCTTGTTTCCCCTCAGGATAAACAAGCTGCTTTTTTGCCTGAGCATCAACGAAACTATATTTGCTATTTAAGTGAGTATCAAATAAACAGTAATCCGAAATGAATACTTCCTGCATTTCTTTTTTTATAGTTTCTTTCTTTTGCTGTACTACGTCTGCAGGCACAGCTCTAGTATGGTTTTGGTATTTTTTTGCTAGTAGCGTGCTATCTCCATAATCTAAAGCAATTAGGCGGTCAACAGTTATTAGAACTTGTTTCCTTATTGGCTCTAGGTAAAACATTTGATAGCTTAAATATCCAATTAAACCTATGCAAATAATAATACTGCAGATTTTCAGCATTTTTTTCTTGTTCATAAATCCACCTCATACGCAGTTTATTTTGTGATGAGTTTTCTTCCTTTTAAAATCATATTACCCAATATAAATATTATTTGCCATGGCACTATTGCACAGTAAATATATGTAATTTTAAGCTGGAGGCAGTATATCTTAGCTTTTATTGTGCTGTTAGCTGTTTTTTTCTAATAAACAGAAAAAGGCAAGATAAATATTTATTATCCTGCCATTATGTATATATATTTATAGCCCCATGTTCGGTTTTAAAACTTCCGAGAAATATCCTTTGCCCCATACATCCATCGCTTGCATAACTTGGAGAAACTCTCTGCCTTTTGGCGTAAGCGAATATTCAACCTTTGGTGGTATCTCGTTGTATGCTTTTCTGCTTATAAGCCCAACGTTTACTAGCTCCTTTAATTGCAAAGTTAAAGGGCCCTGTTTTATCTGAGGTATCTCTTTATTCAATTGCGAAAATCTTTTTTCTCCATCCCTTAATAACCATATAATTACTAGCGTCCATTTACCTCTAGTAAGTTTCTGAGTTATGCATATTGAACATAGCTCTTTTTTGGCTTCAATTGGGATAGAGCATACTTTGCAATCAGCTGTTATATTTTCTATACTTGCAGGCATTATTATTCTCCTAAGTATTTATTTTAGTACTGAGTCATTATCATTTAAGTACTTGCTATTTTATTAATATGTACTATTATAATACTAAAGATTAAATATAACCACAAATATTATTTTCAGGAGGAACCAAAATGCAAAAAGCATATCTAGTTTATTTTTCAGCTACATCAACTACTAAAAAAGTAGTACGTAAAATTGCTGAAGGCACAGGAATTAAAGACATCCAAGAAATAGACTTTACTTTACCACAAAACAGAGATGGCTCAAATCTTAATATTGAAGAGGAAGCACTTGTTATTTTTGGCGCACCTGTATACGGCGGCAGAGTACAGATAAATGCCGAAGAATACTTAAAACAGTTTAAAGGAAAAGGTCAACCTGCTGTTTGCGTTGCTGTTTATGGGAACAGAGATTTTGATGATGCTTTAGTAGAAATGATTGATACAGTAACTGAAGGCGGCTTTTCACCTATAGCTGCGGCAGGATTTATTGGCGAGCATTCCTTTGCAACTCCAGATGCTAATATAGCAAACGGAAGACCAGATGCTGATGATAATGCAATAGCACTTGCTTTTGGTAAAAAAATCTCTGAAAAGCTAGCAGTTAATGATATAACTGCACCTGAGCCAAGAGGAAACAGACCATATACAGAGCTCTCGCAAGCGCCTAAATTTGGTTCTGCTAAAACAGAAGCTTGTACCCTTTGCTTAGACTGTGTAACCGTATGCCCAACTGGCGCAATTGATGACAACGCTGATTGCAATCCAGACAAATGCATAAAATGTTTTGCGTGTATAAAGGTTTGCCCTAATGGTTCTAGAGTATTCGAGGCTCCTTTCCTAGCTGGAGCAAGAGAAAGATTATCACAAATACCAAGAAGAGAACCTGAACTGTTCGTATAATTGCTAATTAAAACTGTGAAAAGAGCGGTGATAGTATGGATAAAATATATTTAATATATTTCTCTCCAACTGCCAATACCAAAAAAATACTGAGTAAAATAGCTGAAGGCACAGGCATTGAAAACATTCAAGAAATCGACTTTACACTACCGCAAAATAGAGACGGCTCTAATTTGAATATCGATAAAGATGCTCTTGTTATATTTGGTGCTCCAGTATACATGGGACGGTTGCAATCTACTGCCGCTGCATATTTAAAACAGTTTAAAGGCAACGGCCAACCAGCTGTTTGCATAGTTTTATACGGAAACAGAGCATTTGAGGATGCTTTAATTGAACTGACAGATATTGTTTCAGAAAATGGCTTTTTGCCAATAGCTGGAGCAGCGTTTATCGGCGAACATTCTTTTACTGATGATAAAGTGAAGATTGCCGCTGGAAGACCAGATAGCAGCGATAATGAAGCAGCAATTGAATTAGGCGAAAAGATAGTCGCCAAAATTAACGCTAATGATACCACATCTGCAAAAGTGCCTGGCAACAGACCATACAAAAATAGCAAAACAATGCCCAAGATGACTCCTGTCAAAAAGAGCACATGTACAAATTGTGGCATATGTAAAGCAAACTGTCCTGTAGGCGCTATAGATGATAATTCTGTAGGCGATAAAAGCAAATGTATTGTATGTTTCGCTTGCATTAAAAATTGTCCTTACGGTGCAAGAGAAATGCGTAATCCACTACTTCTTCTAGCCAGAAAATCTTTGGTTAAAAATCCAAGAAAAGAACCTGAGCTGTACATCTAATTAATTGAATCAAAAAAAGAAAGGCATACGCCTTTCTTTTTTATTTTGTTTTTATTTATAATATAAGCTGAGCAACAAAAAGCATTAACGGCATTGATACTATAGATAAAATAGTTGATAGCGACACAAGTTGAGAAGCATAATCTGCTTTTAAATCGTATTGCTGTGCAAACATAGTTATTATTACTGCAACAGGTGCAAAAGAGCATATTAATATCGTATTAATAACTATACTTCCGTTAGCAATCCAGTAGCTAATTCCAAGGACTTTGAAAAATAATATAAGCAATGCCGGAGCAATTCCTAAGCGAACAAAGCAGACCCAATAAGCACGCTTATTAAAAAATATCTGTTTTAAATCCATAGTTGCAAGGGTAATTCCGATAACGAATAACGCAACTGGTCCAACCATATTGCCAAATCCGCTTACTGCCGTATCTATGATTGTGGGTAACTTAATATTGAAACGGAATAATATAATTCCTATTGTGATTGCAATAAGATTTGGGTTAGTAATGATCGATTTTATATTTATTGATGCTCTTCCTCCACTCATCTGGCGCTGACAATGTGTCCAAACAAGGAAGTTAAAAACACTCAAGAATCCGCAAGAATAGAAAACGGCTTCTGGGCCAAGTGTCGCCGATATTAGAGGAATTGCAAGATAGCCGGAATTTGTATAGGCCACACAACTACGTTCGATAGGGGCAATACTTGTGTCTTTTTTGAAAAATAGATAGCGTGCTAACAAAATTAGAAAAGCAGCAGCTATAATAGATGCCACAGATGAAAACAATAGTTCCACGAGTTTTTCCTGCTGATATTCCATCTTAAAAGCTTTAAGTAGCATGCTAGGACTTAATATATACATTAGCATAGCCGACATACCTTTGCTTTGCTCATATGTTACGATTTTTGCTTTATATGCTACCATACCAACCAATAAATAAATAAGCATTGTTAAAACTTGCTGTCCCAATACCATTGCCATTTCCATTTTGTTCATTCTCCTTATTATACAAACAGAATATTTTTTAAAAAAGCTCTCTTCTTGATAAACCCTATAAAGGAATTAAAAAATACACACGCTTCTCAATAAACCAACATTTCTTATTGTATACTTTTGGCTATATACTTGTCCATCCTTTGTTCTAATTTATTGAAACTTTATGTTAAAATTAGGCGAAATAAGCAACAAATATGAGCTTAATCAAATTTGTTGCTTAAAATGCAATATTAATTTAGTTTTTTCATTAGTGCTATAAGATTTCTATGCCGCACTACTAACACTACTTGTTTCAGAAAAGCCTTTTCTTTCAGCTTTACCCCAAGTATTTTCTTTGCGTAGCATCTTTATAAACCCACTCGTCCTCCAGAAATTAAATAGTTGCCTTGGTCCAAAGTTTTCTAAAATAGCATACAAAATTAAAATTAGAAAATCCTTTAGTTTTAATTTTTCAATGCCCTTTTCAGCAATTAGCAAAGAGAGAATGGATACAAATACGCCCATCATTATTGTTGAAATAAACAGTAGCAAAGCAATCTCAATATTTAGCCATCCGAATATCAGAGAAATGATTACCATTATGTAACCTTGGGTTTCTACTAAAGAGCCAATCATTTCAAAAATAAAATAATATGGCATCGAGATCATCCCTACTCTTCCATAAACAGGATTAAATATCATTTTTTTATGGAATGTTAGTATCTCTACAAGCCCTCTATGCCAACGGTATCTTTGTTTGCTCAAGCTTTTAATATCTTCTGGTACTTCTGTCCAGCAATTTGCGTTATAAGCGTAGTCGATTTTGAATTTCAATTTCAGTTCTTTCATGACTCTACAAATGCGCACAACAAGCTCCATATCTTCTCCAACAGTGTCCTTTTCAAATTTACCACTGCTAGTTAAATAACCGCCTGCGCTTATTACTCTACCTTTTCTAAAAAGGCCAAAAGCTCCCGAAACGATTATCATACTATTTATATACGCCCAGCCTAACCTACCAGCCATAAACGCTCTAACATATTCAACGGTTTGAAGTCTTGCTAAATTATTTTTTGGTACACGCGCTTTAATAATTTCTCCATGCTCAATTAAACAGCCGTTTGCTGGGAGAATATTTCCGCCAAGTGCAGTCGTTTCAATACCAGCATCAATTTCCATAGCTGCTATTTTAAATAGCGCATCTTTTTCTAAAATAGAATCTGCATCAATGCCACAAAACAGCTCTTTTGTCGAAGCATTAATTCCAACATTTAGTGAATCCGCTTTCCCCCCGTTTTGTTTGTCTATTACCGTAAGTCTAGGCATAGAATGGTTCTTGTATACACCAATAACAGGCTTAGTTTTGATCTTCTCTTCGAATTTATAGTCAACTCTTTTTAGATCGAAAGTTTTTATCAAAGATTTTAATGTATCATCCGTAGAACCATCATTAACTACTATAAGTTCGTAATCTGGGTATATTAAATTCATTAATGAATTAGCGCTTTCAATGATTGTTTTTTCTTCGTTAAATGCTGGAGCAATTATTGAGATTGTTGGCAACATTCTTTTTTTGAAAAGAAACGAGAACTTTTTCAGTCTCCAAAGTCTTGATTGTTTTCTAACATATATTAGCGATAAAACTAAAAGAACAAGGTAAATTAAATTTAGTGTTACCGAATAAAATATAAGATAATAATTAAAATCCACAACATAAGCGCTAAAATTACTCAGTAGAGATTCTGAATATAAATTTGAATAATGCCTCACGCAATAAACTACAGGGAATATTAATATTGAGAATGCTATTATGAAGCAAACGCCCCAAATTAGTTTTTTGTCTGTGTTTTTTTCTCTTGTATAAGCTATTGGCTCACATTTTTCAATTTTCATTTTCTGAAGAAGTCTTGAGGATAAATACAAGCCAAACTGACTTTCCAATGTTATATCTTCAGCCAACGCTTCTTTTATTATTTTTATGATTTCATTTTCAATATCTTTGTCTTTATTTATATTCATGAAATTAATGATATCGCTAGTTTTTCCAGACAACAAAATTTGCTTTATAACATCTTCCGCCAATTGTCTTCCATCGGCGGATGACAATTTTATTATAAAAAATTCTATCTTATTTGATAATATTTCCGCCAGAAATGATTTGGCTAACAAATTATTTTCTTTAATGTAATAATCAACAACTATGTTTATATAATCAGGTTGGTTATCGATTATTTTTACTATAGCGCTAACTGCCGATCTTGCAGTATCTTCATTTCCAAGGAACTCTAATAGTTTTAATAAGCACTTTTTAGAGCTGTTATAAGCCATTGCTTTTATTGCATTATTTTTAATTATCAAATCTGAGCAGTATAAATATTTATCCTCAATTATTACTTTCGGGTATATATCTGCTAAAATCTCAGCAGCTCTATATGCAAGCTTTTTATTATACCTATTTTCGTTTGTTTCAATATGTGCATTTTCTTGAGCAAGACTTTTATCAACTAAATTCGTTACATAATCTTTTAAGGTTGCAGAAATATAAATTTCAGCAAAGTCAATAATTAACTCCTCCATCTCAATTTCTTGTCTGTTAATTATCTCAGGTAGATAATCGTGAAATGGTTCTCCAAACTCACATATAAAAGTGTTAACTCTGCTTCTGTACCAATCGCTTTGGTTTTTTAATGTAGAAATCAATATTGGAATAGAACGTGCGTCATTAATATCTGACAAAGCATTAGCCATATACAATTTTACTTGCACTAACTTTTCATTTACTATTGCTTTTTCCAAAGCTTTTCTAGCTTCATCCGAAGCAATTGCGCTTAATTTTACTGCAGATTCTATTCTTTTTAATTTTGATTTTGAACGAAGCTTTCCGATGTATTTAGCTTGTCCCTTTTCTTTTATATAGACTTCACTCTCTCTAAAATCTTCGTTCTCTGGTCTTGTAGCTGATTTTATTTTGATATAATTATCTAAATAGTTTTTTGCTTTTTTCGTTTCAAGATCTTCAGTGAGCATACGAATATTTTCTAGCTTCGCACTTTTTAATTTTCTAGTTTTATAAAACCTTATATGCCTATTTAAAACTACAATGAGCACAACTAATATATTTGCATACAAAAAAGAGAACAATATAGTAATACAAGTATCTACGCTAATACTCATCTATTTGCATCTCCTTCAATTTTCAATTTCACTATTCCCACAAGTTCTGATAACATGTATGGCTTTTTAATGTAGTGATCGATACCTAAACTTAGAGCCCTGGCTACTGTATCCTCATTTTTTAAATACGAAATCAAAATAAAATCTATATTTTTTGTCCTAGAGCGCATAAGAAGACTCTCTCTGACTCTGAATGCATCTTTTTGTGTTAGTATTAATTCTGATACAATTACGTTAGGCACTTCCTGCTCTGCAATTCTTATTGCTGCCTCGCCATCTTTTGCAGTAAAGACTTTAATTTTCATGTTTTCTAGCAAAGTTCTTATAGCTTCATTGTTGACATCACCAGCCCCTACAATCAGTACTTTTCCTTTTCTCTCCCTTGTGCTTATTGCGTCAGAATTACTGCATACCAAGTTTTTACCTGAGTTTTCTGCAATATTAAGTCTGTATAGTGCTATCTCGTTCATCTCTTCGAATAGGAAGTTTTTATCAGTGTTTTTATCTTCAATTTCATCCAAGCTTGCAAGACCAATCGAAACTGTCGTGCGCTCTATGAATGCATTTGAAATAGCAACAGCATTTCTAATTTTTTCCGCAAATGCAGTCGCTTCTTCCTTTGTAGCATTAAGTATATAACAAGCAATTTCTGTTCCTTGAAGCCTAAAAACTATGGTATTTTCATCTTTTATTGTCTTTATAATAGTTGCAGTATTTATAAGTAGACGATTAGATTCCTCTTCACCATGTGAGAACCTTATTTTCTCCATATTGTCTACCCTTATAGCTAAAAGAACTGGATTGTAATTTAAAATGTTTTCTTTTATTCCTTCCGCTAAATAATCCTTAAAAAACCCATAATTATATAGATTAGTAACAGGATCTTTTGTGATTTTATCTTTTGCATCACCTAGCATCTTATTCCATTGGTTATTTTCACTTGAGCGCTGTTTGTTACCTCTACTTAGTAACAGTTCACTTTTTTTAACTGTGTTAAACGCTGCTGGTATTTCTATCCCATACTCTTTTGAAAGTCTTAGTACTAAAGGCTCAATTATTAATATCCAATTGTAGCCTTTCTTTGCATAAATATGATCAAAAAGAACATCTCCAAGCATACTCCCTGTATAGTTGTAATCGATCATTTCTAATGTTTCATTATTTATTTCAACATCAAGGTCCTTTAATGCATCTATTACTTCTTCTTTACCATATACTGCTGCATAACGTCTTAATACTAAGTTGCAGATATATAAATATCCACCAGATTCAGCTAAGTTCTTTTTTATTGGATTTAAAAAAGATCCGCATTCTAAATCCTGCAGAGCACGTATATATTTTTTCACATCATGTGCAATGATAGACCCATGTTGAGGAGCAATCATTGAAATTTCCATATTAAGAAAAATTTGCATAACAGGTCTTAGAATCTCGTTAGATGGCATGTAATGCTCATGAAAAACTTCCATTTTATCGAGATAATCCTCTTTTGCATACAAGCTCCATTCTTCAGAAACCGCACCAAATAGATCACTAGAAAACAATATTTTAGACTGAAGATCATATGTTGCAATTGACCCAGCAAAATGAAGATAGGGAGTTAGAATTATTTTTAATTCCCTACCAGAATTTAAGGTTAATTTATAGTCGTTCTCATCCACAATATAATACTGTGAATTTATGCCATAGAATGTGACGATCGATTGCGTTTTCCAATGTGTCACAACTTTAAACTTGCCACCATTTTTTTCGAACAAAGGTACACTAGAACAAAGATCAGGATCCTGATGGCTTAGAATAACATATTTAATATTTTCAATAGGAATAATGCTTTGGATATTCTTATATACCTGCTCAAAATCTAGAATAGAACCGGGATCAATTAGTACTGCTTCATCCCCGTCTACAATTAAGTACGGATTGCAGTGAAGGCTACCTTTTTGGTTAATATCTCCAACCCAATATACACCTTCTGCAATTTTCATTTGATTTTCTGCTGCCATATACTCTGTCCCTCCTATTATGAAAACATTAATGAAACAACTGTTTTATTTAAATTTTTAGATTCGGCATTTTACTTTGTTTTTCGATAAAATGCTCTCTATACAGGCATTATATTTCATTATTAACACAATATCAAGTATATATACTTCAAACTCACCACTATATATCCACAGTGCAATGGATTGCATTATGTTATAATATGATTTTTTAAAATATCAGGCATATGTATTATGCATTTGTACATAATTTTAACAAATACATGATTCGCCATTAAATTTGCGCAATAAAAAAACGCCTTACGGCGTTTTAAAAAATCATCTTGGTGCAAGTCCTACTTTTTTATGCACCTTATTCAAAGTTCTATTTGCAGCTCTAGCAGCTTTTTCCATGCCAACAGATGCAATTTCGTTTAGATATGTTTTATCAGTAACTATCTTAGTGTACTCTTTTTGAATTGGAGACAATACTGAGATAATTGCTTCGCCAGTACGCTCTTTAATAGCTCCGTACCCTAAGCTGCCAAATTCTTTCAGTGCTTCTTCTACACTATAGTTTGTACATGCACAATAAATGTTTATGAGGTTTTTCAGCCCCGGCTGATCGTCGCTATAATTTACTTCAGCTAACGAATCGGTAACTGCTCGTTTAACCTTAGACATAATAGTTTTTTCATCATCGAGCATTGATATATATCCGCCAGCGTTTTCATCTGATTTGGACATTTTATTATTTGGTTCTTGCAAACTCATTATGCGCGCACCAACCTTAGGGTAATATCCATCTGGAACTTCGAACGTGTCACCATAAGCATTATTAAACCTAATAGCTATGTCACGAGATAATTCAAGATGTTGTTTTTGATCTACACCAACAGGGACGAGATGCGTTTGGTATAGAAGTATATCCGCTGCCATAAGCACAGGATAAGTAAACAAACCTGCATTTATATTGTTGGCGTGCTTAGCGCTTTTATCTTTAAACTGCGTCATACGGCTTAATTCGCCCATGTATGTATTACAGCTTAATATCCAGCTTAGTTCTGAATGAGCACTTACGTGCGATTGGAAAAATATCGTGTTTTGCTTAGGATCGAGTCCGCTTGCAACGAGAATTGCCATTGTATCGTTACAACGTTTTCTTAAGTTTGCTGCATCTTGCCTTACTGTTATTGCATGTAGATCTACAACGCAATAGTAGCAATTGTATTCATCTTGCAATTTGCACCAGTTTTTCAGTGCCCCCAGATAGTTGCCTAGTGTAAGTACACCTGATGGCTGTATTCCACTAAAAATAATTTTTTTGTCATTGCTTTTTTGCTCCATTACACTTTCCTTTCTGTTGCACTGTTAATAATTTTTATTCTAGCCATTTTATTACTGTGTCGAACATGTCTTCTTTTGCACAAACTGTTTTATGCAATATTGGTGCGTCTTTAAGCTTTAGTATCTGCTCAGGCACTTTTGTACCTGTTTGTGCCGCTAGTTTATCAGCAATCTCAAATTCATCAAGTCCTGCAACGCTTTCTTGTCCACTAATTGCGCTTAAAACATCTTTACCAAACTTGTATGGACTAGCTGTTGATACAATGATTGATGGTGTGTAATCGCCAGTTGCTTCAACGTATTTTGAGTAAACGTATTGGGCAACTGCTGTATGCGGATCCATAAGGTATCCATACTTATCCCAAACATTTTTAATTGTTTTAGTCGTTTTAGCATCGTTACAATAACCAGAGAAGAATGAGCTAGTAATTTCTGCTTCCTGTGGTGTTAGCGTATAATGTCCTTCACCCGAAAGCTCACCCATTAGCTGTGCTGTGCGCGCATCATCTCTGCCCGTAGCTTCAAACACAAGACGTTCAAGGTTGCTAGAAACCAAAATATCCATTGAAGGTGAAATTGTTTTATAGAATTTTCTCTTTGCATTGTAGGTGTGTGTATTAAAGAAATCTACTAATACATCGTTTTTGTTGCTTGCGCAGATAAGCTTTTTGATTGGAAGCCCCATATGTTTTGCATAATACGCTGCAAGTATATTACCAAAATTACCTGTAGGAACGGCTACGTTTATGCCCTCACCAAGCGAAATCGCTCTTGCATCTATCATCTGTTTGTATGCAGAGAAATAGTAAACGATCTGCGGTAAAAGTCTGCCCCAGTTAATAGAGTTTGCTGATGAGAATGTATATCCCATATCAAAAACTTTAGCATTTGCATCTTTGTCTGCAAATATTTTTTTAACGCCTGTTTGTGCATCATCAAAATTGCCCTCAACAGCAATTACATCAACATTGCCACCTTGTTGGGTCGCCATCTGTCTGTATTGCATATCAGACACGCCACCATGTGGATAAAATGTTACAAGCTTAACTCCCTCTACATCCGCAAAGCCCTCAAGAGCAGCTTTGCCTGTATCTCCTGATGTTGCAACAAGTATCAGTGCTTTTTTTTGATGATTTATCTTTTTAAGTGATTCTGTAAGTAAACGTGGCAGTATTTGAAGCGCAATATCTTTAAACGCTAATGTTGGACCATGCCATAGCTCTAACGAATAAATATTTGGTGCTATTCTTTTTATTGGTGTAATAGCCGAATTGCAAAATGAAGCACTCGTATAAGTAGCTTTAACCATCTGCTCTATTTCTTGCTTTGAAAATTCATCAAGAAATAGCGATAATATTTCTGTTGCTAGCTCAGTATAGCTATAATTCATATAAGCACTGAGCTTATTTGATACATCCGGCAAGGAAGCGGGCACATAAAGCCCGCCTTCTTTTGATATACCGTTTACTATTGTATATGGTGCGTTTACTGCAAGCGACTTATCACGCGTGCTATAATACTTCATTTATGCCTCCTAATATGCGTTGAAATTATTATAAATAACTTTTCATTATATTATATTTAGAGAAAAATTCAGGAAGTTCTTCTGGATCTGAGCTTAAGCTAATATATATATCCATATTAAACCCTTCGCCTATTTTTTCTAGTTTTTGCATGACCTGTTCAAGTTCTTTGGGTTCGAGTCCAGTATGCCTTAAAAATGCATCGATATACATTGCTTCGATGTCGAAGTTCTGCGAGGAAATCCCAAGAATAAAACCAATGAATCTTTCTGCGTTACCAATCTTGTACTGTGAGGTATCTACAAAACGGATATCTCTATGTAGATCATACATGTACCTATTATTGTCATCCATGAAAACTACGCTACCTTTGCTTTTCTGGACACAATCATTTGCAGAGTCTATTAGCTTTTTCGTCTTTCCGGAGCCTTTTTTGCCACATATTACGTTTATCATCGGCGAGTACCTCCTTCAATAATTTCCTTTTATAAATTATATAACAACTAAAAAGTGTTTACCAGTTAAATTTGTCTGCGAGGTTTGTAATAAAAAAGGCTGTGCTAGTGCACAGTCTTACTTATCAAAGGCCAAGCTATTAAGAAAAGCATCCAGTTTACTGCTGCCTTCCGTTAGAAGCGGTGTTATCTCCGTATCAAATATACTTCTATTATTCATATAATATGATGTGCTCTTGCCCAAATATCCCTCTACTTGTTTTCTTGTAATTGTAAATATTTTGCCACCCACAACACCTCTAACAAAATCCGCATTATTTACAATTGCAAACACAACAGTTGCGTTGTAAAACATGTTTCTTTTAAAAGCCAAATCTGTAGAAAAAATATTATTGTAATACTTGCTATATTCTCCAACATCGCTTGTTGGCTGTATGTCCGTATCGTTAAAATCTTTATAGACTATCTCAAGTCCGTAAGGCTGTTTACTAGTATATAGCTGGATATGATCTACAAATGCACCAGCCGCTAATGAATGCGCCAGATCCACCATATCTACGTTATTTCCAATTTTCAATGGAGTAACTCTGCTTAAAAGGCTTGAATTATATATTATTTCAGGATCATTTATTGAGTAGTCTTGAATCTTCTCTTCTGCTTGGGTACAAGCAACAAGGCTAAAGGTAATACAAAATGCAATAACTACAGCTACAATCTTTTTCATAAATATCCCCTCCACCTTATTTCAGTATCAATTAATTTTAATATACAACGCAATCAACCAAACGTCAAAACTATTTTATAAAATAGCATTTGATTAAGTGTCATCTTCTATATAATATTTTATACCTTTTGCTGTCAAAAAACTCTGTTTAATTTAAAAAAGCTGGCATAAGCCAGCTAATTTATTTATTAAAGACTTTTTACAAAATCCTCTATCCTGTCGAGTCCTTTTACTATGCTGTCCATACCCATAGCATATGATAGACGTACATAGTTTGTATTACCAAACGCTGAACCTGGGATAACTACTACTTTTTGTTTCTCGAGTAGCGCCCTTGAAAAGTCATCCGAGTTGTTTATAACAATGCCGTTTGACGTTTTGCCAAAAAGCTTACTAATATTAACCATGATGTAGAATGCACCTTGAGGCAGTAAACAAGATATTCCGTCGATGCTGTTAATTTTCTCATACATATAGATTCTTCTCTTGTCAAACTCTTTAACCATGGCCTTCTGCTCTTCTACTCCGCCATCAAAAGCGCCAACACTTGCATATTGTGCTATTGAACATGGGTTTGATGTGCAATGGCTCTGCAAGCAACCTATAACCTTAGCTATTTCAAGATCGCATGCTGAGTAACCTATACGCCAGCCTGTCATTGCATAAGCTTTGGAAACTCCGTTTACTACGATAGTTTGGTGCTTGATCTGCTCTCCAAGTGAAGCAATAGATATATGATCTTGACCACCATATATTAGTTTTTCGTATATTTCATCTGATATTACATAAAACTGTTTTTGGGCAGCAATATCTGCTATCATCTGCAAATCATCTTTATCGTAGATAGAACCGTTAGGGTTGTTAGGGTTATTAAGCAATAGTGCTTTTGTTTTATCTGTAGTAGCTGCGATAAGCTGCTCTTTTGTTATTTTAAAACCGTTTTCTTCCGTGGTATGTACTATAACAGGAGTGCCGCCAACCATTTTTACTAGCTCTTCGTAGCTAACCCAATATGGCGCAGGTATTATTACCTCGTCCAGCGGATTTACTATTGCCGCTAATGAATTATACAATGCTTGTTTAGCACCAGTTGATACAACAATTTGTGCTGGTTCATAATCAAGTCCATTATCGTCTTTAAGTTTTTTACAAATTGCTTTTTTCAGCTCTATTATTCCACTTGCAGCTGTATATTTAGTTAAGCCTTTATCCAAAGCCATTTTTGCAGCATTTTTAATATATTCTGGTGTATCGAAATCCGGCTCACCTGCTCCAAATCCGATAATGTCTACGCCTTGTGCCTTGAGTTCTTTTGCTTTTGCAGTTAGTGCAAGAGTTGGTGAATCGTTAATTCCTTTGGCCATTTTTGACAAACTTAACATTTTTATTCCTCCAAAATGAAATTTTAAAACTTTGTACTTTCATTATACGCATGAAAACACACTTTGTAAACACCGATGTCGATAGTTTTTGCATAATTCTCAATATTTTTCTTCATTTTAATATTTACGAATTAAATTAATTCTGTACAAATATTAATAAGTATACTAAAATACTGTTAAGAGAAGGTGCTTGTAGTGAAAATTACAGCTATTATGGGTGATTCAATATATTGCAGAAGAGCCACAGAAATCCTAGAAGGCCTTTACAAAGAGAATCCGCAATACAAAAAAATCGAACTTGTTATTTTAGACGAAAACAAAGATGTCGATAAAATCAGAGAATTCAGCTATATGCTTGCTCCTGCATTTTTCATCGGTAATAGAATAGCTTTTTGTGGATTGCCTACTAAAAACGGTATAGATAATGTTTTTAAACGGGCAATGAAACTTTGAATAATTTCAGATAATAAAAACGCCATAAGGCGTTTTTTTAATCTCTTGGTGCAACATCATGCAACATAAGATCTTTATTATTATCTTTCGCCCACGCTATACTCCATTCATTTTCAAACAGCAAAACATCTCTTTGCAAAGCATCTTTTGCTTTTACTGTAGTACTGGTAAGGCTTAGGCTTTCGCTATCTCCATCTACCCAGCGAACATGCCTAAATGGCAAGCGGTTCATTCTTATCTCAACGCCATATTCATTTTTTAGCCTAAATTCCAATACTTCTATTTGCAATGCGCCAACAACACCAACGATTAGCTCTTCTCTGCCTATGTTGTTCTGCTTAAAGACTTGAATAGCACCTTCTTTAGCTAGCTGTTCAACACCTTTTAAGAATTGTTTTCTCTTAAGCGAGTCTATCGCCGATATCCTAGAAAAATACTCAGGCGCGAATATTGGTATGCCCTCAAACTCAAATTCTGTCTTTGCATCTATTAGCGTATCTCCCAAAGAAAATATGCCTGGGTCGAATAGTCCGATTATATCGCCTGCGTATGCCGTCTCAACAATCTCTCTATCTTGAGCCATAAACTGCGTCGGTTGTGCTAGCTTTATTTTCTTATGTGCCTGCACATGCGTTACTGACATGCCTTTATTAAACTCACCCGATGCAATACGCATAAACGCTATTCTATCTCTATGTTGTGGGTCCATGTTCGCTTGTATCTTAAAAATGAACCCTGAAAAATCTCCGTATGGGTCAACCGTGACTCCAGCTTTTGTTTTTCTTGCAAGTGGTGGTGATGTATATCTTAAAAATCTTTCTAAGAAAGGTTCTACACCAAAGTTATTCATTGCTGAACCAAAAAATATCGGTGTAAGTTCTCCTGTTTTGATTCTTTCAAGATCAAACTGCTCACCAGCTTCATCCAGTAATGCAATATCTTCAACCAGTTTATCGTGATAGCTCTCACCAATTATTTTAGCAAAAGCAGTATCCTCTACTGTACCTTTTTGAGAGTTAACTTTTTTTGCACCATGCTCAGTTGAAGTTTCGTATAGTTCTATTTCATTTAAATCTCTATGGTATATGCCTTTGAAATCGCCATCTGTTCCTATCGGCCAGTTTACAGGGCAAGATCTTATGCCTAAAACATCCTCAAGCTCTGTCATAAGTGCAAACGGGTCTTTTGCTGCTCTATCCATTTTATTGATGAAAGTGAATATTGGTATGCCTCTCATTTTGCAGACTTGGAACAGTTTTATTGTCTGCTTCTCAACGCCTTTTGCTCCGTCAATTATCATTACTGCGCTATCTGCAGCGACAAGCGTCCTGTATGTATCTTCACTGAAATCTTCATGGCCTGGTGTATCCAGTATGTTTATTTTATAGCCGTCATACTCAAATTGCATGACTGAAGAAGTTACAGATATACCTCTTTGTTTTTCCAGCTCCATCCAGTCAGAAGTTGCGTGGCGTGCAGCTTTCCTAGCTTTTACTGAGCCTGCAAGTCTTATTGCGCCACCGTAAAGCAATAGCTTTTCGGTAAGCGTTGTCTTTCCTGCATCCGGATGCGATATAATTGCAAACGTTCTTCTTTTGTCTATCTCGCTATGTAGTTCTGGCAAGTAAAAACCTCCGTTATTTAACGCCTATGCGTTTTGCTTCCATGTAATATCTTTTTTCGTTAGCATGCCCAAGAGAGAATGTCTTTCTTGGTAGTGCGCCGTCTTGTACTACGGCTTTGAAGAATGTATTTTTGTCCATCCAAGGAAGAATGAAACCAATATTGTCTCTTTCTTTACCTATCTCTATTGTTACATCTTCGCCGTGAATATAGTCTTCTTTTACATTGTTTTCTTTAACATAAATATCTAAAGCGTTATCAAGCGCTGCTACAGCAATTTGCGCTGCTGTTAGATCAATCTTCAGTATATAATTAACACCATTGTTTATAACGCCAATTACATGAGCTGTCTTATCATTTATAACAGCATCCATCATTACTTCGCTATTGCTTACTTTTTCTATGCTAGCTTCTTTGCCCATTTTTTTATAGTGACCAAGAATGAAATCTATAGCACCTTGAGCATCTAAAGAAAATACTGCTCTATGAATCGGCTCAAAATTTAGCGCTGTTTCATGAATATTAACTAATTCAACAAGCGCATATCTTGCGGGGTGAGTCTTTCTTTCTTCTTCTGTAAGTTCGCCTTTTATCTCGTTCCAATAAGCTTGAGCCGTTGCGAAAGAATGGTTGCCATCACCCATTGCAAATAGCATAGGATTTTTTGCGCCGTATCTTTCTTCTTGTCTTTTTGTATCTACAAGAGCTTTAAGTCCTTCGTAAATCTTCTCAAGTCTAGTTTCGTCCGCAACTTGATAGCCTTCTATATATCCACCGTTTTGCATTAGTCTTGTAGAATACAGTTTCTTAAGGTTTTGTTTTTCTTCTGATAATCCTTCAACGATGTCGCAGTTTTCATCATCGATAAGCACTAATATATGCGATATTTCAAGAGATGCATCTCTTCTTATTTTTAGTCTTGGAATTACACGCTCAATGATCGTTCCTTCTGTTGCTCTTATTAGTGTCGTGCTTGTTGGTCTATAATCGTACTGTTCTAAGTCTAAAGCTACTACTAAGCCTTTTCTTACTTTATCGCCAAGATCTCTTTCTAAATAAACAAAGCCTTCGCCTTGCTCTATAAGTACTTCTTGTAGGTATTTATCCATAGATGGCCTGATGTTTTTAACATGCTGTTCTGCTTCAGGTGTTTCCAGATACACTTCTGGCAGAATAATATTGAAAGCGGATGGACTATCACCAACGATCTCTTTAACTTCTTGCCAGTATTCTTTTTGAGATGTATATTGGTCGCATGCAACAACGGACCATTTGTCAAATCCATCTTTAGGTAATAACACATTTGGCACACATACACCTAGCTCTAACAGCTTTTCTTTAACGTTCATAGCCATCCTCCTATATTTATTTATTATTTATTATACCTTGTGGCATTTTGCCATCAAAATAATCTAGCACATTTTTAATTGAATCATTTATCATAAGCGTGTGTTTCTTAACAGTAGCACTGCCCATATGAGGCGTTAATATGCAGTTATCATAGCCTGCAAGTTTTTTTGCGCACTCTTTAGAGTAAACATCAAGCGCAGCTCCATTTAGCTTGCCTTGTGCAATTGCATTAATAAGTGCTTGTTGGTCTACAAGATCAGCACTCACTGCATTTATAAGTATACTGTTATTTTTCATTAGGTTGAAATTACTAGCTGATACAACATATTCGCCATGCAGTGTAATATAATCCGAAAAAGCGAATAAATCGTCCAGCGAAACTCTTTTCGCCTTCATTTTATCGAGCTCTGTATCTTCATTTTCGCTTGCATATAGAACCTTCATATTAAACGCCTTAGCTCTTGCGCACACAGCTTTTGATAATGTACCCGCTCCAACCATTCCAAGCGTTTGAAGCGAAATATCATCTCCCAGAAGATTATTAGGGCATAGACCATTGAATCTGCCAAGGCGAACGTAATCATTACCTTCTATAACCTTACGCCCAGCTGCAAAAACAAGTGCAAAGATCATATCTGCAATCGAATCAGATACAACTCTATCAGCAGTACATACAAAAATTTTAGTTTTTGCTACAGCTTCCATATCAATATTAAGATATTCGTTACCGCAAACAGATATTATATTACATGTAGGTGCTAACACATTAATTACTAGCTCTTCAAGTTTTACGGAAGGCTCGCATATTACTGCATGAGCTCCTGCCGCACCTCGAAGTAGTGAAGATGCTGAGATGTCATTTTTAGGTATAATTGTCACATCAAATACTTGGTTAAGTCTTTGGATGGCTTCCTCTGGTAGCTCTGCAGCCAATAGTAATTTTTTCATTCAGCATTCCCCCTGCTTTTTTAGCCTATAACAATATTTACAATACGGTTTTTAATTACGATTATCTTCTTAACTTGCTTATCTCCAATAAATTGCTTTATCTTGTTGTCATCAAGCACTATTTCTTCTATCTGCTTTGCTTCAAGATTTGTGTCAATGTCTATATGCGTTTTTACTTTGCCGTTTACCTGTATTGCCATGCTAACAACAGCTCTGTTTAGCATCTCTTCGCTATACTTTGGCCAGCTTGCATTGAACACTGAGTAAGGCAGACCCATTACTTCCCACATTTCTTCTGCAAAATGTGGAGTAAAAGGAGCAAGTAGTCTTATAAAGTCTTTCAATACATCAAAAGCATACTCCGTATCAGCTACACCACTTTCGGTGTATTTATAAAGTGCATTCACAAGCTCCATCATTCTAGCTATTGCTGTGTTAAACTGGAACTTTTCTGTATCTATAGTGATGCTCTTTATTGAATTATTTCTGATATATTCAAGGTCTGCATCTGCTTCGCCCTTTACTGGTGCAGTTTTAGCAGTCGTGATATTTGCTACAAGACGCTCTACTCTGTCTAGGAACCTCTTAATAGCTTTTATTCCGTCATCGTTCCATGCTCCACCCTCAATATATGAGAAGCCGAACATAAGATACATTCTAAAAACATCCGAGCCGTATTTTTCGATATATTCGTCAGGAGAAGCTACATTACCTTTTGATTTACTCATTTTATTGCCGTCTGTTCCAAGTATAACGCCTTGGTGAACAAGCGACTTAAATGGCTCATCAAAATTTAAATAGCCCATGTCCCTTAGTGCCTTAACAAAGAATCTTGCATAGAGTAGATGCATAACTGCATGCTCTGCTCCACCAATATATCTATCTACAGGCAGTAATTTATTAATTTTATCTTTATTAAACGCTTCAAGGTCATTTACGTTATCAGGGTATCTTAAGAAATACCAAGATGAGCAAACGAAAGTATCCATCGTGTCTGGATCCCTATGCGCATCTCCGCCACAAACTGGACATTTTACATTCATAAAATCAGGATGTTTTCTAAGCGGTGAAGCTCCATCAGGAGTAAAGTCAACATCGTAAGGCAATAGCACTGGCAGTTCTTCTTCCGGTACTGGCACAATACCGCACTTATCGCAGTGTATTATAGGAATAGGAGCACCCCAATAACGCTGACGTGATACTAGCCAATCTCTTAGTCTGTAATTGACTTTTTCTTCTCCTACTTCTTTTTTGCTTAGTTCATTTATTATTGCATCTTTACATTCTTCTGTTGTAAGCCCGTCAAACTGGCCGCTGTTTACTGCTATACCATACTGTGGGTACGGAAGTGCATCGTCGCCATCTTTAGCCTTAACAACTTTTTTTATTTCCAAATTATATTTTTCTGCAAACGCATAATCTCTCTCGTCATGAGCTGGTACCGCCATTATTGCACCAGTTCCATAAGAATACAGAACATAATCAGCTATCCAGATAGGTACCTCTTCGCCATTAATAGGATTTATAGCATAAGCACCTGTGAACACGCCTGTTTTCTCACGTACTGTAGAAAGCCTATCTATCTCCGAAGCTTTCTCTGTTTGCGATATATAATCGTTTACGCTTGCTCTCATTTCATCGGTTACTATTTCGCTAACAAGTGGATGCTCAGGCGCAAAAACGACATACGTACAGCCAAAGAGTGTATCCGGTCTTGTTGTAAATACAGTAAAGTCTTTATCACTATCTTTTATTGCGAACTTAAGATTAGCACCTTTTGAACGGCCAATCCAGTTGCGCTGCATTGCTTTTGTTTTCTCTGGCCAGTCAAGTGCATCTAGATCTTCAAGTAGTTCGTCTGCATAATCTGTTATTTTGAAGAACCACTGTGTTAAGTTTTTACGTATTACGGCAGTTCCACATCTTTCGCAATTTCCATCGCCAATAACCTGCTCATTTGCAAGAACAGTATTACATGATGGGCACCAGTTCACAGGTGCTTCTTTTCTATATGCTAAGCCGTTTTTAAATAATTGCAGAAAAATCCACTGAGTCCATTTATAATAACTTGGATCGCATGTTATCACTTCATAGTCCCAGTCGTATGTAGCTCCCATTGCTTTTATTTGTTTTTCCATTGTCTCTATATTTTTATAGGTGCTATCGTTAGGATGTATACCTGTTTTTATTGCATAGTTTTCAGCAGGCAGACCAAATGCGTCAAACCCCATTGGATGAAATACGTTATACCCTTGCATCCTCTTAAAGCGTGCGTATGTATCGGAAGGCCCGAAATTATACCAATGCCCTACATGCAGTTTTGCTCCTGAAGGGTAGGAGAACATCTCCAAAACATATAATTTATTATCAAGGTTTGATTCATCAAATTTATATAGTCCCGTTTCTTCCCATTTGTTTTGCCACTTTTTTTCTAAATCTTGTGCCTGCATTGTAACAAAAACAACTCCTTAATTTGTCTAAATGAATTTAAGGGCAAATATTCTTTGCCCTGGATTCTCAGCTAAAATTCTATTATACTTTGCTTTAAAAGTCAATGAAATAGGGATATCGGAATTAAAAAACACCTGCAATGCAGGTGTTTTAATAATCATCTTATATTAACGCAATTACTTACCACTTTTTCGCAGACATCTATGTTTTCTTTTAGCTCCGAAATGTATTGTGTAAGGTTTGACATTTTTATAATTGAATTCATCCTTAGGAATTCTTTATTAATGCCTACAAGCTGGCGCAACATAGACAGCGCAGCGCTCATATTACCTCTTAGTTGCATTGTGATTTTCTTTTGCTGATCCAATTGTTCCTTTATGCTGATCTGTTCTTCCTCAGCACATGAGAGCAATTTTTCTGTGTACTCATACTTTTCTTGCAGTTGCTCGTATTCCTGCTGCCTGCTTTCTAGAGCTCTTTCTAAAAGCTCGCATTTATCTTTTAGTTTAAAATCATCCTGCCCTTTTCTTTTTGCAGCAGCGCTTGTCAGCCGTGCAAGTTCTTCAAAGAATTTAACAGTATTAACATCGTCGGCTCGCTCAAGATCTTTTAAGATACCTCCAAGGATGTTTATTATTGCATCCTCGCCAGCTCCGGTTTTTAGTTTCATCGCACCTGACTGCTTTTTCGATGGTCTTCCTCTTCTAGATACATACTCATACGGATTAACATATGGCTGACCACTATCCTGTAAATCTTTAAGTGCTTCCTTAATTATATGCGGATTCGTTTTTACTGCGCTTCGATATTTATTTTGATATCTTAGCATCTCTTTCATGTCGCCATTGCCAAGCCTTAACGTGCATGACCTTATCGACTCACCTTTTGCTTGCGCTTTTAGTACTTCTTTTACCAAATAAAACACTTCTTCTTCGCTAAAAGGCTGAAATGCTTGTGGCTTACCTAACATTTGCGAAAAATACTCATTGCGTTTTAACATGGCATAATAATAGTTTCTTACAGAGTTAGGTTTTCTGCCTGTGCGTCGCGCCAAATCCTCAAACACTGTTTTAAGAGGCAGATCTTTTTCTTTAGCTTGCTGTGCCCCTAGCATTAGTGCCTCTATGTCCGTTTTATTCCAACCTAAACTGCCATCAGTTAAATTCATATTATCTGTAGTTGCAAATTCTTGCATATTCTTTCCCCCTGTCTTGGTTTATTGCACTATTATTGGCAATTGTTTACAGATTTATTCTGGGGAATTAGTATTTTAATAAAAAAAGCAAAGAAATCTTTGCTTTTGCTAAAATAAATGTATGTATGAATATACTTAGTTAGAACAAATTATAGATAAATCGAGCTGTACAAAAATATTTTTACTGTTTCTTAAACACCATTAGTATTTTTGTTCTCATGCCCTGTCCACAAGCATATATATTTACAAATATCTATAGCTGTGGAGGTCTATAATAATGGATACGATGCCTATAATGGATAAAATGCCTATGGTGATAGTGCAATCGCCAGGTTTAAGCGGACTGATCCGCCTAAATGATTCTATCGTCGGAGAAATTAACAGCGAGCAAACACTGCTACATTTACCTCTCTCCCCAAACGCAAACTACTATCTAACTTTCATTCCCATCTGGGAAGACTCAAACAAGGTTTTTTGCCCAATAACAAAAAAGCTTTCATTCAGAAATGGAGAACTGTTGCAAAGCAAAAGAGATGATGGTTTTTTAGCTGTGCAGAAATGGCCCGGTCTTATATACAAGCTTACTTTAACTCCACCCTTTACGCATGCTCCAGAAAAACAAGGCGCGCCATTGCTACTGCAGGAGCTTTCATGGAAACCAGCATCAACCGAATACAGAGTGGCTGTTTACAGAGATTCATGCGTCAATATTGCGGTAGAAAGCCCTAAAGACGACAGTGTCTACATGCTATTTACACCTAAATATTCTAAGGAAGATGCTGATGCCGAGGTAATAACTACTAGCCAACTTGGCGATATACTTTTAATAAAAGGTAATGTTGACGACACTAGCAGATTTATTACTATTGTCGCTTATAACAAAGGCGATTTTACTATATTGCTAGATACTGTAGTGACCCACTACAATCTACTCCCTGGGTCTGAGAATTTTCTTACTGTTACTGAGGACCTTAAGGATACCGTCCAGCACGAGAAGCAAACAATATACACAATAAAAGGGCATAGTCTAAGCATCAAGTCTGTTATATATGGCTGGTTTGGCAGGAAGCCACGTCGCCCGCAGGAAAGAGATGAGGTTATCCATGCCTTTTTGGATGCGATGGAACTGCATCTTTATAGCGAAGCAATGGAGTATTTGTCTATCTCACTAAGAGAGGATTTGACCGAAGACGAAGTCACTGAATTCTTTGGAGATTTTGTATCGCACGAAAACCCTATAGCAGATCCGACATGTGGTGGTTGCATGGAGATACAACGCGCTCTATTATATAATGGCAATGGAGAAATGATTGTTAATATATTCTGCTTTGAGGTAGTAGAGGAACAGACTAGAATGGGCAAATATAAAATAAACAATATCAGACAAATATCTTGAACAGAATCTATATATGCTAATTACATTGCACGCGCACACAACATATAGTAGAATTACTATATGGGAGTGTGTGTGTCTATGAAATTATTTGATATAACAATGCCTTATAAAAATGGCGGAGCTCATTGGCCGGGCGATGCGTCTTATACGTATACACAAGTTGCGGATATTAATAAAGGCAGTTCTGTAAACGTTGGTATGATTTCCCTTGGCGTACATGGCGGGACGCATATTGATGCGCCTTTTCACTACTTGCCAGATGGCAAAACAATAGAAAAGTTACCCATTGAATCGTTCGTTATTCCTGTAGCTGTAGTCGATGCCATAGGTGCAAGTACGCTTGACGCTTCACTAACACAAAATATCGATTTTGATAAAATAAAAGGTGTATTATTTAAAACATGCGCATGGAAAGACAGAAATGAATTTCCAATGGATATACCAACTGTATCGCCAGCGTTGGCTTTGTTTTTAAAGTCTAAAGGCATAACCCTTATTGGCGTAGATGTTCCGTCAGTAGACGCTATAGAAGACAGCACAATTAAAGCGCATAAAGCTATTGGAGAATGTGGGCTTAATATACTTGAAGGTTTAATGCTCGACGATATCCCTATAGGTTATTACGAGCTAATAGCGTTACCAATATTAATAGAGGGCTCAGATGCCAGCCCAGTTAGAGCAGTGCTAAAACAAATAGACTAATAAAAAAGAGCCTTACGGCTCTTTTTTATTACCAAATTATTGTATCACACTGCGCTATAGTTCCTATACCTAGAACAATAAACATTACTCCAAGCGAGAATGCTGCAAGCCCAGCGCCTATGATTGGATGCGTAAATACTAAAATTGAGAATACCAGCGATATTAAACCCATTGTAAATAGTACACCCCAATTTGAATAATTGCTTTTTTTAAGCTCTAAGGCAGATGAAATACGCAATACACCTGTGACAAATGCCCATAGTGCTATTAAATAAGCAACTGAAAGAGCTAAGATGTTATTATTAAACATAAGCAGGATACCAAACAACGTATCAATCAGCCCTTGGGATAGAACCCAGCTTGGTCTTTCTTTATAATAATTTCTTATGTAACTGTATATGTACAATATTCCAGTTACAAAAAGTGCAAATCCCATATATATTGAAAATGCAGAAAGCACACTCAACGGATTAAAAATACTTATAATTCCTAGAAGTATCATCAGCCCACCCACAATAAGCATAAACGGTTTTGTTAGTTTTCTCATTCTAAAACCCCCTAATATCTATACTATATCTATAAAGCAAGCCTTCCATTATTAAACATATTTCGATATTTATTTATCAAATAATTTAAGGTATAAAAAAAAAGCGCTTATCGCGCTTTTAATTTTAAATAATACCGTGCACCCGTTTTTCGACAATATGTATACATGCGGCACTCCTACAGGTGGCTCAATAAAGGCTTCCCTGCGGCACACAAGCTGGTTTGCTTAATGCTGCTTCCGTCAGGACCTGACATGATTCACAAGAACTCGTTGCACAGGACCCCTACGTCAACACTCCTTATAAGCTCCTGACCACACATACATAAACCTAGAAACAGGAATCCAGCTCCGCTATGGCGGATTGCGGATACAGGGCACCGCCAACTCCCCACCTGGCACGGTAAACTTATTATACTATAATATGCTTTTTATTATAAGCTCTTTTTAGAATAGATCCTCGCGAACAATGCACTGAGCTCTATCTTGACCAACGCCTATAAGTGAAACAGGAACTCCAGAATATTTCTCTATCGCATTTATATACTTTTGCGCATTTATAGGTAGATCTTCGAATTTCCGGATATTACCTACGTTTCCATCCCAACCTTCGAACTCTTCATATATAGGTTTGCACTGCTCTAGAACTTCTAAACTAGCAGGGAAATCTTTCACTATCTTTCCATTGTATTCATAGCTTGTGCACATATATACTTTGTCAAAATCACCTAAAGTATCCATATGCGTAAGAGCTAGTGAGTTAAGTGAGCTCGTACGTACTGCATAACGAAGAACAACAGTGTCAAGCCATCCGCAACGTCTTGGTCTGCCTGTAGTTACGCCATACTCGTGTCCTTTTTCTCTGATTGTATCGCCTATTTCATTAAGCTGCTCAGTAGGGAATGGGCCTTTTCCAACACGTGACGAATATACTTTTGCAATACCTAGTACATAATCGATACATCTTGGACCTATGCCTGCACCAATTGCTGCTCCGCCTGAAATAGGGTGAGAAGAAGTAACATACGGATATGTACCAAGCATAACATCGAGTAGTGTTCCTTGAGCGCCTTCAAACAATATCTTTTTGCCTTCGGAATATTCTTCTCCAAGCATTGCTCCAGTATCACATACGTAAGGTGCTAATTCTTTTGCATAGCCAACGTACTCATTATATATTGCATTAGCATCAAGTTCTGCTACACCATAAATGTGTTTCAGTTCTTGGTTCTTTCTGCTAACATTTTTTTCTACTAAATCTTTAAATACTTCTAGATTAATGAAATCGCAGAATCTTATGCCACATCTGTTTGCCATATCTGTATAACATGGGCCGATTCCTCTTTGTGTTGTTCCGATCTCTGTGTTACTAGACGAAGTCTCTGAAAGAGCATCGAAAACTATATGATAAGGCATAAGAACGTGCGCTCTATCGCTAATAAAAAGTTTGTCTACTTTTAAGCCGGAGCTTCTTAATGCTTTTAACTCGCCAATAAGTGATTTCGGATTAACTACAACACCATTACCAATAACGCAATTTTTTCCATCATATAACGCACCTGATGGAACTAAATGAAGCGAAAATTTCTTATCGCCTGATTTTATTGTATGACCTGCATTATCTCCACCTTGATAGCGAACAACCGTATCCGCTTTTGCTGCGAGATAATCAACATAACGTCCTTTTCCTTCATCTCCCCATTGAGAACCAATAACGACAATACTGGGCATTTCAACATCTCCCTATCTTTTTTGTATTGCTTTTTCCCAAAAAGACACCGCTTAATAATATCACGCACCCTAGTTTTACGTCAAGCCGATTCGAGGTTATATATCCCTTTAAATTAAGATAAAAACCTTATATTAAAACTATTAATTTACACAAAATATTGCCCTGCCAATTATTATTCTTTAATCCGATTATATTTTTGTCTGTTAATATACGCCTTGAGCCTTTGCCTGTAACACATTGGCCGCCTTTACATATTATACATTATAAGAATTGCAAAAAGGAGGTTTGTGTATGTACGAACATAGAGATGGTTATTGCGATAAATGCCACAGAAAAAATGAGCATTGTATATGCAATGTTATGATTAAAGAAGATTGCAAAGATGAACGTATTGATTCTAAGTACGAAAATTTTTTCGAAGATCCAAAAGGCTGCCCACCTAAGCATGATGACTGCCGTCCACCTCACCCGCCTAAGCATGACGACTGCTCACCTAAGAAAGATGATTGCCCACCCAAGCATGACGACTGCTCACCTAAGCATGACGAGCGTCCACCTAAGAAAGATGATTGCTGCGAACCCAAGAAATGTCCTCCAGTCAAAAAAGACTGCTATCCCAAAAAAAATCCTTGCCATAAATGGCCCGATTATGACCCTTGCAAAAGATGCCCAATTGTCGTAGATGATTTATGCGATATGGAATGCTTAATTCCACTGATAGCAATTGTGGCTATACTGCTTTGTTCAGGTACGATAGACGAAGATAACATACAACTTTTACTTATATTTGTCCTGCTTTACTTAGTTATCCTTTAACATTAAAGCCTTATTTATTTTTTAAGTAAGGCTTTAAAAATAAAATGTTTTGGACAAACTATAAAAAATTTTTTAAATAAAACCAATATTAGAAAATAATTTGATTAGTAATTCGATTAATAAATTGAATATAAAATTATATTTCTTCAAATACTATTATCATATTCTAAAAGGAGGAGTATTTTAAAATGGCTAATAAAAATCAAAAAAATGCAGATCAAAAGCAAAATAATAAAACAACAAAGAGCAATGAAAGCAACAACTCTAGACAGGGTATGCAGAATTCAATGAAACAAAGCATGCAGAACAACAAGAATTCCAAATCAAGTAGCCCAGATTTAACTGACTGCAAATAACTTCTCTTATTAGGAAAAGGCACCTAAATAGGTGCCTTTTCCATTTTATTTTAATTTTTAATTATTTTTGAGAGAATCTCTAACTGGTCTATAATCTGTTTAAATGTTTTAAGTGTATCTGAAAGTGATTCTTTTTTCGTTAAATCAACTCCAGCTATCTTAAGCAGTTCAATTGGATAATCACTGCCGCCGCTATGTAAAAACTCGAGATATTTTTCTACTGCACCAGCTTTTTTATTTGTTATACCGTCTGCTATTGCTATAGCGCTCAAAAAGCCTGTAGCATATTTATAAACATAAAACGAATTGTAAAAATGCGAGATTCTTGCCCACTCCATCTTAATCTGATCATCTATTACAACATTTTCGCCTTGATAAAACTTATTCAGATCCACATATATCTGCTGAAGTGTTTCAAGCGTTAGCGTATCTCCATTTGCCGCTTTTTCATGAACAATTTTTTCGAATTCAGCAAACATCGCCTGCCTAAATACTGTAGTCCTATACTGATCTAAAAAGTGATTAAGTATAACTGTTCTCTTTGATTTTTCTTTAGTTATCGAAAGAAGATAGCGAGTTAGTAGCACTTCGTTTACAGTTGAAGCTACTTCAGCAACAAATATCTTATATCCAGCTGTTGCAAATGGATTTGCTAAATTCGAGTAATACGAGTGCATTGCATGGCCCATCTCGTGTGCAATAGTGAAAACATTATCCAAAGTCTTTTGATAGTTTAGTAATACGTATGGGTGCGTATCGTATGCTCCCCAAGAATAAGCTCCGCTTGTTTTGCCCACGTTTTCATATATGTCGATCCATCTCTGGTCAAAGCCTTTTTTTAGAACAGAAACATACTCATCACCTAGACACGCAAGAGCTTTAAGTACTATCTCTTGTGCTTGATCGTATGTATATCCAACTTCCACTCCGCTATGAAGTGGAGCATATATATCATACATATGCATTTCTTCTAATTTTAACGCATCTTTTTTGACGTCCATATATTCATGCAAAGCGTCAATATTGTCATGAATGACTGCCAGCAAATTATCATAAACTTCTTTTGGAACATTGTCTTCAAACAATGCCGCATCCATAGCGCTTTCAAAGTTTCTGGCTTTAGCGTAAAATGCATCTTTTTTGATGCTTGAATTAAATGTAGCTGCATATGTATTCTTTAGCTGCTCATACGATTTATAATACGTCTCAAATGTGTTTTTTCGTATATCTCGGTTCTCGTTCTCCATTAGCATAATATATCTGCCATGAGAAAGAGCTACTTCGGTGCCATCTTCTAGTTTAACAGTACCAAAAGTCATATCCGCATTATTAAGCATTGAGTAAATCGTTTTTGGTGCTTCTGCGACTTCGCCCATTTTGGCTAGCAGTTCTTCGCTCTTTTCGTCAAGTATATGCTCTTTTTGCCTGACGATATTTTCAAACATATGCTTGTATTTATTCAGTCCTGGTAACGTGGCCGCCATGCTCAAAAGCTTATCGCCCATTTCGGTTAATTCTGGCAGCATATAAGATACAGCTGTATCTAACTCAACAGAAAGTGCCATAGCTCTATCCGTCAGCGCTTGATATGTGCTGTTTCCGTTATCCTGATCTCTTCTCATATGTGCATAAACGAAAAGCTTTTCGGACTTCTCATACACTTTATATATGGTATCCATTGCAGTTAGCAGGTTTTCGCTACTGCTTGCAAGTGTACCTTTGAACTTTTTTGTTTTTTCAATGTTGGCTTTAAGACTTTTGTATTCGTTCTCCCACTCTTGATCGCTAGCATAGAGATCTTCCAGTTTCCAAGTGTAGTTTATCTCCACTTCATCTCTTGTTTTTAGCGCTTCATTCTGTGGCATATAATCGACTCCTTTAGTTTTTAAAGCTGTGTATTGGTGCAGGTATACGCCCGCCTCTATCTATAAAATCTTTTGAAGACATACTGTTTACAGCCATAATCGGAGCATGCCCAAGCAACCCGCCAAACTCAACACTGTCGCCTACTCCTTTGCCAGGTACAGGAATAATTCTAACAGCTGTAGTTTTAGCGTTTATCATGCCTATAGCAGCTTCATCAGCTATCATTGCTGATATCGTTTCTTTTGGTGTGTCACCAGGAATTGCAATCATATCAAGTCCAACTGAGCAAACAGATGTCATTGCTTCTAGTTTATCAAATGTAAGTGCTCCAGCGAGTACAGCGTCAATCATGCCTGCGTCTTCGCTGACAGGTATAAACGCTCCGCTTAGACCTCCAACGTGTGAGGAAGCCATAACTCCGCCTTTTTTAACTGCATCGTTTAGCATAGCTAGAGCTGCCGTTGTACCATGAGCACCTGCTCTTTCAAGGCCCATTTCTTCGAAAATATGTGCAACACTATCTCCTATCTCCGGAGTTGGGGCAAGAGATAGATCCACTATGCCATATGGCACTCCAAGTCTTTTGGAAGCTTCCATAGCAACTAGCTGACCAACGCGTGTAATTTGGAATGAAGTTTTCTTTATAGTATCTGCCACAACGTCAAAAGGCATTCCTTTAATTTTTTCTAGCGCGGATTTTACAACACCAGGTCCGCTAACGCCTACGTTTATTGCACATTCAGGCTCGCCAACGCCGTGGAAAGCGCCTGCCATAAACGGATTATCCTCAACAGCGTTTGCAAACACAACCAGTTTAGCACAGCCTATTGCATCATTAGCAGCTGTGTTTTGTGCTAGATCTTTTATAATACCGCCCATATGACGTACTGCGTCCATGTTTATGCCAGCTTTTGTTGAAGCTACATTGACGCTTGCACAAACCACGTCTGTCTCGCTAAGAGCTTGCGGGATAGAATCAATTAGAATCCTATCAGCATTTGTATAACCTTTTTGAACAAGCGCAGAGAAGCCACCAATGAAATTAACTCCAACTTCTTTTGCAGCTCGATCTAACGCTAATGCAAAAGGTGTATAATTGTCTGTTTTTGCTGCCGCAGCAACAATCGAAATTGGGGTGACTGCTATACGTTTATTAACAACCTTGATACCGTATTCTTCTTCTATCTGCTCGCCAACCTTAACAAGGTTTTTAGCATACTTGGTTATTTTATCGTATATATTATTGCACACAATATCTATGTCACTATGTGCGCAGTCCAAAAGCGAAATGCCCATCGTAATGGTTCTTACATCCAGCTTTTGTTCATCTATCATCTTAAGTGTATCCATTATTTCTTTAGTAGTAAGCAATGTGTTCTCCTCCTATTTTTATAGCCTATGCATAGCATTAAATATCTCTTCTCGTTGGATACGCACATTTACTCCAATGCTCTCGCCTATTTTATCAAGCTCTTCTTTTAGCTCTTTAAATGATACGTTCATCTCAGTTAAATCTACATACATAGCCATTATAAAGTTTGTTCCAAATACAGTTTGGTTTATATCCAAAATATTTGCATTTAACCTTGCCATAAGTCCACTTACTCCAGCTATGATACCAACCTTATCAAAACCTATTACCGTTATTATTGCTTTCATTGGTGACCCTCCTTAATATCTATCTAAATATTCTATTATGTTTTCATACTATTTACAACAAAAAAACCAGCTTAAGCTGGTTTTATATTATTTCTATTACTGCTTTTTTTATTTTTTTCTTTACTGAGTCGATAAAACTGCTCTCTCCGTCTTTCGGAGATCCAAGAACTACCATACCTATATGGTTTTCTTTGGCGAAAGTGCATATAGCTCCTTCTAAATTTTCTGCTCTTAGTACAGTCATCTGTGCTCCTGCGTCTTTTGAAATATTATATAGATAATCTATTGCTTCACCTTCGCTAGGATTGCCTAAGAAATTATCGCCGTCTTTAGCTACATGTACTACAAAAATATTGCCCCCTGTATCCTTTTGTAGTTCTTTACCTTTTTCTATGAGTCTTTTACATGTAAGTTGCATTGTAACACACACCATAATATTATTATGCGGTTGTGTACTCATTTATATAACCTCCAATATACTAGGTCACGGTATTTGCAAAATGTGCTCCATTGCCTCCTTGGCGGTATCAGCTACCGTAAATAGATTCCCATGCTCGGATTTCAGAAAGTTTTCTTCTATCATTACTTCCATCTGCTTAAACAAAGATTCGTAATAACCATTTGTGTTTAAAACCAAAATCGGTTTATTGTGCCTTTGCAGTTGCTTAAGTGTTATTATCTCCATTAGTTCTTCGAGTGTTCCTACACCTCCAGGTAATGCAATAAATGCATCCGCCTTCTCTTCCATTATACGCTTTCTTTCTCTTAGTGTCTCGGTTAATATCAGTTCGTCACAGTTGTCGTATATTAGATCCGAATTATTTAGGTGATGTGGTAATACGCCAATTAAGTAAGCTCCCTTTTCTTTAGCCCCTCTTGCAACTGCACCCATAATGCCAGTTGCGCCTGCTCCAAAAACTATTTTTATGTTTTTTTCAGCAATGAGTGCTCCTAATTCAAAGGCTTGCACTTTGTATTCATCCGAAATTTCTTCTCTTGCTGCGCCGAATATACAAATATTCTCTATCATTCTATCTTCCCTATCTTTTCTTTACACATTAATTATATAAAAGCATTGTGTACAAATCAAACATATAATGTGTCAAAATATAATTTTGCTACTAGCTTTCATAGTATTACTATTATTTTCTTTTTTATATTAAATAAATCAGTTTATAATAATATTATGAAAACAGATTCACAATATATTTATAGCTTTGAGCCTATTGTACCATATAAAGCAAAAATTCTTATACTTGGATCTATGCCAAGTGTTTTGTCGCTTGAAAAACAGCAGTTTTATGGCAACGCCCAAAACCGCTTCTGGAATGTATTGTTCTTTTTACTAGAACAAAGGCCTGCTGATACATCGTATGATGATAAACTAAAATTTTTGCATAAGAATAAAATTGCGCTTTGGGATGTAATTAAAAGCTGTGTTCGTCCTGGTAGCCTTGATAGCAATATAAGTGCTGAACAACCAAATGATATAAATGGATTAGTAGAAGTAAATCAAACAATAACGCATGTTTTTTTTAATGGAACAAAAGCAAAAGCTGTTTATGAAAAACATTTTGATTATAAAAATAACTTAACTTATACACTGCTACCATCAACAAGTCCTATTCCGCGAAAGAATATAAGAAATATTGATGATCTTATTACTGCTTGGGCTATTTTAAAAGATGCTCTACAATAGCATAGTTATAAATATATAAAACTAAAGCCGGCATAAAACCGGCTTTAATCATTTTCTATTATTCTGGTTTAAATGTCTCACACTCTGCACGACCATCGTTTTCATCTAATATTTTTACACTGGATGCATGGCATTTATAGTCATGGTTATGCTCACATTTTAAAGCATTACATCCTACTGCTGGCGCACCGTGAAAATCAGTTAATCCTTCAGCCGTTTCCATGTCGCTTTTTGAACTAACTTTATTATCAAAATCATATGCTTCAGGCTCCAGCATGTTTTCTTTATCCACATAAGTGCCGCAAAATGTTTCGCTACCGTGCTGTGTCATGTCACCACCTACATTTATTGCTGTTGCATTACACTGGTTTTGGTTGTTATATATGCACTTTGTTGCTTGGCATGTTAATGATTCAACCATTGTTTATTCTCCTTTCGTTTTTTCGTATTGTTGGATCTAAAGATTTACGTATGTTAATTTTTGTTTCATCAATTTTATATGATTTATTTTTTATGCCATTACTCAGGTCTAAATGTATCACATTCTGTTGAGCCTTTTGCTGTACCTTCTTGCCCTAATATTTTTATACCCGTTGCATAGCATATATTGCTATCGTTGTATGTGCATTTTACTGCATTACATTCTATTGCAGGTGCACCATTAAATTCAGTTAATCTGTCAGCTGTGTATTGATCTCCTCTTGAAGCTACTCCCATAACGAAGTTTGTAGTGTCCGGTAAAATTAGATTCTCATCCTCGGAAAATGATCCGCAGAATGTATCGCTACCTGTTCTAGTTGGTCCACCTACTATGTTTATTGATGGAGCAGTACATTGCTTTGATGCATTATGTATACATGTTGTTGCTTCACATAATAAAGATTCTACCATTTTATTGCCTCCTATTTTGTATCAAAAGAAGCGCATATGCTCTCATTTATATTATCCTCGTGAGAAGGCATTGATGTAACTGTTATTTCTTTTAGTGCGCATTCTCGCCCATTGCTATTATGGGCACAATTTTTTACTTTGCAATTTATTTGCTGCACTTTATCCATAAATTTTCCTCCTTATTATTTTCTTATATTATTTGTAGATAAAGTTCTATTTATTCTGGTTGTTATTTCATGTATATATTTGCTATTTGCATTTTAAAATAATTTATGTTAGATTGTTTATATAATTTTATGACAGTTCGTAACCATCCTGTCTTTAAACAAAACTAGGAACACTTTTTATATCTAAAAAGTTTTTTTGCGCTAGTTTTGGCGCAATTTTTTTATAAATTTTTGGAGGCAACTATGAAAAACAAAATATTTACTATTGAGATTATGACTAAATCAGCACTTATCGCGGCCCTTTATGTTGTACTTGTATATGCATTTGCCAGTACGAGCTTTTTGCCCGTTCAAGTGCGTGTAGCGGAAGCGCTGTGCATACTGCCAGCTTTTACGTTTGCCGCTGTTCCTGGGCTATTTATCGGATGTCTTTTATCTAACATACTTGGTGGGCTAGGAATGCTTGACATTGTGTTTGGTTCTTTAGCAACGCTCCTTGCCGCTTACCTTGCTTACAAAATACCTAAGAACATACTAAAACCACTACCCGCAGTTTTGATAAATGCGGTAGTGGTTCCTATAATACTTTATTATACAGTTAATGCTCCTATACTTCTTACAGCGCTGGAAGTATTTGTTGGACAAGCTATTGCATGCTATGGCCTTGGTCTGCCACTAATGTATGCGTTGCAGAAAAGTGGTTTTAAGATTGAAAGCAAAAGA
This sequence comes from Christensenella sp. UBA6094, assembly GCA_002435915.1. GTDB lineage: Bacteria > Bacillota > Clostridia > Christensenellales > UBA6094 > UBA6094. The sequence continues at coordinate 138,759 of DIWY01000001.1, read as the reverse complement.
ACTAGTCGATAGCATGAAACTCTGGTACAAGCTTTTTAAAATCACAAATATAATTAAACCCTGCTTGCAGTAATATTGCTTGAGCTTCACTTGACGATCTTGCAACATTAAATTTATTATGGCTATCTGAGCCTATAGTAATAATCTCTCCACCAAGCTCTTTGTATCTTTTTAGTATCGGCAAAAATGCCTCGAAAGCTCCTTCTGTTTGCAGGCAAGATGTGTTTACCTCGATGCCTTTTCCTATTTCAATAGTCTTTTTGAAAATATAATCTAGATGATCACTAAAAGCATCATACGTAAAAAGTTTTTTTGTAAAGCCATGAAATTTACATGGGTAGTTCAAATGTCCTACAACACTGAAATAATTAACATTGTCAATCATCTTTATTATGCGTTCAAGATAAAGTGTCTCTATCTTAGTAAAATCACTTGGATCATTTTCTTGCATGTAGTAGTCGATATCACCAAGGTTATGGTTTGAACCAATAACAAAGTCCAAATCATACTCTTTAACAAAGTCGGCATTTATCTGTTCATACCCCTGTATATAACCAATCTCCATGCCTTTTGCGATCTTAATTATGCCTTCATACTTTATAGTGCATCTATCTATATCTTTAAAGTGATTTATGTAATCCGCTTGAGTATATGATTCATATGGTTCGAAAGGATCACCGTAGTCCATATGGTCTGTTATGCATATGCTATCTACTCTCTCTCGTAGTGCTCCTGCTATCATATCCTCCATAGGTGCAGTGCAATCGGAAGAAAATTCAGTATGCAAATGATAATCTATCTTCATCAAATCCTCCAAGTTTAGTTTTTACTTGCTGCCCAGTTTAGCTTTTTATACACACTCTTTGCAGCTTCTGAAGTATCCTTTAGTATGATCGGCTGATAGTTGTTTGAAGTAGTTACTCCCGACAAACTGCACGGTATAACCTTTAGTTTCGTTGCAGTCACTTCGCCGCCAACCGTGGTAAATGTTGCTTGTACTATTGCTGTATCTTTATCTGATGGGTTCGTATTACCACCGAACACAAAGTTACCTAATGAATATAGTATGTATTTGCCTTTGTATGTAGCTATCTTCTCAAGTACATGTGGGTGATGCCCTACAACAATATCTGCTCCAGCATCAATAGCTGCTTTAGCCATACTTTCCTGCTCTGCTGTTGTGCCATAAGAGCCTTCTGTGCCCCAGTGCATTGAGAAAATTATTATATCGCAACCTTGATCTCTTAGCTTTTGCACATTGCTTGCAAAGGTCGAAGAACTCTTTATAAATTTATACCCAACCATGCCAATTTTAATGCCTGATGTGGTTGTATATGTGGTGACCTCGCCATGTCCAGCATACACGATTTCTTTGGATTTAAGAGCCGCTATCGTGTCGTCATAGCCTTGCTGGCCATAGTCCATCGAATGGTTATTTGCAAGATTTACTGCTTCAACTGATCCGCTTGTTAGAATATTTACTTTTTCAGGTGATGCTCTGAAATTATATTCTTTTGAAACTGGCACATTGTAGTTCGTTAGTACACCTTCGAAATTTACAAGCGTCATATCATCTTGCTCTAATACACTTTTAACTTTAGAGAATGGATACGAATAGTTAGTCCCAATAATTTTTATAAATGAATTTGCATTCGACCATGTACCATGCTGAGATGCTAATGTGCAATCTCCAGTAAATGATACTAATGTACTTTGCTGCGTATCATCAGTAACCACTTCAGTTGGCACAGCACTTGGTGCTTGTGAGATTATTGGCGAAAGTAGAGTCGCAGTAGGTGTTGTAGTTATGCCTTTTTGCGAGTTACCCTTTATAACATTGTATAATATTATGCCTGAGGCGCTAAGTAGCAAAGCTGCACATACTAAAAATATAACAAACTTTTTCATAATTCCTCCAAAAACAATTTACAGTATTTATTTAATAATATAACATTCTGTCATATTAAAAACAAATTAAACTTATATTACGACGTAAAAAACCATATAAAAAAAGCACTCAAAAAGTGCTTTAAATATTTAATTTTTGTCAGCTAATAGTTCTTTCATTTTCATAAGTCTTGTAATATTGCCGCGTTCGTTTTCCGCGAGCTTCATCGTAATATACTTTATCGTTTCTTCAAGCTGAGGTATCATTACATACTCAAGCGCATTAACACGGCGTCTTGTCTTCTCTATTTCGTCTGCGAGCATATTACACGTCTTCTCTATTTCAGCTAGCTCTAGTATCTTTGGCATCAGCTCAGTTAGAGTAGATATAGATCCATCAAGTTCGCCCGAAGTAGAAGCAAAGCTATATGGGAATGCTGTAATATTTTCTGCGTTATCATCCGAGAATTTTATTACCGGCACATCAACGCTCATTATGTTTCTCTTTGAAAGCTCTAGTGTCATCGTTCTTGATGGCATTAGTATTGCTTCCTCGATTATTTCACCTTGCATAGCTGCTCTTGCAAGTACAAACGATTTAAGCGCTTTTGTGAGCTCTTCTTCAACTTCTTCTCTTAAATCTTTATTTTTACGAATTAACTCGATAAATCTACGCATCATTTCGTCGCGCTTATCTTTTAAAAGCTTATGCCCGCGTCTAGCTGTAACAAGCCTTTTTTTAAGACGTGTTAACTCCATACGCGTAGGATTTACTCTCATTACAGCCATCTATCACTCATCCTCTTCTGGAAGATATTTCTCTATGAACTCCTCACGTATACGTTTAAGCTCTGATTTTGGTAATATTTTCAGCAGTTTCCAACCAAGATCAAGAGTCTCATCGATCGTCCTATTAGTTTCAAAGCCTTGAGAAACGTACTGTTCTTCAAACGCATCTGAGAATTTTGCGTAGAGCTTATCTACATCACTTAGTGCTGCTTCGCCCAAAATAACGGATAGCTCTTTAGCCTCTTTACCACGTGCATATGCGGAGAATAGTTGGTTCATTGTATCTGCGTGGTCTTCTCTTGTCTTGCCTTTGCCTATACCTTTATCTTTAAGTCTTGATAGGGATGGCAAAACGTCGATTGGAGGTGTTACGCCTTTTCTAAATAAGTCTCTTGATAGTATTATCTGGCCTTCTGTTATATATCCTGTAAGGTCAGGAATTGGATGCGTTTTATCATCTTCAGGCATTGTAAGAATAGGTATCTGTGTTATAGAACCTTTTTTGCCTTTTATTCTGCCTGCTCTTTCGTACATTGTCGCAAGGTCAGTATATAAGTAACCTGGATATCCACGTCTTCCTGGAACTTCTTTACGAGCAGCGGAAACCTCACGGAGTGCTTCTGCATAGTTTGTTATATCAGTGATTATAACAAGTACATGCATATCTTTTTCATAAGCCAAATATTCAGCGGCTGTAAGAGCCATACGAGGGGTAGATAGACGCTCTATCGCAGGGTCGTTTGCTAAGTTTATAAATACGACTGCCTTATCAATAGCGCCTGTTTTTCTGAAATCTTGTATGAAGAAGTCAGCTTCTTCGAACGTTATACCAACAGCGCAGAATACAACAGCAAAGTTTGTTGATTCATCAAGAACTTTCGCCTGTCTTGCTATCTGTGCAGCAAGCTGTGCGTGTGGAAGGCCTGAACCAGAGAACACTGGCAGTTTTTGTCCACGAACAAGTGTATTTAGCCCATCTATTGCGGATATACCTGTTTGAATGAACTCATCTGGATAATCTCTTGATGCTGGGTTTAGTGGCTCGCCGTTTATATCCATCCTTTTTTCAGGAATGATGTTTGGTCCACCGTCTTTTGGACGACCCATACCGTCAAATACACGCCCTAGCATATCAGGAGAAACAGCAAGCTCAATGCCTCTACCTAAGAATTTAGCTCTTGAAGTTGCTATCTGCAAACCTTGAGATGCTTCAAAAAGCTGAACAACCGCTTTATCTCCATATATCTCAAGTACACGTCCGCTTCTAATCGAACCATCTTTTTGTTCGATTTCTACGAGCTCGTTATATTTTACGCCCTCAACTTGTTCTACAACCATTATTGGGCCTACTACTTCTTTTATAGTACGATATTCCTTTTGCATTATTCCAAGCCCCCTTCAACCAATGCTTCTATTTGCGCAGTAAGCTCTTGCATTAGTTTTTCGTATGCCTCTGCTATTTCAGTTTCAGGTACATACTTAACACGACCTATTGCTTCTCTTATAGGTAATGCAGCAAGCTTAAAGAAATCAGCATCTTGTTTTAGCGCCTTTTGTCCTAAGTTCTGATAGGTAAGTATTAGCTTTAGCATATCGTATTGCTTAGGTAACGAAGCATAAGTATCTATCTCATGGAAAGCATTTTGATGTAGATAATCTTCTCTTATTGAACGCGTTGTTTCTAAGATAAATCTGTCTTCGTATGATAATGCATCAACACCCACAAGACGTACTATTTCCTGCAACTCTGCTTCTTTTTGCAGTAGCTTCATTGTTTCGGTTCTCATCTGCATCCAGTCTTCGCCAACTTCTTTATCGAACCAAGCTCCTATTCTATCTGCATAGAGCGAGTAACTCTGCAACCAATCTATTGCCGGGAAATGCCTTGCATAAGCAAGTGAAGCACTTAGTCCCCAGAAAACTTTAACTATTCGAAGTGTTGCTTGAGAAACAGGCTCCGATATATCTCCACCAGGAGGTGAAACAGCACCGATAGCTGTTATTGCTCCGGATTTATTTTCTTTTCCCATAACCTTAACAATACCTGCACGCTCATAGAACTCAGCAAGTCTTGAGGACAGGTAAGCTGGGTAGCCTTCCTCACCAGGCATCTCTTCAAGACGTCCAGACATTTCTCTTAGTGCTTCAGCCCATCTGGATGTTGAATCTGCCATGATAGCTACTTTGTATCCCATATCTCTGAAATACTCAGCAATCGTTATACCTGTGTATATTGAAGCTTCACGCGCTGCAACTGGCATATCTGAAGTATTTGCTATAAGAACAGTTCTTTTCATTAGAGGTTCGCCTGATTTAGGATCCTTTAGCTCAGGGAACTCCATTAGAACGTCTGTCATCTCGTTACCACGTTCGCCGCAACCAATGTAAACTATTATGTCCGCATCTGCCCATTTAGCAAGCTGATGCTGTACTACTGTTTTACCACTACCAAATGGCCCAGGAACAGCTGCAACACCACCGATTGCAATAGGGAACAGTGTATCAATAACTCTTTGCCCTGTTACCATTGGCTCGGAAGGTGATAATTTTTCGACATATGGTCTGCCTTTTCTTACTGGCCATCTTTGAGACATAGGAAGTTCAATTTCTTTATCATGCTCAGTCATAATTTTAGCAATAGGCTCAACAATATTAAATTCGCCTTCACCTATCCATGTGATCTTACCACTAACACCAACAGGAACCATGATTTTATGCAGTACTATTGAAGTTTCCTGTACGGTGCCAAGAACATCACCAGTTATAACCTCATCACCAACTTTTACAGTAGGAATGAATGCCCATTTTTTCTCATGGTCAAGACTTGATACCTCGATACCTCTTGATATCCTGTCTCCAGTCATCTCTCTGATTTTAGTCAGTGGTCTTTGTATTCCATCAAATATAGATTCAATAAGCCCTGGTCCCAGCTCAACAGAAAGTGGATATCCTGCTTCATATACAGGCTCACCTGGTCCTAACCCTGATGTTTCTTCATATACCTGTATAGAGGCTTTATCTCCTCTTAATTCTATTATTTCGCCAATAAGCCTTTTGTCGCTGACGCGCACAACGTCATACATCTTGCTCTCGGTCATGCCACTGGCTACTATTAACGGCCCTGAAACCTTGACGATAGTGCCTTGCATAAATCTACCTTCTTTCCTGTTTTAATGCGTGTAATTATTTATCATTAAATATAATATCGGACCCAATTGCCTTTTCCACGTTTGCCTTAACATTTTTTATGCCAAAGCCCGTTGATCCTGAATTATTGGGGATTGGTATAACGGCTGGGAAAGGTGTGGTCTTGTATCTATCTATTGTATCTGGTATTTGCATTGCCATTTGCTCTGTAATGAGGATAACTGCAAAGTCGTCCTTAGCCAGTTTTTTAAGAGTGCTCTCAGCTTGCTCAGCTGTGGTTACTGGATAAACATAAAGTCCTATAGCCTTAAATCCTAGTACTGAGTCCTTATCACCTATAACGCCTATTTTATGCATATAATCCACTCAGCCTTTCTTGGACAACAACTGGATCTATGTTGTTTATTTTTGCAGTCATAACAAGGCGAATAGCACGTGCTTCCTGTTCCTTAGCAAGCATATAACCAATGATTGGTTCTATAGTAAATGCGCTATATCTATATTTTCCTACTATCTTTTGAAGAAGTTCTTCCATAAGCTTTTCGTAAACAGCAATAGATTTCGTGTTAACGAATGAAGCAATGCCATTTGCTACCACTTCACCATATTCTTTTATGCTAAGAGGTTGAACTGCATTTTCAAGAGGCTGTTCGTATAGCTGAGCATACGTTCTGCTTGTTATTTCTCCACCGCCAACTAGCATGTTTTCCATATCCATTTTACTTACGCCTATTGCTTTGGCTCTAACAAAGGTTTCAATATTTGTTAGGTCTGCTTTTGTCGTAAAATACTCGTTAATGAATACGTTCTTGCTGTTTTTCTTCTCGGTAGCTATTTGTTCAAACATTGCTTTATCCAAAAGAACGTCAACCTGCTGAGGATTTACTCCGCCGGATAGTCCAATACTATCAAGTTTAGCAAGTGCTTTGCCCATTGGCTTGGGTATATAAGCGTATATTTTTTCGGCTATTGCTTCCTGAATTGTATCTACATTTATAGATCCGCCATCAATTAAAAGCTCGGTGCTCTCTATGCCAAGCAAGTCATTTTTCTTCAATACTTTTGCATTATGATAATCATATTTAAGCCCGAAAATATCTGTAAGAGATTTATCTGGAGTTATTTTATCTATTAATTCGTATGCTTCGCGTAGCTCTCTTTTAATGAGCAGATCATAATCTCCTGCATTGTTTACTGTTTCTGCTGCTCCATACCCATTTTCAAGTAGGGATTTAAGAGCTTCATCAGCACTGCCGGATTCAAGTATTCTATAAACTTTTTGCTTGTCAAGCAGTTTGCCTTCTAGCGCACGTATACGCGCTACTGCATAAGCATAACTTCCTTGCGGCATATCAATCAATACCTTCCGTTGTAAACAAAATATTAGCAAGTTCTGGCTCTATTTGCTCAACTAACTTGCTTAGAATTGCTTCAAAGCTACAATTTCTCATGAAAGATCCGCCGTCGAGTACAAACCCGCCAGTAAATCCGTCTTGTTTTTCACCAAGCTTAAGATTGCCTTTTTTACCTTCAGCAACCAGCTTAGCATTTAGTTTATCAATAAATTCCGCAGTAAACTTATCTGCATCAGAACTGCTTGGCAGAATAGTCTCATCTCCAGTTTCTATTGAGTTAAGTGCAATTTTTTCTATAAGCGTCTCCCATTTAGCACCCTTGTATTTTACAAGATCTAAAAGTGCCTTTGCATATAGCTCTTTTAGGCAATCGGATTTAGTGCGAAGAACTGCTTTTCTTTTTTCCATATCCGAAAGTGCATTGGTACGCTTTTTTTGTTCATTAGCTGTGTCAAGACCCTTTTTTAATATAGCATTAGCTTGAGTCTGTCCGTCTTTTTCAGCTTTTTTTAATATCTCTTGCGCTTTCTGATTAGCTTCAGCTTCTATCTCTTGTGCCGCTGCCTTAGCTTCATCTAATATGCGCTCTACAATACGCCCTGCCTCTGCCATTTAAAGCACTCCTTTTTAAACAATAATATTAACCTAGTTGAATACCGTTTACCAAAAGGAACGAAGCAAGTAGCGAAAGCACTGCATACGTTTCAACTAGAACTGCAAACGTAACAGCTTTACCTTGTTCTTCAGGTCTTTTTGCAATAAGTGCTATACCTGCTGCTGCCGCTTTGCCCTGAGCAATAGCAGATAGTAAACCTACTATTCCTATTGGTAAGCAAGCAAAAAGTATCATGAATCCTTGTGTAGGTGTTATTGTTGCAAGTGTTCCTAAGATACCAATCTTAAGCATAACTATGAATCCTATTAGTAGACCGTAAATACCCTGTGTGCCTGGCAAAGCCTGTAGTAACAATGTCTGACCAAATCTCTCTGGATTTTCGGATACTACGCCCGCTGCCGCTTCACCTGCTAGACCTACACCAATAGCTGAACCTACGCCTGCTAAACCTACTGCTAAAGCTGCACCACAAACTGCAAGAATTGGACCAAAATTAAATAAACCTTCCATGTGATAATTCCTCCTTAAAACTTTAAGAAAATAATATTTTTAAATACTTGTTAACCTTCACTGACCTGTTTCTTTATTTTTATATATTTTGTTTTATATGAAAGCGGCTTAAATTCAACGCCACCGGATTCATAAAACTTACCAAAGAATTCTATATATTGAAGCCTGCTCGCATGCACATATGCTCCTAATACGTTAATTGCAATATTGAATAAATGCCCACCGATCAAAATAGCTACCATGAATATATCGCCTATGATACTGCCTGCCATCATTCCAGCTACGGTGTTTACTACCATCGCTATTACGCCTGTCGCTAGGCCAAGAGCAAATAGCCTTGAATAGGATAATATGTCGCTCAAATATCCTGTTATATTGTACAGGCTTAATAGCCCAGAAGTGAATTTTTTAATAATAGTCTTTTGTTGCCTACCCTGCGTTAGAACTAAACAAACTGCTGATGCAATTGCTGTCCATTTTGCTATTGGTGCTGTTTCTGGAAGTGCCATCAGTGGCAAACTTATTATCATTATAAACCATACGAATTGGTCGAGTATCGCATCAAGTACATGCCCTCTTTTTATGCTCATATATGCGTTTATGCCCATGCCTACAAATATATGCACTGCTCCAAAAGCGAAGCAAACGGCTAGCATCATAATTGGTTGTTGAAGTGGATTAAACCATAATGGTGGTAAAGTCACTCCAAACCATCCGCCATAAAGTGCTCCCCATATAAATGTTGATACACCACATATAGCTATAAGTGATACTAGTTTTTTCATCATACCTACTGGCTTTAAAACCATAAGCATTGCTGTTGCTGCTATTGAAATAAGTATGCCATAGCCTGCATCAGATACCATCATGCCAAAGAATATGAAATAAAACGGCGCCATGATAAAATTGGGATCAAACCCGCTTGCACTTGGCTTGGAATAAAGGTCTGTTACCGCTTCAAACGGTTGAACCAGTTTTGGATTTTTAAGCACGGTAGGTACTATTTCATCCTCGCCAGGTTCAGCAAATCCGATATATAAATCTGGTATATCTTTTAATAAAACATCTTGTATAAAAGCTTTGTCATCTTCTACGACCCAGCCCTGCATAACAAAAGCTTTCTGCGTAGCTACTGTTTTGTATGCTGTGACACGCTTGCTAAGTTCGTTATTGAGCGCATCATAATATGCCTCTACTTTTTCAGAAAATCTTGAAATGGCAGTGGCTTGTTCTTCTACTTCCTGTTTCATAGCCTCTATCATTTTAAGTTCTGCCTCTATTGTATCTAGCTGATGCTGAGCTGTTCCCGTTAGCCCAATAAAAGGCGCTTCCTGCCAACTGTACATTTTAAGCTCTGTTAGAAGTTCATCATAACTATCATTCATGCACGCAATAAAAACAGCTATTCTGTCTTTTTCTATACAAATTTGTTCTGTATAAACGCCATCGAACTCCTTTACCTTTTCGAAGAATTCTTCGCTTTGCTTTAGATCCAAGTATCCCAGCAAAAACCTACAGTTCTTAGTTGGCTTAATATCTTCAAAAGGAACATCTAGCGTTCTCCAAGATTCAAGCTGCATATGCATGCTGTTTAGATATGTAACCCTGCTCTTTTGGTCGGACAGCTGGCTTTCATATCCTTGTGCTTTTTCTATTATAGGCATAGCCTCTGCTTTAAGTTTATCAAGCGCGTTTAGCTCAATCTCTGTGTACTCGGGTTTTTGAGCTAAAATACTTTTCTTCACATTGTTGTATTTCTTCAAAAATTCAAGGCATGTTTTAACATCTGCAAGCTCAAGCTCTATTGCGCTTATGTTTGCATCTATCTCATTATTGCACTTTTCTTTTATCTGCTCGTCCACTTCAATTAATTCAAACGCACTCATAGCCTGTAGCGTTTTTAGTACACAGTTCTTATCGCTCTCAAGCCCAATAAGTGTCATTTTATTCATTGGGAGTATAGCCATGTTATCCCTCTATTCTAGTGAGTATGTATTTTGTTGCAGTTCCATACATTTCTCTAGCTCTGTCCTGTATTATATCGCAGTTTTTTCCGTTTTCTTGTAGTATAATATCCATATTTTTGAGTGCTTCATCCATTGCCTGCTCAACTGTTTTACTAGCTACAATTTTCGCTTCGGAAGTCTTTTTAGCAATAATGTTAAGCGCTTCTTTTTGAGCATTTTTAACTGTTAATTGAGCTTCTTCTTTGGCTTTTTCAATTATCTCGTTTGCCTGAGCCTCTGCTTCACTTATTTCTTGTATTACACCTAATGACATATGCTTCACCACCTATATACTATAAACATCTAAAAATTATAAAAATGCAATTAAGCATTTTCAATATCAGTTATTTTATCTATTCGTCTTTGATGCCTTCCACCTTCGAAAGTCGCACCAAGCCATGTGTCTGTGATTTTTTTTGCAAGCTCAGGTCCTACGATGAAAGCACCCATTGCTAATACATTGCTGTCATTATGCCTTTTTGTTAGACTAGCGCTTAGTAGATCATGCACTAAAGCGCATCTTATTCCAGCTACTTTATTAGCTGCAATAGAAACACCTATGCCAGTTGAGCAGATGACTATTCCTTTTTCGTATTGCCCTTTTGATACTGCCACGGCTACTGCTTTGGCAAAATCGGGATAATCTACACTTTCTTTGCTATAGCATCCAAAATCCTCAACTTCTACTCCACAGCTCTTTAAATGTTCAATAATTATGTTTTTTAAATCGAATCCGCCATGGTCACTTCCTATAGCTATCATATTATCCTCCGAAGTTTGTTAATATTATAACAATTTTATTTGAGTTACCCAAGGACTTGTTTGAAGAGTTTGTTTATATTATAACAAACTCTTCTTGGTAGTACAATGTGTTTTGCTTGTTTAATTTTCTTTTCCTGCAAAACAAACGTTTTTTTCTTCCAAACACGCCTTGTTTGCAATTATTTCAATTCGAACTTGCATACTAGTGTTTTGGACTAAGTTCTTATTAAAACAGCTTTTTTATCCCTATTAGTTTATTATATTTATAAATGGGTTTATAAGCAAGTTACATATTTAATATATAAACCATATGTAACAGCTTAAATAAGCTATTGCGGATAAAATCGAATTATTTTCTTTCTAGCTGTTTAATAACGCCAGCTTTATCAGCAACGATTTCTTCTATAGTTATGTTTTTCTCTTCAAACAATCTTAGCCTTCTAAGGTCCTTTTGAAAACCTTCTTCTTTTTTGTATTGATGCCTTAGATAGTCATAGAGCATTTTGCTTTCTTCCGTGAATTTTTCAGACACTTTAAAACGCACATACATATCAGTCTTCCCTGTATTTTCGATCACTATGCCCGCCTCTTTTAATGAAAGCACTGCACTTTTAGCGTCTTCGTGCTTCATAATTAATATTGCCTCTATCTCATATATAGAAAGATTTTTCTGCATAAAAAGATGCAAAGCTCTGTTATCGTTTATCCTTGATAGCGCTAAGAAATATTTTTCAAAATTCATATTAATCCTCCATCATTGCCCGAAAAAGCGCTGTGCACATTTTTGAATAGAATCAAACGCTTCTTTCATGTGCTGTTTTTCTGTTCTGTAATTACATACGCATACGCGCATCGCTGGTACTCCAAAATAATCGCATGCATTTGAGAATGTTATACCGTCTTCTTGCAACATTTTCAAAAACAATTCCATCTCAGCCATAGAGAGGTCTTGCTTGTTTAGAGTAAAGCAACACACATTTGTGCGTACTTGGTTTAATAGCTTAAAGTAGTCGCTTTTTTCTATTAGCTCTCCATAGTATTTACATGCTTCTACATTTCTATCTACAATATCTCTATACCCATTTTTTCCGTAAGCAGTAAGCGACATCCAAACAGGCAAAGCTCTAAGCCTTCTCGAGCCTTCTGGTGTGAATGAATGACATGATGCTGTTTCTGGTATAACACCCGTGTTACATGTACCATTGTTGAACACATCATAAAGATACTGAGGATGCCTAGTGAATAGTATAGCCCCATCATATGGCGTATTAAGCCACTTATGAGTGTCCGCTGTTATTGAATCCGCTTCTCCCCAACCGCTAAAATATTCTTCAAAATTTTGTGAACATGCAGCTATCCCAACAAAGGCTGCATCAATATGCAGGTAAAATCCATACTGTTTTTTTAGTTTTAGTATAGCTTGTAAGTCATCATAATCCCCACTATTAGCCGTGCCTACATTTGCTATATAGATTAGTGGTTTGCTATTTTCTCTATTGTCCAAATAAAGTTCAAGTTCTTCTATATCTACAGCTTCTCGCCCTTCTAAAGTCTGGATCTTTGTTAGTTTCTTTCTGCCCATTCCAAGCATCGATAGTGCTTTGAATGTTGCGCCATGTGCTGTCCCAGAGGCAATATCAGGTGCTGGCATACCATAAATTCCATCTTCGCTTGCATTATACCCGGATTTTTTAGCAGCCCATTGTCTTGCCACAGCTAACCCTGCCATATTCGCCATAGTAGCCCCCGAAACAAACGCTCCAACATGCTCTTTAGGTAAATTTATAAGTTCACGCAACATATTTGTTGCTTCTTTTTCTATTTGTCTATCAACAGTGCCCACATAACCAAATGCATCCTGATCATAAAGCGAGGTGTACCAGTCTGCAGCTAAAGCCGCAGGTGTAGTCCCGCCTATAACATATGCAAAATATCTGGGTCCCACATTAGCTTGCATAAAAGGTTCATACTGTTGCTTAAAAGCTTCTATTGCTTTTTGTGCACCAATACCGTCTTCGCACAACTCTTTTAATTTGGTTTCTTCAAATGTAGTGGAAACTCGCCTAGCTTCTATGTCGCTTAAGTAGGCATTAGCGTCTTTTGCAACATTGTCTAATAAAACACCTTGATTACCAATATCCTCAATAAATTTATTGTACATAGCATAAGCCTCCTAGTGTTTCCTTAGTGCAATTATATAACAATTATATTAATAAATATATATTATAAAGGTAAAATATACTGCATAAAGCTCTTTTCACTTTATTTTAGCATGCTGTTTCTCTTTGCAATATGGAAAGCAATATGAGTATTTTTTATTTCTAGAAGCCGTGTTAACGAGAGCTATACGCAGTTTTTCTATGCGTTTCTAGTAAAATAGCAGCGAGTCATTACTTTTTTGTTAAAATTACAAAAAAATTAACTATTAAGTATTTCTTTTTCTTTTGTTTTCATATAGAATATACAAATAATAATAAAATAAGGAGGGCTAGAGATGGCACAGAAATTAAAAGTGGCAGTAGTTGGGTATGGCAATACTGGCAAAGAAGCAGTAACAGGCGTATTATCTGCTCCAGACATGGAATTAGTAGGAGTAGTGAGACGCGCGGCCGCCCCAATAGACAATCTAGACGTAAAAGTAGTTGATAAGATCCAAGACCTAGGCAAAGTAGACGTTGCTCTATTATGCACACCAACGAGACAGATGACTGAAGCCGCGGCGGCCTATCTAGCTATGGGTATCAACACTGTTGATTCTTTTGATATACATACTGAAATTGCGGCTACTCGAAAAAAGCTTGATGCTATAGCAAAAGCAAATGGAACAGTTTCTGTTTTATCTGCAGGTTGGGATCCTGGCAGCGATAGTATAGTTCGTACGCTTATGCAAGCAATGGCACCTACTGGAGTAACTTATACAAACTTCGGACCTGGCATGAGCATGGGCCACAGCGTTGCTGTAAGAAGTAAAGCTGGCGTTAAAGATGCTATGTCTCTTACTATACCTGAAGGTACAGGAATCCATAGTCGTAGAATATATGTTGAGCTTGAAGACAGCGCTTCTTTTGAAGAAGTTAAAAACAGCATACTAACAGATGATTACTTCATGCATGATGTATGTACTGTCGAGCAAGTAGATGACGTAAGGTCAATGTTTGACGTAGGACACGGCGTTTTGATGGAAAGAAAAGGTATATCATGTGGTGCTAATAACCAAAGATTCAACTTCACAATGCAGATTGATAACCCAGCTCTTACTTCACAGATAATGGTAGCTTGCGCAAGAGCTACTGTAAGGCAACAGCCAGGCTGCTATACAATGATAGAGATGCCTGTAATTGATTTGTTACCTGGAGACAGAGATAACTGGATTAAACTCGTATAATTCAAATAAAAAGGTTGGTAAATTTACCAACCTTTTTTTATTTCTATAATTGCAAAATCTTTAATTTCACAATAGCAAATAACCTATTTTAAACTACCTTCAATATTATATAATTTCTTTTTAAATTGGACATATCTTTCTTCTAATGTGCATAGTTAATTAGAAAATTAATATTAGATTATTTACGCATTAATAAACTCAAGAAGTATTCGTTGAAAAATAGTGATTTTGCTCAATATTTCCCTCTTTTCTAATGACAATATAAATCGTTAGTGATAAACTATTTAGAAAGCTTGATTTATTACATATACAATAAGATAATAATCCTATTTAATGCATGTACGATGGTACAATTTATTTCTGTAATTATTGTCATTATTCAAAAAAGATAATGATATAATTTTATTAAAAGCGCTTTGAAACTTTAAAGGTTTAAAGCATTTGTGGAAGGGATGATTTTATGACACTTTGGACTCCTCTATTTTCCGTACTGCTATTGGCAGCAGTATTCGGTCTTGGCGATTATGTCGCTTTCAAGACAAAAGGTATTATTTCAGGCATAATTATTGCAGCAATTATTTATTTGGCTGGTTTCTGGTCTGGCATTATTCCAGCAACTACAACTACATCAACAGGTTTACCGGCGGTTATGGTAAACTTCGGTATGGCACTCATCGTTACACATTTAGGTACTCTAATTAACCTAAACGATCTACTTAAAGAATGGAAGACCGTTGTTATTGCACTTGCCGGCATTATTGGCGTAGGCATAATGATGTTCACAGTCGGTGCAGCAGTATTCGGTAAAGAATATGCACTTTCTGCAGCACCTCCTATCGCAGGCGGTATCGTTGCAGCTACAATCGTTAACCAAACAGCAGTTGCAGCTAACATGCCACTATATGGCGCGTTTGCAATGCTTATTATGTCATTCCAGATGTTCGTTGGCGTTCCAATAACATCATTCATGCTCAAAAAAGTTGCACATGGTGTTCTTGGCAATACAATAGACACTGCAGGCACAAAAGAACTAAAGAAAATCAACTTGCGTATATTGCCAGAATCAAAGAGCGGTTTTAAATCTTTGAACTTATCTATCGCAAAACTTGCCGCTGTTGCTTTCATCGCTTACTCAATAGCAATGCTTACAGTAATACCAGGTTCGGCTCCAACTAACTACTATCTAAACCCATATGTTGCTTATCTATTATTCGGTATATTATTTATGGAATTAGGCTTCTTAGAGAAAGATTCACTTAACGCTTCAAGATCATTTGGACTACTTATGTTAGGTACATTATCACTTGTTCCTGGTTCATTCGCTTCAGTTACACCAGCAGCATTTTTACAAATGTTATGGCCAATAGCTGGTTTGCTAATACTAGGCGCAACTGGAATAGCTATCTTCTCAATAGTAGCTGGTAAACTTCTTCATTACTCAATGCCTCTATCTATAGCTCTTGGATTAACAGCTATGATGGGATATCCTGCAACATATATTCTATCAATGGAATGTGTTACAGCTCTTGACGCTTCAGAAGAAGATAAAGAAAAAGTTAAAAACTATATCTTGCCTAAGATGCTAGTAGGTGGTTTCACAACTGTTACAGTTGCTTCTGTAATATTTGCAGGCGTATTAGCTCCTATGATATTCGGTTAATAAAAGCTTTGGCTAACGCCAAACAAAATATATAAGAAGGTGAAGTTCAATGTTAAAGGCAATAAAATGCGGAATGTTTTTTAGTGCTGTAGACGAAACAGTTAAAAATGACGTAGTAGTACTCATTGAAAACAACTTGATCAAAGAAGTCAAAAACGCGAGCGAAGCAGGTGATTTATCTGGCTACGAAGTAATAGATTTATCTAATAAATTTGTTATGCCTGGTCTAATCGATGCCCACGTACATGTAAACATGAACGGTGAACCTGATCCAATGCCGGGTTTAGCTTTACAGACGTTGGGAACAACTGCTCTTAAAAGTGCAAAAAATGCAGAAACTGACCTTATGGCTGGTTTTACTACAATTAGGGACGAAGGCGCTACAGGTTTTACTGATATCGCAGTTAGAGACGCAATAAACCAAGGTATCATTATTGGACCACGTATGTTCTGTTCAGGAATCGCTATTGGAACAACTGGTGGTCATTGCGACTCTCATTATAGCCCTTATATAGAAGAAAAGATGCCTTTTGGTCAAATAATTGACTCTCCAGATGAAGGAAGAAAAGCAGCTAGATACACATTTAAATATGGCGCAGATCAGATAAAGATCATGGCTACCGGCGGAGTTATGTCCGTAGGCGACGAACCAGGCGCACCTGATGTATCTTATGAAGAAATGAAGGCTATAATTGATGTTGCAACTTCACGTGGCAGAATAAGCTCAGCTCATGCTCATGGCGCTGTTGGAATTAAGAACGCTATTAAGGCAGGCATTACTTCAATTGAGCATGGTATGATGATAGACGATGAAGGTCTTGAAATGATGGCTGAATATGGTACATATTTCATCCCTACGATTATTGCTGCTTATAATATAATACAAGCAGGAATCGCAGGTGGTATACCTGCAGAAGCTGTAGAAAAAGCTACTTTGGTTCTAAAAAATCATGAAAAGAATTTCAAAAAAGCTATTGCTTTAGGAATTAACATTGGCTTTGGAACAGATGCTGCTACACCTTACAATAAGCATGGTGAGCAAACACGTGAGTTTGGTCTTATGAATATGTTTGGCATGGAGCCTGTTCAAACTCTTCTTGCAGCTACAAAAGTAAACGCAAAACTTCTAAAATGGGAAAACAAAGTTGGTTCAATAGAACCAGGCAAATTGGCTGACATAGTTGCCTTTGATTCAAACCCTATAGAAGACTTAAAAGTTATGAATAACGTTTCATTCGTTATGAAAGACGGAGTAGTTTACAAAAACAAGTGAGCTGAGAGGAGATTAGATTAGAAATGAAACAAGTAATAAAATGCGGAGAAATGCTCTGCACAGATAAAAAGACAGTTATAAAAAATGCATACATATACATCGATGGTAACGTTATTGTTGATGTACGTGAAGGCTCAGAAGGGCCTGACCATAAAAGCTATACGCTTATAGATCTATCTGATAAGTTTGTTATGCCTGGTCTTATAGACACTCACGTTCATACAAACATGAATGGCGGACCAACCGAGATGGAAAAGATAAACTCCATGACAATAGGCAGTGTTGCTATAATCAGCTTAAAGAATGCACAAGCTGATTTAATGGGCGGCTTTACCACAGTTAGAGATGAAGGTGCTTATGGCTTTACTGATATCGCTATAAGAGACGCTATAAATTCTGGAGTTGCTTGGGGTCCTAGGATATTCTGCAGTGGTCTTGCAATAGGTTCTACCGGCGGCCATGCGGACTCTCATTTTAGCCCATACATGTCCTCCTCAATGCCTTTTGGTCAGATAGTTGATTCTCCTGACGAAGCAAGAAGGGCAGCTAGATATACTTTCAAATATGGCGCAGACCAGATCAAGATCATGGCAACAGGCGGAGTTATGTCTGTTGGTGATGATCCAGGATCTCCTGAGCTATCGTACGAAGAAATGAAAGCTGCAATAGACGTTGCTAGATCTCGTGGCAGAATAAGCTCAGCTCATGCTCATGGCGGCGGCGGCGTAAAAATAGCTGTTAAAGCTGGAATAGCTACTATCGAACATGGCACACTTATGGATCAAGAATGCCTTGACCTAATGAAAGAGCACGGCACATGGCTTGTTCCTACACTTTCAGCAGGATATCTGATAGCTAAACATGGCGTAGCAGCTGGCATACCAGCGTTCATGGTTGAAAAAACTGAGCTTGTTGTTGAAAGTCACTTCAAATGTTGCAAGGCGGCTTATGATCAAGGTATTAAGATTGCTTTTGGTACAGATACAGGTACACCTTTCGATGTACATGGTCATCAACAAGAAGAATTTGAACTATATACCTCTGTTGGTATAAGCGCAATGGACGCTCTACTGTTTGCAACCAAAAACGCAGCAGAGCTTTTACAATGGCAGAATAAAGTCGGTTCTATCTCTACTGGAAAACTAGCCGATATCGTTGCTTTTGATAAGAGTCCTCTTGATGATATCAAAGTAATGAAAAACGTTACTTTCGTTATGAAAGATGGCGTTGTTTACAAAAACTAATACATATAAATAAAAGAGTTAGCATTT
Source organism: Christensenella sp. UBA6094 (assembly GCA_002435915.1). Taxonomy (GTDB): domain Bacteria; phylum Bacillota; class Clostridia; order Christensenellales; family UBA6094; genus UBA6094. The sequence continues at coordinate 120,098 of DIWY01000001.1, read as the reverse complement.
GCTGACTCTTTTATTTTTTTCTGTTGCTTGATAAAGATAATAATGATAAATTAGTATCATAGATAAAGGAGTGATTTTATGCCAAAGTTCGTAGTTTCATGTGTTAAAAAGAATGATCTAATTGAAATTAGTACAGATTTAATCGATAAAATATCTGAGATTGCAAACGTTCCAAGAAAGGCTATTACGCTTGAATTGAATCAAGTAATAAATACTACAATATTTGACGGCGAAGTCGTAGAGCCACATCCTACAGTGGATGTATTTTGGTTTGATAGACCACAAGAAATTAAAGATGAATGTGCAGAGTTCATAACCAAACAGCTTTTTGATCTTGGCTATACTCATGTAAGTATACTCTTCCATTCAATTCCAAAAGAAAACTGGTTTTCTAACGGAAAACATTTTTAAAATCTTAAATGAAAGGAATGCATTAAATGCCAAAAGTAATTTTTACTGGAATTAACGAAAAGGACTTGCTTGTGATTAATAAAGAACTTATTGATGAGCTTTCTAATATCACTGGCACTGGTAGAGAAATATTTAAATTCAAGCTTGATGAATCAAAATATATGTTCGATGGAGAATACATTACTCCATACGCTACTGTAGATGTATATTGGTTTGAAAGGCCTCAAGAGATCCAAGATGCCTGTGCAAAAGCCATAACTAACTATATTGCTAATATCGGCTATCCTGGAGTAGACGTCGTATTCCATACGCTCCACCCTCACAAATATTACGAAGAGGGCGAACACCTATAGTATGTTTTAATAATATAAGCAAAGCAAAAAGTGCCATATGGCACTTTTTTTATTATAGCAAAGAATTAGAATTCTGATTTAATACTTCTCATAAACAAGTTTGCAAGCACGTCGTGTGGAGATTTTGCATCAATAATAATTGAATATATTGCATCATTTATGGATAGCTCTATATTATACTTCTGGGATAGCACGCGTACCGCTTTTACAGTAGAAACGCCCTCTGCAAGATGGTCAAATATTTCGCCTTTAACATACATCTCACCAAAACGCCTGTTATGGCTGTATGGCGAAAACAGTGTTGCTTCATAATCGCCTAGATGGCAGAGCCCGTAAACAGTTAACGGCTTGCCTCCCATGGCTTCAATTAATCTTGAAATTTCTCTAGTGCCTCTTGCCATTAGCGCACCTTTTAGACTTGTATATCCAAGTCCATCGAGCATACCTGCCGCTATGCCTATAACGTTTTTAGTAGCTGCTCCTACCTCATTACCTATCATGTCTTTGCCATAATAAAAGCGGATAAGATCGCTGCCAAAATCCTCAACTAGTTTTTTGGTTAGAATATCATCGTCAGAATCAAGCACCATACAATTGGGGATACCTTGTGTAAATGCTTGAGCATGCCCAGGCCCTACCCAAACAGCAACTTTGGCGTCCACATACTCTTTAACAACCTCAGAGAGCCTTTTGCCTGTCGTCTCTTCAAGGCCTTTCATGCATAGCACAAACGTCTTACCTTGGTATGAATGCTTCTTTATTTCCTGCATAAGGTCACGAAGACCCTGTGCGCTTATAGATATAATAATATAGTTTGCATGCGCTAGTGCCTCATCTAGTGAGTTACTAAATGCAACCTTATCAGATAATTGCAAATATTCATTACGTCTTTGTGTAGCAAGTAACTCATAGTTTTTGGATCCACTTCTTCCCCATACCATTACGTTATGGCCATTTCTATCAAAATACCATGCTAAGAAAGATGCCCAGCGCCCACATCCTAATATTGAAATATTCATATAATCCCTCATTTATCGTCAGTATTAGAGCTTTTCACTAAAATATATTATATCATAACGCACTAAGATTGTAAGGTGCTATTAAAAGCAGTGCACTTGCTCACATCTTATTATGCAGTTATTTCGCTACATTATTTCATTTTATCAATTTTTGATGTAAAATAGGTTAATGTCTATTTTTGAGGAATTATAAACTACTTACGCAATTAAGAAAATATATAGGAGCAACTGATGTTTGAATTTGAAAATGTCTCACTAAAACGTGATAATAGGCTTATACTAAAAGATATTAATTGGAAAGTAAATCCTAGTGAAAACTGGGCTGTGCTTGGTCTAAATGGTTCCGGTAAAACCACTTTGTTGAAACTGCTTAATGGTTACCTTTGGCCATCTACCGGGACACTCTCGGTGCTTGGCAGAACCTTTGGTAAAACATCCCTACCCGAGCTTCGTAAATCTATCGGCTGGGTTAGCTCAGCACTTCAGCAACAATTACGCGAGTATGAAACAACTGAGTATATTGTACTAAGCGGTAAATTCTCTAGCATCGGCGTTTATGAAATTACAACGCAAGAGGATCTTGATGCTGCTATTAAAATGCTAATAGATTGTGGCGGCGCTTCGCTTGTTGGCAAAGAGTATTCTATACTATCACAAGGCGAAAGGCAGATAATACTGATTGCGCGCGCACTAATGGCAAATCCTGAACTGCTTATATTAGACGAACCATGTACTGGTCTTGATATATTCGCAAAGCAAAACCTACTGTCACGTATAAGCGCTATTGCTGCACTGCCAAATGCTCCAACGATACTATACGTCACTCATCATACAGAAGAAATACTACCTTGTTTTGGGCATACGCTACTTCTTAAAAAAGGCGAGGTCTTTGCTAGTGGCAAAACCGAAGATATACTCGCTCCAAAAATACTTAGCGGATTTTATAACCATGCTGTAAAAGTAGTAAGCCTAGAAAATGGACAGCTGACTGTTTTCCCTGTTGGAAATTGTTTTTAGTTACTGTAGCCAAAATATATAGTTTAAAGACAGCCCTCATGAAAGTTACATGAGGGCTATTTGTTTCTACTCTTAAATTAATTCTTATTTAAACTATTTCAGTTACAGCCCCAATAAAAACGCACATATTATTTTTTTAGCTTTTACGAAAAAAAATAACGCGCTCCACACAAGTGCGTGCGCGATACCTACTCCAGCATTACGCTGGTGGAGCTACTAATGGGATTCGAACCCATGACCTCTTCCTTACCAAGGAAGTGCTCTACCTACTGAGCTATAGCAGCATAGTTGCTTTTTAACAGATTTTCAAACTAAATGATAACGGAAATAGCAAAGTAATTTTATAATAAATATACACTTATGTCAATGAATTAAGCGTTCTCAATTAATAAAGAAGCCAGTGTTATTAAAATATTTGATGGTTATGTAATTTGTCTTTTGCCGCTCAATCTGCAAAATACGCCAAAAAATCTACATATCCACAAAAAATACATTAAGTTTTGGTTAAATTATACAAATTTTGTTTATAACTATGTTAAACTAGTGGCATAATATTACTATCACTATGCATAAGCTGGACAAAGGTGTGCTATGTATTAAAAGGGGTTAACAAATGCCAACTGCAATAATTGATATAGGCTCAAACTCAATAAGGATGTTTGTGTACGATACCTCGGGTAAGAAACTGAAAAGAATCTTTAAGCAAAAAGAGTATGCTGAACTTATTAGATACATTGATGATGGAAAACTTAACAAAAAAGGGATCAAAAAACTTACTGGTACTCTCAAAACATTTAAGCTTATATGTGATCTTATTTCTATAAAAGAAATAAATTGTTTTGCTACCGCCTCTTTAAGAAAAATATCAAACTCGCAAGAAGTGCTCAGCACTGTTAAAAGGCGCGCTGGTATTGATATAAACATTATTTCAGGTAAAGAAGAAGCTGAACTTGGCTATGACGGTCTTAATTACGCTTTTGGTCTAGAAGGATCAGGTATGGCAATGGATATGGGCGGTGGCAGCACTGAACTGCTTCTATATAATGGAGAAAATATACTAAATGCGGTCAGCCTTGATGTTGGCTCACTTGCACTTTTTCAGCAATATATATTTGGTCTTTTCCCGACCGATGAGGAAATAGAAACCATTAGAGAACATATCAAAAACGAAGTTCTTTCGCAAGCTGTATGGCTTAGCGAAGGTGCCCCTGTTAGTGCTCACCTTTCTGGAGGAACAGCCAGGGCTATAGCAAGGTTACATAGAGCTATAATAAAAGGCACAACTGATATCCATGGATATAATATGTCTATTGCGGATATACAAATGGTTTATGATACGATTAATAAACGCGATAACTATGCAATTACACTGCTTACAGAGATTATGCCAGAGCGCATACACATAATACTGCCTGGCATGTTTGCATACTTAGAACTATTCAAAATATGCAATATCAGTGACATAACAATTTCTGACTATGGAGTTAGAGAGGGGTACATGTTAAAATGCATGAGAACGAACACACTAACTATATAAACAGAGAGATTTCTTGGCTAAAATTTAATGAGCGCGTACTTCAAGAAGCAGAGGACGAAACAAATCCGCTTCTTGAGAGGCTGCGCTTTTTGCATATAACGGTGGATAACCTCGACGAGTTTTTTATGATACGTGTAGGCGGTCTTTCGTATCAATGTAAGCTTACTGCTGAAGCTACGGACACTCGCTCAGGCCTTACAATAAAAGAGCAGCTAGATGCAATTTATAAGCAATGCAATGATTTTTATCCAAGGCTATCCAAAGCCTATTCAAAAATCATGAAGAGCTTCCATGAATACGGCTTTAATCATATGAAAATAGATGCACTCTCTCATGTCATGAAAGATTATCTAAAGGAATATTTCTTAAAAGAAGTATTGCCTCTTTTATCCCCTCAGATAATTGACTCACGCCACCCATTCCCACATCTGGAAAACGCTAGGCTATACGTAGTCGTCAGGTTAGAGAGCAAGCACAACGAGTCTTATGGTGTTATCTCAATACCGGATACGTTACAAAAAGTAATAACTATGCCAAACCGAACTAGTTTTATATTGGTTGAACAGGCAATCTATAAATACGCAGATCTTGTGTTTCCGTCAGCTAAACTTCTTGGCAAAGCACTTATTCGTGTTACGAGAAACGGCGACATTGAGCTTGATGACAAGACTGCAGATGAAGATGAAGATTTTAAAACGCAGATGATCTCCGCACTTAAAAAGAGAAGAAGGCTTAACGCAGTAAGACTAGAAGCAGTCAAGCATTCAGACAGTATAATACTTGATTATATACTTGATAAGTTAAATTTAGAGAAATATATGCTTTATACGGTTACGTGGCTTTTTGATTACACTGTTGCCGGTTATATTGAAATGAACCTTGACCAAGATGTACGAAAGCAGCTGCTATTCCCTCCAGTTAGAAGGCACTGGCCAAAAGGACTTGTAAGCGGTAATCTAATAGATACCGTTATGAAAAGAGATATCTTTTTGTTTTATCCGTATCATTCTATGCAGGTGTTAATTGAGCTATTAAGAGAAGCGAGCCTTAACCCTGATGTTTTGAATATCAAGATTACACTCTATAGGATCGAATCTAATTCGCAGGTAGCACAGTACCTTTGCCAAGCAGCTGAAAATGGTAAAGATGTTACTGTAATAATTGAGCTTAGAGCACGGTTTGATGAGCAAAACAATATTAACTGGTCTACAAGGTTACAAGATAGCGGTTGCAGAGTACTCTATGGCCTTGAAGGATATAAAATCCACTCTAAAGTGCTAACGATTACACTTAAAACACCTAACGGGCACACAAGCATAACTCATTTTGGCACAGGTAACTATAACGAAAAAACTGCTCAGTTGTATACCGATCTTAATATAATTACAGCAAACCAAGAACTAAATGCAGATGCAATTGAATTTTTCAATCAAATAACTACTGGTAATATTTATGGTTCTTACAAACATTTGCTAACTGCTCCCACGACTCTTAAAGAAGGACTATTGGCTCTTATTGATAAAGAAGCTGAGAAAGCTAAAAATGGTCAGCCTGCTCGTATAATTGCTAAAATGAACTCACTAACAGATAATAACCTTATGGATGCTCTTGTTAGAGCCTCAAAAGCTGGCGTTCAAATAGACTTAATTGTGCGCGGAATATGCTGTTTGTGCCCAGGGATAGAAAGTGAGACAGAGAATATACATGTAAGAAATATCGTTGGTAGATTCTTAGAGCATTCACGAATATACGTCTTTGGAGAAGGAAGTCAGCAAAAAATGTATATTTCATCAGCTGATATGATGACAAGAAACATAGATAGACGTGTTGAAATTGCTGTATCTGTTTTAGATGCCGAGATAAAGCAAAAGATACTTACAATTTTAGATGTGCTATTTCGGGATAATGTAAAGGCTCGTACTCTTAACGCAAACGGTACCTACAAGAAAATTAAAATAAAAGATGGCGAAGAACGAATAAACGCTCAAGAATATTTCCTCAACCATACTGATATAATTGATATTAACTATGAACCAATAAGTAAAAAAGATGTAGCAATAACTAAAGCATCAACATTTTTTACACAGTTTGTTGACACAATTAAACAAGCATTTACCAAAAAAGCAGCAAAATAAAAAAGGAGTTTTAACTCCTTTTTTTATTTAATCATAAATCATATTTTAAGCGGTTTTTAGTTTATCTATCATCCATTGCCAGAACGCTTCGGCATCAACTTCAATCGCCGCCTCTACATTTGGCGCCTTTTTAGCTACGTTATTATAATCGACTACTGTCATGCCTCGTGTAAGCACTCCTTCTGTTTCTATATCTATATAGCATTTCTTTGTTTTAACTAGTGAAGGATTAACAAGCACTGCAAGTGCCAGCGCATCATGCATGATAGGTCCTTCAAAGTCGTCACCAAACATCTCCGTCCTATTAACCATAAAGTGAAATATCTCAAGTGCCATTTTTGCATGAGCATTATCTATCTTTTTAACTTGCTCGTATGCTGATATTGGCATCTCAGTTTTCAGAGTAACATCTAGTCCCACCATCGTTATTGGTATGCCTGAATTAAATACAATTTTTGCAGCATCAGGATCAACGAACATATTAAATTCGCCAGCAAGGCACATATTACCACCATGCACTGCTCCACCCATAACTGTTACATGCGCTATCATATCTTTTAGATCAGGATATTTTGTAAGTGCTACAGCTAAGTTTGTTTGTGGTCCAACTGTAAGCATCTGCAATTTACCGCCAGCTTTTTTTGCTTCATTATATATAGTATCTACTGCATCCAGCTCAGAAAAGCCTCTTGTTGCTTTTTGTATTTTAACATCACCTAGACCAGTTTCACCATGGCAAACAGCGCATTTCAGTTCTTTTTTAAGTGGTTTATCTTGCCCGACTGCAACTGGTGTGCTCTCTCCAAGTGTGTCTATAATATTTAGAGTATTTACAGAAGTAAATGTAAGTGGTACATTACCGGCAACCGTAGTGTATGCTTTTATATCCAGCTTATCTTTGCAAAGCGTGGACCATATTAGTGCGATGGCATCATCCGTACCAGTATCTACATCCATTATTAGAGTGATTCTCTCTGTATCCATGTAAGTACCTCCTAAAAATTATTCTACCTATATTATATGGTTGTACCTAGTTATATTCAATCCTTTGTTTTCCTTGCCTCCTATAGAGAATAAATAGTATAATTATAGTATCATTAATAAGTCTTTTTTGGAGGTGTCATTAGCAATGAGTTTACTTGTTATCGGTAGTTTAAATATGGACTACATCTCTTACATGGATCGTTTACCTCTACCTGGCGAAACGGTACGTGCTGATGAGTTTATTATGTTTGCTGGCGGTAAAGGCGCAAACCAAGCAGTAGCTGCTGCAAGAAGCGGTGCTAAAGTCACTTTGATCGGCTGCGTTGGCAATGACGAAATAGGCGCTACTATGGTAGATGGGTTGAAACAAAGTGGGGTTGATACAAGTTGTATTAATATAATAGAAGGAACCCCTTCTGGAATGGCATTTGTTAATGTGAGCTCATATGGCGAAAACAACATAGTAATCGTTCCTGGAACCAACGCAAAGGTAACTAATAGTATATTAGATGATAATATTGACGTGCTAAAAAATGCTAGTATAGTACTACTGCAACACGAAATACCATTGAGTACAATAGACTATGCACTTAGGCTTTCAAGAAAATATAACAAAATCACTATTTTAAACCCTGCTCCTGCTTACCCGTTAACCACAGCAACGCTAAACCTGGTAGATATTCTTGTGCTGAACGAACACGAGCTTTCGGTTATTACTGGAATGAAAGCTGATACTGGAACCGAAATTAATAACGCTATGGAGCACTTGCGTTTAATCGGAGCTAAGCGAATCATACTTACGCTTGGCGAGAATGGCCTTATTGATTACATTGATGATGAGTACTTCATCCATAGCGCATACAAAGTTAAAGCTGTAGATACAACTGCGGCTGGTGATACCTTTATCGGAGCATTCTGCGCAGCGTTGTTAAATGACCAGCCAAGAGAATACTGCATTGATTACGCGCAAAAAGCAGCAGCACTGGCGGTGACAAATAAAGGAGCTCAGGCCTCAATTCCCACAAAAGAGCAAATAGAAACATCTCAGATTTTTTAAATTTTACTATAAATACTTACAAACAAGATTTAAGGCTTAGAACTTTTTAGTTCTAAGCCTTATTAAACAAAAAAACCCTTTAGCTGCTGTAGCTAAAGGGCCATTATTAATGAGCTGCTAGAATGGAGTTTTTGCAATGCATCATTTGCTTCTTATCTTCACAAGAAACACCTGTTTCGAAGGATCTGGAGCCAATCAGCTTTTTAACTGTTTCTGCATCCTCCTGCACATACATTGCGCTATACAGTGCATTTACAAATACGGAGGCTTCTTCAACTGATTTTTTCAGTATGTCCACAAAGCTATCTGTTTTTATATTATTATTATCCCAAGGCAAACACCATGGTTGGTTGTATTTATTAAGCGCATTATGCACAGATCTATTTGGAGGTATAATGCAAGTTAACATATATGGTTTGCGAATAGCGCGCTCAAGTACACCAAGTGTTTTTATCTTTCTGCCATTTTTATCATGAATAATTCTTTGTGCTCTTTTCATGGTCTTTATTGATCTATAATAATCTTTATCGTTAATTTTAATATTGTACGCATTATCCAACGCGATCTCATACAGTTTACCTATTTTAATAGCCTGAGCTTCGTTTATATTAATAAAACTGTATTGAGGCGATTCATGTTTATCAGTGCCATAGTAATGCATAAGTTCTACGTCAATATAAGTCTCAAACTGCGTATGCCCTATACCCTTGCCTGCCATGTAGATTACATATGGATGCGAGGCGCAATCTAAACTATAGTGGCATAAATAACCTGCGATGTATGCAAAGAACAAATCTTTATTTAACTTATCTTCCATAGCTGTGTCTATAAAGCTGCTCATTATCTCTCCAGTCTTTTGCTTATGAAGAAGTGAGCCAATCTTATATCCAAAACCAGCATGCTTTAAAGAAGGATACACAAAGAATGGATCTGGGCCTAAAGATCCTGCTGAATATACTTGGTTATATTTTTTCACCAATTTCTTTGCATTTGGTGGAAGATTATCTCTTACGAAATCTGCCATTTTATTATGTGCATATATGTGGGGCATTAATTCTCACCTTTTATACATATCTATTTGCGCATTAAACCTGCCCTTTCATTTTACATAAAATTTTAATGAAAAGAAAGTGGTTTTGAAAACTTTATTTTGGTAAGTACTGCTACATATCAAAGTTCAGTATCTAAAAAGCGGACTTGCATCCCTACTTTTTATAGATATAATACCGTTTCTATGCCATTATTAAACATGCTATTCGTACGATATTAAGCATTAAAATTGTCATATCTTTTCATATTATGCTAAGGTTTTTGTTTGTGTTACATGCCCCTGCCCCCTATAATATGGCGATTTAATTTAGAAAATCGTTCTTTTTAATAAATATTATGGATATAATTGTTCTTAAATTACTTACTTCTTTGCAAAATTGACTTCTTTCAGCAGAATTTTCTGTAATTATTACATTTATATTATTTATTGCAATTTCTATTTTACAAATGACGCTTTTATGATATAATACGAAGTCAGCAGAGCAAATTTTGCTAAAAATTATATAAATTTCAATATACTTTAAACTTTTAGAATACTTCGATTCATACACTAATCGAGATAAATATAATTTTAAGCAATAAGTCATTATCAATCAAGCCACTTTTAAGTAGGCCAAAATATATTTTATTTATTACACGTTTCATACGATATGGAATGTATCAGAGGAGATAATTCAATGCTAAAAATGTTAATAGTCGATGACGATCAAAAATTTATTCAGGATATATATGATTCTTTTGAATTTAAAGATATGAGTATATACCCTGTACCACCAGCAAAAAACTCAAAAGAAGCTTTTGACAAACTAAAAGAATTTGAACCAGACATATGCCTGCTCGAAATCAACTCTTTTTTTGACAACTCTTTAGAGCTAATCGAAGCAGCAAAACAAGCAGAGCTCGATACTCTTTTTATTATTACAACTGGTAGTGAAAAGTTCGAGTCTGCACGCAGAGCGGTTGAACTTGGCGTGTTTGATTATTTAGTAAAACCTATTGGTATGAGAGCACTTAAAGATTCAGTTTTAAAGGCTAAACTACATATTAAATTTGCTAAAGACCGCGAAGAAGAATATAAAGCTATTAAAAATGTTCTTAACAATAACTTAAAGCTACTTAAAAAAGAGTTTGTTAAGTCCTGGTTATCAGCTTCTTTAACTGACAAAGAAATAAGAATGTACCTAAGTATGTACGGCTTGGATATGCCTGATAAATGCCAACTTGTTCTTATGCGTACATTTAAAAACTTTTTACCTCAAGATTCTGCATTTGCAAATGACTCAGACCTATTACAGTTCTCAATACAGAACGTTGTTGAAGAACTATTGATTGGCTATGGTAACTACATACTTGAAGAAATTGACGATGATATTGTTCTAATAGGACCTGCATCAACTGACTGGTCTACATTAAGACAGGTTATTGAGACAAATATACAAAAATACCTTGAGCACACAATAAGAACATTCATGGAGCCAACAGATACGCTTTATGACTTGCCATTCTCGTACTCAAAGGCAAAACATAAGGCATATAATGAATCGTCGCATTATCATATTATAAACAACATAAAAGGTTATTTAGAGCAGCACTACACCGACTCTACCTTAAGACTTAATGATATTGCTGTTCATCTTAAGATGAGCACAGGCTATATCTCCAGAATATTTAAGCAAGAGATGAGCATGAGCATAACCGATTATCTAATAAAGCTTCGTATAAATAAATCTATTCAGTATTTATGGGACCCAAAACTAAAGGTTTATGAGATAGCTTCAATAGTTGGTTACAACTCGCAGCATTATTATTGCGAAGCATTTAAAAAGATCATGGGCGCTTCTCCAACCGAATTTAGAAAACAACGTATCGCAAACCACGCAAGTGGATCAGTACAATAATATTAAGCCGCTATCAAGCGGCTTTTTTATTTATCTTCTTCTACTTGTTATTTGATTTTAAAAGCTATGTACACACTTATTAGCCCAACTACCACAAAAAGCAATGCCATATATTTATCTTTGTGGTCCACTCTATTTTTAAAAAATTCTTTCATAAAGCCCACTCCTTTGTATATATCTATGCGAAAAAGAAGTGGGCTATTTATATTATTTTATGTTTATTCAATTTAGATACTTGCTAGTCAATGCTAGTTGTAATAACACTCTTGTACATAAGGTATTAAATATGTACTTTGTGTCTTATGTTACGCAATTGTTCTTACAGTTAGCATTCTCTTTCTTTGCTTTCTCTTAGCTTTTTTTGTATTTCCTCTACGCTTTTTTCGTCTAAGCTGTACTTTCTATAAAACAAATATGAAAGAAATATTGCAATAAAACATCCGACAGGAAGCAATAGACCAAGTGATATGTTTGTGAAATCGCTCTGCCTAGGCAACCCAGAATTAAAACGAATAAGATCTAAAGCAATACCAAAAATAAATATTGCGATTGCTTGAGATATTTTATACGTAAATGTCATACATCCCAAATACATTCCTTCGTTTCTGTGGCCTGTTTCAAGTTCTCCAATGTCAGTTGTATCTGCGACCATAGAGTAAGGCAACAAGAGCATTCCGCCTATACCAAACCCCATCAGCGCCATTATAGGAAGCACTAACGCTGGCATGGTTGCAACTACGGCCTTAAACGGAAGTAGTACTATGAACAAAACAGCCGCTATCATCATAGAATACGCGCCTATGATGACTGCGCCTTTTTTTTCTCTCTTTTTGGCTATTACAAGCCACAACGGCTGAGTTAACGCTGCAAACAAGAACATAACACCAAATGCCATTGACATGCCTATGTTTGTAAAATTATATGTGTAGGTAAACATATGCAGTCCTATGCTTGCAACTAAAGCTGAAGCAATATTTGTAAACATATACCCAAGAACTACAGATCTATAATCTTTGTTCTTTAGCAGTTGGAAAAAACTATAGTATACATCCATTAATTGCATACCTTTTGAAGATTTTGGTTCGGCTTTTGGCAATTTAGGTACATATTTTATCGTTGCAAAATAACATATTAGACCTGCAGCGAGTGTAATTATTGCGCCTGTTATCCCCATATCTGTATAGGCATAAGGATTTAACTGCCCTTTAGGAAATGCTGCCGTTGGTTTGAAAAATACTAGCATACATATTATTGTTGGAAACACCATAGAGATCACAAAGAAAATCGTCTTATACGACTGTATAGATGTGCGCTCTTCATAATCGGTGCACATTTCTGCACCAAGTGCCATATATGGAGTAGCATAAACTGTGCTAAAGGTTTTTAGCATCAATAAATGCACAACAAGCAAGCTTGCTTTAATTGCAGGGTCAAGATTTCTGTCTATTGTGAATATCATTAACCCAAAAAATGCCATGCCGACTGTACCTATTAAAATATAAAGATGCCTTCTACCAAAATACTTTAGTCTAGTATTGTCTGAAACATATCCCATGACCGGATCCGTAACGGCATCCCATATTACACCAATACTAACAACAAGACCTATCAGCCTTCCTGACAAGCCTAATATAACAGTGCCATAAAAAACAATATAAGCACTTACCATTTGTAGCATTACACCATAACTAAGATTACCTATCCCATAGGCAAGCTTATCAGCTCTTTTTACGTTATTCATGTGTACTATTTCCTTCCAAGAGCAGCTTAACTATTTATTAACTACCTATATATATAATTTATTTTGCATTATACAGGTATCATTATATCTAGTATCACTTATCTTCGCAATAAATGATTTTCTTATACTAGTGCCAATAGCTACCAAGATAGGCTAACTTAGCTATAAATACTTTTAGTAGTTATTTACAGAATTTTTTAAACTATTTTCGTCCGAAAACAGTAAATTTGAGTATCTGAGAGAAAAATCGAGCTTTTTTAAGATAAATATATTACGAAAATGTAACATTTCAAAACATCTATATTTTATAAACCGATTTCAAAACGCCTAGTCATAGGCGTTTCAATTGTCGTAATAAATCGAAATCAAATCGTAATCATTTTGTAACAAATCAGCAAAATGCGAAATAATCAACAATAATTCCTTGATATGAAAGTTGTGCTATCTGTGTCCTGTTTAATATACTATACATGCGAAGGGAGGCAATACATTTATGAAACGTGTATTGACAGCATTACTGGCAGTAGTAGTTTTTGCAAGTTGCGGAACAATTGCAAAAGCGGCGGTAGATTATTCTGAATTAGGCGACACTGGCACCAGTGTTACGCAAATTCAGCAAAAACTCTACGATTTAGGCTTTTTGGTTAGCAAACCTACTGGATATTTTGGCGCTGGCACACAAGCAGCAGTTACAAATTTTCAAAAATCTAGTGGCCTAACAGCAGATGGTAAAGCCGGCCCAGCAACAATTAAAGCTTTGTTCGGTTCATCCTCAACTACTTCTAGTACGACGTCTAGTTCTGCAACCACCACTTCTTCAAATGATGTTTTGCGGTATGGTGATAACAACAAGTACGTTACACAACTACAGCAGGCCCTTTACGACAAAGGCTTTTTGACAGCAAAACCTACGGGTTATTATGGCACAAGCACAAGAGCAGCAGTAACAAACTATCAAAAATCAACTGGTTTAACAGCTGATGGTAAAGCTGGTCCTGCAACAAGAAAATCACTTTTGGGTGCAAACTACGCTTCATTAATTTCTTCAAGTACAACTACTAGTACAACGACAACTAATGGAGATAGCTCGGAAATCAATCCTGGTGATAAGGGTGCGATTGTTTCTACAATCCAAACAAAGCTAAAGAGCTTAGGGTATTACACTTATAGTAAAATTACTCAGTTCTATGGCCCTATCACAGAGGTAGCAGTTAGAGCATTCCAAAAAGCAAATGGCTTAACAGTTGATGGAATCATCGGTGCTAAAACTTTAAGCAAGCTTAACAGTAGCTCAGCAATATCTAAGAGCGCTGCAACGAAAACAACTACAACTGCTAAAACAACTACAACAACCAGCACAACTGCTAGCAGCTCAAAAACAGTACAGGTTCTAGGCGCTAGTAGCAGCTCAAACACAAAAATCGAAGCAATGATAGCTTATGCAAAAAGCAAGATTGGTTCAAAATATGTTTGGGGCGCAACAGGTCCTAACTCGTTTGATTGCTCAGGCTTATCTACAGCCGCTTTAAAAAGCGTAGGAGTTAGTGCACCACGTACATCTTCTGCTCAATCTCAAGTAAGTTCTTGGGATAAAGTAACCAGAGCTAACCTACAAAGAGGTGACCTAGTATTCTTCCATTCAAGCTCTAGAACAGTTGGTCACGTTGGTATCTACTTGGGCGATGGTCAGTTTATACATGCTTCTTCCGGCGTAGGAAGAGTAACTATAAGCAGTATTGATAGTAGCTACTACAAACGTAACTTTGTATGCGGTAGAAGAGTATTCTAAATTCGAAATAGTTTAGGCCATGGATATATTCCATGGCTTATTTTTTTTATGATCTACTATTATATATTCAAAACAGAAAAGTTGAGTATCTTAAAGAAAAATCGAGCTTTTTTGAGATAAAATAGTTACGAAAATGTAATATTTCGAAATATTTTCGTTATAAAAAGCCGTCCTACCCACCTAACCATAAGCATTTCGCTTCATTTAAAAAAGCATAATAAATTTGCAATCATTTTGTAATAAAAGAGTAAAATGCGGAATAATTCGCAACAATTCCTGCATTTGAAAGTTGTGCAATCCGTGTTTTATTTTATATACTATACATGCAAAGGGAGGAAGTACATTTATGAAACGAGTCTTGACAGCATTACTAGCAGTCGTAGTTTTTACGAGTTGCGGAACAACTGCAAAAGCAGCAGTAGAATATTCTGAATTAGGCAGCACTGGTTCGAGTGTTACGCAAATTCAACAAAAACTTCATGATTTAGGCTTTTTGGTTAGCAACCCTACTGGATATTATGGTGCTAGCACACAATCAGCTGTTACTAATTTTCAAAAATCAAGTGGATTAACAGCGGATGGCAAAGCCGGTCCTGCAACAATTAAAGCTTTGTTCGGTTCGTCGTCTACTACTTCTAATACATCTTCTAGTACGACATCAACTACAAGCACCACATCTTCAAAAGATGTTTTGCAATATGGCGATAATAATAAATATGTTACTGAGCTACAGCAAGCCCTTTACAACAAAGGCTTTTTAAAGATAAAACCTACAGGTTATTACGGAACAAGCACAAAAGCAGCAGTCATAAGCTATCAAAAATCAGTTGGTTTAACAGCTGATGGTAAAGCTGGCCCTGCAACAAGAAAAGCACTTTTGGGCTCAAATTACGCTTCATTAGTTTCTTCTAACACTTCAACCGCAACAGTTGCAACCAATGGAAGTAGCACGGAAATTAACCCTGGCGATAAAGGTGCTATTGTTTCAACAATTCAAACAAGATTAAAAGCATTAGGTTATTACACCTATAATAAAATATCAGAGTTTTATGGCCCAATCACAGAAGTAGCTGTCAGAGCATTCCAAAAGGCGAACGGCCTAACAGTGGACGGTGTTATCGGCGCAAAAACTCTTAGCAAGCTTAACAGTAGCTCAGCAATATCTAAGAGCGCTGCAGCTAAAAACACCACTACTGCTAAAGCAACTACAACAAGTACAACTGCTAGTAACACAAAATCAGTACAAGTCCTTGGCGCTAGTAGTAGTTCTAATGCGAAAATCGAAGCAATGATAGCTTATGCAAAAAGCAAAATTGGTTCGAAATATGTTTGGGGAGCAACCGGTCCTAACACATTTGACTGCTCAGGCTTAACAACTGCCGCTTTAAAGAGCGTAGGGGTTAGTGCCCCACGTACTGCTGCTAGCCAATCTACAGTATCTTCTTGGGATAAAATAAGCAAAGCTAACTTGCAAAGAGGCGATTTAGTGTTCTTCCATTCTAACAATAGATCAGTCGGCCATGTTGGTATCTACTTAGGCGGTGGTCAGTTTATACATGCTTCTTCGGGCGTAAAAAGAGTAACAATAGGCGATATAAACAGCAGCTACTATACACGTAACTTTGTATGTGGTAGAAGAGTATTCTAATATAAATTAGTTTAAGCCATGGAATAATCCATGGCTTATTTTTTTATGTTATGCTATCATATATGCAAAACAGAAAGGCATTAGGATGGAAGAGCTTACTTTATCATTTGTTTTTCTTCAGGGAGCTATATCGTTTTTTTCGCCTTGTTTCCTGCCTCTACTTCCAGCTTATTTATCATTCTTAGCTGGGCAGAGCATAACTGAAGATAACAACTACAAACCAAGCAAGAAACTACTTACTAACTCAGTATTTTTTGTACTGGGTTTCACTGTAGTGTTTGTATTATTGGGCGCAACCGCAACTGCCCTTGGAAGTTTTCTTGTTCAGAATGTAGCCACTATTCGTATGATAGGTGGAATATTTATTATACTGTTTGGACTTTACAATATGGGCATACTGAAATTCCCAGCATTTCTAAAGGACAAAAAATTTAATTATGCTCCTAAAAGAGCGGATATACTATCTTCTTTCTTGCTTGGTCTTTCGTTTTCGTTTGGATGGAGCGCATGCATAGGTCCTTTCCTAGCCCCTATTCTTACTCTCTCTGCTTATTCTGAGACTGTTTACTATGGCATGTTCTTACTGCTTATATACTCCTTAGGACTTGCTATTCCATTTTTACTTATTGCTTTGTTTTTCGGCTACGTATGGAAATACGTAAAGCGCATTTACAAATATATGCACATAATTAGGTTTATTAGTGGTCTGTTGCTTGTTCTTATGGGTATACTTATATTTATGAACAAATCTTATATGCTTATAGGCATTTTTCAATAAGGAGAAAACAATGAAACATCTTAAAAATGCTCTAATACTGTTTAGCTGTGCTATGTTTTTGTGCTCATGCTCGACTTCTTCCACCACGTCGCCCGCAAATAGCGTTTCTGGAGCTATTTCTTCTGCCAGTAGCGTAAATACGCCAAGCTCGACCGCCTCTGCTCCAGCGTCAAACTCAGGCCTTCCTGCGGATGCTTTGAATAGAACTCCTATTGCTTTTGAGCTTAAGGATGTAAACGGTAACGCAGTTAAGTCAAGCTCGTTTAATGGAAAACCTACTGTGCTGAATTTCTTTGCTACATGGTGTGGCCCGTGCCAAAGTGAAATGGCCTATTTTGCTAGTCTTGAAGCTGAGTTTAAAGATAAAATTAATGTTGTATATATTAATACTGGTGATGATGCAACTTCAAATGAGCTAAAAGAGTTTTTTAGTGATATGAAACTAACTTATACAAATTTATTAATAGACAAGAACTCATCACTGATAAACTCATATTCATTTTCAAACATTCCTGTTACAATTATTCTAGATTCAAACGGAGTTATTAGAAAAATACAAGTGGGAGCTTTTCCCTCTTATCAAATATTAAGGAATAAAATGGTGCAATATGGACAACTCAAATAATATTTTGCC
This sequence comes from Christensenella sp. UBA6094, assembly GCA_002435915.1. GTDB lineage: Bacteria > Bacillota > Clostridia > Christensenellales > UBA6094 > UBA6094. The sequence goes on along the minus strand of DIWY01000001.1, from coordinate 102,047 downwards.
ACATGAGCGGATTGACGATTTATGTGCGGGCGGACTTAAAATCATACAGGATCCTGGTGGATTTTGCTTTGGTATGGATGCTGTACTGCTCGCTCACTTTTCTAATATCAAAAAAGGCGATAATGTACTGGATTTAGGGACAGGCACTGGGGTTATACCTCTACTGCTTTGCGCTCATACTAAGGCTGCTCACATCACAGGCCTTGAGATTCAAAAGGATGTTCATGACATGGCTACTCGTAGCGTAATGTTAAACAGCCTTGAAAACCGCATTGAGATAGTTAAAGGCGACGTGAAAAACTATAAGAAGCTCATTGGATTACAGACTTATGATTACATAACATGCAATCCACCTTATAAAAAAAGCGGTGCTGGAATTACAACCGCCAATAAAAAACAGCTTATTTCAAGGCACGAAAAGACATGCGGGCTCGAGACCTTTGTAGATGCCGCTTCTCACGCCTTAAAATTCGCAAAGAAGGCTTCTTTTATAATTACAGCAGATAGATTCATGGATATTGTTATAGCTCTTAAAAACGCAAATTTGGAGCCTAAACGCATACAGTTTGTGCACTCGAGCATTAGTAAGCCTCCAAACCTTATGCTTATTGAAGCAATAAAAAACGGAAAGCCTCACACGAAGTGGCTACCTCCACTAATTATCTATAACGAGGATGGCACATACTCGCAGCAGTACTTAAGCTATGTGGGTGAAGGTAAATAATATGAACGAACAAACAACGCTATACATATGCCCAACGCCTATTGGTAACTTAAAAGATATTACACTAAGGGTTCTTGAAACTCTAGAGGCTGTAGACATTATAGCGGCCGAAGATACACGGCATACAGTAAAACTTTTAAACCATTACAATATTAAGAAAAAACTTATTAGCTACCATGAGCATAATAAGCTTAAAATGCAACCTGTTTTATTGGAGTTACTGCAAAGCGGAAAAAATGTAGCCCTTGTTAGCGACGCAGGCATGCCAGGCATCAGCGATCCTGGAAGTGATATTGTTGCTGCGTGCATAGCCGAAAATATAAACGTTGAAGTTTTGCCAGGTGCAAACGCAGCAATAACAGCTCTTGTTGCATCGGGTCTTAACACAGACGCTTTTGTTTTTGTAGGATTTTTACCAAAAAAAATAACCGATGCTCGGCGATATTTAGAAACAATTAAAAACGAAAATAAAACCCTCATATTTTACGAAAGCCCACATAGGCTACAAAAAATACTTGAGTTATTAAATAATGTACTCGGTAATAGACGGATTGCTCTAGCTAGAGAGCTTACAAAAATGCATGAGCAAATACTGAGGTTTTCATTGCAAGAAGCAATTGAGCACTACACAACTATAGAGCCACGCGGCGAGTATGTACTTGTCGTTGAAGGCTATAAAGATACGGAAATATCAATCGATGAAGATCTGATATTAAGTACTATAGAACAATACAAAGAACAAGGATACTCTACCAAGGATGCGATTACAAAGGCCGCGCAAAAGCTTGGCCTTTCTAAAAACATCGTCTACAATTTAACCAAAGCAAGAAATTAGCTAATTTTTACTTATCACCAATTTCCTTGATGCAGTCTGCACAAACATTCTTGCCTTTAAAAACTGTAACATTATCAGCCCTATCGCAAAAAATGCAGGCAGGCTGATATTTTTTTAGTATGATACTTTCCCCATCTACGTAGATCTCAATTGGGTCCTTAATATCAATTCCAAGAGTGCGACGTAATTCTATGGGTATTACAACCCTTCCCAGTTCGTCCACTTTTCTAACGATACCTGTTGATTTCAATATATTCTCTCCTTTATGTTGCATAATTGTATTATATACAAAATCCTCCATTATTCAATATTTTTTTTGCTTCTAATAACTATTTATTTGTATAAATATTTAAGAAATAGTAGCTTTTTTTTAGGAGCAGGTAATGATTAATTACATTTGGGCATTTATGATAGTCTTTGGTATAATTGTTTCTTTTATTACAGGAAATGTTGAAGCCGTTTCAAAAGCTATAATGGACTCTTGTACAACAGCGGTTAATCTATGTATAGGTATGCTTGGAATATACGCACTTTGGATGGGACTTATGTCCATCGCCAAAAAAAGCGAACTTACCAATAGCCTTTCATCAAAAATGCAGCCGATCCTGCATTATCTTTTTCCAAACGTACCTAAAGCTTCTGCTGCTATGGGTTTTATTTCGCTTAATATCATTGCAAATATGTTGGGCATGGGCAATGCAGCCACTCCATTTGGTCTTAAAGCAATGGAAGAAATGCAAAAATTGAATAAAAGCACTTCAATCGCAACTCATGATATGTGCATGTTTCTTGTAATAAATGCCTCATCAGTACAGCTCATACCTTCGACCGTTATAGCTCTTCGCCAAGCTTCTGGCTCACTCCAACCCACAGATATTACTCTTACTGCGCTTTTTGCAACAGCTTGCTCAACAATAATTGGTATTGTGGCAGTCAAAGCTCTAAGCTCGCATAGAGGATTATAGTTATGGAAGCTTTTAATGCAGTTGCAAACGCGATCATCCCTGTTTTTATTGTGCTCATAGTAGTCTACGCTTCTTTTAAACGCGTAAATGTTTATGATAGTTTTATTGAAGGAGCACAAGATGGCATACAGACAGTCTTTCATATAATGCCTTATATCATCGGTATGCTTTTTGCTATAAATATATTTCGCGCTTCCGGTGCCCTTGAAATATTAAATAATGCTATTTCGCCTTTGTTTAACTTAATTGGATTGCCTAAAGAACTGACACCTCTTGCTCTTCTTCGTCCTTTTTCAGGTAGCGCATCTTTATCTCTACTCGCTGATATCTATAAACAATATGGCCCAGATTCAATCATCAGCAAAATTGCCTCAACTATGATGGGGTCAACCGAAACAATATTTTATACCGTTGCACTTTACTACGGCTCAATAAAAATTAAAAAAACTAGATACACTGTGCCTGCTGCACTACTATCCACTCTTGCAGGAATAATAGCCGCTGTCTTTATCTGCAACATAACTTTTGGCAAATAAAAAAGCTACACAAAAGCGTAGCTAGTTATTTTTTATTCTTCTATTTGCGGATAACCTAAGCTAGTCAGGTATGAATGAATTTTAGCTTCTACTTTATCCATTTCAGGACCTCTTGATATAGCATGACCACTTTTACTTAAGATTAATAGCTCTTTTTTTATTGAGTTTGTGCGTTTACACAATGCAGCTGCACTTTTTGCTTTTACTAAATGATCTTTTTTCGAATAAACAGCAAGCATTGGGCATTTTATCTTATCGAGATTTTTTTCAGCTTTACGCATTAGTATACATATTTCTTTTTCCTTTATTGTTGGAAACGAATTATAACCCAATTTAGGATCCGTCTTTGGAGAGCCACCTGGTGGTAATGGAAAATCTCTGAATCTAAGCTTTTTATACTCTTTCCATTTATAAAATATAGATTTATCACGAACTCTTAAAGGCGCACAGAAAACAATTATCCCTTTTAAGTCAGGCTCCATCTCTGCAAAATTCAGTGTTAATAGTCCACCCATTGATTGCCCATATACAAATATTTCTTTGCAGCCTGATTCTTTCAGCTTATCATAAGCTTCCCTTACATCATCAAGCCAATCTTCATACGTTGCTTTCTCCATATCGTACACGTCAGTGCCGTGCCCAGTCAGAAGAGGAACGCAAACAGTCATACCATGTTTTAAAATTATCTGTGGAATAGAGCCAACGTTATAAGGAGTGCCTGTAAATCCATGTACAATAATACATCCGACTTCTGGTTTTTTGCCCTTAATAAAAATAGATTCTATTTTCGTTTCAGCCATAACTACCTCACAATTTATTAGTTTTCTTCTATAAGAGTATACCCAATATTATGCAAGAACGAGTGCATTTTTTCTTCGACCTTATCATTTTCATGGCCATAAAAATAGTTATGACCACTGTCTTTAAGTAAAATAACTTCTTTACGTTTAGCATTTGAGCGTTCGCATATTATCCAAGCGCTTTTCATTCTTACTAGTTCGTCTTTTTTTGAATAGAGTACAAGTAGAGGGCACTTGATTTTACCTAAGTTTTTCTCAACCATTCGCATAAGTATAGTGATATCCTTTTGCTTAGCTATTGGATAGCTGTCATAATTAGACGTATACTCAGGAACTTCAAACTCTCTTGTTTCTGGTGCAAATGATGTGTATTTTAAAAGATGTGGAAATCTCCACTTATAGTATATCGAGGAATCGTGTACCCTAATTGGTGCACCAAACGGCAAGACCGCTTTTATTTCCGGCTCATTTTCAGCAAGATTTAAAGCTAACAGCCCACCAAAAGAATGTCCATAAACAATTATTTCTTTGCAACCAGATTCTTTTAGTTTGTTATAAGCGTTTTTTACATCTTGGATCCAATCTAAATATGTTGCTTTCTCTAAGTCATGCGCATCTGTACCATGTCCTTTAAGAAGCGGAGCGTATACAGTAAACCCATATTTCATCATTATTTTAGCTATAGGCATCACATTAATAGGCGCACCAGTAAACCCATGTATTAATAAGCACCCAATCTCTGGGCGCTCACCTTTAATAAAATATGGATTTCCGTTTGTTATAGGCATTTTGCCTCACCTACATTTTTTCAATTCTTTTAAGAGCATTATTATCCCCGATAACTATTAATATGTCTCCAGCATTAATTTTATCATCGCTTGTCGGCGCTATAATCATGCCTTCGTCTGTCTTGATTGCCATAATATTTATACCAAAGCGTACTCTGACGTTCAACTCTTGTAGTGTTTTTCCTTCCCATTCCTTAGGTGCGCTTGTTTCGATCAGACCAAAGTCTGGAGACAACTCGATATAATCAAGTATATTACCTGTGACAAGGCTATGCGCGATCCTAACGCCCATATCTCGCTCAGGGAATACTACTTTGTCTATTCCCATTCTAAATAACACTTTTGCATGTGCAGCATTATTAGCTTTTGCAACAACATACGGAACACCCATCTCCTTACAAAGAAGCGTGCAAAGTATGCTAGACTGCATATCTCCCATTGCAATTACTATTACATCAAAATTTCTTAATCCTAGTGCTTTAAGCGCTAGTTCGTCTGTGCCATCAGCTTGAACTGCATGTGTTACGTAAGGCGCAATTGTGTCTATTCGCTCTTGATCCAAATCGATTGCTAATACCTCAAATCCAGTTGTATAAAGCGTTCTGGCTAAGCTCTCGCCGAACCTACCCATACCTATAACTGCGAAATTCCTCATATCTGTTACCTTCCTATTTTAAAACTATATTATTAAAGGATTGGTCTTAACCCACCATTATTTTTTCTTCTGGATATCTTATTTTTGTTCTGTCATTTGCAAGCTTATTTGCAATAGCAAGAGTTATTGTAAGTGGTCCAACCCTACCTGCAAACATTGTCATTATCAAGCATAGCTTAGATGCGCCAGATAAACTAGAAGTAATACCAGTAGATAGACCTACAGTACCAAATGCAGAAAACGTTTCAAACAGTATTCTTTCAAATGTCATGCCAGCTTTATGACCTTCAAAGCTCATTATAGCCATCGCTACCATTATAATAATCAGAGCACTTATAAATACAATTGTAATAGCTCTAAAGAGAATGTCATGAGAAATTCTTCTTTTGCCTATGTTTATATCTTGTTTGCCTCTAATAACACTTACAACCATAAATAGTATAACTGCTATTGTCGTGGTTTTTACACCGCCACCTGTTGAAGCTGAGTTTGCGCCTATAAACATATATATCATTGCTAAAAACTTACTGCCGCTAGTAAGCTGGTTTTGATCCATAGTTGCAAATCCTGCAGTACGAGGCGTAATCGACTGGAAAAGCGCCATAAAAGGTTTTGCATATTCAGGGATGTTCGGATCTCCAAGCGTATTTATATTACCGATTTCCATAATATAAAAGGCGATAGCACCAAACAAAATTAGAAATGTCGTTGCGAACAATACTAATTTTGAATGAAACCTTAATTTATGGAGACTTCTCTTTCTATATATATCTACTAAAACCTGAAAGCCTAAACCACCAAGCACAATTAACATCATTATTGTTACACTTACTATAATATCACTTCTGTAGCCAGTTAGGCTACCCGCTTGCCCCATTAAATCAAATCCTGCATTGCAAAAAGCGGATATCGCGTGAAAAAAGCTGTAATATATACCTTTGCCAACACCATAAACAGGTATAAACCTTGTCATTAAAAGCATTGCACCTGCAGTCTCTATCGTAACAGTAGCTATTGTGACATTTCGCACAAGCCTTACTAAGCCTTGAAGGCTTGATTCATTTAGTGATTCTTGTATTATTAATCTCTCTTTTAAAGAGATACGTTTTCCTATTAACAAAAATAAAAGCGTTGCTAAAGTCATAAAACCTAGCCCGCCCGCTTGAATCAGTGTAACTATTACTATTTGCCCAAATAAAGAAAAAAATGTAACAGTATCAACAACAACTAGCCCTGTTACACACACGGCTGATGTTGATGTAAATAATGCATCCAAAAAGTTCAAACTTTCACCAGTTCTTGAAGCTATGGGTAAAGTAAGTAATATTGCCCCCAAGAAAATGATCGAAAAAAAACCAAGCACAAGTACTTGTACAGGTGCAATTTTTATGTCTTTTTTCTGTATTAAGCCCAAAACACCCAACTCCATTACTAAAACTAAGTAAGTAAATCTTCTCCCATTATATAATAAACATCAAAATATGCAACAAAAAAAACCGCCAAAAAAGCGGTTTTTCGTACAAATATCAGTCTGTAGAGTAAGGAAGTAGCGCTACGATCCTAGACCTCTTGATTGCCATAGCTAGCTGTCTTTGGTGCTTAGCACAGGTTCCAGACATTCTCCTTGGCTGTATCTTACCTCTTTCAGTAAGATATTTCCTTAATTTCGAAACGTCTTTATAATCTATATGTGTCTGCTTTTCTGAACAAAAAGCACAAACTTTTTTTCTAGGTCTACGCATTCTTGGTTTTCTTTGCGACCTTTCTTCGGACATTTATATCATCTCCTTATTGTATTAAAACGGCAATCCGTCATCCTCAACTGTCGTGAAGCCCTCTATTTCTGATGGATCCATGCTAGGTGTTTGAGTGTTACCAGCGCTAGCGTTACCGCCTTCTTGGTTTGCTCTATCTAAGAATTGCACTTCGTCAGCAACAACCTCAGTAACATACCTTTTGGAACCGTCCTGTGCCTCATATGTACGCGTTTGAATAGCGCCAATAACAGCTACTTTACTGCCTTTACGCAGATATTTCGAGCAGTTTTCCGCTAAGCCTCTCCAGCATACTATAGGTATAAAATCAGCCTGTTTCTCGCCTGATTGCGTAGTAAACCGCCTATTAATTGCTATAGAAAATGTACAAACAGCAATACCGTTTGCAGTTGTACGTGAGTCTGGGTCGCGTGTTAAATTTCCTATTAAAATAGCTTTATTCATAATTTTCCCTCTTTTGCGCTTTTAAGCTTATTATTTTTTCTTTTCGTCTAGCTTAATAACCATAAAACGCATAACTTCATCGTAGTTGCGAAGATTTCTCTCGAGCTCTTTAGGTAGCTCAGGATCAGCAGAAAAAGTTAATAGAACATAGTATCCTTCGTTCTTAAAATCGATAGTATACGCTAATCTTCTTTTTCCCCATTCGTCTACTTTTTCTATCTCACCTTTGTTTAATGTAACAACACCACTTATTTTTTCAATAAGCTCTTTTCTTGCTTCATCTTCCATTTCGGCGTTCAAGATATACATGCATTCATATTTTTGCATTATTTCACCTCCCTTTGGACTATACGGCTCTACACTTGTAGAGCAAGGATGTTCAAGTATTATAGCATATACACAAATTTTTTTCAACACTTGCCCTATTTCTTTTAAATAATTTCCAGTTTCCAGGGAATATTTATTATGTTATAATGAGGTTTGCTGAAGGAGGATTGACCTTGAAATTAAAAATAAATACCTATGCATCTTACAAACACGCACTGCCAAGTGAGCTAAAAGATAACGTCGTTATTGTTATAGATGTTCTTCGTGCAACAAGCACGATTGTCACTGCAATAGAAAACGGATGTGGTCGCATTTATCCAGTAATGGATGTCGAAGAAGCCATGAGTATATTCTCTAAGATAAACAAAGATGAAAATGTGCTACTTGGTGGAGAAAACGGTTCTATGAAGATATCTGGTTTCCATCTATCCAACTCACCTCTTGAATATTCCAAAGAGAATATATTTGGAAAAGACATCATACTAACAACAACAAACGGTACGCGCGCAATAAACTCAGCAGCTATTTCAGCTCATACTGTGCTTATTGGTTCGCTACTAAACGCAAGTGCTGTAATGCAAAAAGCGCTTTCCTATAAAAAGAACATCACTTTTCTTTGTGCAGGTACAGGTGGACGTTATTCACTCGATGATATCATCGCATGCGGATGTATGCTGTCCTCAATAGGCAATTTAGATAACTACGATTTATGCGATTTATCTTATTCTTGCATAAATGAGTATATGATATGTAAAGATAATATTGAAAAGGCGCTTACAAAAGCCTATCAATATAAAAGATTAAAGCGTTTAGGCTTCAAAAAAGATTTAGAGTATTGCTGCCAAGTAGATATTATTGATAATGTTCCTATATTTAAAGACAGTGTCATTTTAAAAAACTAGCCTATAATTGACAAAAGTTTATTATCATGCAATAATTATTATTATATTTAAGCAATGACGGAATGAGTAACATTGAAACTTTACAAGAAGAGAGCCGGGGCGGTGAAATCCGGTTGTTTAGTCTATGCGAACATGACTCCTGAGCAGCATCAAGTTTTTCTTGTGCCGATTTGCACACGTTATAGTGCAACCAAAATGAGCCGAATTTATTTCGGGAATCAGGGTGGTACCGCGGTTATTTCGCCCCTATCGTAGATAGGTGGCGTTTTTTTATTATCAAAAGTATGTTAGGAGAGAACATCATGAACGAAAAAAAGACTTTTTATTTAACAACCCCTATATATTATCCTAGCGGCAATTTGCACGTTGGGCATACATTTTGCACAGTAGCTTCAGATGCATTATCAAGATACAAGAGGCTTGAGGGCTACGATGTTCACTTTTTAACGGGCACAGATGAGCATGGCCAAAAGATTGAGCGTGTAGCTACTGAGCACGGCCTTGAACCAAAGGAATATGTAGATGATATCGTTGTAGGTATAAAAAAACTTTGGGATATCATGGAGATTTCCTACGACGATTTCATTAGAACTACAGAGCCACGCCATACTGAAGTAATCCAAAAAATATTTACTAAGCTTTATGAGCAAGGTGACATATACAAGGATAGGTATAAGGGCTGGTATTGCTCTCCCTGCGAATCGTTCTGGCTTGAAAGACAGTTAGTTGATGGCAAATGCCCAGACTGTGGCAGACCTGTTGAAATGGCTGAGGAAGAAAGTTATTTCTTTAAGCTATCAAAATATGCTGACATCTTGATAAAACATATAGAAGATAATCCTGATTTTATTCAGCCTGTATCCAGAAAGAATGAGATGCTTAACAACTTCTTATTGCCTGGGCTTGATGATCTAGCTGTATCACGTACATCCTTTAAATGGGGCATTCCTGTTCCATTTGATCCTGATCACGTAGTATATGTATGGATTGACGCTCTATCAAACTATATCACTGCACTTGGATATATGAGCGATGATGAGAGCATGTTTAAAAAATATTGGCCAGCAGATGTGCATATGGTCGGCAAAGAGATAGTAAGATTCCATACTATAATTTGGCCTATTATGCTACTTGCACTTGGTGTACCATTACCTAAAAAAGTTTTCGGTCATGGCTGGGTTATATTTGGTGGAGATAAAATGAGCAAATCAAAAGGCAACATCGTAGATCCAGTTGTCCTTGCAGATAGATACAGTGCTGATGCTCTTAGATACTTCTTGCTTAGAGAAATGCCTCTTGAATCCGATACACAGTTCTCAACACAACTACTTATTACAAGAATAAACTCAGATCTTGCAAATGATTTAGGCAATCTACTTTCTAGAACAGTGGCAATGGTTGAAAAATATTTTGGTGGAACGCTGCCTACTCCTAGCACAGATATGCCTGAAGATATCGAGCTAAAAGAGCTTGCAGAAGCTACACATAAATCAGCAACAGAAGCTATGGATGCTTTAAAACCTAACGAAGCATTGGCAGCTATATTCAAATTAGTAGGTGCTTCTAATAAATATATCGATATAACAATGCCTTGGACACTTGTTAACGACGAAACGCAAAAAGAAAGACTTGGCACAGTTCTATATAACCTTGCTGAATGCTTACGTATGGTTTCAGTTTTAATCACGCCGTTCATGCCAAAAACTGGCCCAAAAATGCAGCAACAACTTGGCATAGAAGGCAGTCAAGATATCCTTACTTACGAAAGTCTATTTGAGTTTGGCAAAATTTTGCCTGGCACAAAAGTTGCTAAGGGCGAAGCATTATTCCCAAGGCTCGATGTAGCTAAAGAGCTTGAAGCTTTGGAAAGCTTAGATAAAAAAGATGCCAAAAAAGAACCAGAAGAAGTAGAAGAACCTAAAATGGAACAGATTACTATAGATGAGTTCCAAAAGCTAGATCTACGCGTTGGCACGGTTATAGCAGCTGAAAATCTAAAGCGTTCAGATAAATTATTAAAACTTACAGTAAAAATCGGAGATGAAACTCGTACTATTTTATCTGGCATCAGAAAGTGGTATAATAGTGAAGATATGGTAGGCAAAAATGTCGTTGTTGTTTGCAACCTCAAGCCTGCTAAAATTTGCGGTGAGATTAGCGAAGGCATGCTTCTAGCAGCATCAGACAAAAAAGACGAATTGCTTTCATTAGTGACTCTTGATAAAACAGATATAGTAAATGGATGGAAGGTGCGGTAATGCCGTTAAATTTATTTGATATGCATGCGCATTTAACTGATGAACGCTTCGACGTTGATCGAGCGTTTATATTAAATGACTTGCAAAAAGAGGGCGTCAACTATGTATTGAACATGGGTACAGACATTGAAGATTCTAAAGCTAGCGTTAGACTAGCAAACGAAAGATCCTCTGTATTTGCAGCGATTGGTATTCACCCACATGTTGCCTCGGAAATTCCAGAAAATTATCTTGATAAGCTAAGCGAGCTTGCTAAAAGCAATGATAGAGTACGTGCTATTGGTGAGATCGGGCTAGATTATCACTACGAATTAAGCCCTAGCGAAACTCAACGCAAGGTGTTTATCGAACAGATTCAGCTTGCAAAAGATTTGAGTTTGCCAATTTCCATTCACTCACGTGATGCTACGCAGGATATGACTGACATACTAAAAGAGCATAGCAAAGGGCTAAAACGCTCTATTATCCACTGTTTTTCCGGCAGTAAAGAAACTGCCAAAATATATATGGACCTTGGCTATTATATTTCTTTCGCTGGTCCTGTTACATTCAAAACGGCTTACAACCTTCAAGATGTAGCTAAATATGTACCAGTAGAGAATATGCTTATAGAGACTGACTGTCCTTACTTAGCTCCGACGCCTATGCGCGGAAACCGCAACGAGCCTAAATACGTCGGCTATATTGCAGACACGATATGTAACCTTAAAGGTATGGTGTTCGAGGATTTCTGCGATATTGTTTATAAAAACAGTTTTGATGTACTCGGGTTGAAATAACAAAGGGAGCATTTGCTCCTTTTTTTGTATAAAAATAGTGTTTTTTGGAGGGTGTATGTTAATAATAAACGGATACGTCATTGATCCTATCACTGGGCTTACAGGGCTATATGACATCGAAATAAAAGATGGCAAAATACTACATATTTTTGAAGCTGGGTCTTTATCCGCCACCAAAGGCCAAAACATTGTTGATGCAACTGGGTGCTATGTTTCACCTGGCTTTATAGATATTCATAGCCATTTCAGAGATCCTGGCAATGGAAGCGAAGATATTATTTCCGGGGCAAAGTCGGCAGCCAAAGGTGGCTATACAACTGTTATACTCATGGCTAACACTACCCCACCTATTGATAACGTAAAATTGCTTGATTATGTTTATGATAAAGCTAAAGGTGCTGATGCCCAAATACTGCAATTAGCTACTATAACCAAAGGTATGGCAGGAAGCGAGCTAACAGATTTTAGTAGTCTTCTCAAATCTGGTGCTATTGGTTTTTCTGATGATGGCAAAAACATTGAAAATGAAAGCGTTGCAAGAAAAGCAATGCAAAGGGCTGTTGAAGTTGATGCTGTGCTGGCCTTTCACGAAGAGGCGGCTAAATATATTCAAGGCTCTGGTATAAATGATGGAGTAATTGCTATCGAACTGGACTTGCCAGGAGCTAACAGGCTTGCAGAAGAATTTATGATAGAGCGTGACATTAAACTTTCGCTTGAAACTGGCGCTCATATTCATATTCAACACGTAAGCTCAAAAGGATCGGTTGAGCTAATTAAAACAGGTAAAGAAAAAGGTGCTCACGTTACCGCTGAAGCCACTCCCCATCACTTTTCGCTTACAGAAGATGCCATCTTAAAATATGGTACAAATGCGAAAATGAATCCACCGCTTAGGGAACTAGAAGACAAGCTCGCAATAATAGAAGGCCTTAAAAGTGGTGTTATCGATATAATTGCTACTGATCATGCACCGCACAAACAAATTGATAAAGATAAGCCTTTTCAAAATGCGCCATCCGGTATAATCGGACTTGAAACTGCTTTTTCTCTCTGTATTGAAAATCTGTATAAAGAATCTGGCATGGCACTGTATGATATTGTTGCGGCTCTTACAAAAAAGCCAGCAGAACTTTACGGACTAAAAAAAGGAATAAAAGAAGGACTACTTGCTGATATCGTTATATACGATATAGATAAAACTACAACTTATGATTCCTTTGTTTCTAAGTCCGAAAACACGCCTTTTAAAGGCAAAACTCTTGGTGGTAAAATTCTTTATACTATACATAATGGGCACATAGTATATTCGAATATAAATAACAATTGATATTCAAACGCGCATGTATTACACTATATAGAATATACAGAGAGATATGTTTTTTACAAGATAATCAAAGAGGTGAGGCATAATGAATTTTACTGAATCAATTGCAAAGGATCTTATAAAGCAATACAGTGAAGTGCTTAAGACAACAGGCAAGATAGACCCTAAACTCTATGAGTATTACCAAGTCAAAAGAGGGCTAAGAAATTCTGATGGTACTGGCGTTCAAGCTGGAATAACACGCATAGGAAATGTACACGGCTATCTTATGAACGAAGGCGAAAAAATGCCTGTAAAGGGCGAACTTACGTACAGAGGCATGGATGTTGAAGATATCGTAAGAGGCAAAGGCGACCATTTTGGATTTGAAGAAACAGCCTTTTTACTTTTATTTGGATATTTACCTAAGCTAGAAGAACTTCAACAATTTAAAGAACTACTAAGCACTTACAGAGATCTGCCCGATGGTTTTATGGAAAATGTTATTATGAGACCACCAAGCAAAGATATTATGAATAAATTGGCACAGTCTACACTTGCGCTTTACGCTTACGACGAGGATCCAGAAAATATGGCCGTCGAAAATGTACTTTTGCAGTGCATTAAACTGATTGCGCGTTTTCCGATCATTGTAACCCACTCCTACCAGTTTAAACGTCATCATTTTGATAACAAGAGCATGTATGTTCATTCTCCAAAACCTGAACTCTCTACTGCCGAGAATGTTATGCGTACAATTAGAAGCAATAAGCAGTTCACTAAAGAAGAGTCGCTTCTTCTAGATCTTGCACTTGTTTTACACGCTGAACATGGTGGTGGTAATAACTCGTCATTTACATGTAGAGTTCTCTCCTCTTCCGGTACTGATACATACTCTGCTATTTCAGCAGCTGTTTCCTCTCTTAAAGGTCCAAAGCATGGTGGTGCTAGCAACAGTGTTTCGAAGATGCTAGATGACATAAAAGCGAATGTGCCTAATTGGACAGAAGATGATGCGGTGTATGATTATATTGTTAAGATTCTGAAAAAAGAAGCTAACGATTATACCGGTCTTATCTATGGTATGGGTCACGCAATATATACTTTGGACGATCCTCGAGCTACGCTTCTAAAAGCAAGTGCGGCTAAGCTGGCAGCAGAAGGCGGCTTTGAAAAAGAGCTTGCACTTGTCGACGCTATCGAAAGGCTTACACCTAAAGCTTTTTTTGAAATCAAAGGCGATAATAAAGCAATGTGCGCAAACATTGATTTGTATGCTGGTTTCGTTTACAGCATGCTTGGAATTCCACCAGAGTTATACACCCCTATTTTCGCTATCGCAAGGGTTGTTGGCTGGAGCGCTCATAGGCTTGAAGAAGTCTTTAACGATTCCAGGATCATACGCCCTGCATATAAAGTTTTAATAGATAAAAAAGAATATATTCCAATTAACGAACGTTAACCTATTATAAAATGATAGCGCATAAAAAAAGCCTCGAAGTGATTCAAGGCTTTTTTTATTATCTCTTTTGGATGGGATTCAAAGGGGACTAGTCCCTAGAGGTTTGAAAACAGAGTCTCCATGTTGGGATTAAGCTTTTGTGAGGGCATTACCCCCACACCCCCACTTCATTTCTTAAATAAAAGAAGCAAAAGATTTGCACGGAGTTTATTTTATGATTTTTATTAGTTCTTTTATAGATATTCTTTCGCAAGTTTTTCAAATGCAGGCAGAGCTCTTTCTATTTGTTCTGGTTTTACGCAATAAGAAATTCTAAAATGTCCTGGGCATCCAAAATCATCACCAGGAACTAACAGTAAATCAAATTCCTTTGCGCGCTCACAGAAAGCTTTTGCATCCGGTTCAAGAGATTGTGGGAAAAGGTAGAACGTTCCGCCTGGCTCAACGCACTTGTATCCCATTTTTATTAGTCCATTGTATAGCAATTCTTTATTATATTCGTATATAGAAATGTCAGAAGTTGCGTCAACGCATTTTGCAACAACTTTTTGAAATAAGCTTGGTGCATTAACATAGCCAAGTACGCGCCCAGCCCCACAAACTGCTGCATACGTCCTTTCAGCGTCTTCCATTTTGCTAGGTACTAACACGTACCCAATCCTCTCGCCAGGAAGAGATAAAGCCTTGCTGTATGAATAACAAGCAAAAGTATTATCATAATACTTTGCAATAAAAGGTACTTGAACTCCATCAAACACAATTTCCCGATATGGCTCATCTGAAATTATATATATAGGATGTCCATATTCTTTGGATTTTTTGTTTAAAAGATCAGCCAACTCAAGAATAGTTTTTTCTGAATATACTGCTCCCGATGGATTGTTTGGTGAATTTACGATAACAGCCTTTGTATGCTCGTTTATTCTATTTTCAAACTCACAAAAGTTTATCTGAAAATCTTCAACATTTGCTGGAACCACAACAAGTTTAGCACCAACACCCTCAACAAAGCACTTGTATTCTGGGAAAAATGGCGCAAATGTTATAAACTCATCTCCTGGAAGAGTCAAAGCCTTGAAACAAATAGTAATAGAAGCTGCCGCCCCAACAGTCATATATAAATTATCTTTTGAATAGTTTGTGCCAAATCTGCGATTAAGCGATGTAGCGATTGTATCACGAACTATGTTATCGCCCTGAGCGCTAGTATATCCATGAATAGAAGTAGATACTTCATTGTTTAAGATATCGATTATTGCTTCTTTTACACATTCAGGTGCAGGTACATTTGGATTACCAATGCTAAAGTCGTAAACATTCTCGAGCCCAACAATTGCAGCTCTTTTCTTACCATATTCAAAAGCCTCTCTAATAGTAGATCTTTTACTCCCAAGCTCATACATCTCTTGTGATATCATAGTTTACCTCCCGAAAATTAATTAAAACGATTTTAAAAGCAGATAACTTATGGCAACTTAATATATAACATAATAAATGCAAAAGTGTGCATTCCACTTAAATAATAATACTATTGTACCATAAGAATACCTAATTAAAAGATCTAAAAGCAAATATTCAGCATCATTTATTATGTTAGATAAAATTACTATATATTAAACCAACAAAAAAAGAAGTGCATAGCACTTCTTTTTTATTAGAATTATTTGTTTTATTAAGCTGCTTCGTAAGATACTTCCATCTTAACTTTTCCTGATTTGAACATGAAGTATGCATATACGAATGATAGAGCTATCATTATTACGTTACTAACCCATATCCATGTTGGTTGGTTACTAGCTAGGATTATGAACTGGAATAATTGGCTACCAGCACCTAACATTGCTACAAACCATAGCATACCTGTTGAAGTATGTACTCTTGCGTTGTTCCATATCTCTGGCACAGCCTTTGGTAAGTTTATGATAGCTATTGCTAGCATAGCTGTGAAGAATTTACCAACTATCAAAGCTAATGATGTAACTGAGCTTAGTGATATGTTGAATAGAATTGGAACCATTCCCATTACATAGAATATTGTTAATAAAACAATAGGTGTTTTGTATTTAGGGTGAACATATCCAAGTGCCTTTGGTAACCATCCATCGTTACATGCTTGTAATAGAGGTTTTGTTACCCAACCTAATGTTGCGTTCAATGTTGTTGTTAAAGCGAACATAGCGCCACCGATTATGAAGAACTCATAAACGCCTGCTGGGAATATTGCTTTTGCAACCAACAATAGTGGCTTGCCTGCAACTTGTGCTACAGGTAGTACACCTGCTGCTACTGTAGCCATTACTGCGTATACTGCAGCGATTGCTAATGTAGAAACGATGATAACAATAGGAATATCTTTTGTTGGGTTTTTAGCTTCTGCACCAAAGTTTAGTATAACTGTAGCGCCACCTGTTGCATATGTTAGTGTAACAGATGCCATGAACAAGCCGTTTAGTCCGCCTGTCATCCAGTCAGCGTCTCCGCCGAATGCGCCTGTCCAGTTGATCTTACCAACACCAAATGCCATGAAAGCTATTAGAGCTGCTGCTAGGATAACAACCATTGCGTTTTGAACGAATGCTGCACCTTGAACGCCGAATATGTTCAAAATGTAGAATGTTGTCATACAAACTGCTGCTACTAAAATAGGGTCAATTGCTAGTCCTGTTAGGCCAATGAAGTAAGTTGAAAAAGAAATTGCATAGATAGCGATTGATATATTTGACAGGATGTATGTAGGTATATATGCGCCTGCCCATATTTTGCCCATCAACGCTGCTAGTATTGTGTATTTTCCGCCTCTAAGACGTAATGTACCGCCTATGTATACCATAGGAATAGCCATACATAGTGTTAACACTGCGGCGATCATAAATGCTAAGTTTACTGATCTACCTGTGTATGCAATACCGATACCGACTAGAGCCATAATTCCTGCGCCAATGATCTGGCCGCAAGCCATAGACATTAGGTCTGCAAATCCAAGTACTCTCTTTAGATCAGCTGTGCCTATGCTCTGGCCTTCTGTTTTTGCCTTTTCTTGATCCATAAATAATTGCACCTTCCTTTTACTTTTTTTTGGGAAATCCATATAAACAACTCTAGCTCATAAATTTAAGATTTCAGCAACTAGAGTATCCTATCAATGTGCATATTGTCACAAAAAAGATCAACTACATTTAAAATATACATTATATTTAAAATGATTATAATATTCTAAACGTAAAAATTATAATTTATATTGTAGATCTTTATACGAGTATTATATCTGCTGATATGAAAATTATCAACTAGTATTTTTATGATATTTAAACATAATTGTCGTTATTTTATTAACAAATAAAAAAGAAGCGCTTTGCGCCTCTTTTTTGATGATAATTTGTAATATTAAGCTGCTTCGTAAGAAATTTCCATATGTACTTTGCCGCTCTTAATTCTGAAATAAGAATATGAGAATGCAAATACTACTAGTATTAGGTTGCCCCACCATACCCATGTCTCTTGGTTAAGTGAGAGGATTAAGAACTGAGCAAAACCGCTACCAGCTCCTATTAAACCAACAGCCCATAGCATACCAGTTGAGCAATGCATTTTTGAAGCTGCCCAAATTTCTGGAACTTTCTTTGGTAGGTTAACAATTGATAATGATATAACTACACCAAAGATGTAACCAATGATCAATGCAAGTGTTGTAACAGTCCCTAAATCGATACTGAATAATATAGGAATCATGCCCATAACATAGAACAGTGTCAACCATACTGTAGGTGTTTTGTACTTGCTTATTTTGCCAAATACTGCTGGGAACCAACCATCAACAGTTGCCTGTAGTAAAGGTTTTGTAACCCAACTTAATGTAGCATTAAGTGTTGTAGTTAACGCAAACATTGCACCACCGATTATGAAGAATTCATAGAATCCTGCCGGCAATATTGCTCTAGCAACTAATAATAGTGGTTTGCCTGCTACTTCAGCTATAGGTAGTACGCCTGCTGCAATTGTAGACATTATTGCGTATACAACTGAGATTGATAATGTAGAAGCTATGATAACAAATGGGATATCCTTTGTTGGGTTTTTAGCTTCTGCACCAAAGTTGATTACTACGGTAGCACCGCCTGTTGCATATGTTAGTAATGCAGCTGTCATAAATAGGCCATTAAGTCCGCCTGTCATCCAATCTGCAGTTCCGCCAAATGCGCCTGTCCAGTTGATCTTGCCAACACCAAATGCCATAAAGATAATTAGTGCTAAAGCAAGACATGCAACCATTGCATTTTGCAGGAATGCTGCGCCTTGGATACCGAAGAGGTTAAGAACATAGAATAGTGTCATACAAGCTGCTGCTACTATGATTGGGTCGATTGCTATTCCGGTCAAACCAATAAAATATTGTGCAAACGAAATCGAATAGATAGCAAGAGATATGTTACTTACTATATATACTACGATGTATGCACCTGCAAATAGTTTGCCCATTAGCAATCCCATTTGCGAGTAGTTTCCGCCTCTAAGACGTAGTGTGCCACCAAGATATACCATTGGGATAGCCATTGCGATTGTAAACAAAGCAGCTATAATAAATGCTAAGTTTACTGACCTACCGGTCATTGCAATACCGATACCTACTAGAGCCATGATGCCTGCGCCGATGATTTGGCCTGCGGCCATTGAGAATAATTCCTTCCTGCCTAGTACCCTGTTAAGGTCAGCAGTTACTGATTGGCTCTCGACTTTTTCTTGATCCATATAATTGCACCTTCCTCATTATTTTTTGGGAAATTATATAAACTTATTAATAAATTATTATACAAACTTTTATATTTGTTTTTTTAATATCTTTACATCTCACAGTATTATAGCTCTGCATAATGTAATATGTAACATAAATATTTAAATATTTTCGCTCATTTTCAACTATACAAATTTGTATTTCAAAATATAGCAGTCACATATATGTATGTACACTATTAGGTGTTTTTAAATTACATTTATTTTTTGTTTTCGCATTGATTTATTACACTATTTACCATATTATGCATTGAATTATTAAAATTATGCAGAATACAAGCTTAAAAAAAAGAAGTGATGGTCACTTCTTTTTTTATTAGAATTATTTGTTTTATTACGCTGCTTCGTAAGAAACTTCCATGTGTACTTTGCCAGCTTTGTTCATTAAGTAAGCATATACGAATGAAGCTGATACCATGCAAAGGTTACCAATCCAAATATAAGCTGGTTGGTTACTAGCTAGGACTATAAACTGGAATAATTGACTACCAGCACCTAGTAATGCTACAAACCATAACATCCCTGTTGAGCAATGCACTCTTGCTTTTGCCCATAATTCTGGAACAGCCTTAGGTAAATTGATTATTGATATAGCAAGCATTGCTGTGAAGAACTTACTTAGTATTTGTACTAATGCTGTAATTTGGCTTAATGATATGTTGAATAGTATTGGTACCATACCCACTACATAGAACAGTGTAAGTAAAACAACTGGTGTTTTGTATTTATGATGAATATATCCAAATTTCTTTGGTATCCACCCATCCATACATGCTTGCAATATAGGTTTTGTTACATGACCTAATGTTGCATTTAATGTTGTTGTTAAAGCGAACATAGCACCACCGATTATGAAGAACTCATAAACGCCTGCTGGGAATATCTCTTTAGCAACTAATAGTAGTGATTTACCTGCAACTTCTGATACAGGTAAAACGCCTGCTGCTACTGTTGACATTACTGCATATACTGCAGCAATCGCTAATGTTGAAACGATAATAATTATTGGTACATCTTTTGTTGGATTTTTTGCTTCTGCGCCAAAGTTAAGAATTACTGTAGCGCCACCTGTTGCATATGTTAGTGTAACTGATGCCATGAACAAGCCATTTAATCCGCCTGTCATCCAGTTAGCATCTCCGCCAAATGCACCATTCCAGTTAACTTTGCCAACACCAAATGCCATGAATGCTACTAGAGCTGCTGCTAGGATAACAACCATTGCATTTTGCAGGAATGCTGCGCCTTGGATACCGAATATGTTCAAAATGTAGAATGTTGTCATACAAACTGAAGCTACTAAGATTGGGTCAATTGCTAACCCTGTTAGTCCTATGAAATAAGTTGCAAATGAAATTGAGTAGATTGAGATTGATATATTGCCTAATACATATATAGGAATATATGCGCCTGCCCATATTTTGCCCATCAGTGATGCTAAGATTGTGTAGTTTCCGCCTCTAAGCCGTAATGTGCCGCCGATGAATACCATAGGTATTGCCATCATAATTGTTAGTAAAGCAGCGATCATAAATGCTAAGTTTACTGATCTACCTGTGTAAGCTATACCAACACCTACTAGAGCCATAATGCCTGCACCAATGATCTGACCACAGGCCATTGACATTAGATCACCAAACCCAAGTACCCTTTTTAGATCGGCAGTACCTAAATTTTGGTTTTCTGTTGTGGTTTTTTCTTGATCCATAAATAATTGCACCTTCCTTCTTTTATTTGGAAACTAATAAAGATAAACTTCATTAATATTATTAATACTGCAGTACTGCTATTTAAAGGATCGGCTCCTTCTTGTTTTATATTTTTGGTCACAACCCATATATATGAAGCTTGTATAATATTAAGCTCTTCCTCACAGATATTTCTTTTTACAATAATATGCAACAGTTATTGATCTAGAACTCTCATTTTAATAATCTAAAATTCTAATCAGATTACTATTAATAATGAATATTCTGAGAGAAATAAAAAAAGAAGTGATTAACACTTCTTTTAGCAAAATCTATATTACTTTATTATGCAGCTTCGTAGGAAACTTCCATTTGCACCTTACCGCTCTTATTCCTAAAATAGGTATATCCAAAAGCTACTACTAATAATATTGCGTTACCATACCACACCCAAGTTGCTTGGCGACTAGCTAATATTATAAATTGTGCCACTGAGCTACCAGCTCCTAAAAGACCTACTACCCAAAGCATTGGAGTCGACACATGTACTTTTGATTTTGCCCAAATCTCTGGAACTTTCCTAGGCAGGTTAACAACGGACAGGCTACTTGCAATAGCAAAGAATTTTCCTACTATTAATGCTAGTGCCGTAACTGTGCTTATAGGTACCGCAAACAATATTGGAACCATTCCAATAACATAGAACATTGTTAACAGAATGATAGGCGTATTAAATTTCGGATAAATATACCCTAATTTCCTTGGAAACCAACCGTCTTTACACGCCTGCAATAGCGGCTTGGTTAACATACTAAGCATAGCGTTTAATGTTGCTGACAGTGCAAACATCGCGCCACAAATTACAAAGAATTCATAGAAACCAGATGGTAATATTGCTTTAGCAACCAGCAATAATGATTGACCTGCAACGGCTGAAATTGGCAGAACTCCCGCAGCAACTGTACCCATTATTGCATATACTACAGAGATTGCCAGAGTAGCTACAATTATAACTATAGGTATATCTTTTGTTGGATTTTTTGCTTCCGCACCTAAGTTAATAATTGATGTTGCACCGCCTGTAGCATACGTTAATGTTGCACCAGCCATAAACAAACCATTCAAGCCTCCGGGCATCCAATCAGCAGTTCCACCAAACGCACCATTCCAGTCTACCTTTGTAACACCAAATGCCATGAAGATTACTAATGCTGAAATAAGACATAATATCATTATATTTTGAATTTTTGATACACGACTCATGCCGAACAAGTTAACAACATAAAATGTTGTCATGCTAACTGATGCCACTAAAACTGGAGATATATTTAATCCAGTTAGCCCAATGAAGTAGCTTGCAAATGAAATTGAATAAATTGAAATAGCCATGTTTGAAATAAGGAAAACTACCATGGAAGCTCCTGCCCATGTCTTGCCAATAAGCGCTGCCAATATTGTATAGTTTCCACCTCTTAGCCTTAAAGTACCTCCTATGAATATCATAGGTATCGACATTAATATGGTAAATATTGCAGATATAATAAATGCTAAGTTTACAGACCTACCAGTGTAAGCAATGCCAGTGCCAACAAGAACCATAATACCTGCGCCAATGACCTGACTAGTAGCCATTGCAAATAACTCTTTCCTACCCAAAACCCTTTTAAGGTCAGCGACCACTGGCTCACCTTGCTCTATTACATTTTCTTGATCCATTATGAATTGCACCTTATTTCTATATTTTTTATGGATTATATATTATGCAAAATTATCTTTTATTTAAAAACGATTTTTTAAAGATGCAGTGCAACTGAATATTACATTTCAACTAAAAAACATGTCGTTACCTGTACAATTTTAACTGCATATATCGCACTATGCAACAAGAATTATTGAACAATTCAAACTCTGATTTTAATATGTAGCACAAACCCTGATATAAGAGCAATCTAGAAAACAGTTTTTCTATTTTTTGTAAAACAATTCTTAATAATTTAAAAATAAAAAAAGAAGTGCATAGCACTTCTTTTTTATTAGAATTATTTGTTTTATTAAGCTGCTTCGTAAGATACTTCCATCTTTACTTTTCCTGATTTGTACATGAAGTATGCATATACGAATGATAGAGCTATCATTATAACGTTACTAACCCATATCCATGTAGGTTGGTTACTAGCTAGGATTATGAACTGGAATAATTGGCTACCAGCACCTAAGAAAGCTACAAACCATAGCATACCATTGGATGTATGTACTTTAGCATTATTCCATATCTCTGGAACAGCCTTTGGCAAGTTAACAATAGCTATTGCTAGCATAGCTGTGAAGAACTTAGATACTATCAAAGCTAATGATGTAACTTGGCTTAGTGATATGTTGAATAGGATTGGAATCATACCTATTACGTAGAATATTGTTAGTAGTATAAGTGGTGTCTTGTATTTTGGATGAACGTATCCAAGTTTCTTTGGTAACCAGCCATCTGCGCATGCTTGTAATAGAGGTTTTGTTACCCAACCTAATGTTGCGTTCAATGTTGTTGTTAAAGCGAACATAGCACCACCGATTATGAAGAACTCATAAACGCCTGCTGGGAATATTGCTTTTGCAACTAACAATAGTGATTTACCTGCAACTTGTGATACAGGTAGTACACCAGCTGCTACTGTAGCCATTACTGCGTATACTGCAGCGATTGCTAATGTAGAAACAATGATAACTAAAGGAATATCTTTTGTTGGGTTTTTAGCTTCTGCACCAAAGTTTAGTATAACTGTAGCGCCGCCTGTTGCATATGTTAGTGTAACAGATGCCATGAACAAGCCGTTTAGTCCGCCTGTCATCCAGTCAGCGTCTCCGCCAAATGCGCCAGCCCAGTTGATCTTAGCAACACCAAATGCCATGAAAGCTATTAGAGCTGCTGCTAGGATAACAACCATTGCGTTTTGAACGAATGCTGCGCCTTGAACGCCGAATATGTTCAAAATGTAGAATGTTGTCATACAAACTGCTGCTACTAAAATAGGGTCAATTGCTAGTCCTGTTAGGCCAATGAAGTAAGTTGAAAAAGAAATTGCATAGATAGCGATTGATATATTTGACAGGATGTATGTAGGTATATATGCGCCTGCCCATATTTTGCCCATCAACGCTGCTAGTATTGTGTAGTTTCCGCCTCTAAGACGTAATGTACCGCCTATGTATACCATAGGAATAGCCATACATAGTGTTAACACTGCGGCGATCATAAATGCTAAGTTTACTGATCTACCTGTGTATGCAATACCGATACCGACTAGAGCCATAATTCCTGCGCCAATGATCTGGCCGCATGCCATTGACATTAGGTCACCAAATCCAAGTACTCTCTTTAGATCGGCTGTACCAATGTTCTGGCCTTCTGTTTTTGTTTTTTCTTGATCCATTATAATTGCACCTTCCTTCTTTTATTTGGGAAATTTATTCAAACAACTGAAGTTGTTTATTAATACATTTACCGTTTATAGCTTGTCTTGTTTGATCGTATAAACAAACAAGAAGTGAAGTTTAAAGAGATGTAATTAGGCCATTTTGCAAAAAAAAAGCGCAAGCCGATACAGGCTAAAGCGCTTTCCAACTAAATTTAATAAGTCAAGTAGCATTTTGCATGATATTACGGTCATTAAAGTCTATCATTATGTCGCTGAGCTGCAGTATGTAGTCACCGAATTTGTTAATATTTATTAAGCCTTATAAGCTGTAGCGTCTATTTCTAAACGAGCATCTTTAGGAAGACGAGCTACCTGTAATGCTACTCTAGCTGGGCAATCTTCTGTGAAGAATTCAGCATAAACTTCGTTCATTGCGCCAAAGTCAGCTATGTCTGCTAAGAAGCAATGTACTTTAACAACATCTTTTAAGCTGTAACCTTCTGATTCAAGAATTTTCTTTATGTTTGTTAGTGACTGTCTTGTTTGATCTTTTATATCTTGTGAAGGGAAATTACCTGTTAAAGGATCTATTGGCAATTGGCCTGACACATAAATTGTATCTCCTGCTTTAATCGCTTGTGAATAAGGACCTATTGCTGCTGGTGCATTTTCTGTATAAACTACTTTTTTCATAATATACAAATCCTTTCAAATATAGTATCTCTGATAAATATTTTAAGCCTAAATGAAATTGACTTAACATATAAATTATATAACTCATTTTCATTTAGTGCAACGGTTCAAATTTATTAGGCATTTGGCTATTAGAATTAGCTTTCAAAAATCTGCTATTTTTTAAACTATTGGGTTATCTGCTTCTTTTCTTAATTTATTATAATATTTGACACCTCAAAAGTCAATTATCCCAGACCAAGGCAAAAACGCCAAAAAAACATTCGGTATATGAAAACTACCTCACAAAATTGAAAGTTTGATTATATTTTATCAATATTACCAACCCTATTTGCGCTAAAGGACAGTAAAAAAGCATTGGTTTAACAGATTATGTAAATAAAAATTTTTAATATAATTTTGTTTTTTAACTAATTTGCTGCGAAAATTTGTGTATTTTTAGTGATATTACATTAAAAGTTCAGTATTATTAACCAAATATATTGAATTAACCACCGTATTTTGCGAAACATTACGAAATCATACTAAATAAATAAAAAAAGAGCAATATGCTCTTTTTTAGTTATTTTTTATTTTGATAATACTTTTTCTTCATAATTAAATGCGCTATATGCGTTTTTCATGCTCTGGGCAGCATCTGCGCCTTCGTAATTAAACCAATGCCCTTCACTGGCAATGTATTGTCCAGAAATAGAATATGTTTTTGTTTGTTTCCCATCGGATACTACAACAATAAATTGTATGGAACTATCTTTATTCTCTGCCGAATCTTTTACAGTTATACTATTTAATATTTCTCCAACTTTAATTATATCTTCTTTTTGTGTTATAAACTTTACTGTATTATTCTCATAATTATCTATACGAGCATATGTAAGATTCTCAGGGTGAGTTATTGGAAGCGGCATAGTATATGAAAGTGATGCTCCCCATTGCCAAACTAATGCACCAACAGCAAATGCAACTATCGCAAAAATAAGTTTTGATGATTTTTTCATTAGAATTCCTCCATGTTTAGTCTCTACAATATAATAACAGCTAATAAAAAAACTGTATACAGTTTTATAGAAATACTCTTTTATACAGATTAATTATATCCTTGCTTGGCATTTAAAAAAACTATAAAGTTTAATTTAAGACATTATTGCTTTTTCTAAATCGCTAATATTTGTTATTGCAGAAGAACATGTTTCGTTTTTGCAGACATATGCAGCTGCATTCTCTTCTATATTATAGCTATGTAAATATGTAAGCGCTTGCTTTAATTGTTCATTACATAAAATTGCGTGTACATACGGTTGGTAATTATAAATGACACATTTTTTCATTTCATCTATTCCTTTGCCTTCAGTTAGTATAACATCTACATTTTCTGATTGCATATAGATCTGAGTAAGTAAATGCGCTGTATAAGTTAAAGGTTGAGAATTAATACTGCTTGCGACGGATTCTAACGTTTTTATTGCACGTTGTTCGTATTCAATATTTGCGCAGAGTCTTGAGAGCACAAAAAGCACATTCGCAGCAACAGCGTTTCCTGAAGGCACGACCCCGTCTCTTTTCTCTTTAATCCCTACATATAATTTTGCAGTATCATTTCCTGTCATGTAAAATCCACCGCTCTGTTCATCCCAAAATAACTTTAGCATTCCTTCTGTGAGTGTTATAGCGTTTAAAAGATAAGCATCCCCAAGAGTCGCTTTATAAAGCTCTATTAAACCATTGATAAAATATGCGTAATCTGGCTGGACAGATTTATGAGGAGAAAGGCCTTCTCTATAGCTGGACATTAGTCTGCCTTCAATCACCATTTTTTCAAGAACAAAATCAGCTGCCCTTTTTGCTGCAGATATATACGCTTCTTCTTTGAAGATACGGCCTGCTTTAGCAAGTGCTGATATAATTAGGCCATTTTGCCCAGAGAGTATTTTATCGTCAAGCCCAGGCTTTACTCTCTTTTCTCTTTCTTTTTTTAATGTTTCAAGTGCTTTTATAACTGCTGCATCTTGCGACAATGAATTTGCAACAAGTACATTTTTACCTTCAAAATTACCTTCTTTAGATACAGGATAAACTTTCAAAAAGCTACTAAGCAAATCTTCAGGTAGTGCGCTTTTTATCTCGCTCATGCTAAAGACATAATAATCGCCTTCGACTCCTGCTGAGTCTGCATCCATAGAAGTGTAAAACGCACCATCTTTGTTCTTTAAATTTCTAAACAAATATGCAATTATTTGCTCGCAGATTATTTTATATGCACTGTCACCAGTTTTAGCATATGCCTCTGCATATAATTCAAGAAGCTGAGCATTATCATATAGCATCTTTTCAAAATGTGGAACCGTCCAGCTTTCATCAGTCGAATATCTGCAAAAACCACCTTCTACATGGTCATAGATGCCACCCATTGCCATTTTATTAAGTGTGTTTATAGTAATACTTAATGCTTCTCTGTCGTCATAAAAGTCACTATAGCGAAGTAGAAAAAGCCAAGTTGAAGGCATTGGAAATTTTGGAGCTCCTGCAAAACCTCCATATCTATCATCGAATGCTCTTTTGGCAATACTTGCTGCATCATGTAGCCAGCTTTCTTTTATTTCAGAAGGTTTGCTTTTTTGCTCAATAATATCAGCAACTTTTTTGCCAGCACTGAGTAACTTCTCCCTGTCTTCGTTCCAAAAATTAGAGATTAGCTTCAGCACAGTAATAAAACCTGCCATATTATATTTATCCTCTTTAGGAAAATATGTGCCTGCAAAAAACGGGCTTCCATCATTATTAATAAACACATTAAGTGGCCAGCCACCATTCGAGCCTAGCACCTCACATGCAGCCATATACGCAGCGTCTATATCTGCTCTTTCTTCTCTATCAACTTTTATTGATACAAAGTACTCATTAAGTATTTTCGCAACCTCTTCGTCCTCAAACGACTCATTCTCCATAACATGACACCAATGGCAAGAAGCATAGCCTATAGAAACAAAAAGCGGTTTATCTTCCTTTTTTGCTTTATCAAACGCTTCGTCGCCCCATGGAAACCAATCAACAGGATTATGTGCATGTTGCAATAAATATGGTGATTTTTCGTTTATAAGTCTATTTGTAAACGCGTGTTCGGGCATGAATTCTACCTCCAAAAAATTTTCAATGAATTTAGTATGCCCATTAGTTTATATAAAATGTTAATCCTAAAAATCTAAAAGCCAGAATAAAAAAGAACGGTAGGTTACCGTTCTTTTAAGCTTTATAATTCGTTTTACGTATCTCATATATATCATGAACCATATCTTTGCCGTTGTATCTTTTAACAAACTCGCCAATCCTAGCCATGCCAAGTCGTATAGCAACTTCTGTTGATGCTATGTTTTGCGGACGAATATCGCAAATGACTTTATCAGCATTTAGCACATTAAAAGCATAATCTATGCATGCTCTTGCGCCTTCAGTCGCATAGCCTTTATGCCAATACTCTTTTGCTAAAATATAGCCTATGTCCCAATACTTTTCTTGGTTTATTGTTTGGTGTAATAGTCCGATCTGGCCTACAGCTTGATTAGTTTGTTTATCAATTGCCAGTAGATATCCTATGCCATCTTCATCATACCTTTTAATTTGGTTATCAATCCAAGCAGATACCTGCTTATCGGAGAAAGTATGCTCCCATGCGTACATAACCTCAGCATCTTTTAGTATTTTAGCCAGTTTATCAAAGTCATCATGATTTATTTTTCTTAAAATAAGTCTTTTGCTTTCCATCATAAATATTCACCTAAAAACAGTTCAAAGCCAAGCTCTCAACGTCAAAATCGCCAATCTAAAGCGCACCTTATCTACTAGGATATGAAGCCTTATCTTTCTTTAAAACAACTTTAAACTTATAACCATTGTCTTTTGCTGCCTCTTTAAAGGTCTTTGTAATAGCTCCAAGGTCAATGGAATATTCAAACGCTTTGCCGTCAGGACCAAAGCCGACACTTTTTACTTTTCTAAATAGCGTCATGCCCGATTGAAAAGATGATTCTGATTTGCTGCCAAACGAGAAGCCTGAACTAACTTCTTTTGTGGATTCCCAGTAATATAATACTTTGTCTACTTCATCAAAATACGCTGAGGAATGATACTCTATCTTCTTTTTGCCTGTGCTCCATTTTGCATCCAAAAATTCGCAATCTACTATAACGTCTGCAGTTGTGTTTGTTTGTGGGAAAATACCGATTTGACTTAGAGAATCAATGATTTTAGATATAATCGCTTGTTTATCCATGGTCATTCTCCTTAAATATAAAATTTAATTCGTGTGTATCATGCAGGGATTAAAAAGCAACTGGATGTATCATATTTCAATTTAATTGTACATTTTTTGCTAATAAAATGAAACGAATATTTTTGCGTAAATAAAAAAGCCGTACATATTATGTACAGCCTTTTATTAATTGTTTTAGTCACCAACTAGTGGTATATATTCTAAATCCTCGCAAGTCACATTTGCTACTGCTTCTTCTTTAAGCACAGCCTGCTCTTTTTCGAGTCTATCTAAATCTTTCATTTCTTTTCTAAAGAAGTAAGCCGTCACAAGTGCGCTAAGCGCATCTGCTGCAGGGAAAGCTAGCCATATGCCTAATAGTCCCAAGCCGAGTGTTGGTAACAGAAGCATTAATGGGATAAACAGCAGTATTTGGCGTGAAAGCGTGAGCAGTAATGCAGGCATTGCTTTGCCTAATGTTTGAAAAAGGCTGGCAGATAACGTTTGAAGAACAGCAAAAGGTGTCATACATATCATGAGCCTTATAGCAAAAATACCATTATCGATAACCGTTTGATCCCCAGAAAACAGTCTAAATGTCGAATCCGGGAAAACCTCTATTAATACTACAAAAGTAATAGCGTAAAGAATTGCATATTTTATTCCCAGTTTTACAACTGCTTTTACACGATCGAACTTTTTTGCACCATAGTTAAATCCTGCAATAGGCTGCATGCCCTGACTTATACCAAAAGCTGGCATATACATTAACATCAGTATTTTATTTATTATGCCATAAACAGAAACGGCCATATTCCCTCCGTAAAAGACGAGAGAATGGTTAAGTAAAATAGCCATTACACTTGAGCCACCCTGCCTAACAAAGGTAGATGCTCCAACTTTAACAGTTTCTCTTGCAATACCCCAATCTACCTTTAGATGATGCAGTTTTAATTTGAAAATGCTCTTGCCACTTCTGAAGTAAATCATTACAAAGATGAATGAGGAGAACTGGGAGATTATCGTTGCTATAGCAGCGCCCGCTATTCCTGTTCCTATGACTATAACAAATATATAGTCTAAGACTATATTCATTATTGCTCCAATGAGCATAGAATTCATTGCGATTTTAGCATTTCCTTCGCTTCGTATCATGTTGTTTGAAGACATAACCATTGGCGAATATATAAACCCAATTAGTATAAATCTTAGATAAGAAGTGGCATAAGGCATTAATTCGTCTGTAGCGCCAAAAAGCGTTAGCAGTTGCGGCATAAATATTTGACCTATTATACAAATTGTCGTGCCTATTGTAAAGGCAAGTGTGAAGGCATTACCTGCCGCTTCAAATGCTTCTTCTTTTTTCCCTGCTCCAAGTCTTCTGGAAATAATTGAAGATGATCCCACTCCGATCATCCCCGAAAACGCCATCATTATTGTTTGCATTGGAAAACATATAGCGAGTCCACCAATAGCTAAATAGCCAACTTTTTGCCCAACAAATATCGTGTCTGTAATATTGTAAAGTGCATTTACAAGCATTGCAAGTGTTGCTGGGATGGATAGCTTCATAAGCAATTTTGATATCTTCTCATTGCCCAGCAATTGTTCCCTATTGTCCATATAGTTCTCTCCCAAAGTCTATAATAAATATTAATCGTTTTCTGTTTTACAGCACAGGTCTGAGTTTCTTGCATTATCCACCATTTTAGTTAATAATCTAAGCGCTTCTTGTTTTTCATCTTCGCTCATGTCTTTAGTGAGCGATTCAGACCAACTATGAACAACGTCTACAATATCTTCTTTTCTACCATAAGCTTTTTCGGTTAGTAGAATATTGTAGGATCTTCTATCGTTTTCACTGCGTTCTCTTTTTACGTATCCTTCTGCCTCGAGCTTATCTATAGCACGCGCAATATTTGCCTTATCTATTTTTAGCTCCTTAGCCAGTTGCTCTTGAGTCATTATACCGTGCTCAAACAATACAAGAAGAATAGATTGCTGGCCTCTACCTATATTGTATTTTTTTAATCTGTTATAAATATAAAGCTGCGAATGCCTAAAAATTATTGAAATATATCTTGAAATGTGTCTTTCGTTTTGCATAATGCACCTCACTTAACCGTTGCGTTTGCAACTAACTTATTTCATTATATTACTTAACTGTTGCGTTTGCAACTATATAAAGCAGTTTAATGCTTGATTTTTCTAACTATTTTTTCGGAAAATTTTACGTGTTATAAAGCTGCATATAATCAATCTATTATCTTAAGAGTGCGCCTGATGGAATAAGCAAAAAAGCGACAAAAAAGAGGCATGCGCTGTGCCTCTTTTAGTTGGGTTTATTACTTAAAATATTCTTTTATGTCTATAATGCGCTGATTTGAAGAACCCACAAAAGGAATATCCAGTGTGCGCTTAGCAAGAATAAAAGGTCCATCAATAAGCGTGTCACTTTCTTTTAAAAGTGCCATCATATCCTCATCGTTTTTTTCTATTAACTGTTCAATTGTATAGCCCGTATACGTAAAAACATTTAAGTTATGCTTATGTGCCTCTTTTGCAACAAAGTACGCCTCTTTTGGTTGACAAAATGGATCGCCACCAGTAAGTGTTATACCACTCAAAAGAGGATTGTCCATATATTCAACAATTTGATCAAGAGTCATTTCTTTGCCACCATTTAAATCATGCGTTTCTGGATTATGGCAACCTTTGCAATTATGTACACATCCTTGAAAGAATACTGCAAGCCTTAACCCTGGGCCATCTACTACAGACTCTTCTACTATACCTGCTATTTTCATGCTATTTCCGCCTTATATACCATGCTTAACTCGGTCTCTCTCTTCTGCCCTTTTAGCGTTATTAAACCTATCAACAGTACCAACGAGATAACCCGTAATACGTCTTATGCGCTGGAACGATTCACCATCAGCTTCTACTCTGCCACACTTAGGGCACGTGTCGCCAATTATGCCTCTGTAGCCACAAACGGGATCTCTGTCTATTGGATGGTTAACCGATCCATAGCCAATACCCTCTTGTTGCATACATTTTATTATCTTCATGAACGCTTCAGGATTATCAGATAAATTGCCATCTAATTCAACGTATGTAATATGACCTGCGTTGCATAGTTCATGATATGGTGCTTCTTTTTTGATTTTATCAACTGCTCTTATATTATAATAAACAGGAACGTGGAAAGAGTTTGTATAGTATTCTCTGTCTGTTACGCCGTCAATAACACCATACTTTTTCTTATCAAGCCCAACAAATCTACCCGAAAGGCCTTCTGCAGGAGTTGCAAGAAGCGAATAGTTCATACCTGTTTTTTCGCAATACTCGTCCATTACATCACGCATATGTCCTACTATATCCAGCCCAAGATTTTGTGCTTTTTCGCTTTCGCCATGATGCTCTCCGATAAGAGCTTTTAAGCATTCTGCAAGACCGATAAAGCCAACAGAGAGTGTGCCATGCTTTAGTACTTCGCGCACTTCGTCATCCGGTCCAAGCTTTTCGCTGTCTAGCCACACGCACTCGCCCATCAAGAAAGGATAATTGCGTACCTTTTTCCTCGCTTGTATCTCAAAGCGCTCTTGCATCTGCGCGCAACACAAATCAATTTTTCTATCCAACTCTTCCATGAACCATTCAACGTTTCCTTTTGCTCTGATTGCGATTCTTGGCAAGTTAATTGATGTAAACGAAAGATTGCCACGTCTATATGAAATCTCTTGTGATTTATCATGTACGTTTGACATTACACGTGTTCTACAGCCCATATAAGCTATTTCCGTTTTTGAATTGCCCTCTTTATAATACTGAAGATTATAAGGTGCATCCTGGAAAGAGAAATTAGGAAACAGTCTTTTTGCAGACACTTTGCAAGCAAGCTCGAACAGATCATAGTTTGGCTCACCAGGATTTAAGTTTATGCCATCTTTCACTCTAAATATCTGTATTGGGAATATAGGTGTTTCGCCATCACCCAAACCTGCTTCAGTTGCAAGTAAAATGTTTTTCATTACCATGCGTCCCTCAATGGATGTGTCCATACCGTAGTTAATGGATGAAAAAGGTGTCTGCGCTCCTGCACGCGAATGCATTGTGTTTAGGTTGTGTATAAGCGCTTCCATGGCTTGAAAAGTTGCTTTATCTGTTTCTTCATATGCTTCTTTAAGAGCATATTTTTGTGCTTTTTCAATCTGCTTAGGAGTAAAACCTAATTCAATTAGCTTGCTCTTCTCAGCCTCTAAATAAGCTTCTCCGTTTGCCATGCTTGGCACTTGTCCATTTGCCTTAAGCTCGTCATGAATAGCCGCAATCTTCTCTTTAGCGCCTTCAACATCGCTAATTAATCTTAGTGCTGACTTGACTTGCGCTCTATATCTTTTGCCGTATGTTTTAGCAACGCCCGGAGCAAGACCATACTCAAAATTAACTATAGACTGTCCACCATGCTGGTCGTTTTGGTTTGATTGAATTGCTATGCAGGCAAGAGCAGAATAACTCGCTATATCGTTTGGTTCTCTTAAAACGCCATGTCCTGTTGAGAAGCCGCCTTTGAAAAGCTCTAAAATATCTATCTGACAACAGGTAGTAGTAAGTGCGTAAAAATCTAAATCGTGTATATGTATATCGCCATCTCTATGTGCTTTTGAAAAATCTGGGTTCATAAGAAACATTTCATAAAACTGCTTAGCACCCTCTGAACCATATTTCAGCATAGAGCCCATAGCCGTGTTGCCATCTATATTAGCGTTTTCTCTTTTTATATCGCTCTCGCTTGCATCTTTGTATGTAATATCTTCGTATATCTTCATAAGACGTGTGTTCATCTCTCGAGCACGCGTACGCTCAGCTCTATATAGTATATAAGCTTTTGCAGTGCGCAAATATCCGTTCTCAATAAGTACGCGCTCTACAGCATCTTGTGTGTTCTCAATTGTTACTATTTCATTCTCTGCCTCGAGTATTTCTTCGGCACTTTTAGCCAAAGCTTCGCACACTTCCCTGCTTTTATTTACTTTTGTAGCTAGAAAAGCTTTTTCTATAGCGTCTGCAATTTTCTCTCTACTGAAAGGCACTTCTCTTCCATCTCTTTTTTTAATACTGTTTATCATATGTCATATCTCCATCCGAAACACAATATATAGTGTTCTCTTTTTTGCGTGTATACAATATACACCGTCTGCCATTAAAAATCAAGGTAGATATACGAATATTTATAAATACTTTACTAAATTAATAAATAAAGCAAAATTAGCGATATTAAACAGAATTTTAGCATTAGACTAAAAAAGAGTGCCTATGCACTCTTTCCAATATCTTACACTATGCCAATTTTGGCTTACAAATTATCTCATTTATTTTTGTGTCCATAATGTTAGATGCATGCGCCGGCAAAAGAACCAAAGAAGTATCCGCACCTTTGCCAGTGCCCGCAATAGCCATTATTAGCTCTTTTTCTGGTATTAGCCCTGCATCAATTGCCATTGTTGAGATTTCTACGCATACTTTTGTGCCTTGCCCAAAGAACTTTAGTGCCTGCGCAATTAACTCAACTGGGTTTACTCCACCAAATTTCTTTGATATGCCACGCTCTGCACCTGAAAGCGCATGAGTTGCAAAGAGCACTTCTAGCCCTTCTTCTCTAAGCATTTGTAGGCGCTCTGTTTGCATCGGATTCTTTTCAGAAAAGCCAAACACTTGAGCAACGATTACTATATTAAATTCATCTGCATATTTAATAAGCTCATCTGCAACAACGCCTCTATACGAAGCTGCCACGATATACTTAATTCCCTGCTTGCGAGCCGCCTCTACTGCAAGCTCGACTGTTTCTTTTGTGTTTTTTTCTCCCTGTGTTTCAAACACTACCATTTAAGGCACCTCCATTAATTATTCTTCGCCAGCAAGACCTAGCTCTTTTGCTACGCCTCTCATACCATCTATTGTGTATTGCATAAGATCAGACAATTCCATACCTAGCATATCTGCGCCTTTTTGTATTACTTCTCTATTAGCACCTGCTGCAAACGCTTTATCTTTCCATTTTTTCTTTATGCTTTTTACTTCAAGATCTTCAATGCTTTTCGAAGGACGCACAAGCACAGCTGCCGTGATAAGACCAGTTAGCTCATCAACTGCATAAATAGCTTTTTCCATGTCTGTTATTGGCTCTTCGTCTGTGCAAATACCGTAACCATGGCACATTACTGCTCTTATCAGCTCCCCAGGATAACCGTTTTCTTCTAGTATCTCTTTTGTTTTTACACAATGCTGATCAGGATACATATCATAGTCAAGGTCGTGTATAAGACCAACTATCCCCCATACATCAGGGTCTTCGCCTTTAACTTCAGCTAGCTTTCTCATGGAAGCTTCAACTGCAAGCGCATGCTTAATTAGACTGTCTTTTTTATTATACTTTTTAAGAAGTTCATAAGCCTCAGCTCTATCTACTTTGTTTTCCATTTTAACGTACTCCTTTTATATTGTTTTTATCTTTGTTGATAATATCCGAAAAATTAGAGCCATTTATTTAAAAACATCTTCCAATTTTACTTTCCAAATCATATAGTTAGCGTCTTTGCCCCAATAATTTTTGAATTTGTATTGAGGGATTCCGAATTTCTTAGTCCAAACTTCTTGTGCGTTTTTATAACCGCTATCCAAGCAGAATTCTTTAATTCCTTTTTTATTAAGTTCAGCGTATATATGATTAAGCAAAAGACTACCTATTCCTTTTTTCTGGTACTCGGGATGAACAAAAACTGTTCCTATCTCTATTAAATCTTTAAGCTCATTATTTGTGCATTTATTTATATCATTATTAGATGGCCCATACGAAGCCGTTCCCACTAACTTATCGTTGGTAGTTGCAAGCAAAATATATCTTTTTTTGCCGTCGGTTTCTAAATCTTCGTTTAGAAATTCTATTTTTTCTTTCTTTATTTCTTTTTCATAAACATCGTATAATCCAATAACTCCGTTTTTTTCAAAAGTATCTTTAAGAACTACATCAAAAAACTCGTTATAGGCATTAATATCTTTTATTCTAGGTCTTCTAATCACTAAATTCTGCATATTATCTTCCCTTTATATTAATGCTAATGCTTTTAAGATCAGTATTCCGAAAAATATTGTGCCGAAGGATAAGAGTGTAGTAGCCATTACTATACTGCCAGCAAGCTCATCATCACACTTCATACTTCTTGCCATTATATACGAATTAGCTGCTGATGGAGTTGTAAAAAAGAGAAAGATCATCCCTAGATACATATCTCTAAACCCAATTAGATAAGCTATCGGTACAAATATTAGCGGTAATATTACGGTTTTTGATAAGCTGGCTATAAGCGTAAGCTTCATTTTACCTTTTAGTTTAGCAAAATCCATAGACGCACCTATCATAAGTATTGCAAGAGGTGCGGTTATTCCTGATATCATCGAGAGCGAATTAACAACAAACTGAGGCAGTGCTATTTTAAACGAAGAAACCACAATACCCAGCGCTATAGCAATAATAATTTTGTTTGTAAATACACCAACAACAATATCTCGCGGCCCTTTTTTTACTGTAGGATCGTTCGAGCAAACTGTAAGTATAAATACTGCAAGCATGTTATATAGTGGCACGACTATAGCAAGCATAAACGCGCTCATGGTGAGTGCTGCCTGCCCAAAAAGTGCAAGGTTCAATGATATTGCTAGTATTGCATAATTGTTTCTATATATTCCTTGTACAAAAACACCTAGTGTTGCTTTTTCTTTTATATACCTAGCGCCAATAACCCAGGTTACAACAACAGTTCCGATGGTTGAGGCGTACAGAAACAAAAACATTTTTAGATCTAACCCACTTAAAAAATCCGAGCTATAAACGTTATAAAAAAGCATTAACGGCATGAAAAACTTAAATAACATATCGGAAGATCTTTGGTTAAAATCTTCGGTAATTAAGTCTTTTTTCTTTAAATAGTAACCTAGTAGTGCGATTGAGAATATCGGGAATATTCCATTCAGGCTATATAGGAGATTATTCATTAAATAGTTTACCCTTCTTAATTATATAAAACTTATATAAAGCAATTAAGCTATATTATTAAAATAAAACAAGTGATGCATTTTGTCATATATCAAACCAACAAAAAAGTTTAGATTGGCTAGATTCTGAAAGGATCCTTGCAATTGTAAAAGTTACTTAATTAGTACTGTAAATAATAGAATAAATAGCTTTCACTTCACTCATATTAATTGTACACTTTATATTTTTTTATTTCAACACAGCTATGTTTATGTGAATTAATAACCCGCTTAACGCTTTTTTAGTTTATAAGATTATTTTTAGTTAAAATTGCTAACACTAGTTTATATAGATATTGAGAGGAGATAATACCATGAGTAAAAAACCGACCTTATTGGTATATCCCATACTTATACTCTTGTGCGCTAGTCTTGTTGGTTGCAGCCCGGAAATTAAAGCAACCAAGACTGAGGAGAAAGAAGCTATCGCTCAGCTTGCAACCCAAAGCCCAATTGCGACTCCTACTCAAAGCGCTAAAACTGAACAAAACGAAAAATGCGAGACAGCTATTAAATCGCTAAAAGACTATGCACAAATAAGTGGCCTATATAGCGAGTTTGTTAAGGAATATTCGTATCTTGATGTTTCTTTGAGCGAAGACTTTATAAGTGAAGGTGATTCTTCGCCTTGCCTGATTGTATACGTTTATGGCAAAGAAGACTGGTGCATACAAACTCGATTTAACGAAAAAGGAATGGTGTCCTTTGGCGTTACTATGCCAATAAGTATTGCGGAAGACAAATCAACTATAGAGCATATCTCTACTTTGCTTAGCAACATCTGCGCTTTTTATGGAGATGAAATTTCCACAGATACCATCAAAACATTTATTGTTAATAATATAGACGATGCTACTTTAGAAAAATCAACTAGCCTTGGAATATTTAAAGCAAGTATAGCTATCGAAGACGAGTTTATAACTATAAACTTTACAAAATAAAACAGAAACAAAAAAAGCGCTATCACTAGCGCTTTTTGTTTGCTTTAGAATAAGCCTTTTATATTGCCATCGTCATCAATCGTCATTGTGCATGCAGCAGGTACTTTAGGTAACCCTGGCATAGTCATTATTTCTCCAGTAGCAGCAACTAAGAATCCTGCTCCTGCGCTGAGTCTTATTTCCCTTACGTTAAGTGTAAATCCTTTTGGTCTGCCCATAAGTTTAGGGTCATCGCTGAGAGAATACTGAGTTTTTGCTATACAGATCGGCAGCTGCGCAAAACCAGCTTTTTCGTACTTTTTAATTTCGTTTAAAGCTTTCTGAGAATACTGCACGCCTTCTGCGCCATATATCTTTGTTGCGATAGCTTCTATTTTTTCTTTTATTGTGTTTTGCGTTTCGTATACATGTGTGAAATCATTCTTATCTTCAATAGCTTCTAAGCAAATACGGGCTAGTTCTTCTGCACCCTCTGCACCTAGGCCGTGTCCTCTTGTTTCAGCAATACGCACGCCCATATCGGTGACAGCTTTTTTCAGCCAAGAAAGCTCTGCCTCTGTATCTGTAGGATATATATTTATTGCAACTACCGCTGGCAGTTTATAAACATTTTTTATATTTTCTAGATGCTTTTGAAGATTACTAAAGCCACGCTTTAGAGCTTCTACATCTTCTTGTGTAAGTTCTTCTTTCTTTTTGCCACCATGCATTTTTAGCGCTCTAAGCGTTGCTACTATAACAACT
This sequence comes from Christensenella sp. UBA6094, assembly GCA_002435915.1. Classification (GTDB taxonomy): domain Bacteria; phylum Bacillota; class Clostridia; order Christensenellales; family UBA6094; genus UBA6094. The sequence goes on along the minus strand of DIWY01000001.1, from coordinate 62,884 downwards.
GCGTTAGGATTAATCCCTGCCATGGAGCACTTTATATCAAGAAATTTTTGTGCGCCAAGGTCAGCACCGAATCCAGCTTCAGTAACAGCAATCTCGCCTGCCTTCATCGCCATTCTAGTAGCTAAAATTGAGTTGCAACCATGAGCGATATTTGCAAAAGGTCCGCCATGAACAAACGCTGGTGTTTTATAAATCGTCTGGACTAAGTTCGGGTTAATTGCATCTTTTAGAAGTATTGCCATTGAATCTGCTGCTTTTATATCACCAGCTGTTACTGGATTGGCATCGTAGTCGTAACCTATAACTATTTTAGCTAGCTTTTGTTTTAGATCGCTAAGCGATGTTGCAAGACAAAATATAGCCATTACTTCACTTGCTGCAGTTATATCAAACCCTGTCTGCATTGGTGCCCCATCAGCTTTGCCCCCAAGGCCAGTAATAACATTTCTAAGCTGTCTATCATTAACATCTAAGCAACGCCTAAACGTTACAGACAATGGGTCAATAATCGGCTCTGTTCTTAGTCTCATGTGATTATCAATTAGCGCAGCCAAAAGATTATTAGCAGCAGTAATCGCATGCAAATCACCTGTGAAATTAAGGTTCATGTCTTCCATCGGTACTACCTGAGAGTATCCGCCGCCTGTAGCTCCACCCTTCATACCAAAAACAGGGCCAGCAGAAGGCTCACGAAGTGCAAGAACAGCTTTTTTACCGATGCGGTTTAATCCATCTGCAAGGCCTATGGATACAGTAGTCTTACCTTCTCCAGCAGGTGTTGGGTTTATCGCTGTAACTAGGATAAGCTTACCGTCTGCTTTATTTTGATTTTCTTTTAAGTAGCTAATGTCTATCTTAGCTTTGTGTGAGCCATATCTGTAAAGATATTTCTCGTCTATGCCTGCGCTACTTGCAATATCTCTTATGTCGCTTAATGTTGTTTCTGAAGAAATTTCTATGTCTGTTTTCATCAAATCGCCTCCAATATAAACATATTATAGCATTTTTGGCAGTGCTCGTCTTTATAAAAATCATATTGCTGGGGCAATAATTCGTGCAAATTTACTCTAGTATGCTCACTCTTATCTATTTTCATCTCAGATACCTATATAATCCAAAGGCGCAACAAAAAAAGAGCCGTAGCTCTTTATTAATGTAATTTTGCATTTTTAATATCTGGCAAAACTCCTAATAGTTATCATCAGAATAAAAACTATGCTCTTCTGCGGCTTCGGCTATTTCCTTTGTTTGATGTATTGTTGCGTATGGGTGTTGTGGTGGCGCATAGATTGAATATAATTTAAGTGGTTTATTCCCTATGTTAATTACATTGTGCCAAGTCCCTGCAGGAATAATAATTGCATAATTACTATTCACTTCTCTTTGATAATTAAGTCTATCTTTGGTACTACCCATTTTAGCAAGCCCTTGCCCTTCTTCAATCCGTAAAAACTGATCAAGATGAGGGTGCATTTCTATCCCAATATCTTCTCCAACTTTAATGCTCATCAAAGTTAATTGCAAATATTCACCAGTCCATAAAGCTCTGCGAAAATAGTTGTTTTGCGAAGTTGCCTTATCAATATTGAAAATAAGTGGTGCTGGACCATAATCTATTTTTTGGTTCAAATTAACTCACTCCTTTTTATTAACATAATATGAAATAGCTTTTTTAAAGTTCCCATAATAACAAAATGGCCGTGTCCAGAGATTTTCGTAATTTTAGAAATTCTCTGAACACGGCCTAAAGTTTTTTAATTATTAGTCTTCTTTTTTCCACAAACCATGCAGGTTACAATATTCGTACGCCGTTAGTGGGCCATCTTCTACTATAAATGTAGCTTCTGGTTTGTCCTCTGGATTTAGCTTTTGAATCTGAGTTTTTTCTCCTTGAGCAATAGCTATATTAGTTATGTAATGTTCAGGTGTCATAGGATGCGGAACATCTCCTACTAAAACTGTTACTTCGTTGCCTTCTCTTTTAATTACTGGAACATGCTTTTCTTTAGCAGCATCTGTTGTATTACCCTCAAGTTTCTCCATTGGTTGACCGCAGCAAACGAGCTGACCTCCACCAACAACAACCATCATTACAACATTACCACATACGTTACACTTATAAAACGCTCTTTCGTTATTCACGTTATATTCCCCTTTCAACATTTACTTTATTACTAAAGATATAACATAAAATATAGTATGTTAAACATTTACAATAAAAATACTTCTCAATTAATAACAAAAAAAGCCCGAAGGCTTTTTTATTATCTTGGTTTTACATCTGCTGGGAATGGACATCTGTATTCAATATTTCCCATGCGCTTTTTCTGTTCTTCTTTTGCTTTATTCAGCGTTTCTTCATTTTCCATAAGCTCAATAGCTGCAGCAGCCATTACTTTGCCACCGTATAGCATGCCTTTGTGTGCCATTGAGGATTTTCCACAAGCAACCCACTGCCATGAATGCTCTACTGTTCCCGTTGGGAAGCATGCAGTAGTATACATAATAGTTGGAGCAAACCAGCTTGCATCTCCAACATCTGAAGATCCTGGCATTGCAACGTCCGAGAAAATATAAGGCACAACATCTGTCATTACTGGCTTACTAGCTAGCACTTCTGCTTCGGCCGCATAGTCAGCTCCAAACATACCAACTAGCTGCGCTAAAGGTCTTTTTAGTTCTGCTTCTGTTAAAGATTCCTGTATCATTTTTGCAAATGCTGTTTCTTCTGAACTTAATTCGACTGGGCCATACTCACGAAGATATTTATCAGCCAATCTACCCATTGCATCATTAGGTATTATATTTGCACATGCAGAATCCCATATCATTTCCATCTTCGTACCTGTCATAAGCGCTGCACCTTTTGCTACCTCTATTACTCTTTCAAAGATAGCATCAACTTGTTGCAGTTTCGGCGCTCTAATATAGTAAAGCACTTCTGCTTCTGCCTGCACAACGTTTGGTGCTTTTCCACCTGCATTAAGATAAGCATAGTGTATACGGGCTTCCTGTATGACATGTTCTCTTAGATAATTAACACCTACGCTCATAAGTTCTACTGCGTCAAGTGCGCTTCTGCCCATATCCGGAGCTGCCGCTGCATGCGCTGCTTTACCGCTAAATTTGAACTTCACCGCATAATTTGCTAGAGTACTTATTCCCATTGACCTTGAATTTGCCATTGGGTGATAACCGAAAAATGCATCTACGCCTTTGAACATACCTGCTCTTGCCATAAACGTCTTGCCTGAGCCGCCCTCTTCTGCAGGACAGCCATAATATATTACAGTACCCTTGAGTCCTGTTTCTTTCATATAGTCTTTAACTGCAACAGCGCCTGCAAGTGTGCCTGCACCTAATAGATTATGTCCGCAGCCATGGCCTGGATCTCCCTCGACTCTTGGATCTCTAACATTAGTACCGCTTTTTTGGCTAAGGCCAGCTAGTGCGTCATATTCTCCCAATAGACCTATTATTGGTTTGCCTTCTCCGTATTTTGCAACAAATGCATCAGGCATATCAGCAACGCCACGTTCTACAGCAAAGCCTTCGCTTGCAAGCGCATCACATAAAACGTCAGCTGATTTCTTTAGGTCAAAGCGTATTTCTGATGCTTCCCATATTTTATCGCCAACTTGTTCAAACAATTGTTTTTTATTGTCCACCAGTTCTGCTATTCTTTTAGTGTTCATTCCTAACCTCCTATATAAATTTTTGCTTATTATTATATCTATATTATACAACATATGCGCCAATGCAGAGTAATATATTTCCTATAACTATATAAATAAAAAAGCCCGAAGGCTTTCTTATTATCTTGGTTTTATTTCTTTTGGGATAGGCGATACATAAACATTGTTACCCATACGTTTTTTATATTCTTCTTGGGCTTTACTGAGCAATTCTGCATTCTCCATAAGCTCAACAGCAATAGCAGCCATTACCTTGCCGCCATATATCATGCCTTTATGTGCCATTGAAGACTTGCCTGCGGAAACATACTGCCACGAATGCCCTACGGTACCCGCTGCGAAACATGCCGTATTGAACATAACCGTCGGAGCAAACCAGCTTGCATCTCCAACGTCTGAAGATCCTGGCATTGCTGCATCAGAGAAGCTATAAGGTATTATATCTGTAATAACAGGCTTCTTTATCATCTCATCCACTTCTGCAGCATTATCTTGGCCAAACTGTGCAAGTAGTTGTGCATATAGACGTTTCATTTCTGCCTCGCCTATAGATTCCTGCAATTTTCTAGCATATGCTTTTTCGTCTTCATCAAGTTCTACTGGACCTAATTCACGTAGATATTTATCTGCAAGCCTTCCCATCGTATCATTAGGAATTATATCAGCGCATATAGAATCCCATCTAAGCTCCATCTCTGTTCCTGTCATAAGAGCTGCACCTTTGGCTATATCTATTACTCTTTCAAAGATAGAAGCAACTTGCGGTAGTTTAGGTGCTCTTATGTAATAAAGAACCTCTGCATCTGCTTGAACGACATTAGGTGCCTTTCCGCCCGCATTAAGGTATGCATAATGCATACGAGCTTCTTGAATAACATGCTCTCTAAGATAATTGACACCAACGTTCATTAGTTCAACAGCGTCTAGTGCACTTCTGCCCATCTCAGGTGCCGCTGCTGCGTGAGCTGGTTTACCTTTGAACTTGAATGCGACCTGATAAACTGCAAGAGTACTTATTGCTGCTGCTTTAGTAGTGTCCGCTGGATGATAAGCAACAAATGCGTCAACGTCTTTATAAATACCTGCTCTTGCCATGAACGCTTTGCCCGAGCCACCTTCTTCTGCTGGGCAGCCGTAATACCTTACTGTTCCTTTAAGCCCTGTTTCCTTCATGTAATCTTTTATTGCGACAGCCCCTGCAAGTGTAGCTGATCCCAAAAGGTTATGTCCACAGCCATGCCCTGGAGCACCTTCAACTCTTGGTTCATTTACATTCATATCACATTTTTGGCTAAGACCTTCAAGTGCGTCATATTCTCCCAATAGACCTATTATAGGCTTGCCTTCTCCGTATGTAGCAATAAAAGCATCATCCATATCTGCAACTCCACGCTCTATAGTGAATCCTTCATTTTTAAGCGCATCGCACAGAGTATCAGCCGATTTTTTCAGGTTAAAGCGTACCTCAGAAGCATCCCAGATTGCATCCCCAACTTGTTCAAACAATTGTTTTTTATCGTCTACTAGTTCAGCTATTCTTTTAGTATTCATTCTTTACCTCCTACATAATTTCTCATCTATTATTATAGTTATATTATACAACATATGCACAAATTGGTAATAATATATCTTTCATAACTTTATAAATATACTTTCTAATTTGTAGTCATACTAATATTATTAAAAAAACGCAAATAAAAAAGCAAGGTCAGTTGCCTGCCTTGCTTTTTTGAGTTTATACGATCAGATTACCACTGTTCGTTTATTACATATTTTTCGATTCTTGCAAAAGCTTCAACAACAGATGCTGTTGGGCATGCTACGTTGAAACGTGCATGACATGCGCCATGGAAAGGACGACCATCTTGGCAGATAACGCCAACAGATACGCACTTTTGTAGAACTTCATCCATAGTTTTGTTACGTTTTGCGCAGAATTCTGTGAAGTCTGGGAACATTACATATGTACCAGCTGGTTTTTGAACGCTAACGCCTTCATAGCTTGATAAGCACTTGTAAGCATAGTCAAGATTTGTCTTGATAACTTTCAATAGCTCTTCAACATATTCAGCACCGTTATTGTAAGCGCCAACTAAAGCTGCTGCTGACAATACGTTTGGTTGGTTGTAATGAGTTGCAGCTGCTCTTTTTCTAACATCAGCTCTCATCTCATCGTTGTAGATGATTGAGTAAGCGCCAACTAGACCAGCTAGGTTGAATGTTTTTGAAGGAGCATAGAAAGCTGCAACGCTTTGTTTTGCTAATTCAGATACTGACTGTGTTGTGATGTGTTTTTTGTCGCCAACGATGAAGTCAGACCAAATTTCGTCAGATGCGATTTTAACATTATGTTTTACGCAGATCTCAACGTATTTTTGAATTTCTTCTTTATCCCAAACACGACCTGTTGGGTTATGTGGTGAACAGAAGATAGCAACTTTAATGTTGTTGTCAACAATCTTAGCTTCCATATCTTCGTAATCCATTCTGTATGTGCCTTCAGCATCTTGTACTAGATCAGTTAGAACTATTTTTCTGCCTGTAGCATTAACTGTTCCTGTGAAGCCGATGTATGTAGGCGATTGAAGAAGAACAGGCTCGCCTGGCTCTGTATAAGCGTTTACTATATTAGCAACGCCGCCAAGTACTGAGTTCTCATAAGAGATGTAATCATCATTTCCGATGTCTACATTGTTTCTCTCCATTTGCCATTTTCTAATTGCTGCGTGATATCCAGTTGAAGGTAGTGAATAGTAACCAAATGAAGATGAAGCAGCTATTCTAGCTTGCAAAGCTGCTATTACGCAAGGAGCTGTTGGGAAATCCATGTCAGCTACCCACATTGGGATATGGCTAAAGCCCTCTTTTACTGTTGCGTTAGGGATAGGAATAACTTCCCACTTAATTGCATCTAACCCTGTGCGATCGGTTACGGTTTCAAAATCATACTTCTTAAACATTTTAAAAGACCAACCCTTCTATATTTTTGGTGATGTATATATTGTATCACATTTTAGAAATTTGTGAATACTTTAACATCAAATTCTATTTCATTATTAAAATTTTTGCGCATTATTCGTGTTCTAATTCATAAAATCCTGCTTTTTAGCGACTTATTCGGTACAAAACGGTTGTTTTTTAAATAAATTTTTGTGTTTGATTCCCATTTAGTAACAAATTATTCATATTTATTTTTGTTTTTTCCCACTTTATTATGTCTATAATTTAGTGTTTCTTCTGTGATTTTATCGTTTTATACCTGTTTTGATTGTATTTAGTAATCGCTATAAATATGTACACCCGCTGCAATTACTAAGTTTCACTAGATATTCTCTTTATGTATTCTAATATATTTACTAGCCTTTACTTAACCTGCTACTTTTAACCGCGACTATTTGACAGTTTACAAGCCGCTTTCCATACCTTAAATTTTATTTTAATATCCGAATGTTTTTGAATTCTTTGCAATATTTTTATGCGTTTGGTTTAGGCTCTAGGGCAGATATCTCCCATTGTAGAATTATCTTTACAATATTTTAAATCGCATTTTACATGAGCTTATTGCCTCCTTTAGCGAAAAGCAATTTTTATAAATTTTGCTTATTCTTTTTTTATGTACACGCTTGTGCATGTACAAATTTATCTTCTAAAATCATTCTACTAAACCATTTAGTGATTTATGTTTCAGAAAATCAACAAGAATTCGTCACAAATTAATAATAAGACTCATTTGTGCAATTATTTAGGTAATTCTAACTCGTTACATTAACAATTATATTTGCTTGTACATATAAATATGCTTTCGTTTTAAACAATACTTTTCTACAAAATATATGCCTTTTAGTATTTTTTGTTTATTTCTACGTTTTTACGAATAAATTAACTAGTAAATTTTCGTAAAAAAGCCCTCATATTATTGAGGACTTCTTTATTTACATTTTTCTAATTATAGTAGCTTCTTTTGTTTCTATATCATAGCCAATTAAAACGATGTCGCCAACCTTAGGAATATTCAGCGGGCTTATGTTTTCGTTTGCTATTAAGACGTCATCTTTTTCATCGTCAGCATTTAGTTTTAGCGTTACACGAAGCACTGGACTATACCCAATAGAATCGCCTGTTGCTTCTATCTCTACCACGGTTGCTATGCCTTGCTCCATATTCTGAAGCTTTAAGCGCTTACTGAAAAGCTCTTTATCGGCGGTAAATGAGATTTTAACTCCTGGTTGCAGTACGCTTCTATCTTTTGTAAGCAGTACATTACCAAAAACAACATTGCCTATTTTAGCCTTACATATTGTGTCTATATCCATCATATACCTACCATCAATATCAGGACCTATGTTTCTTACATTTTTTATCTCAGCTTCGCCCGAATAGTTTGACCTAGCTGCATAAATATTTTTTCCTCTTCCTACAACCATGACCGTATCTTCCATTGAATTTGACATATAACGAATGTTAATAGTTTCTGAGATTTTAAACGGCATAATACTTGTTTGCACTGCCGGCACCATTACATTCACTTTTTCTCCAGCGCGGTCAAATGATACATTTAACCTTGCAAGCTCTATATCTTCTAGCTCGACTTCAATTGTTTCGATATCTTCAATCACAGCCTCTTGAACAACTGGCTTACCAAGCGCTGCATTAACCATTTTATCATCAGCAAACATAGCTTTACCGTTTTGCGGATTGAACAAAATAACTACGCTCTGCCCTACTAGCGGGAACTGACCTGGTGGTACAGCGCTTTTGATTTTTAATGTTTTTTGCACTCCACCTATATATGCCTCAACCTCAAAATCCATGTACTGCATACCATACATTCGCATATTCGTTGGATTTATTGACACTATTTTGGCAGTTATGATTTTACTCTTCTTTGCTATATCTTTTTTTTGTTTACGCGCTATACCATTAAACAAAAGCATCATCAGCGGAAAAACTATCCAAAGCGCTAAGTTTATTAGTAGCATGCGACCTTGATCGCTAAAAGCGTAATCCGTAAATGTAGCAAGCTGATACTTATCATATTTATTTATTGATGAAAGCAGATCCCATTCTGCAGAAATTTTTGCATCGCCTGTTTCAACGTCTACAAAATAGTACTGTCCATCTTGAATTATGCATAGATTGTTTGCACTTAAGTATACAGTGTTATTTTCATCTATAGTTACGCCAACGACACTTTTAAGCGCTGTTGTTAAATCTTTTAATACTACTCCCGTTTTATTATCATAAACATAACCAACACGCTGAGAGTTAAGTTCAGCCTTAGCCGTACCGATCACTATTGTTTGATCGCTATTTGGGTAATAAACCGAAGCGTTAAATATAGGAGTCTGCGGATTTAATATTTTCTTTGCAGATTCGTTTCCATATGTATATGTGCCGACTCTATATTCAATCGTGTTATTAATATATAGTTTGATAATTTTATTATCAGCATAAAGTATATTTCCAAGATCTTTTAGTGCTGTTACCTTATCATTAATTGCTACTGGGAAATTACCGTTTGCATCTAAAAACATACCAATATATGCAGTCCTGCCGTCATATAAACTAAACTCTGCATATGGTACTTCGTCAGTATCTTTTACTGCTGTCTCATTACTAAATCTCTTAATGTTGTTGTTTATATCTGCGTTTTCAGTGAATAGTTTTTTTGTTACTTTTCCATCCTTTATATATATAGCGGATTGACTGCCGCTTGTATCTTTATCTATTATAGAAAGTCCGTCACGCCAACTAAATACATTCAGCAATGTTGTATCGCTTTGCATATCTGAGCTAATTAGCACTGGCGTTTTGCCACTTTCGTAGTGATATATATTATAAACTGAAAGTGCGCTGTTTTTTTTATCATCGTTTATCACTAGTATAAGCGCATTATTATTATCGTATTTTAGCTCGAGTGTACTTAACGAGTTTGTTTCTACGCTAAAAGAATTAATGACCTTGTTGGTGCCTGTTTCAAGCTCGAAAAATTTCATCTTACTGCTTGTAGTATCTGTTTCTTTTACAGCAACAAGCAAAGATTTACCGTCATTTATATAGACAGCATTTTCGATATTTTCATAGCTTGTCTGAAAATAATTTTTTATAAATAGGCTACTTATCATTACAATCAGAACAAGCGGCATAACCACCAGCCCAATTATCATTCTTTTTTTAGCATTCATTAATTATTACCTCTTTTACTCTAGTGCGAATTGGCGAATATATTTAGGTCTTTATAAAATACTAACAGTTTATTGCATAATTTACTAGCTTTGTTTATATATTCATTCTTGCTCAAACATATATTTATTACAAACACTTTTATTTATTGCACATTATGATAAACTAATGATATATATCAGTATTATTGGTATTTCTATTGTTATTATTCTTTGCAATTATTTTTTTAATTTGCTATAGTAAAAGCAAAATTAATTATTTACAGGAGGGGCCTATGCCAGTTCAAACGACAAACGAAATGTATCTAGAAACAATATTAGAACTATCAGAAAACGGTCCAGTCCGTTCTGTAGATATTGCTGTTAAAATGGGCGTGACAAAACCCAGCGTAAACAAAGCTATGAGCTCGCTTAAAGAACGCGGGTACATATTAAAAGAACGCTATGGCGCAATCACTCTGACACCTGAAGGGTATGCCATTGCTGCTGAAATTGCCAATAGACATTCGCTACTTAGAAGATTTTTAGTTGAAGTGCTTGGCTGCGACGAAAAGACTGCTGACAAAGATGCATGTTTAATGGAGCATGTGTTAAGCCCTGAAGTTGTTCAAAAATGGCATGAATATATGCGTAAGAATCTAGATTAGTTTTAAATAAAAAGAAGGCATCTGTGTTTAGCAGGTGCCTTCTTTATGTTTATGGCTTTACTGTAGGTGTTATGTTCAGTTTTTCCAGCATCTCTTTTACTTCGCCTTCGCCGGATGAAAACTTAGTAGCTTCTGCAGGATCAAGCTGCCATAACAGTGTCATTAATTCTCCAACGTGTGCTTTTTCTTCGTCGCGTATTTCCTCTAAAACCTTCTTAGCTAACTCATTATCCGTTGCTTGACTGTGTGCATCATAAATGAAAATCGCTTCTAGTTCACCAGCAATATCTAGTCTTATAGCTTGTATTAGCTCTTGTTGTGTCATTATTCTTGGTACATTACCCTGGAATGGGTTTGCAAAATTAGGCATGTTTATTCATCCTCTCTCTTTATCTTATTTAACAGCTTTTTATACTATTAATAGGTTTCCGCAAATATTTCAAAATATGTTTGGGGGAATAAGCAAGAAGGGCATACTTTTGGCGCGTCTGTTCCTTCCTCTATATATCCACAGTTAATACATTTCCAATAAACTACATTTTCTTTTACAAACACTTTATTATTTTCTACATTAGCAGCCAGTTTTTTGTATCTATCCTCGTGCCTTTTTTCTACTTTGGCTATGTTTTTAAAAGCTGTAGCTACTTCTGAGAAGCCTTCTTCTAAAGCTATTTGTGCAAATGTAGGATACAGATCCGACCACTCTTCATTTTCGCCTGCTGCTGCAGCTTTAAGATTTTCAAGTGTATTGCCACCTGCCACAGGATATTCTGCCGTGATTTGAACCGCCATAGGCATCTGATCTCTAAGCCCTTGTTCTAATAATCCAAAAAATCTTTTTGCGTGTTCTCTTTCATTTGCTGCGGTCTCATTAAATATGTTTCGTATTTGGATAAAGCCCTCTTTTTCTGCTACTTCTGCATAAAAAGTGTAACGGCTTCTTGCCTGAGACTCTCCTGCAAACGCTTTCATTAAGTTTTCTGCTGTTTTTGTTCCTAATAAACTTTTCATTTTATTACTCCTTTTTATCCATTCGAATATCTTCGTGACGATTTAATTATACCATTTCTAGGTAATTAATAACCTGGTTTTTAAATTATGAAGCTTGTTTTTAGTTTTTTTATTTGCAATTCAAGTAATCGATTTACACCAGAAACTTAGTGTAAGCGCAGATGTAGACAGACAAAAAAAGATTGCCAAAATCGGCAATCTTTTGTGGGAATTGGCATTTTAAAAAGCGATCGTTTTGCGAAAGGAAGCTTATCAAAACACCAGCTACGCAAATAAGGATTAGTTGTTTACAGTAAATGAGATTGTTTTTGCTGGAGCTTCTTGGTTATCGATATAAATATCTACTGCATATTCTCCTACTGGCCATGCTTTATCTTGAACAAAATAGCAGAAGACATATCTATCAGTTATATCCCCACTATCTAATTGATAGCTCCCTATAAGGATATCTGAGGTAACATATCTAAGTACGAATGTAACAAGGGTATTATCCGGAGCATTATGCAATTCTGCAGATGCAATAAGCTGTGTAGCAGTAGTTTTATACGATGTTACTGTATCAAGCGGCGCGCCTGCATCACTCAGTTTGGTAGTCATATGTGTGTTTTGAAGGTTTGCAGTTGTATAGGCGATAGATGCACCTGTCTGCCTTAGCGGATTAGAAACTATCGGTGTTGCTTTTGTTGTTGATGTTGCTGCTGTTGTTGATGCAGATGGTGCTACCACTGAATCCTTTATAACAAACGCAGCAATTGCTGTAGCAGTTTTTTGATCGTTAATAAATATTTCTACTTTGTAATCTCCTTCTGGCCAGACGCTCATATCATAGTTTTCTAAAGCTAGAGAGTCTTTTAAGCTTTTATCTCCTGCTTCTGCATACTTAACAGTATTTACTTTGATCTCATAGCTGTTAGTCACATATGTCCATACATATTTAATTGTTGTATCTTTTGCAGCGTTTTTAAGATCGGCAGTTACTATAAGTTCTTTTGCACTAGTCCCATAGTTTGTGATTGTATCTGACGGTTTTTGGTTACTATCTGTGGAGGTTGTCATATGCGCGTTTTGTATACTAACAGTGGCTGTGGTTGAATTGCCGCAAGCGCTTAATAACAAACATGTCAGCGCTACGCATAAAATTGTACTTATTTTTTTCATAGCAGTATTCTCCATTATTAATAATATAAGCAAGCTCAGTTCGCTTGCCCTTTCAACTTAAGCAAAGGGCAAGTATTCTATCCTGCATTGAGCATAAGAAGATATGCAAGCTCAGTTCGGTTAGCAACTCCAGTTTTTTTGTAAATGCTTTTTATGTGCGTCTTAATTGTGTTTTCAGATAGATTTAAAGTTTTGGCAAGCTGAAAATTGTTTTTACCTTGGATAAGCCCATCTATTATCTCAGCTTCTCTTTTTGAAAATTTGAATTTATAGTCAGCTGTCATTTGTTCCTCGTTTAGAAATTCCATTACAACAACGAATTGCGTTTCTGTGCTCATGGCTTTATTTCTTTTGATGAAAATATCTATTTGAACATTTCCATGTTGTGTTTTTATTATTGTTGTACAAAAAGACTTGTCTTCGCTTACTGCATCTATGCACAGCTCTTTCACGTGAAAAAGTATGCTTGATCCAAATGCCGTAGCTGTCTTTAGCATCTCAATTCCAATTATGTTTCCACTAGCTATGCTCAATTCGCTATCGAGCATACACATTCCTTTTTTCGTGCCTGAAATGTTGCTAGATTCGATATGCTTAGCAGCAATTTGACTATGTATGTTGTTAAATATTGTTGATATGTGCGGCTGAAGCAGTTTTAGAACAAACATATCTTCCTCGCTGAACTCCTGTTTGTCAGCGCTTCTGTGAAGGTATATCTCTCCCAAAAATTGGCCCTTAAATATGATTCGCAAGCAGGCAATATGAAACTCTTTTGAATTAAGAAGAAAGTCGCTACGTGGTTCGTTTGCTATTTTTACAGTACCCTTTGAATATTGTGCGGATGTAAAGATGTAGGCTTCCTTACCCATCTCGTTAAGTTCCGCTTGATCTATATATGCCTGTCTTTGAGTAAAACTCTGCTTATTATAGTACTCCTCTATCGATCCACTAATATAAGGCTTAAAAAAACTACTGTCCCTACTTATCGCACAGAAGAACATTCCGCTATCGTACACCACAAGCTCATGAAGCGAAAGAATTGCAATCTTTAGAAAGTCTACAAAAGAAGCGCTTTCATAAGCTTTATTTACTAGAGTATTTAATTTAATAAGTTTTTGATTATCCATATAGTCTCCCTTACATCCTTTTTCAATTTACAGTATAATAATGCTGTAGTAAGTTTGATATCACCCATATAGGTGAAAAATATGTATTAACGAAAGTATAGCATTAACTGCAAAAGAAGTGAATTGAATTGTTGCAATATGTATCTATAGCTCTATCCCAAACCAACTGCTTTCTTTTGAAAATAAAAGAAGGTTATTTGCTTATTGATTGCGGAAATAAAAGTGATGCTTATACATTAGTAAAAGCGATCCATAACCAGGGCATTACACTGAAAGATATAAACTATTTGCTTTTAACGCATCACCATAGTGATCATTGTGGTCTTCTAACGTTTTTAGTTAACGAAAACCCTAATATGAAAGTAATTATGAGCGATAAGTGTGCAGAATATTTAAAAGCAGGTGTTAATTTTAAAGATGAAAATGAGAAATACTCAAGCGCTTTGCTTAGGCTTATACTTGGGATATATTTTAAGTTTAATGGTAAGATTACAGATAGATTTGAGCCATATTCATCTCGTGCAAAAGATCGCATTATTAAAAGCGATGATGATACGATACTCCCTAAACTTGGAATAGAAGGAAAAGTGCTTTTAACACCAGGGCACACGGCTGACAGTATTTCAGTTATTGCAGAAGACATTGCGTTTGTCGGCGATGCTGCTAGAAACATGCTGAATTTTTTTGGAGCAAGCTATAAGCCTTTACTCATAAGCGAGCTTGAGTCCTGCAATAGTAGCCTAAAAAAGATATTAGAATCAGGCGCAAGTACAATATGCCCTGCACATGGCAAACCATTTAGTGCAGATAGACTAAAAGCAATAAAGCTTTAGATTTTAAAGCTTATTATACATTATTTTTATGCTCTTATTTGTAGCGTTTTTGCTGCAAGTGAGAGCTTTTTGTTTTGTAAATTATTCTTGAAAAAGCATTTATTCAAAGCGCCTTTTGTATTGTTATAGCTCACATTTTTATATCGAATAATGCCATTTTATGTAACAAACATCAATCAAAAATCATATATTATACTATCTAGTAAGTTACTGCAAATGCTAAGTTAGCTTTAAGAATCCTTAGCAGTTCAGCAACTATCTAGATGACTATAGTTAAACGAATTAATTTCTTTAACTTATATAGCCAAGGCAAACAGTCTAATATGCCTAAAAAACGGTATAGTGCAAGCGTTCGCCTAAAATAGCCTAAAGCTAATCTTTAATTCTCTATTTTTCTGCAACTGCTTAATTTTTTATGCGATCTCACATTTTAAAAGACTAAACAATCCAAACCCTACTCAATTATATTGCTACATCCATTTTAGCTTCTACTTTGGTTTGTTTATTTATTATGAATTTCTCTGCAAAAACAAGTGGCTTTTTAATCTAAGTATTAAGAGTCATTTTTTAAGCAAAGCAAAAAGCAGCTTATAAATATTAGTATTTTGGTTGCTTTAGTAGGCAAGTATTGTTTCTAACTCCTCTTTTAATCTATATGCCAAATTAACAAAGAACCTCTTAATGCAATCTGCAGCTAAGAAAGGAGCATGATGTCATGCCTCAAGTTAGTATGTGCGTTTGTGATACTGCGGTTGTATCAAACCCACATAAAACAGAAGACAATTTCGATCCCAGCATTTTATATGTTGGGAGCAAGAAAAAAAACAATACGTGTGAGCAGTGCCATAAAAGATGCTACTACGGCAGAGATTATATAAGCTTATTAAAATTCGACCGTATTTCGTTTCTGCCTCATGACTGCGACATAGTTCGTGCAACCTTGCATGTATATGTGCGGGAGCTTTATAATCCTTTTGCGTACAGCAAAGAAAACAAAATATTAGTATACAGCAATTTAGAAGATTTTGAAGGTCCTAATCTTTGCTGGCAGGATAAACCCAAACACGAACTGGAAGTAGATGGCATTTTAACATTTGGAAGCAATTACGCGCATGGGTATGCGTCATGCGATATAACCGAACTAGCGGTAGACTGGCACAAAGGTTTACAACCTAATTTCGGCATATCACTGACAGAAGCAAGTGAGAATGCAAAATGCATAATGCTTGACTCAAAATGCGCCGCACATCCGCCGTATATCACAATAGACTACTTGCAACGTCACCAGAATAATTGCTGCTGCTTTGAATCTAGCGAACATTTAAAAAACGAATTTGTCGAGCGAATCTTCAATATAAATAGTTCTCAATTAGAGTCATTATCTCCATATGTAAAAGCATCAGATGCTGAACGAGTTTCGTTTTTCGTTAAGAACAATGGAGAAACTGTTTTTGAAGCTAACTTGCAGTTCAGTCCAAATGGGATCGATTATTTAGATGATCAACAGATTTTAACCGTTGCCCCAGGTGAACTGGTTTTTATTGCACCTACTTTTTTTGCGAAATTTATGAGAGTGCATATTAAAAATACTGCCTTTTCGGGAAACATCACTGCGAAAATATGGTGGCAAATTCAAACGAGAGATTATTCTATTTTGTAGCAACTATTCCTATACATTGCTACAAATCTAACATTGCAGCAAATCTTAAAATTCAATGTGAAGCTCTTATATTGATAATCAAGCCTTAAACGCAATTGACTATACAAAATAGGCTAATTGTTTTTGAAGCAGTTTATCATAATCTACAACATTCAATCTATTAAGGTGAGCCACACACCCTTTTGTGGCCTCCGTTGCACACAAATTACATTGTTTAATTTTTTTGTGCACGGAGTATGGAGGTTTTTGTGAACAATCTTGTATTTAATACAACAGCGGCTCAATTAAAAACAAGCATATATGGCGTTGCTCCAGATACTAGCTTACAACCTATTCATGTTGATGCCTCGAACAATCTATCTGTTGCAATTGATGCTCCCGTTACTATTGGTAACGCTAGTTTAACTGTTGCCGGTACTGTTACCGTTGCTGAAGTTACTGCTCCCGTTACTATCGGTAACGCTAGCTTAACCGTTGCCGGTACTGTTACTGTTGCTGAAGTTACTGCTCCTGTTACTATTGGTAACGCTAGCTTGACTGTTGCTGGTACTGTTACTGTTGCTGAAGTTACTGCTCCCGTTACTATTGGTAACGCTAGTTTAACTGTTGCTGGTACTGTTACCGTTGCTGAAGTTACTGCTCCTGTTACTATTGGTAACGCTAGCTTAACTGTTGCTGGTACTGTTACTGTTGCTGAAGTTACTGCTCCCATTACTATTGGTAACGCTAGCTTAACCGTTGCCGGTACTGTTACTATAGGCAATGCAACTCTTACAACAATAATAGACGGAAGTACTTTCACGTCAAACTCAGTCACAAGCACATCTGTTACTGGAACTGGTGTAATCTTTGATAACACTGACGTTTCGACGCTTAAAAATGAATCTTTTTTCATCTATAACGAAGGTGCAAATCCAATAACGATTTCACTGCAACTTAGCCCTACGACTACTACAACTGATTATATAGACGACGACATTTATACAGATGTCGTTATTGCTGGCAACGGAAACACAATGATTTCTGTTGCTAAATTCGCTCACTATTTGCGTTTAGAATATAACCTAGGTGCTGTCACTGTAACATTCAGCGCTTACTACAATGCTCAGGCATAGATTATTTAGATAACTAATTAGGTCGCCATCAAGGTATCTATGCCTTCTTTGGCGACTTAATACTTTTTTACAAAAAGGAATCGTGATTTAAATGGATAAGCAACCCACAATCAGTGTATGTATGATTGTAAAAAATGAAGAAAATCTTCTTGAAGCATGTCTGCAAAGCGTCCGTGATTTTGTGCAAGAAATTGTTATTGTAGATACCGGATCAACAGACAGCACTATAGATATAGCAGAAAAATATTCTGCCAAAACATATTCATTTCCTTGGGACAACAGCTTTAGTAATGCAAGAAACTTCTCAATTAGCAAAGCAACTTGCGAGTGGATTTTGCTGATGGATGCAGATGAGAGAATTGTTCAGCAAGATGTTGAAAAGCTTTTAGATTTTATCAAAACTACAGATCTTGATGGCGGACATTTTAAGGTTTACAACTACGTTGGCCAAGGAAACAGCAACGACTATACCCTGCATTTTGCACTACGTCTTTTCAGAAATAACGGAACTTATCACTTTGTAGGCGATATCCATGAGCAATTATGCAGAATTGATGAGCAAAAAATCCTGAACAAGTTTGCAAACTTGGATGTAAGACTTAACCACTATGGCTATCTTGATAAGGTTGTTAAAGAAAAAGACAAAAGAAAGAGGAATATCCCAATACTGTTAAAACAGCTAGAAGGAAATCCTGATAGCTCCTTTATATTGTTCAATTTAGGCAATGAATATCTTGCAGAGGGCGACTATAAAAAAGCACTGCAAACCTATCAAAAAGCTACAAGTAATATAAATATTAATGAAGCTTACGCACCTCACCTAATATTTAGATCTTCAATGTGCTTATACAATTTAAAGCAATACCGAGAAGCTGTTATAGCTTTGAATGATGGGTTAAAGATCTATACATCATGCACAGATATGGAATATCTCAAAGGGCTTGTTTTTGTTGACTGGAAAAGATACACTATGGCTATTGACAGCTTTAACAAAGCGTTAGAAATGGGCGAAGCTCCAAGCGCACTATGCTTTACTGACAATTGCGGAACAACAAAACCACTTCTAGCGTTAGGCAGACTTTATATGAAAATGCACGACTATGAAAAAGCGCTTTATTACTTTACTAAGCTACTGAATTCAGATAATACGCTTTATTTTGTTTTATACTATATTGGAAATATTCTAAAGAAAACATGTGAAAGCCATGAACTGATTGAGTCGCGTTTGACAGAATATTTTAGCAGTTTAACGCATCTGCCTAATCTAATAATTATTGTCGACATTTTAATAGAACAACAGCTAACTGGCTCTGCAAAAAAATATTTAGAACTAATGCAGCCTCTTGAAGAAAATGAAATTGACAAAAAGTTTTTAAATGCTAAGTTTGATTTCTACACCGGAAACTACGAAGGCGCAAATACTCTATTTAGTGAAATAATTGCGGAAGAAAACGCTAGTACAATATTGCCAAATGCAGTTCGTTGCAGCACACTATATCTGTTTGTAGTTGCTCTTATGAATGATCCTGAAAAAGCGAAAGATATTCTTGAGCTAGTTTATAAAAATTGTGGAGAGCTGACAGGCAAGGTATATTCACAAGCGTATAATGTTGTAAATAATATTGATGAAAAAACTCTGCCAGATAATGAACAGAGCGAGAATATTCTAGTTGTTTTTACAGAGCTACTTAATATGGTCATACGCACCCAGAAGTTTGAATTATTTGAGAAACTACTATATGTATATAACTACATTGATTCAAACAAAGTGCTTCTGTCGCTCGCTCAAATCTATTATAATAACGGCTACTATAAGTTGGCAGAAGAAACCGTTATACGCTCAATAAACCAGCTAAACACTATTGACGAACAAGGAGTAGAACTACTTTATAGTTCTTATTTTGAGCATTAAAATATTTTTATGATGAACTGCTTTTTGCAAACACAAATGGCAGTTCTTTTTATTTAACTGCTACTGCTTTGCTCTTCATTTCAGTTTTTTTCCAAAACCTTTTGCTATTACAATAATGAGCGTTATACCAGGAATAACCACTTCAAAAAACGTGCTATAAACTGCGGCTACGTACATGCCCCAGTATGAAGCTTCTGCAACTGAATTCCAAACAACGATAGAAAGGCATACGACTATCGCGCCAATTACAGGTACAAGCGGCTTATATGATTTTAAACCAAATATCTGTGCTACTCCCAAAGTAGTAGCATAGAACAAAATACTGATTTTAAAAAACTGCAAGACAAACAAAATGATGGCAAAAAGCACTTCCATTCTAGTAAATATCTCACCAACATTTATTATTCTCACTGCCTGGAATGTTAATTCAGAAACCATAGTTGCTATAGACCCGAGCGCTGCCCAATCTCTTACTGCAGTTAGAAGCATCACTACAAAACCAATAAAAATGCCTTTAAGAAAAGGTTTTTTAATATCGTACTTCTCATCTACATACGGAAAAATCATTAAAAACACCATGATTTCACTAAATGGCAATATAGCGAGTGTATGCGTTCCATGTACGTAATCAATTAGCGGCAGTGTAAAAGAAGGTGCAAAATTGCTAAAGTTCATATCTGGCCAAAGCAATAAAGTATTTAAAACTATTACTGAAATCATCAGTATCATGCACAAAAAACTAATTCTTGCCAGTGTCATAATGCCTTTATTAATAGCGTAAGCACATGTTAGAATAATCAACACCGAAATTGCTACTAAAGGTGTTAATGGCATAACAAATCCTATTACAAAATTGCCAACTTCTCTAGTGTTTAAAAAGGTTAATGATAGAAAAAACCAAAGATATAAAATAGAAACTACTTTTCCAAAAACTTTTCCAAAAACAATATCATTTATTGAAATAATGTTTTTACCTGGGAACTTCTTTGAAATTGTAATATACATTAGTGCAAGAAGCACGCACACTGCAAATGCGGCGATTATAGCAACCCATGTATCTTGCTTTGTAATGCCTACAACAAAAGATGATAGTAGCGTTGAGCCATGGATAAAACTCGCAACACAAAACATGAGCTGCCTGCCTGATATCCTGCCTTTCTCTAAAATCGATTCCATTCTTTTGCACCTCCTTTAAACTGATTTTTCCGTTTTTAAGTGATTTTATATATTTGGACTGCTAACATTATTAAAAGTACTAGTCCTAAAACAACAAATACCGAATATATAGCTAGTTTGTTCCACTGTCTTTCTCTTATGAGCTTTGGTATTTTATAGAGCGCAACTAATATAAGAACGACAAGTAATGCCATTACTCCTTCCTCCCTTTTTTGCCCAATCCTTTAGTTCTGGCAGTAATAAGTGTGATAGCAGGAAGAATTACAATAAAGAAAGTATTGAAGACTGCACCAATATTAGTGCCGAAATAACCCATTTCCATACTTGAGGCAAATAAAAAGGCAGAAACGCAAATTATGATGATTCCACAAATGATTACTAATGGTTTATATGACCTAAGATGAAATAGCTGTGAGATACTGTATGTAAATGCATAATACTGTACACTGCTTCTGAAAAATCGAATTGCCATTAATGCAGCTGCTCCGAATATCTCCATTCTTGTAAAAACTTCAGCAACATTAATTAAGCTAAGCGCCTGAAAGGAAGGTGATGTCATCATTGGCATCGTCGATCCAAGCACAGCCCAATCTCTAATTACTGCCACTAACATAGCAATTGTACCTATTAATATACCAATGAAAATTGGTTTTTTTAAACTTACTTTCTGGTCTACGCTAGGAAAAATCATTAATAAAGTCAGCACTCCGTCAAATGGTATAAGAGACATAGTATGTATTCCTTGGATGTAGCTTCTTAATGGCAATGTAAAAGCAGGAGCAAAGTTAGCGAAATTCATATTTGGAATGAGAAGTAAGGTGTCAAAAAGCAAAACAGAAAGCAATATTACAACTATAATGAAACTACATCTTGCGAGCACTAATATCCCGTTAAAAACTCCATACCCACACACAAAGACAAAAAGAGTAAAGATTGCAACTAGAGGTGTTTCGGGCATAATTAAACCTGTTAAAAAGTTGCCTATGTCTCTTATATCTAAGCAAGCACCTATTAAGAAGAATAAAATATAAATAACTGATAATGTTTTGCCTAAAACATTTCCAAAAACAATATCATTTATTTGAATGAGTGTCTTGCCAGGAAAATTTTGTGCAAGCGTTAGTATTAGCCAAGCAATAAGTGCGCTTACGGCAAACCCTAATATAACAGCAAGCCATGAATCCTGTTTTGTGACGCTTACTATAAGTGACGTAAGTAGCGTTCCGCCTAAAATATAGCATGCTACAAAATACATTAATTGCCGGCTAGTAATTTTTTCGCCCCCAGTAATTATTTCCAGCTTTTTCACCTCCTTTGGATGATTATTTATGCTCTCATTTTTAATAATGCTAATTGATAACTACGTGCATCCTCTTTTTCTTCCTATGCCTCTAGCTTTTGCAATAAGCAATGCTAAAATTGGAAGAACTACTGCAAAAAAAGTTACGTATGTTGGTGCAATATTTGGCGCAAAATATGCATTTTCAGACACTGAATCATAAATTAAAATTGATAGGCATATCGATATGATTCCAACAATATATGTTAATGGCTTATAGGACTTAATATTAAATATTTGTGCAAAAGCAATCATCAAAGCATAGTACATTACACTTATTTTAAAGAAAAGCAATACAACAAAAGAAATGGAAAAAAGCGCTTCTGCCCTTGAGAGTGTCTCTCCCACCTCTATGACACTTACAGTTTGATATGTCGGTAATTTAAATATTGTTGCTGTACTTCCTAGAACAGACCAGTCTCTAATTGCTATAATAAGCATAGCTATTGCTGCAATTAGCATCCCCGATAAAACAGATTTTTTTACTTTGCAATTTTTATCTACGCTAGGATAAATCATCATAAAAATATACACCTCTCCAAATGGTATTAACCCAATAATATGCGTGCCTTGGACATAGTTCATTATTGGAAGTGTGAAAGATGGAGAAAAGTAACTAAAGTTCATATTATTTAAAAGCAAAATGATACTAATGATTAGTGCTATAATGTATAAAAGGAAAAACAAAAAACCTAAACGCACTATCGCTACAATGCCTTTATTTACTGCAAAAGCACAAACAAAAATAAATATAATTAATATAGCTGCTAATGGTGTTTGGGGCATGGTATCTCTAACAATAAAATTCCCTACATCTCTTGTATTTAGATAAACAGAGGAAAAAATTACAAAGATATATAGAGAAGATACTACTTTACCAATGACCTTGCCATAAACAATTTCGTTTATTTCTATAATGGTTTTACCAGGAAATTTGCTAGATAGTGTTAAACAAATTAATGCTACAATAGCTCCAACAATAAATCCTGTGATAACTACAATCCATGTATCTTGTTTGGTGACACCAATAGAAAAAGATGACTGCAATGTTGACCCGAATATAAAACATGCAACTGCTAGTAGCAGCTGTTTGTTAGTTATAGTTCCTTTATGCGTTGCAATGTCCATATCAATTTCACCTCCAGCTCTCTAAAACATCTAGGTACACCAGGTAAAAAACAAAACTATTTGTAATTTAGATGCAGTACATCTTTGATGATATACTGAACACCTTTTATTGGGCTGGGAATATCAACACCAAGTGCCAGTAGCATAGAAAGTGTAACCGCTAAAGCAAAAAAGCCAGAATAAACGGTTAACTCTCTCCATTGCTTTTCTCTAATGAGAGGCGGCACGTTAATTAGTGCAATTATTGCAAAAACAATAATCAAAAAAATAATCATACGATTTCACTTCCTTGTTTTTTCTTAGCTCCACGAACTGATGCAATAACTAGAGTAATAGCTGGTAATAGTGCTGCAAAAAAGCCCAGAAAAGCTGGGTCTATATTTGCGGTAAAATATGAATGTTCCGAAACGGAAGAAAATATAATATTTGATAAGCAAATCAAAATAATTCCAATAATAAATATATACGGTTTATAAGTTTTAGCTTTAAACACCTGAGCAATACTTAAAGTTAAACTGTAAAATTCTATTGTTGCTGTGTAAAATAGTCCCAGCACCAATATAATAGAATATAATACCTCAAGTCTTGTAAATAAATCTGAGACATCTACTAAGCCGACAACCTGATATGTTACTCCTGCCATATATGTCGCTACAGTACCTAAAACTGCCCAGTCCCTAACAACTATAAATAAAAATAATAGGAATCCTATCGCACCGCCAAGATAAAAATATTTCGCCATATGCTTCTTTTCTTTAACAAAAGGGAATATCATCAAAAAACATATACTACCGCCAAATGGTGCTACAGCTGTTAGATGTGTGCCATGAACATAATCCATAAAAGGTAAGCTGAACATGGGCAAGAAATTATTAAAATTCATATCTTTAATCAATAAAAAACTATTAAATAGAATGGTTACGATTGTTAATAATACTACTAAAAAGCTGCATCGTCCTATTACATTTATTCCTTTATATATTGCATAACCGCAAACAAATGTAAAAACCAAAGCAATTGCTGTATCGGGTGTGTTGGGCATAACAAATCCAGTAATAAAAGAAGTCAAATTGTCTATATCCAAAGTTGTTAGTAAAAAAAAGTACAGCACATATAGCAGCGATATTATATTTCCGCCTATTTTTCCAAAAACCAGCTCATTTATTTCTATAAGAGTTTTATCAGGGAAACTTTTCGCTAATTGCACCATTATCCAAGCTATAAATAAAGCTACAGTAAAGCCAGTAACTATAACAACCCAAGTATCCTGTTTTGTTATGTTTACAATAGATCCTGATAAAAGTGCGCCCCCTTGAATGTAGCAGAATACAATAAACATAAGCTGCTTTCCAGATATTCTGCCTTTTTCAAGATTTGTTGCCACAGATTTACTCCTCCTCAGCAGGATATGCAGGCTTTACAATCCTGCCTGAGCCACGTAGTTTCGCATCCACTTCGACTTCCACTTTAATCTCATTAAATAGCTCGTCCCAGTTTTCCTTCATTGATTTCCACTGCTGAGGATATTTTTTATAAAACATATCTCCAAAGCCAAAGATGTCCGCATCAAGCTCTTTTGCTTTTTCAACAGCCGAAAACACCTCGGCTGTAATAGCATCATTCATGTTTTGTTCAAGTATTTTCACGTTATCAGTTTTAGAAAGATCACCCGAACCAGTCTGGCTACCTATATTACCCGATTCCGTTATTTTTACATGTGCAGTAATACTACCATCATCTAATATCTCGACATTTACTTGAGTTTCTGTGCTAACAATTTCAAGATCAGCAGTGCCTCCAGGAGCTTCTACAGTAATAATCCCGCTATTTACTTTTGACAGAACCCATAACAGCCCTCTTGTTTCTGTTTTATTTAGCTCGCCCACAAGCTTATCTTGCTTAAAAACAGCCGTGCCAGACATCTCCACAATCTGATCCTTACCTTCTCCAATTACCTCTACAAGCGGTGCAATAGATGCCGTTGTATCACTAATAAGCCTTTCCAGAAAGTCCCTTATCCGTATTTGTACTGTTTCCGATGTAGCCTTTTGGTCCTCAATTAAGTCTGACAAACCAATTGCAGGTATTTTCTCCAGTTTTGGCTTTACGTCTAAAATATCGCTAGCTTTATCTTTTGCAACAAGTATCCAAACATTCAATCGTGTTTCATGGTCGCGCAGAAAAAAGTCTAAATAATCCCTAATTCCATTTTTAGCAAGATCATTGCCGAATATTATTACTTGGTTATGTGGACTGTATAACTTTCGACTAGACTCATGCGTATAATCTCTCAGTATAGTAAAAATACTACTACCCGTTCTGGTGATATTCCAATATGCTTCGCTAGATGCAGTATTCGAACTTGAACTCGAATTGTCTGAAGAACCGCCGTCACTTAGAACAGCTACCTGCGCTGTCATATCTACTAGCCCTTCCTCATCGCTTTTATCTATTGCGTATCCCATAACAATAGCTAACGAATCGAGCTCACGGCTGTTCCAACATCCACTTAGTGCTAAACAAAGCAGTAGTGACAAACAGATTTTAAGCATTTTCCCTATACTATTTTTCATTTGCACCACTCCTTATTACTTAGTTGGATTTTTAATTTTTGATGGAGTATTATCTTTTTGCCGTGTTGGGTTCTGCCTTGCCATTCCTGTTGGCCTAGTTTTCATCAACCATAATGGTGCTCTTATAACAGAATCTTTTAAGTCTGCAGGTCGCATAGGAGCCAGCGGAGATAGATACGGCATCCCAAAAGATTCAAGCGAAGCCAGGTGAATTAGTACGATAAGCAGTCCCATCGTTATTCCAAATCCGCCCATAGCGCCTGCTAAAATTAGAAGCAACCACCTCATTATTGCGCCAGAATCTGCTTGATCCGGTACTACAAAGCTTGATACGGCAGTTATTGCAACAACAATAACCATTGGTGCTCCTACAAGACCAGCCGATACTGCTGATTGTCCCATAACGAGCGCTCCTACAATGCTTATTGCTTGACCAATCGGCTTTGGAAGCCGTATTCCGGCCTCTCTTAGTATTTCATAAGTTAAAAGCATAACTGCCGCCTCTATTACTGCTGGAAAAGGGGTACCTTCCATGGCTTTTGCCATAGTAAAAAGCAATGGTGTGGGAATTAGCTCTTGGTGAAAAGATACGAGCGCAACATAAACTGGTGGAGCCAAAACGCTTATTGCAAAAGATAAAATTCGAAGGAGTCGTAGCACGCTGGCAAAGTATGGGCGCATATAATAATCTTCTGAAGTCTGAAAGTTTTCAATAAACAAAAGTGGAGCAGTAAGTACAATTGGAGTTCCATCAACAATTATTGCGACTGCACCTGATAGCAATCTCGATGCAATAACATCGGGCTTTTCGCTGTATCCAATTGTGGCGAATATAGAAAAAGGAGCGTCCTCGATGTACTGCTCTATATAGCCTGATTCGAGTATTGCGTCGGTATCAATCTTGCTTATACGATCCTTAACTTCTTTAATTAATCCTGGGTTTGCAACGCCTTCAATATGCGCAATGCAAACGTTGGTTTGTGTTTTTCTTCCTATTTTTAATACTTCAAGCTTTAGGGCAGGATCTTTTATTTTACGCCTTATTAGCGCAGTATTAGTCCGCATGTTCTCAGTAAAGCCTTCGCGGGGTCCACGAACGACAGAGCCAGTCTGCGGTGTTTCTACTGCACGCATATCCCAACCTCTGCTACTTATTATTAGCCCACTGCTGAACCCATCTATCAGTAGCACTGAATCGCCTGACATACACCCATTTATCAGCTCATCAAAAGCATCCGAATCTTTTACATCTCCTGCAGAGAGCATAATCTCTTTAAAATCATTTATATTTTTTATCTTTGCTTCGTTTTTTGAATCAGTCAACTTGCTGTCGTACATTAAAGGCTTCATAATATTTTCATTAATAACAGCAACATTGGTAAGTCCATCTACATAAATAAGTACAGCCTTCATTTGCGTTTGCCCGCAAATAAATTCTCTAGTGATGATATCGTTGCTTTCTCCCAGTACTTCCTTAAAAATAGTTAGATTTTTATCCAAACTGCGCAACAATTTAACAGATGGTTGATCTTTTTGCCCTTGATTTGCCTGGATGGCCTTGATTTTTTTAAGGGCTGTATTAGTTTTTATTTTACTAAATATAAATTTTAACATCGCACATCTCCAGCTATAAAATCGTTATGTAGTATGACCTGACAGCTATAAAAATATACGCAAGAAATTCTCTTAAACCCGCTAGAATATTAGAAACGATGGGTTTAAAAATCTGTTTATTTCTCAATATTACTAGGGGTACCCCCATTGTTTTTACTCATATAAAAACGCAAAGAAAAAAAGCAGTATCACCTGCCTTTTTGTTTCTCTTTTTTCTTTTGCTGTTTTAGCTCAAACTTACGCTTCATTTCCTCTTCTGTTTTAACCCGACTATTTGATTTTCTGAGTAGTTTGTTCTGCTCTTGCTGAATTTTTAGTGCCTGTTGCGCTTTTGTGCCTACCCCTGTTTCGGATAACTGACTGTTTATCACTCGTTGCATCCTTTTAGGATTCTTCTTTCGCACCTCATTTAAACCATTAGCAACAGGTGGACTAAACCGAAGTTTTTGCCAAGTTCTTTCAATTGTTTCTAGAACTTCATAGTCCTTTGGCTCTGCGCCAAAAACTATTTTTGCCACTTCCAGTCTTTTTCCATCGCTACGCTCATAAACGCCAACCCAAAACGGCTCTTCGAAAAAGACTGTAAGTTTACATAATACATCCATGGTACCCTCCCGAAATACTAAACTTACAAAGAACGGACAACCTTGGGAGGCAGGTTACTTACAGCATAATGCCGCGTCTGGACTACCAACCAGAACTGTGTTTTTATCTCTGCGATATTATTGTATTATCTTTTTATTATTTTCTCAAGTAGATCATATTATGGCATCGTTTAGCGCAAAATTTAAAAAGCACCAAGTGTTGATCTACTTGGTGCTTTTATGTTGAATTGGTTCTATCATAAACTATCTAACTAATTATTGTATAACGAAGACGGATATACGAATTCTCCAAAATGTCGCATTTTTCTAGTTTCAAAACACCCACCTTATTTATTTCAACAGGTGAAATAAGTGATTTACCATCTATCAAAGAACTTGTATCTTTTCCGCCTATCAAAATTGGTGCAATTACAATGTCAACATAATCAAATAGTTTTTCACGTAGCAACACTCCATTCAAAGTACCACCAGACTGGATTGTGAGCCTTTCGACTTCATATTCTTCACGTAGAACATGAAGAAGTTCAGACAAATCAAGTGTCTGCTGATATATAACTGACAGATTATCGCATTTAACAGAAAAGGCAGGATGATTTTTATTTGTAGTAACTAAAACTAGTTGCTTTGCCCATTTACACATATAGTTGATTCCTGCTTCATTCAAATGCGGTTTATTATCTATAATCACAAATGATACTTGTATCTTCTCAGGTTCTCCTTGTCGTTTGTTTATACCGATTTTCTGCATAACTCTCCCTGTATTTAACGACCATAAATCGGTTGTCGCTTCGATTTCATAATACTGATGAAGCCCTTCTTTCACGCCAGTAATTGCAGGAAAATCTTTATCTATATCAAGGTCATCCGAAGCGCCTGTGCTGATTTTCCCATCAACTGATGTTATCATAAACAATGTTGTAATTGGTCTTTCTTTCATTCTGGCACCTCCACAAATTTTTGTTTATCGTTAAGGCATTAATGCACGGCTTTTGAGCTTTTCTATGCTACATTCTTTTTGCATAATAGTCCGAAAGAAAAATAGCAAGTATTAACTGGATAAGCAATAGTGCTGATGCCATTATGATAATTAATTTTTCAGCATTCATAAATCCCAGAGTAAGCACAAACGCTGTTAAAACATACACCATTATATGATTGAATTTAGCGCCAGCTTTTTCTCTTATGTGTACATTGCGCTCGTCATTTACCTCAATGTTTTTTCTATGCTCTATTTCTTCCGTTTTTGATTTTGATATCAAAAGCATGCTGATAAGGCCGCCTATTCCTAAACAAAATGTTGCTGCTCCAAGTCCAATACATAATCCTGAAATCATTTTAATGCTTTGCACTTCGCTGTCTAAAACGAACCCACCAACATAAAATAGCACAGCGCCAACAACCGTTGAAATCAAATTTATCCATATTTTCTTTTTATCTTTACTCATCATCTTCACTTCCCTCATAAATAAATATATCTTCAATACTTAATTCAAACAGCCTAGCTATCTTAAAAGCAAGCAAAATCGAAGGATTATATCTTCCTTTTTCCAATGAGTTAATTGTCTGCCTTGATACCTCAAGCTTGTCAGCTAGCTCTTCTTGTGTTATACCATATTCTTTTCTTTTCTCTTCAAGATTGTTTTTCACTGTTACCCTCCTGGACATAATGTAAAGTTAACTTTCCATCACCATGATAACTCTTGCACAAACAAATGTCAAGCTAGCTTTACAATATTTTTTGAAAAATAAAAGAAAAGCCCTTCAATATTCGTTTGAGGACTTCTCTTTTTATTTGTGAAAGGATGGGCTACTAAGCCCACGTATACATTTTATGTACACGGTTTTTTAGTCGTTTGCTAAAATCAAAAATATATATTAAGTGAAAGCTCTTTAGTTCTCACACTATTTTTTATATAGATTCTAACTGTCTATTTCGTTAGTTCCTTTATCATTTTTCTTCTTTCTTTCTGCAGCCACTACTAAATAATGCACTCCAGCTATCCACACTCCCATAATTGGTACATAATCGATAAACGGATCGAAGATACTGTCTGTAGTTAAGACAAGATTACTTTGTGTTATGGAAGTCGTTGAGTTGGTAGTTTCGCTTGTTGCGGTAGTAGTTGAGCTACTTGCAGTTGGAGTTACTGTTGCAGTCATAGCTGTATCAGTTGCCACTGCCTTTGCGATTGTCGTGTTATAAGTTACAGTCGCTTCTTCTGCTTGCCTTACGCCTATACTACACTGCGGGTATAGAAGTGAGCAATGTTTGCTACAGCCTGTGCAATAAAGCGAACCTAAATGCTGATCAAGCGTTTTCGAATCTGTTGTAACCGTTGTTGTTGGGCTCACTGTTTCTTTCGACTGATACTTTCTTTCCTTATTTACAGTCGTCTCAGTATGTTCTTCATGCGGTATCTCAGTCTTTTCAGCAAAGGTTGCAGGTGTTTGTGAGACAATGATATTACCTGCCAGATCGTTTACGATTGAAGACCTAATACCAGCAATTACTATTACTAGTGCAAATAGCCTCGACACAAGGGTTCTTCCCTTACTTACTTCTTTTAAATTCAGCATCTTTTTAAACGATGCCATTATATATTTCCAATGTAATCCAAGATGTATCGAGATTAAAATAAGACAAACATATGCAATCGGTTTATGGATATAACTCCAAAATTCAACGTTTGATACTACTAATGATGTAAATAGAACTTTAGAAATAAATATACCGCTTAAAACAGTTAAGACCATACAAATCATTAACAAAAAATCAACAATATAAATTATTATCGTTTTTGCTTTGGATTTACCGTTAAATAGGTTCTTTGTTATTCCGACGATCCATCTCCAGTTGAGCAAATTATGTATTATAAATAGACCTAAAATTATTAGACCTGCAATTTCGTGAAAGTCCAAACCCGTAACAAATGTATTTAGGAGCAAAACAAAAAGTATTGTCATTATTACGTCCAAAACTATTTTTAACACATTTTTCGTCTTGATAGTAAACACCTCATAAATTATTATCTTTCAAAGCAAAAACAGTATTCGTATATAGATTATGTTTTTACTTTGTATTAACAATATAAACAACAAATGTGTTAAAATTATGTTCATTTAAAGAACAAATGTGCTACTTTAGTAATAAATTTTTCCAACAAAAAAACACCAAGAATTTTTTCTTGATGTTTTTTAAATTTT
Source organism: Christensenella sp. UBA6094 (assembly GCA_002435915.1). GTDB lineage: Bacteria > Bacillota > Clostridia > Christensenellales > UBA6094 > UBA6094. The sequence continues at coordinate 31,905 of DIWY01000001.1, read as the reverse complement.
ATTTAATAGACTATTACTGATTTATTGTCTGCAAAAGGATTTTTTCTTAGAGCAAGTGAAAATAAATATGGGTATTTTCCTTTAAGATGCTTCATATAAAAGAGCCATTCAATAACCAAAAGTTTATATGCTCTTTCAATATCTACCGAAAGATGGTCGTAATCTGTTTCTGGCAAATCCCAAAATCCATCCCTGCTATTAAGCTCGTCCATTACATGATATATAGCCCAGAGCATACTTGTAAATCTACTATTTTCCAATAAATTAGGATTTTCGAACATAGCAAGAATACTGCTCTTTTTCCCGCTAAGTAATTGCCTGGTTTCTTCTAAATCGCCGGCTTTACAGTCTGCCTCAAAATGGTACCCTATTACCTTTGATGCGGCAGCTTTAAAGTCTGCACCTTCCCATAAACCTGTAACTTTTACATAGCTGGCTATATCATCCATATTCTTTATGTATGGATTAAAGGCTCTTATTGCATCCATTCCTACTTCTGAAAAGAATGCGCTAACAACTATATTAAGCTGTTCTAGCCTCTCACGTTTTTCTCTTTCTTTGATTATACTCTCAAGAATAAATGTTACTATTAGCACATGCAACGGCATAAAAGCTAAGTCTTGAAAGAACAGGAAGCCCGCCTCTGTAGGGTTATCAAAAATTACGTGTTGAATAGCGAAAAAAGCTAATGACAAAACGATTAACAAAGCCGCTATGCGATATTTTGGTAACGACTTTCTCAAGAAGATACCCCCCTATTTTGTTCTAAATAATCAAAAGATTCTGTGGTAGTAATTTGTTATCTTATTTCTCCCAAAATTCTTCTGCTTCGTCTTCCATTTTTCTAAGACGAACATAATAATCTGGGTATTCGTTTAGATGAGCAAGTGCAATTTTCATAGTAAGTACAGGATCATCATTTGTAACGTTTGTCTCTGGGCTTTCAAGACCATGTTCTAGTTCAACATTCATTCCAGCTGCAAGCTCAGTTGCATCAAACTTGTCCCACTTTACTCCAAACTCGTCTCCATATTTCTTAGCATCAACTTCATTAAATATCTTTTTTGACATAATATTTTCTCCTATCAATTTAAATTCAAGCGTAATTGCCTATCTTTTAATTTGTTTTAATTATAACATATATACCCAAATTTTGAGTTAATCAATTGCTATATTGAAAAAAAGCGTAGCACCAATACGCTCTAAAATCATATTGTATATTGTATACGGTAAGGGAGGCTAAAAAATGTATAAGCAATACGATATAGCTGTAATCGGTGGAGATTTACGGCAAATATATATGGCAAATGAGTTTATTTATAAAGGTTATTCTGTGATAGTTTATGGACTATCGCATCAAACTCTAAGCGCACAGGCGAAATCAGCAAAGACATTAGAAGAAGCTTTATCTAGTAGCCATACGATTATTTGTCCTGTGCCTTTTACAAGAAATCAATTTAACATTACTAACGAAGATGGATTCCCCGATTTAACAGTTGAAAATCTACTTAATAACCTAAGAGAATCTAGCAAACTTTTTGGTGGTAATATTCCATCCAGCGTTTCTAAATATTGTAGTACGCACAGCATTACTGTTTATGATCTTATGGAAATGAATGACGTCGCTATATTAAATGCAGTTGCCACAGCAGAAGGCTCAATTGCAGAAGCCATAAAACGTAGCACTATTAATTTGCACCAAAGCAACTGCTTAGTTCTAGGCTTTGGAAGATGCGCGCAAGTTCTTGCAAAAAAACTATATGCGCTAGATGCAGCGGTTTGTATTGGAGCAAGAAGCAAAGATGCTCGTGCTTTTGCTGAAGCTTTTGGTTACACAAGTATTTCTCTTGATTATTTAGACGATCAGCTTATTAATTTTAATTTTATTTTTAATACTATTCCCTCGGTAATTCTTACTAAAAGCAGATTAGAAAAAGTTTTACCTCAGGTAACTATAATTGATATCGCATCAGCACCTGGTGGAATAGATTACAACGCAGCAGAAAGCGCTAAAATAAATGCTACCCTTTGTCCTGGTCTTCCTGGGAGATACGCTCCCAAAACCTCTGGCGAAATACTTGTAAGCGCCATAGAAAATATTCTTATTGAAAGTAGTGATGAAAATGAAGTTAGCCGGCCTTAATATTGGCATTGGTTTTACCGGCTCATTTTGCACTTACGATAAAATATACGATGAAATCGAGAATCTAATTAAAGAAAAAGCAAATGTTTATACCATATTCTCTAATGCATCTCAAAACATTGACTGCCGCTTTGGCAACTCCGAAGGATTTATTAAAAAAGCTTATGAAATGACAGGCAACAAGCCCATTGTAACCCTAGAAGAAGCAGAACCACTTGGTCCTAACAATGTTTTAGATATACTTATAATTGCACCTTGCACAGGCAACACCGCCGCTAAACTAACAAACGGCATTACTGACTCAACTGTTCTTATGGCAGCCAAAGGTCATTTGCGCAATAAAAAACCACTCGTTATTTCTATTTCTACAAATGATGCTTTAAGTTTTAACTTAAAAAATATTGGTACTCTACTGAACTCAAAAAATATTTACTTTGTACCATTTGGTCAAGATAACTACGCTTCAAAACCAAACTCGATGACTGCTCATGCAAACCTTATTATTCCTACCTTGGAATGCGCGCTTGATGCAGAGCAGTTGCAACCTGTTATACAAAGTCCAATAGTATAAACATATTGAATTTTTTATTTTACAAAGAAGAAGGGCGATTAAATCGCCCTTATATTTTTAGTTTGATATCATATTGCGTTAGCCAAAAATCTATTTCTATTAGATAAGCGTACATTTGTGGAGTTGCCATAAGTTGCCCAAACCAAGGCTTGCCGTAATCAGAATCCGCATTCATTAGCGATTCTATCGTTTTATGATTGATAAGCTTATGAATTGGTGCATCTTGGTAAGCCAAAACACTTCTTAGCTTCTCTTTTAGCATTTTTTCATAGTTAGGATTGTATGTCTTTGGATACGGGCTCTTTTTTCTTCTTAGAACCTGCTCTGGTAAAATGCTCTTTGCCACGTCCTTAAGCAATCCTTTAACTTCTTGGTTATGATACTTAAATTCCCATGGTATGTTATACAGATACTCAATTAGCCTATGATCAGCAAATGGCACTCTAACTTCTAGCCCAGTTGCCATTGTCATACGGTCTTTGCGATCAAGCAATGTATTCATAAACCATGAAGTATTTAAATAGCTAATCTCTCTTTGCCTAGAGTGCAATTTATCTTCGCCAACAAGCTTTGGCACTCTGTTTATCGTTCTTTTGTACTGAAGGTTTACATACTCATCTATATCCAGCTTACTTAGCAACTCTGGCGCTATTATAGCCTTTCGAAACTCAAGATTTTTTGACCATGGAAAAGTGTTCGTGTCATACACTTCTTGGTCACGAAACCATGGATATCCTCCAAAGACTTCGTCAGCGCATTCTCCAGATAAGCATACTGTATGGTTTTGCTTTATCTGCCTTGCAAAGCACAAAAGTGAAGAATCAACATCAACCATCCCTGGCAGATCTTTTGCTATAACTGCGCTATACAATCCGTTTACCATATCTATGCTATCACACTCAAGATGCCTATGTTTTGAGCCGATCGCATTTACCATAATATCTACAAACGGTCTATCCTCATCAGGCTGAAAAGACGAAGCTTTAAAATACTTATGGTTATCCACAAAATCAAAAGAATATGTCTCTAGCTGTTTTCCTTGCTTGCTTAGTACTTCTGCTGCAACGGCTGAAACGATACTGGAATCAAGCCCACCTGAAAGCAGTGTGCAAATTGGAACATCTGAAACAAGCTGCCTTTCTATTGAGTCAAACAAAATTGCTCTGGTCTTTTCCGCAGTTTGCTCATAGGTATCTGTGTGCTCCCTAGCTGTTAACTGCCAATATGGATATATCTTTATTTCGTTGGGATCGAAATAAGCTAGATACCCTGGCATTAACTCACGAATACCTTCAAAAACTCCACATCCTGGAGACCTTGCTGGCCCTAACCCAAATATCTCACAAAGACCATATTTATTTATAACTGGTACTACTGCTGGGTGCCTAAAAAGCGCCTTAATCTCCGATCCAAAAACTATCGTATTGCCTATCATTGTATAAAATAAGGGCTTAACACCGAACCGATCTCTGCATAGCATACAGCTTTTGTTATAGGAATCCCAAATAGCAAAAGCAAAGATACCATTGAAATAATCTACACATTTTACTCCGTACTCTATGTATGCGCAAAGAAGAACTTCCGTATCCGAGGAAGAATCAAAACTATAACCTTTTGAAAGTAAATCATTGCGAATTTCGTCTGTATTATATAACTCACCATTATAAACAATTGAATATTCTCTACCTCCAACATTTTTTATCATTGGTTGAGCTCCGCCTTCAGGATCAATAACCGCTAGCCTTGCATGAGCAAACACAACATGCTCTGCAATGTACTCGCCAGAATCATTTGGCCCTCTGTGCGCAAGCGCATTATCCATTCTCTTGGCTATGGCAAGATTTTTATTGTACTGCTGCTTGAAATTAATTGTAAAATTACAATACCCTGCAATTCCGCACACGCATCAAACACCCCCATCTTTCTTCGTATCTATTTATTATATGAGTGCGTTTTTATTATGTGAAACGATTGGCTTTATTATCAGCATGGCTCATGCTATGCTGGTTGCTATGAAGCGAATATTCTTATAGGGTATTATGATATAATAGATATCAGAAGAGGTGAGATAAGTGAAACTAATAACTAAAAATCTAATAATTGCTCTGGCTGTGGGCGCTATAATATATTACGGCATACCTATCATTGGGGTTTTAATATCCGGTAGTTTGGGAAAATCTATACTCGTTTCTTCTTTGCTTCAATTTAACCCGATATACTGCATTTTAGTTGGCTTTGTGTTCTCAATGAAGAATGGCTTTGTCTGGTACTTTCCGGCTCTGACTGCTTTGTTATTCTTACCAGCGGTTTATATTTTTTATAACGATTCTGCGCTTGTATATGTTTTAGCATACGCAGTAGTATCGCTCGTAGGTTGTTTGCTTGGACTTAAAACATATAAGAAAAAGAACTGTTAATCTAATTAATCCAAAAAAGAGGTGCATTGTATTCTATGGGTATAACCGTTATAAAAGGAAATATACGTTATATAAATGATTGCGAATATGCATTAGTAAATTCGGAATTGGGAAAAAGATATTTTTCAGAAAAAGGAAGTGCCCTGAAATCTTTAGAAGACGGGTTTAGTAAAGACGAAATATATGTTGCTATAGATAACGCTAACAACTGCAAGGGATTTGTGTGGGTCATATCAAATGGAATTTTTCATTCGTTTCCTTACATACATATTATTGCCGTTAAAAGCGAAGATCGTGGTAAAGGAATAGGCGAAACACTATTGAGATTTGTTGAGGATATTTGTTATAAAAACTATACCAAACTATTTTTAGTAGTAGCTGACTTTAATACGGATGCAAAAAGATTGTATGAAAGAATAGGATATTCTGTTATAGGTAATATACCTAATTTATATAGAAACGGAATAACAGAATGTCTAATGATGAAATCAAAAGAGTAGCATAAATTACGCAGTCTTTTACTTTTGAATAATAAAAACAGTCAACCTAATTAAACGTAAAAGAAGAGCCCCGAGAGTTGTTCTCAAGGCTCTTTTATTTTGCAATTATCTTAGTTTACGGCTCTATCACACCGAATCGCTTCTCACCGTATTTCAGCATGAAGCTATACAGGAATGCGCCCGATGCTACCGAAATAACCACATCTACTAAAACGATAATAGTCCAAGAGAACGCAAGAGTTTGCATTAGCCATGTTGCTCCAACATAGATCCCTATGATTATTACACTAGCAAGCATACTTGCTAGAACGTTCATGTTTTGCTTTATTGCTTCTGTTTCGCTGTTCCAGTTAAATCTTGGACGTGCTAGATCAATTATTATCGAAGCCGCCGTTATTGAAACAAGTGTAAGTAGCGCTAATAGTAGGGCTCCTGCTGTTATAGACATCGATATCTTAAGCCCAATAATCGCACCGATTGCCGTTGCAAAAGCAGTTATTGCACCTATGCTATAGCCAAATAAGAATTTGCCGATTATTTGTGTTCTGTAGCTTACTGGAATAACTTTTGAAATCCAGAACGAGGTTCCTTCACGCGAGAGTACGGTTGAAGCGGCAGGATTTAGCCCTCCAAAGAGTACCATCATTCCCGCAAATGCCAGAAGTACTGTTACTGTATATTCACCCGTTATCAAGCTAAGTAGTGCATTCATTTGTGGATCGCTCTTCATTGATCCACCAAACATAGGTAGAACCATTATAATTAGTGCCATAAAGATACCCGATAAAGAATTAAGAGCATAAATTGGTGAACGCGTTATCGTTTTCCACTCTCTAAAGAATATTGCCATTACTGGAGAGTTCTGACCTTTACTTTCTTTTGCGGAACGCTTCTTGTTCTTTTTAGCTGTTTCAAGATGAGAAAGTGCTCCTTTGTAGTAAATCTTGCCTGCAAGCGGAATTGTTACAATAAGAAGTATAAGTGATAAGCAAATGAATTCTACTAGTGGAAAAAGACCGTTTATATTGTCGTTAACCAGAGCTAATGTTGCCCATGCACTTGGTGGGAAAGCTCTACCTAAAAAGTTTATCAAACCGCTTTGGCTGTTTAAAAGTCCTATTAGAGCTTGAGCGTTTCCATTTTCCGGTATTTGCGACATAAGATACGTTTGTCCAAATACATAAAGTATAAGTAATGCTATGCTCCCAACTACTGCTATTGTATCTCTTCTTCTTGTTCTGCTAACCAAGTTCATAAGTACCATTGATAATAGTGCTGATATTAAAAGTGGTATTGCCGGAACAAAAAGTATTATCAGTAGCGCCTTTAGGTAAAATAGTGCGCCCATGCCTAATGATACGCCGTATATTATAAATGGCGGCAGTAGAAATGCTAGTGTAACAAATATCTCATTTAGATACACCTGTGAGAACTTAGATGCAAAAACGACTGATGGTTTTACTGGCAGTGTGGCCAAAAATTCACTATCCTTAGCAAAAAACAACGAGCCAAGAATAAATATTAAACCTGTCAGTAGCGTAACAATCATCGACGCTGATATTGTCAAAACCAATATAATTTCAGGCATATTAGCCTGCAGGGTTAGCCCAAAAAACTTGTAAGCAAGGAAACTATATATAGCCACAAGGTAAATCATTGAAAAAATTATGACTAAAGACATTCCTAACTGTTTCCTAAAAGCTTTCTTATCGCTATGAGCATTGATACGCATTGCCGTAAGACCAAATCTGTTATTTAGCTGTGTTTTAAGCAGTGTAAAAAACATATTCATTACTTCTCGCCGCCTTCTGCCGCTTCTGTAAGCTTGAAGAAAATATTTTCGAGCGTCGTTCCTTTTTCGCCTTTTCTTAATTCTTCAATAGTGCCGACTGCAATAAGTTTTCCGTCATCAATTATACCGATACGATCACAAATACGTTCTGCAACCTCAAGTACGTGTGTGGAAAAGAAAACTGTGTTTCCACGGTCACAATGACTTCTCATTTCTTCTTTTAGTGCGAATGATGCTTTTGGATCAAGCCCTGTCATCGGTTCGTCAAGTATCCATAATGGTGGCTCATGTACAAGCGCACTTATAAGCGTTATTTTCTGTTTCATACCATGTGAATATGTTTTTATAAGCTCTTCTGACGAATCCTCAAGGCCAAACATAGCCAGGTATTTTTCTGTATTAGCTTTACGCTGAGCCTCAGGCACGCCATAGACGTCCGAAATAAACTTTATGTATTCCATACCAGTTAGTCTATCGTATAGCTCATGCGAATCAGGCACAAAACCAATTTGGCGCTTTGCTTCTACGGAGTCTGTTTGTATATCCTTACCACCTATGGTGATACTACCAGTGTCTGGCTTTAGTATTCCAGTTATCATCTTAATAGTTGTAGTTTTTCCTGCACCGTTTGGGCCAATGAAGCCAAATATCTCTCCGTTTTTTACCTCAAGCGAGATATCGTCGACTGCTTTTACGCTGCCCTTTGCATAGCTTTTAGTTACATTTTTAATATTAATCATCGATTCCACTCCATCTTTTATATTTAGAAGGGGTATTTTTGTGCATTTTATATTCTTGCCAATAAACTCTTTGTAATAACATATTACGATCGTATATATTCTCATTTATATACTAATAAACACGTGCATTACTAGCTGAAAAAGTGTTTTATTGCCACTACTGGATGGTACAATAGCATCCTAGGGCCTGAATAACTCATTACCGTTTTTATCTTGCTTTTCATATCCGGTCTATAACAATGTACTGTGCACTTACTGCAATATTGCTTTGTTTCTGCGAATTTGCAGCTGTTAAGTTTGTTTTTCGTATAGCTGGCAAGCTCACTGCACTCAGCGCAGGGTGCACTTACTGCATGCTTATGTCCTTTGCAATAGAGCAAAATCATCTGCTCTACCATTTGCTTTTCGAATTCGATCCTGCTTTTTTTCACATTAACTCCTCAGCTTAATTGCTATATTTTGTGTTTATTGTAATGAGAATATTGTATTATATATACATCATTTTGCTTCTTGTTAAACATTAAATTACTAACATATTCTTTTGTATGCTCGTGTATACTGCATTTTTCGTGTATATTTATTATGCGTAAAATTCAAAAATTACCTATGCTTTAATCGAGATCATTATTTGCTTTAGATACGTTATCATTTTTTCTTCCAGATCATATTCGCCGTTGCTTATACACCAATTATAGCAGACTCCTCTTATCAAAATAAAAAGGTAGTCTACCATCTCATCAGCTGTCATGCTGGTTATAAGCTCACCACTATCTTGGCCTTCCTTTATAATATCACTTAAGATATTTTGCATTGCTCGTCTGGTCAAGAACCATTGGTTATTTGCGTTATAGAGCATCTTTGCTTCTTCAATACCCGTATCTATATTCAGTTTAGCGTATAGCTTAAAATAGCTTATGATCTTGTCATAACTACTGGCTTGTTCTAGTAAATCCTTTATATCGTTAATAAAAAGATCGTCCGCTTCCTTATATATCTCATAAAATATATCATTTTTTGAATTAAAATAATTATAGAATGTGCCAATAGAGATATCTGCCTTTTTGCAAATATCACGTATCGTTGTATTTTCGCAGCCTTTCTTCTCCATAACTTCAATAGCCGCCTGAAAAACATATTCTTTTGTGACTCTTGGTTTTTTGCCTACTGCGTTTGAATCAATGTCCATAAAAAATCCTTCCTAATAAAACGCTCTTTTTGAAAAATAACTATATTATTTGTTATACCTTTTATTTTTAATTTAAGCAATAATAATAAGTATTTTGTGGTTGTTTATGTCAAATAATTGACACTTAATTATTCTAATGATAAACTGAAACTAGTGTAACTGAACATGTTCAGTTTGGGTTCTTAAGCCATATCTTAGAAGATGTAGTTGCTTAGTATTTATTTATTAGCCCTAATAATTAATTGATTTTAAGGCAAAATACTATAATAATTATACTTCAAAAAACTATAATCTTGTTTATTTAAAACTAAATTAATATAAAAATCAATTATTCAAAGGAGGTATACTATGTCAAAGAAATACTCGAATTTATTTGAACACGTCAAAATAGGCAAGCTAGAGCTAAAAAACCGTTTTGCTATGGCACCTATGGGTCCTTTGGGTCTAGGTGATGCTGAAGGCGGTTTCAACCAAAGAGGTCGCGATTATTACGTTGAGCGTGCTAAAGGTGGTACAGGGCTAATCATCACAGGTGTTACTTTTGTGGATAACGAAGTTGAAGAACACGGAATGCCTAATTGCCCATGTTCAACCTATAACGATGTTCATTTTGTACGTACTAGCCGTGAGATGACTAATCGTGTCCACGCTTATGGAGCAAAAATATTCTTACAGATGTCGGGCGGTTTTGGCCGTGTTACTATACCAACTAATCTTGGTGAATATCCTCCAGTTGCTCCTTCACCAATACCTCACCGCTGGCTTGATAAGACCTGCCGCGAATTAACTAAAGAAGAAATACAGCAAATAGTTCAGGGTTTTGGAAAAGGCGCTAAAAATGCACAGCGTGCTGGCTTTGACGGTGTACAGATCCATGCTGTACATGAAGGATATCTAATCGATCAATTTGCGATTTCGTTTTTCAACCATCGTACAGATGAATACGGCGGTTCATTAGAAAATCGCCTACGTTTCGCGCGCGAAATAGTTGAAGAAATTAAAAAAGTCTGCGGACCTGACTTCCCTGTTACTCTGCGCTACAGCCCTAAGAGCTTTATTAAAGATTGGCGCGTTGGTGCTTTGCCTGGCGAAGAATTCACAGAAATGGGCCGTGACATCCCAGAAGGCATAGACGCTGCTAAGCTACTAGTTTCATACGGCTATGATGCTTTGGACGTGGACGTTGGAAGCTACGATGCTTGGTGGTGGAGTCATCCTCCAATGTACCAGGAAAAGGGTTTATATATCCCTTACGCTAAAATCATTAAAGATGTTGTTGACGTTCCTATCCTATGCGCAGGAAGAATGGATAACCCAGATCTTGCTAGCAAAGCTGTTGAAGACGGTGCGTGCGATATCGTAAGTCTTGGTCGTCCGCTACTTGCTGACCCAGACTATGTAAACAAACTAAAAGCAGGAGATTTAGAAGCTATCCGTCCTTGTCTATCTTGCCACGAAGGATGTATGGGCGGTATTCAAGAATATTCAACGCTGGCATGCGCTGTAAACCCAACATGCTGCCGCGAACAAGATATGGCACTTATGCCAATATTCAAAAAGAAAAAAGTACTAATTATAGGCGGCGGAGTCGCAGGATGCGAAGCTGCACGTGTGCTTGCTCTACGTGGACACGAACCTGTAGTATATGAAAAAAGCGACCGTTTAGGCGGAAACCTACATGCTGGCGGTGCTCCTGACTTTAAAGAAGATGATATCGCTCTTGCTAGTTGGTATGAACATCAGCTTGAAACTTTAGACGTACCTGTTCACTTAAATACAGCCGCTACAGCTGAAACATATAAACTAGAAAAGCCTGATACAGTTATTGTTGCTACTGGCTCTATTCCAAAGGTGTTTAGCCTTGGAGATAATAGCAAAGTATTTACAGCTTCCGATGTTCTCTTAGGTAAAGCTGATGCAGGTCAAAGCACTGTAATTATCGGTGGAGGTTTAGTAGGCTGCGAAACTGCTCTGTGGCTAGCTCAAAAAGGCAAGAAAGTTACTATCGTAGAAGCTTTGGATAAAATCCTTGCTATAAACGCTCCTCTTTGCCATGCAAACAGCGATATGCTAAAAGAGCTTATACCATTTAACGGCATTGAAGTTTTTACTTCTTCGCAAGCTGCAAGAACTACTGAAAATGGTCTTCTCGTTAAAACGCCTGATGGCGAAAAAGAAATCAAAGCTGATTCAATAATACTGTGCGTCGGTTATTCAAGCGAAAACGCTCTGTATAAGCAACTCGAAGAAGATGTTACTGATCTACACCTAATCGGAGATGCGAACAGAGTAGCTAATATCCTATACGCTGTTTGGGACGCTTATGAGGTAGCAAACCACATTTAATCTTAGATTAGGCGGTAACTATAATTTAACTTAGAACCCATAAACGCACACGTTGCCGCTTAGTTTTTTTGTGTTAAACTAAAATTAGATAAATTTTAAAAAGAGTGAGGTAATTATAAATGTTGGATCTTTCCATTTTTGATAAGTTCGATTTTGAATTCCCTGCTGTTGCAGTAAAGTTTCATTTTACTAAGCCTGAAAACGTTAAACAGTATGAAGGCCAACTCTCTTTCTGCGAGTTTTTAAAAGCAGCACAAAACAGCGACGAACCTTTCTATGTTACCAAAGAAAATGATAACTGCATGGGCAAATATGTACTTGGTATGGTAGGCAGAGGCGAGGATCTTGTTTCTGAGAGCGGTCAAAAAGGGTTTGCCTTTCACGTGTTTGACGAAGCTAGAACAGGCGCAAAACTGTATACACAAATTCACACTATAGAAAAAGGGTTAGTAAATTACGTTGAGTTTGCTAAGCTTGGCACACAAACATTCAATCCTGACGTACTAATTGTTATGGCAAACATTGAGCAAGCTGAGATAATAATGAGAGCTAAGTCCTATAAAAACTGTGAACTTTGGGAGTCTGTTTCCTCTTCAGTTATCGGCTGTGCGTGGATATATTCATACCCGTATCTGTCAGGCAAAGTCAACTTATTAACTACAGGAATGCACCACGGAATGAAAAGACGTAAAACATTCCCTGCAGGTTATAGCATAATATCCATTCCTTATAACAAATTACCTGAAATAGCACAGAATCTAGCAGAGATGCCTTGGAAACCTATCGGGTATTTAGAAGATGAAGAGCATCAAACACAACTTAAAAAAGATCTTCAAGATATAGAAAAGCTAATGGAAGATCCTGCTCTTAAGGACATGAAAAAATAATATAATTCAGAACAAAAAGCCGACACAGTATGTGCCGGCTTTTTATATTCTTTAGTAAAACCTATTCTATCACCTTAATTTTAAAGCAGTTTGGAATTTGTGCAGGGTAGCTTTCTAAGATTTCTCCACCATAAGTAACTTCTACTTTTTCGCCAGTTTTGATATCGCTTAGTTTTATTGTTTTGCCTTGGCTGTTAAAAACAGATGAATCTACGGCTGAAACCGATATTTTATCTGCTGACTTCATTTCGTTTGAGCCTTTTTCCGGCTCTACAAGCAGAGAAGCTACATTGTTTTGAAGCACAGTAGCTCTAAACGTTGATTCTTTTTCCTTTGGTGTACAGGCCGTAAAGCATAACAGAATTGCAACAATCAATATAATTAGTGAACTCTTTTTCATACGATTCCTCCCATTGCATACAAGCATTAACTTAGAATGGATTTAATTCTTGTTGCTAAGTCGTTAGGATTTTCTAACATCGGTAGATGACAAGAATTATTAATAAAGCTAATATTTATTTTACCCAACTGTTCGTTTTTTAGATTCAGGTCGCATAATAAGTTCTGATACTCTGGATTTCCACGGTCACCATATATGACATAGATATTTGTATCACTAGTTAAGTATTCGCTATAGTCATAATTTTCTTTTAAGCTAGTTTTTAGTTCATTAGTATAGCCACCATCTTCTTCTTTTAGCATTGCAAAAACTTTCTCACCTAAAGCCACAATGTTTGCGTCCGTCATTAGATTTCTATAAAACGGTTCAACAGGTTTTAGAAATGCTTCTACAATTATTGTCTTATCAAAATGAACATCTGGCAGTGAAGATAGATATAGGGCAATTATGCCGCCCATGCTATGTCCCAGAATAAAATCATATTTTTGGTTATCAAAAAGATATGTTTCATAAACCCATTTTGACAAATCCGCTACAGATTTGCATTGCCTAGTTATCTCTCTAGGGTATTCTACATAATCTATTTCAAATTCTGTTAAATCTTTTTTTATCTCATCCCAGATCCACGGCTGACAGTTTAGTCCATATAAAAATAAACCTTTCATTGTGACCTCCAAAATAAATTGTTTTCTTTTTATACATATTGGCAAAAACTATATATACTTGCGTTGCTAAAATTATATCATATAATAAAAGCAACACCGCATAGAAAAGAGGTAAAGAATGAGCAAAACGCAAAAAATATTATTGGCTGTTTATTTGCCAGCTACCCTTCTGGTGCTTTATTCTATAAATTTCTTCCCTTCAGGTAATACGGTTTTTTATTTGAAATATGCAGTTATCGTTTCTCTATTTATTGCCTCTATAAGCATACATAAAAAATACCGCGAGCAAAAGTATATGGCCGCTTCTTTCTTTTTCGTTGCAATTGCTGATTTTTGTCTGGTTTTCTCGGCTACTATTGAAGGATTATGGATAACGCTCTCTCCGTATGGAATCGTAGGTTTTCTTTTTGCATATCTATGTTTGATCGCCGCTTATAATAAAAACTTTAAGATTGGCAGAGCCGAAATCATTACAGCTATACCTATAGTAATTGTTTTTCTGTATACATTTATGTCATTACAGCCTTATCTTAGTGGGTTCATGTTTATAGGCGCACTTATATTTGGGCTGGTATTATGCTACATGACTTGGTCAGCTATTTGCACTATTTACAGAGGTTATTTTAGCAAAAAGGCTTCGTATATTATTGCACTTTCCGGCAGCTTAATGTTTATATGTGATATTGGCGTTGCATTTTCGCTATTTTACCCCAACTACTTTGAAAGATATTCACTATTGTTTAATGATATCGTATGGGCGGCTTATATTATCGGATGGACTCTTTTAGTTGTTGCCATCAGCGAGAAGAATTTACTTACCCATAACGATACCAGCAATAAATAAGCAGATTTAATTTCGCTTATACAAAAGCCTTGCAAGAAGTTTTCTTACAAGGCTAATTTTATGAGTTTATTATGAATTCTTAAGCTTAACTAATTCAATTTCGTTTGCAACGTCTTCACACGCATCGCAGCATTTTTCCAAGAAGTTAAAGATTTGATCCCAAGCTGCAACCTCTAAATAGTCCTTACAGTTGACATATAGATCTCTAGTTGCTTTTGTAAAGAGAACGTCTCCTTCTTCTTCCATATGGTTGATCTGTATAATTAAATCATGCAATATTTTAGATTTGCGAAAATCGTGGAACTCGTCAAGCGCAACCTTCATCGTATCGCAACATTTTACAACGACCATTGTCATCTGTATTGCATATTCTCGAACATAGGATACATTAAACATATACATACGCATTAGAACGTCTTCGATGGTATCTGTTACAGTATCAATCGCATCGGCAATCGCTGTTATGTCTTCACGCTCTATTGGTGGAAGGAACTCACGCATGAGTTTTTCCATCATAACATGCCTTTCAGTATCAGCGCTATGTTCTATTTTGTGCATTTGTTTCATTTTCTCTTCAAGCTCATCTGGATTAAAATCATTCATTATATCGTTCAATAAATTTGCAGCATCGCAGCAATATTCGCCCATTTTTACAAAGGTATCAAAATAATTTTCTTCCTTTTTTCTAGCCATAGTTTTCTTCCTTTTTCATAAATTATTTTTTAGTGCATCCTTGCGTACACTGTTTGCTCTAGAAAATTTTCATAAATATTTGTGCCATTAAATAACCTATGATTCCACAACCAGGAAAAGTGAGTAGCCACGCCACCACCATATCGTTTACTACACGCCAGTTTACACTTTTTATCCTTTTTGCTGCGCCAACACCCATAATAGCCGTTGTTTTAGTATGCGTTGTGCTAACTGGCAATCCCCAAATAGTTGCTGCAAACAAACATATTACTGCTGCTATATCGGCAGAAAACCCTTGGTACTTCTCCATCTTTACCATGTCCATACCAACAGCCTTAATAATGCGGTAGCCACCTATTGAAGTACCTAAAGCCATAACTGCTGAACAAAGTATTATCAGCCAGATAGGAATAACAAATTGTGTTGTAGTTGACTGTCCTTTTGCTAGAAACATGCCTAGCATAAATACGCCCATGAATTTTTGACCATCCTGCGCACCATGCATAAATGCCATGCCTGCTCCTCCGGCTATCTGTGCTTTTTTAAATACGCCGTAAGTGTTTCTTCTGTCAGCGCCTTTGAATAGTTTCTCAACAATTTTTACTACTACCCAGCCAAGTACAAATCCCATTACAACTGATAGTGCTAAGCCATAGAGCACCTTAACCCACTCGGACATATTAATACCGCCTATTCCTCCTTGAAGAGCAATGGCGGCGCCAGAAATACCTGCTATAAGCGCGTGACTTTCGGATGTCGGAATACCAAAATACCAAGCCGTTGTAGCCCAAAGAACAATGGCAAAAAGTGCTGCACAAAGAGCTACTAAGGCATAATGTGAGTTGCCACCAAAGTCGACCATGTTATATATAGTCTGAGCAACAGTTGAACTCAGCGTGGTCATAACAAGAACGCCAAGAAAATTGAATACTGCTGCCATTAGAATTGCTGCTTTTGGGTTCATAGAACGAGTAGAAACGCAGGTGGCAATGGCATTTGGAGCATCTGTCCAGCCATTTACTAGAATGACACCCAAGGTTAATACTGTGGTCACCATGAGTGCAGGATTGGATATAAACTGATTTAAAAATTCGGTCAATGTAACAGTCATTTGAATTCTGCTTTCTTTGTTTTATTTAGAAATCATTCTAAATCGATTCAATACACTATTTAAGTCGATAAATTAACAATATAAACTTTAATAAGTTTTTGTTAAATATTTGTTATTATTTTATCTAATTATACCATAAAACAAAAGCCACTACATCATTTATGATATAGTGACTCGATAAATTTATAGCCATAGTCTAAGTGAAAACTATTAACATTAATCCAATATCTTAGAATTATTTTACCTGTTTCATTTTGGTCCATATTAATCCATCTCCTATAACGAATTGTAAAATTCTTTTAAACCATTCTTTGTTTCATCAGGTAGCTTGTTATCTAATACTCCTTGAATTGCGCCCTCAAGACCATATAGCATACGTATGCAAGCTGAACTATCATTCATTCTAATCCTTAGAAAGACTTCCTTACTCCCTATATCTATTAACTTTTGTGGCGATTCTATTCCTACTTCAAGCAATTTGCTTTCTGTAACTTTGCCGATATTTGCCATTTCATGTAGCGACTTCATTTTACACATCTCTTCCTTATATATGTTGTGCTATTAAACTTTATAAACCATAGGAGTAAATCTGATGCCGTCGATTTCTTGTTCTTTGTCCATATCTACAAATCCAAAGTGATGATAAACTTCTACCGCATATGGTGATGAATTAACCGTGATTTTTTTAACGTCTTTATTTTTATAAAACTCCAAAACTGTCTTAAAGAGTTCAGTAGCGATGCTTTTTCTATGGTACTGTTTTTTCACAAACAGCAGGCAGATATGATTAACGTTTTTTGTTGCTATAATCCCTGCTAGCTCATTATTATCGTAATACCCCCAAAATTTCAGACAACTGTTTTTATACATTTTTATTATTGAGTCATAATCTATGAAATTTTTAAATGATTCTACGCCTTGAGTCGAATATTCTGGCTTTTCGAATTCGCAAAAAACTTCCCATACTAAGTCAAGCGCTTCCTTAAGCTGTTCTTCTTGTAATTTAACGATATCCATTCTATTCTCCTAAACACAGAATTTTTCTTTTATCTATTATACTATAAAATAAAAGCCACTACATCTTTTTTGATATGGTGGCTTTACTAAACTCTAACTAAGAATATTATTTCTTAAATTACTTATTGGCGCTAAGTTGATTTTTGTAAGTGATGTATGAATAAATTGGGGGAAGCGCAACTAGCAGAACAATAATTCCTATTAGTACATATGTGGATTGGAAAAAGGCATTTGCAATAAAAGCAATTCCTAAGGCTACCCAAACAAATCCTGCAAAGCGATGCGTTTTATTCCAGTTATCTTGGCTATCCAGTGTCCATGGTAGTTTTATTCCAATAGTGTAATTGCGTTTGCATTTTGGCAAATAATTTCCACAAGCTACAATAATCAAACCAACAACAGCCGTTACGATAATGGTAATTGGTATCTCAGCTCCTATGGCAATGAAAAGTGTAATCGGCATTATTATTAACGAACCTAGTGGCACAGCCCAATACCCTATCTGCTTCAGCGCAAAAGATGTATTTTCTACTTTAGGGTCATTATTTAACCTAAAATGCGAATACAGATTTATAACAGCCAAGCCTATCGGTAAACCAAAAACAGCTATTGCCTTTGGCAGGTAGTTATCCGGTGCTCCAGCACTATTAAAATGGATTGCGACTTGCGCAGGTAGCTTGTCGTATAACACAATAGCAAGAATGATAGGCAACAAGCATAATATCGTTGTTATTATCAAAGTGTTATTTGTTTTCTTTTCCATGATTATCTCCTCCAAATTGCGAAAACCAAATCATTACTTCCTCAAATACTGAAACGTTTATTTCATAATAGATGAAGTTTTTGTATTTAGTTTCAAATATTAATCCAGCTTTTTTTAACTGTGACAAATGATAAGAGATTGTTGCGCCTGTCATATTAAATTTTTGTCCAATATCTCCAGCCGACATTTTTCCGTCCCTTAGCATAATGAGAATCTCTCTGCGTGCTGGATCGGATAAAGCTTTGAAAGTTTCTGGGAATCCCATCAATGTCACCTCGTTATTTAGATGTTTATCTAAATAGATATTAACATTCTCCTATCAATAAGTCAACAACTATTTAGAAATTATTCTAAATAGTTGTGCTGTTTGTATTTTATGTGCAGCGTATATAACCAAAGCCTAAAAAAAGCATTGGAACAAATATGTAGTTAAATAATAAATGTGATAATATATAGTATATAGATAAAAGCAGTATTTACTGTATTGCAAAGAGCAATGATTTTGTGCTACATTTAGCTCTATGATATAATTTTATTACTTTTTAGAAGGGTTGTTAATCATGATCAAAACCGTATCGATTATAGGAATGGGGGCCCTTGGCGTTTTATATGGGAGCCAATTATTGAAACACATGCCAAAACATGACCTTAGAATAATTGCCGATAAAGACAGGATCATTAGGTATCAGCGCGATAAAATATTTTGCAACGGAGAATGCTGCGAGTTCAATTACGTGGACTCCACAGAGACATGTGAACCTGCAGACCTGGTCATCTTTTCAGTAAAGTATAGCGGTTTACATGAAGCCCTAGAAGCAGTAAAAAATCAGATTGGCCCCGACACAACCATTATATCATTACTCAATGGCATCTCTAGCGAATCAATCATTTCAAAAACTTACGGCGAAGATAAAATATTGTACTGTGTGGCGCAAGGAATGGATGCTGTCAGAACCCAGAATCATTTGACTTACCAACATATGGGTACTCTTTTTTTTGGTGATCGGAATCCAGGAGAGATTTCACTTCAGACAAAATCGATTGCCGAGTTTTTTACTAAAATGAATATTCCTTATCAGATTGACAGTAACATGGCAAAACGTATGTGGGGTAAATTCATGCTTAATGTTGGTGTGAATCAAACTGCGGCAGCGTATGTTTGTAATTATGGTGGGGTTCAAAAAGAAAGCCCAGAGAGAGAAACAATGATTTCTGCAATGAGAGAAGTCGTTACACTTTCAGAAAAAGCGGGAATCAATCTTACAGAAGAAGATATTAATTATTGGTTGAAGGTAATTAGTCCATTAAACCCAAAAGGTAAGCCCTCCATGCAGCAAGATATAGAAGCAAAGAGACATACTGAGGTAGAATTATTTGCAGGAACAGTATTGAGCATGGCAGAGAAATACGGATTAGATACTCCAACAAACCTAGCTTTATATAATAAAATACTGGAAATTGAAAGTAGTTTTTGATTTAAAAAATACACCATATCAAAAGCTCTTTCTGTAGATTTAAAGTAATTTTAATAGTCTTTGTATAAATGTTGCAGCAGAAGCTGCACATTTCTCACATTGATCCTCATCGATCTTATGTGACTTTTTCTCCATCAATTGTTAAGAGCTTGGCTAGCTTGTTCTCGAAGGTTCTATTTTGATTTTCTGTACGCTTGGCAGGTCCTTTGGTCCTTCCGCCAGCGCCCCGAATCTTCCTCGCTGTGTGGCGGGCCAGTAGTAGCGCATCAATGTTGTCTGCTGTATACTCCATCCCATCCTGATTAATTGGTATAGCGAGGCGGGCAAGGCACATAGCAGCGAGACCGTAGTCCTGTGTAATTACAATATCGCCTTGCTTCACAAGATTAACTAGAGCAAAATCCACACTATCTGCGCCCTTGGAAAACGTAAGCGTTGTTATGCCTTCTTTTTCGAAAACGTGCGAGGTGTCGCACAGAATCAGACACTCGATATTATGATCTCTTGCAACCCGCACGGCTATGTCCACAACTGGACAACCGTCGGCATCAATGAGTATTCGCATCAGTGTTCCCCCTCTTTTTAAATTAAATATGATAAACTAACTCAGATTGACAGCTTATTATATAAATGATGTGCTTCATTCTATGCGTCTGTAGCAAAATACTTATCCGAAGCTTACTTAAAAAACAATGATGTTCTTCGTTTGGTCGCTTTGCCCTGCTTCCATATAGCTACTCTACCTGAACTGGTTTATTAAATGAACATTATTAAAGACCCTTAATTAATTGTGAAGAGAACATATGCGGATCCGTGAAATGGTATATCATCAGCGCGGTTATTAATCGATATATTCTGGAATATCACTCTCATTTTCGCATTATTGTTTGATACATCAAACGTTAATTTGTCTTGTGATATGAAACCTTTGGTAATATCCGAGCTGTTTTCTGCAATGGAATCAATCATGGGATTAATTTCGGCGGATATTATCTCAGTGCTTCCTTTTATAATCTTTATTACTGTTGTTTTACCGCTTACGGAATAAACGAGTTTGTAGTCTATACCTGCTTTTGTAAAGCTGGATATCGTATTCTGTAGGTCATTTGAAAAAGGCAAACTAATATTAGACATATATTCAAAATTACCGATGCCCACAGGTTGCTGCGGATCTAAACTATAGTTTTGAACGGGCGAAGCCACTTGTGAACTATTATCGTATAGACTGAAGCCAAATGTTTTCTCAAAATCAGAGTACAAATTAAAACCTTCCGGCAGATACTTTATGTCTTTTAACTCCCCCATATTGTTAAGATACTGCAATGATTTAGAAATTGCATTTTTATCCTCTTTTGATATATCTGCACGAGATACGATATCGTTACCGTCAATCATATCATTTTTTTCAAGTGTATCTGTAAAAATGGCTGTCTGGCTAATTCGGCTAACTGTGAAACCGTCAATCGGAGGCGTAATGGTAATAACAGCAAACACGATCACTATCGCTGCAAGCATTCCATTCTTTTTTAAAGGTATAAAACTCAATAGAATACCACTTATCATTGAATATAAACCAAACATCAATACAAAATAACGCCCTAGTACAATGCCACTTGAATAAGCGTTTATTGATGATGCAATTATCTGAAACAATGCTACCGGAACCAACACCTTAGGAAAGATAAGACGGAAAAGTCTTGCGAAACTGTTTTTAAGCCCACTAGCAAGAATATAAATTATAATTACTGCAAGACAAAACGATAATATCAAAGGTTCAAGGAGGTTATCTGCCCAATTTTGAATAGCAATTGTTTTTATGATGTAGATAATCAAAACTAAGGAATATACTGCCGTTAAAGGTATAAGGATATATGAGATCAGTTTTTCTAAAAAGCCAGGATAAAGTGATGATTTTTCTAACTTCTCCTTTTCTTTAGAGCTACTGTTAAATATGGGAATCATTGATAAGAAAAATATCGGTGCAAAAAGAACCCATATAATATTTGTTACGTGGCTATATGCGGTAGAACTGACATGGAAGAGCAACTGGTTTACAGCTGCAATAATAAGTGAAATTCCGCCCCAAATTATTACAGAAAAAAACGCGGTAGTAAAAAAGGATTTGAAATTAATCAAAAAGACAGCATTGAAATCATTGTCATTCTTAATACATGGCACCCACATGAATGCAATGAACAGTGCAAAGACTGCAACAATCGTTCTTACACTTGCTTCCTGACTGATATTGGATAAAGGCAGAAGAGCAAGGTAATATCCAATTGTCAAAACAACCACCACAAGGTATAACAAGACCCTGTGATAAAAAACTTTACCAAAGCGCTCGTAGAGCACCTGCGCGTCGGCAGAAATAAATACACCTACCGCCAAAGCCAAAATAATCTTTTCGTAATCATAGTGCAGTTCAATTGAAATTGCATTTAAAACTGCGATGATGGCAAGTAATAAGAAAGTAGCTGGGAAACGAAGACCCGCCTTTGTAATACCCTTAACCCTGACATTAAGATTATTTAGCAGTTTCATAGCACTTTACCTTTCTTTGATAAATTGTTTGTTCGCCTTAAAATAATCCGTCCAATAATACTGGAATTTGCAAAGCTTCACTTTTCTGTTAACTTCATTATAAAGCAAATAATTACATGTAGCTATTTAAGATTCGTATCATACTCTTTATTCTTCTGTTTTACTTACTTAATAATACATAAAAAAACAATGATTTCGTGTTGCATTTCGTGTTGCATTTGGCTCTAACGTGTTGCATTTTGCCCTAATTTTATACAATTTCATCTAATTTTCAAGAATACCAAAAACCCCGCAAAGCCTTTAAATAAAAGAAAAACCGCCATTAGGCGATTTTCTATTTGGCGGAGAGTTAGGGATTTGAACCCTAGGTGCGCTATTAACGCACACACGATTTCCAATCGTGCGCTTTAGACCGCTCAGCCAACTCTCCATGATTGTAGTTGCTTTAGTCATATTTTTCAGCTTGTTTATTAACTTAAACAGAGGATAAAATCCTTCTGAGCCGACCTAAACATTATATCATAGCTATCTTTTTTTTCAATATATTTTCCTTTCTATAGGGATTTTTAGCATATATTGCTTGCCTAATAGTGTGATTGTGGTATATTTATTTAAAGATTTATATTAAAAGAGGTGCACTCTATGAGAACTGCGATATGTTATTTTTCCGGTACCGGCAACGCCTATGCACTATCAAAAAAACTTGCAGAAGAACTTGGTCAAGGCAGTAGCCTTTTTGCGATACCTGAATTATTTGATCTTAGATCCTTGGATGGCTATGATGCAATCGGCGTAGTCTGTCCAGTATACTCGTTTGGTCCTCCCAGTATTGTTAAAAAGTTTGTTAAGAGGTTGGCTATAATACACGATAGATATTTTTTTGGAATTATGTGCTATGGTAAAATGTCTGCTGCGGCATTGTATTTATTGAGTAATGAATTTAAAGCTAGCGGATTGACTCTTAACTATGGCGCTACAATCAAAATGCCCGAGAACTACATAGTAGCTTTATCGATTCCGAGTGAAAACGAAATAGAAAAGCAATTTACAGATATGGACAAGGCAGTTGTTCAAATTGCTGCCGATATTAAAGCACAAAAGCAAGAACCAATAGGTTGGTCTTTTGGTGCACTTTTTACTCCATTCTATAATAACGCAAACAAACACATAAGCGATACATCAAAGAACTTTAAGGTTACAGGTTGCATAGGCTGCGGGACATGCGAAAGCGTATGCCCTGTTGCTAATATTATAATGAAGAATTCCATGCCCGAATTTGGAGATATCTGTGAGGGTTGCCTTGCTTGCCTGCATACTTGCCCAGAAAGTGCAATAAACTATAATAACAAGACTGTAGGTAAAAAACGCTATATTAATCCTCGTATACCATTGAACGAGCTTAAAAAAAGATTATAGTTATTTTGCTAAATATGTACTAAAATACACAAAAATAGGACAAAACTATCTTTAGCATTTACATGCATCTTTTAAACACGTATACTAAATTTAAAAGGGGGTGCCTTTAATGGATCTGAATTTAGAACTAAGGCCCTTTACAATGGATGATATTCCTTCTATTGCAAAATACGCTAACAACGAGAACATAGAAAAGTGGTTACGTGACGGCTTTCCTTCCCCTTACACATTAAAAGATGCCGAAAGCTTTATAGGTAAGCTTGTGGACATGGAATCAACTAACGTCTTTGCAATTTCATTAGACGGTGAAGCAATAGGATCCATAGGCGTATTCTTTCAGGAAAATGTATATAAAAGAAGCGCAGAGATTGGCTATTGGCTTGGCGAGCCGTTTTGGGGCAGAGGAATAATGGCTAGCTCCATAAAGTTTCTTACAAAATACCTTTTTTCTTCATACGATCTTGTCCGCATTTTCTCCGAACCATTTTCAGATAATATCGGTTCAAGAAGAACGCTTGAAAAAGCAGGATATAAATATGAAGGAACAAAAAGGCTTGCAGTATACAAGCATGGTGCATTCCATGATTCGTGTTTGTACGCAGCACTAAAGGACGAATGGATAACCCGTGATGATCTTTAGTTTTAAGCTAAATAAATAATTTTTTTATCAAAAATAAAATTAAAGGGGAAATAACAATGAAAGTAATCGAAGTTCCAAACACTACAACACCAATAGGCCCTTATTCAAAAGCTTATTCAGCAGGTGGCTTCTTATTTACTTCGGGACAGGGCGGAGCAACCACTCCAGATGGAAAACCATTAGTTGGCATCGAAGCACAAGCAGAAGAAACAATGAAAACTCTTGGCAAAATTTTTGAAGCAGCTGGGACTGACTTTACTAAGGTCGTTAAAACTACTTGTTTCCTTGCAGATATGAATGACTTTGCTGCATTTAATGCAGTTTACGCAAAGTATTTCACAGGAAAGCCAGCAAGATCCTGCGTAGCAGTAAAGACACTTCCTCTTCCTGCTATGCTATGCGAAGTTGAAGCTATAGCTTACTTAGGCGAATAAATTTTCATGGCACGCAAATCCCATTTGGGCAAAAAAGCTTAGAAAGAATAAGCTACTTGCATACTAAGCCTCCCTTTTGGGAGGCTCTTTGTATTGTAAGCGAAAAAGCAAAGCCGGTCGGATAACTGATAGAAATAAAAATTAATATTTTATAAGTTAAGAAAATCCAAAAGTTTAGGGGGATAGGTATGGAAGAGAAAACACCAAAACAAATTTGGTATGATAAAGCAGGCAAAAAAGTTGTAGAAGCTTTAAAAAAGAGAAATTTTGATGCACACTATGTTTCAACAAGTAAAGAAGCAACCGAAAAAATATTCGAACTTATACCAAAGACTGATGTAGTTTCCTGGGGCGGTTCAGAAACGCTTCGCACTTTAGGAATTCAAGAAAAGCTATATGAAAAAGGGTATACTGTAATTGACAGAGACACAGCAAAAACCCCAGAAGAGCGAGCTGATCTAATGCGCAAAGGACTTCTTTGCGATACATTTCTTATGAGCTCAAACGCAATAAGCGAGGATGGGCAACTTTTCAATATTGACGGAAATGGCAACAGAGTGGCCGCTATGATCTTCGGACCAAAAAGCGTTATAGTAGTAGCAGGAATGAATAAGGTTGTTAAAAGCTTAGACGATGCAATAAGCCGCACAAAAAACTTTGCTTCCCCTGTTAACGTCCAGAGGTTTAAAAATTTAAACACTCCTTGTGCTGTAAACGGCGTTTGTTCAGATTGTACTGGCCCCGAAAGTGTCTGTGCATATATGGTTACTACAAGACTATGTCGCCCAGCAGGAAAAATCAAAGTAATACTTGTAGGCGAAGATCTCGGTTTTTAAAATTGTTATATAACTATAAAAGAAACAAGTGTAATACACTTGCTTCTTTTTTTTACTCTTTTACTTACTCTCCATAGCCTTTTTTATATTTTCTTCGTATGGCGCTGTGATGATGCCTTTTTCTGTTATGATACCAGTTATCAACTCATGTGGCGTTACATCAAAAGCTGGATTGTATATCTTTACGTCCATTGGAGCTGTCTGCTTACCAAATCCGCATATTATCTCTTCCCTGCCACGCTGTTCTATTGGGATATCATCACCAGTTTTTGTTTTGATATCAAACGTTGAGAGAGGGCCTGCTACATAGAACGGAATGCCATGAGCTTTAGCAAGAAGTGCTACGCCGTATGTACCTATCTTGTTTGCGACATCGCCGTTTGCAGCTACTCTATCGCACCCAACGATTACTGCATCTATAATTCCACTTTTCATAACCATAGCAGCCATGCTATCGGTTATAAGCGTAACGTCTACTCCCATACTTTGCAGTTCAAAAGCAGTTAGCCTAGCTCCCTGAAGAAGCGGTCTTGTCTCGTCTGCGTATACTTTTATATTGATACCTTTTTCCTGACCAACGTATACAGGGGCTAAAGCTGTACCATATTTTGCAGTAGCTAACATACCTGTATTGCAGTGCGTTAGTATTGTCATGCCATCTTTTATTACTTCAAGCCCATTTTCACCTATTGCTCTGCACGTCTGTTCATCAGAAAGTTTAATAGCATCCGCTTCTTTTTTAAGATTTACGATAGCAGATTCTACATCCGTTTGAACATCCAATAGTTTTTTCATGCGATCAAGCGCCCAAAACAGGTTGACAGCTGTTGGTCTTGATGAAGCAAGATAGTCTATATCCTCAGCAACTTTATTTTTGAATGCTTCTATATCAAGTGATTGGCTCATCTGCGCAGAAAGAACGGCTCCATACGCAGCAGCTATTCCAATAGCAGGAGCGCCTCTGACTTTAAGCTTCTTTATTGCATCGTAGCAATCTATTACGTTTTCTATCTCCAGTATCTCGCATATGCTAGGTAGTTTTGTTTGGTCTATTATAAGTAACTTACCATCTTTAAAATCTATTGTAGTAAACATATTTTTGCTCCTAACTTTATTTGCTTAAAAAAATATCTGTTATCTACATTATACATATAAGCTGTGCAATGGAAAAGCAATTAACCAATATATAATCTAATATTAAAAAAAGCGCTCCAGTTTTTAACCTGTATACGCTTTAAAAATTTATTTTTGAATTGTCAATAACCATGCATCTACTTTAGTTGGATCCGTCGGAATCGTAATATACTCTACAACTACTTGATGCTTTAGATCTGCTATCTTTTCTTTGATTTCTTTGGAAAGAGATACTTTAGATTCGTCATAAACTATATCAACAGCGCCCTCACGAAGTCCGCCAGAATCAACGCCACCTTGCCAAATACCTGCTAGTAACTGCTCGACTTCGCTGTATACTCTTAAACCAATTACTTCTGTGCAAGATGCAATAACGTTTTCTGGTGCTTGGCCGTTCTGGTTAGCGGATACACCAATAGCATATTTGCCTTTTTCTACGGCGGCTTCTATTACGCCATTAGAAGAGTTTCCAGCAAAGCACATTATAACATCTGCACCACTTGCGTACATACTAGAAGCTAACTCTTTGCCTCTAACTATATCATTCCACGAGCCTACAACTGAAACCTTCACTTCTACTGTTGGATTGACTAGTTTTGCTCCAGCAGTAAAGCCTGCTTGAGCTGCTCTCGTAGCCGCATTGTCAACAGCAATCTCGATGCCGATTATATTACTGCCTTTTGTTGTAAGTGACATACTCTCCTCTTTAGTTACAAGGCCTGCTAAAACGCCACTTAAAAAAGCCATCTCAGCATAGTTTTTTTGAATGGATTTTACATTAGATAGACCAGCTATTGTAACGTCCGTTATCGAGAATTTTTGGTTAGGATATTTTGCTGCGTATTTCTTTACAGCCTTTTCTCCCTCCATAGATGCAACAATTATAAGGTCGTAAGTTCCACCCTTAGCAATGCTTGATATCATAGCATCATAATCGCTGGAAGTTTTAGGCTCAAATATATCTACTTTTACACTAAGGCTAGTCTCCGCTCTTTTTGCACCTTTTATTGCTTCATCATTGCTACCATTGTCACCTTTACCGCCTGTACCAAGTACTAAAGCGATTTTAGCTCGTGCTGGTGTAGCTGTTATATCTGGGGAAGTCGTTTGATTTGAGTTTGATGTATCTGCACAGCCAGCTAAACTCATAAGAGTCAGCATAACTACGATAGCAAGTGCAATAAACCTTTTCATAGAACGCCTCCATTATTTTTGTTAAAACATAAGAATTATATGATCTAAGCTAAAAACATATTAGCTTTTTTAGACCTATGCGTATTATACTATCCCACCCGATTTAATTCAATAAAATTGGAGTATTCTTAGGATTTATGTCCAGTAATGTAACCCAATTCTTACTATTTCTGCTAATTGCTTTATCAATATTGTGATCCGGTTTTTTTAATATATGTAGATTACTAAAATATCTTAATCAAACAAAAAAAGGCAGAGCGTATCTGCCACTTTATACTACCATCTTTTATTTCGCTTCAAACTGTTCTATTTCTTTTGGCGGGATCATTGCTCGCATTGAAGAAAATACTGCGATTATTGTAACACCAACGTCAGCAAATACTGCTTCCCACATTGTCGCAACGCCTAACGCTCCAAGAACTAGAACAAATACCTTTACACCGATTGCGAACACGATGTTTTGCATGACAATGCTACGTGTTTTTTTAGCTAGCATTAATGAAACAGGTAGTTTAGTAAGCTCATCGCTCATAAGCACAACATCCGCCGCCTCGATTGCCGCATCTGAGCCAAGCGCACCCATCGCAATGCCGACGTCTGCTCTTTTTAGTACCGGTGCATCGTTTATACCGTCACCTACATAGCAGACCTTTCCTTTCGCCTTAGCCATTTCTACTTCAAGCTTCTCTACTTTTTGATCCGGCAGAAGTTGCGCATAGACTTCGTCAATACCAAGCTCTTTTGCAACGCTTTCTGCGGCATCCTGCCTATCGCCACTAAGTATTACGATTCTTTTTATGCCTTGTTTTCTCAGCCCATCCATTACCGCTTTAGCATTTTTCTTTATTGTGTCTTTCAATAGCACATATCCTTCGTATTTACCATCAATAGCAACATGCATTACTGCTTTCGCTCCAGTTATTTGGGTAGGGGTAAGCTCTGCTTCTCTAATAAGTTTTTCGGTGCCAATTAAAACCTGTTTGCCGTTATATGTAGCCATTACCCCCTTGCCAGAAATCTCTTTAAACTCGCTGACATTATCTAAATCGTCTTTGGATGCATACGAAGATAATGCTTTTGCCAGTGGATGGTTTGAGGCATTTTCACATGCAGCAACTATTTTTATAAACTCTTGCTTATCCATCAAAACCGCACTGTATTCGTCTACACTAAAAGTCCCTTCAGTAAGCGTGCCCGTTTTATCAAACACAAACGTATCTACTTCTCTAAGCATCTCCATAAATCCACTACCCTTAACAAGTATGCCTCGTTTTGACGCTGCACCCAGCCCTGCAAAATAAGAAAGTGGAACGGATAGCACAAGAGCGCATGGACAAGACACTACCAAGAACAGTAGCGCTCTATAAATCCACTCGCTAAATGGCTGACCTGTAATAATCGGCACAAAAAGCGCCATGCATGCCGCAAGCACTACAACTATAGGTGTGTATACTTTGCTGAATTTAGTGACAAATGACTGTGCTTTTGACTTTTTATCAGATGCTTCCTGCACAAGATCGAGTATTCTTGAAGCCGTTGAGTTTTCAAAAGTCGCCTTAACTTCTACTAAAAGCACACCATCAATAACAACAAGCCCTGAGTAGACACTGTCGCCTTCTTGCACTTCTCTTGGTAGTGATTCGCCTGTCAATGCTGAGGTGTCCATAGAAGATATGCCTTTTATTATTGTTCCATCCAGAGGAATCCTTTCGCCAGGACGTACTATTATTACATCACCAATATTTATAAGAATTGCGCGTACGTTTGACTCAACGCCATCTCTTATTACATTTGCGCTATCAGGCATAATGTTTAAAAGTGCTCTAATTGAGTTTTTGGATTTATTCACTGAAAGCTGTTCAAACAGCTCGCCTACTTGGTAAAAAAGCATGACTGCGACGCCTTCTGGGTACTCACCAAGCATAAACGCCCCAAGTGACGCTATTGTCATCAGAAAGTTTTCGTCAAAAAAGTCGTGCGCTTTAATGCTTTTAACTAGCTCAATTACGACAGGATAAGCAAGCACAATATAGGTAACCGAAAAGAGAATAATTCTGCCTGCCTGCCCTGAATTT
The DNA here is from genome assembly GCA_002435915.1 of Christensenella sp. UBA6094. Classification (GTDB taxonomy): domain Bacteria; phylum Bacillota; class Clostridia; order Christensenellales; family UBA6094; genus UBA6094. The sequence goes on along the minus strand of DIWY01000001.1, from coordinate 2,085 downwards.
ATCAGAAACGCTAAAGCATATATTGCACTACCCAGCATTATGCGAATTAGCGATTTTTTATTAAAGCCACTATCTTCTTCGATTGGTTTATCAACAACAAGCTGTACTTCGCTTTCGATCCCATTGCAGATTTGTTTTATATTATCAAATACATCGCTTAAATCTTTACCGGACTGCATAGTTACATTCATTTTTTGGCTAGTAAACAGCATTTCTACGTTTGCTATTTCCGGTAATTTTTCTAAACTATCTTTCATCTTTCCCGCACAATGCGCACAAGAAAGGTTTTTTAAGTAAATTGTGTGTGTTTGCATGTCAAGACCCACTTTACGCTAAATATTATTCATGATTCATATGGGACATAGCCTGCTCTATTATTCTCTTTGTATGACTGTCGCAAAGTGAATAAAACACGAATTTACCTATCTTTTCGCTCTTTACCCAGTTTTGCATTTTCAGTATCTTAAGCTGATGTGATGTCGCACTTTGGCTCATTCCTGTTATGTCCTCAAGTGCCTGAACACTAAGCCTGCCTGTACTAAGTGCGAGTAGTATCTTTATTCGTGAACCGTCGCCAAGTGCTTTAAAGAAAAGCTCTAATTTTTCAATCATTTTTGTATCATCAAGAATTGTCTGTATATCTGCTGGTTTTAAATCTCTTACTATTCTTTTCACAATATATTCTCCTATTAACATATGATCATTTATTCATATGTACATTATAAACCTTATATTCTTATTTTCAACAGTTATTTTCTAAATAAAAAGAAGAGCATTACTAAGTAATACTCTTCTTATACAATGTTGTTTTTAAATGTTCCTTTTTTTCTTTTGATCCTTTAGTAGTACAAAGCCTAGCATCATCAGGCCAAGACCTAAGAAGATATAATTGCTATTATCTTCACCTGTCTTTGGTATTTCATTTTCAGTATTTTTAAGCTTATAAGTTGCAAAGTAGCTCGATGCCGCTCCGTCTACCTTAATACTCATGTCAGCTGATACAACTACTGCATGTGTTTCAGCCGAGAGAACGTAACCAGCAGGTGCCGTAATTTCTTTTAGTGTGTATGTGCCCGGCTCAATGTTTGCAAATGACACTTTACCATCAGCTGCCGATGTCGCACTGTAAACTAATGTGCTACCATTGTATAAACCGAATACTGCGCCCGAAATTCCTTTTTCACTCTGATTTGTCTTAATGAATGAGAAGGCATTGGAAATTCTCATATTGGTGAATTTGTATCCAGCATACTCGCTAGCAACTGTTCCGTCAATCGTTATGCTCATATCTATTGCTATTACTACTTCATGTGTTTCAGTAGATAGCTCATAGCCAACAGGTGCTGTTGTTTCTTTCAGTGTGTATGTGCCTGGCTCGATGTTTGCAAATGACACTTTACCATCAGCTGCCGATGTCGCGCTGTATACCGAAGTCGTTCCTTGGTATAGTCCGAATACTGCGCCTTCAAGTATAACACCGTCTTTACCAGTTTTTATGAACTGGAAGTCGTTTGGTGTTCTTTCGTTCTCGAAGTTGTATTCTGCAAAGCTACTTGCCGAACTTCCATCAATCGTTATGCTCATGTCTGCTGCTACGACTACAATATGTTCTTCTGTGTTTAGTTCATAGCCAACAGGTGCTGTTGTTTCTTTTAGCGTATATGTGCCTGGCTCTATGTTTGCAAAACTTACTACACCAGTTGCATTCGATGTTGCACTGTATACTGCTGTTGTTCCTTGATACAAGCCGAATACTGCACCACTTAAGCCTACTGTACCAGCTGCGTTAGTTTTTGTGAATGTGAAGCCATTTGGTGTTCTTTCGTTCTCGAAGTTGTATTCTGTAAAGCTACTTGCCGAACTTCCATCAATCGTTATGCTCATGTCTGCTGCTACGACTACTTCATGTATTTCTGTAGATAGCTCATAGCCAACAGGTGCTGTTGTTTCTTTCGGTGTGTATGTGCCTGGCTCGATGTTTGCAAATGACACTTTACCATCAGCTGCCGATGTCGCGCTGTATACCGAAGTCGTTCCTTGGTATAGTCCGAATACTGCGCCTTCAAGTATAACACCGTCTTTACC